>CAXSDH010000038.1:0-5144 GCA_964235765.1 uncultured Acetobacteraceae bacterium
GCGATGCGGTCGCGGTGGTTGGGGTCCATGTTCGCCTGGATCTTGAACACCAGCGCGGTCAGCTTGTCCTCGGTCGCCTCCACGATGCGCGTGTCGGCCGGCTGGTTGCGCGGCGGCGGCCCGAAGGCGACCAGGCTGTCCAGCAGGTCGGCGACGCCGATTTCCTTGATGGCGCTGCCGAAGAACACCGGGGTGAGGGTGCCCTGGTTGAAGGCGCCCAGCTCGAACTCCGGCAGCGCCGCCCGCACCAGGTCCGTCTCCTCGTCGAGCTGGATCAGCCGCGGGTCGCTCTGGCCCAAGGGCTCCGTGAGGTGCAGGTCGCGGTTACGGACGTCGTAGGTACCTGCGAAGCTGGCGGCGCGGCCGACCGGCCAGGTGACCGGCGCGGTGTCGAGCGCGAGCGTGTTGGCGACCTCGTCTACGATCTCGAAGGGGTCGCGCGCCTCGCGGTCCATCTTGTTGATGAAGGTCAGGATCGGGATGTCGCGCAGACGGCATATCTCGAACAGCTTGCGGGTGCGCGCCTCGATCCCCTTGGCGGCGTCGATCACCATCACGGCGGAATCGACCGCGGTCAGCGTCCGGTAGGTGTCCTCGCTGAAATCCTCATGCCCCGGCGTGTCCAGCAGGTTGAACACGCACCCGCCATACTCGAAGGTCATCACCGAGGTGACGACGGAGATGCCGCGTTCCCGCTCGATCCCCATCCAGTCCGACCGCGTGCGCCGCCGCTCGCCCTTGGCGCGCACGTTGCCGGCAAGCTGGATGGCGCCGCCCGCGCGCAGCAGGCGCTCGGTCAGCGTGGTCTTGCCGGCATCCGGATGCGAGATGATCGCAAACGTGCGGCGGCGAGCGATTTCTTCGGTGGGGGTCATGGCAGCCTGAAGCCCCCTCCCGTTGCCGGGAGAGGGTTGGGTGAGGGGGGAAGTTACCGCGAGTAGAACTCCACCACCAGGTTCGGCTCCATCGTCACCGGATACGGCACGTCCGTCAGCTTCGGCGCGCGGCCGAAGCGGCCCTTCATGGCGCGGTGGTCCACCTCCAGGTAGTCCGGCACGTCCCGCTCGCTGCTCTGCGAGGCGTCCAGCACCACGGCCAACTGCTTGCTCTTCTCGCGCACTTCGATCTCGTCGCCGTCGCGGACCAGGAAGCTGGAGATGTTCACCTTCTTGCCATTCACCGTCACATGGCCATGGTTCACGAACTGCCGGGCGGCGAACGGGGTGATGGCGAACTTGAGGCGGTACACCACGGCGTCCAACCGGCGCTCCAGCAGCTCGATGAGGTTCTCCGAGGTGTCGCCCTTGCGGCGTACGGCCTCATCGTAATACTTGCGGAACTGCTTCTCGCCGATGTTGCCGTAATAACCCTTGAGCTTCTGCTTGGCCATCAGCTGGATGCCGAAATCGGTCGGCTTCTGCTTGCGGCGCTGGCCGTGCTGGCCTGGCCCATATTCGCGCTTGTTGATCGGAGACTTCGCCCGGCCCCACAGATTGACGCCCAGGCGGCGGTTGATCTTGTACTTGCTTTCGGCGCGCTTGGTCATGCGCGGTACTCCATTCTATAGGCCACATTCGCGGCTTGTTGCACCGGTAGGCCGCAAAGCAGCGCGGCGGGCGCACGCCCCAACAGGCGCGTCCACGTTCCCGGCAGTGCCCGGCGTGTAGTCGGGCGCACGTCACTTGTCAAACCAGGCCGCGGCCCGCACCTAGCAGGCATGGTCACACGCGGCGACATCCTATGGCTCGGCATCGCATCGGGCGTCAGCGGCGGCCTGATCGGCGGCGGCATGCTGGGCGTCGGCATGGACCTCGCCGTCAACGGCCAGCCGCTCGGCCTCATCCTGGTCTGCATCGGCGGCCCCGCCTCGGCGCTGATCGGCTGGCTCATGGCCAGGCGCCTCGCCCAGCAGCTCACAGCTCCGGGTTAGGGAACTCCTCCTCCAGCCGCCCCAGCCGCCGCCGCCCCAAGGCGAGCCCGGCCACGATGCCATGCAGCGTCCGCAACTCCTGCTGCGTCACCTCGCCCCGCTGGAATAGGTGCCGCACGTTGCGCACCATGCCCACCCGCTTCGGCGCGTTGCGTAGGAAGCCGCACGCATCGAGCTGATCCACCAGGTGGACGAGCAAGCCCTCCAGCTCCGCCTTCGACGCCACCTCCGTCCTGTGGGTCAGCAACTGCCGGGGCGGGGTGGGGTCCGCCGCCGTCCACCACTCATAGGCCATGACCATCACCGCCTGCGCCAGGTTCAACGAGTCGAACGCCGGGTTCAGCGGGTAGCGCACCCAGGTGTCGGCCTGCGCCATATCGTCGTTGTCCAGCCCGGCGCGCTCCGGCCCGAACAGGATGCCGCAGCGCAGGTCCCGCGCCGCCGCCCCGCGCAACTCGGCCGCCGCCGCGCGCGCCGTCAGCACGGGCTTGATGATATGCCGCGGGCGGGGGCAGGTGGCGAACACCCGGTGCAGGTCGGCCACCGCATCCGCCACCGTCGCATGCACCGTGGCGGCGTCGAGGATGCGGTCGGCGCCCGAAGCGGTGCGCCAGGCCCGCTCCTGCGGCCAGCCGTCGCGCGGCGCCACCAGGCGCAGGTGGAACAGCCCGCCATTGGCCATGCAGCGCGCGGCCGCGCCGATGTTGTCGGCAAGCTGCGGCCGCACCAGCACCACCACCGGGCTGCCGGGCTCCGCAACCAGGTCGGCGCCGCCGTCCCGCCCCGTCACGCGCGGGTCACTCCGGCGTCGCGCGCGCGTTGCCGGGGGGCTGCGCCAGCCGCCGCCACTCGGTCGTCCCGTCCGGCCGGTCCTCGAACGCGACGCCGCGGGCCAGCCATTCCGCACGGATCGCGTCCGCCCGGGCGAAGTCGCGCGCGCGGCGGGCGGCGATCCGCTCCGCAATGCCGGCCTCGACGGCCGCCCCGTCCAACCCACCCTGGAACCACGCCTCCGGCGATTGCTGCAATAGTCCGAGCAAGCCGCCCGCGGCCCGCAACCCGGCAGCCGCCCCGGCATCGCCCGCCATCGCCCGCCCGGCCAGTTCGTGCATGGCGGCGAAGGCGGCCGGCGTGTTCAGGTCGTCGCACAGCGCCTCGAGCACCGCCCCGGGCACCGCCCCGGGCACCGCCGCCGCCTCGCCCGGCGGCGTGCGGGCAAGGGCGCGCTGAAACCGGTCCAGGTCGCCCTGCGCCTCGGCCAGCCCCTCGAAGCTGAACTCCAGCGTCGAGCGATACTGCGCCCGCAGCAGCAGCATCCGGATCGCCTCGCCCGGCGCCCGCGCCCGCACGTCGCGGATGGTGTGGAAGTTGCCCAGCGACTTCGACATCTTCTCGCCGCTCATCAGCACCATGCCCCAGTGCACCCAAGTCCGCGCAAATCCGCTGCCGGGCAGGGCGCACAGGCTCTGCGCCCGCTCGTTCTCGTGGTGGGGAAACAGCAGGTCGCCGCCGCCGCCATGGATGTCGAACGTCTCGCCCAGATAGCGCCAGGCCATCGCGCTGCACTCGATATGCCAGCCCGGCCGGCCCCGGCCCCAGGGGCTGTCCCACCCCGGCAACTCCGGCGGGGAAGGCTTCCACAGCACGAAATCCCCAGGGTCCCGCTTATAGGGCGCAACCTCCACCCGCGCGCCCGCCAGCAACTCGTCCGGACTGCGGCCGGAGAGCGCGCCGTAACTCGCATAGCTGGCGACGGCAAACAGCGCGTGACCCTCGGCGGCATAGGCGTGGCCGGAGCCGATCAGCCGCTCGATCAGGGCGATCATCTCCGCCACATGCTCCGTCGCCCGCGGCTCCCGGTCCGGCGCCAGGTTGCCCAGCGCCGCCATATCGTCGGTGAACTGCGCCGCGGTGCGGGAAGTGACCGCGCCGATCGTCTCGCCCGTCTCGGCGGCGCGGGCGTTGATCTTGTCGTCCACGTCGGTGATGTTCCGCACGTAGGTCACGCGCGGATACAAATGCCGCAGCAGACGGGTCAGCACGTCGAACACCGTCATCCCGCGGGCGTTGCCGACATGCGCAAGGTCGTACACCGTCGGGCCGCAGACATAGAGGCGGACATGCTGCGGGTCGAACGGCACGAAGGCTTCGCGCCGCCGGGTCATGCTGTTATGGAGCGAGAGGCTGGGCATGGCGCTTTCTGGTGCAGCGCGCCCGCCGACGCAACCGCAAGGCCCCCCGAATGACCTTCGCCCTCTGGACCATCCTGGCCGCCGCGGTGCTCCCCTACCTCAGCGTGGCTCTCGCGAAGTTCGGCGGCGCCGGTTACGACAACGCCGCGCCCCGAAGCTCGATGGAGCGGCTGCAGGGCTGGCGCCGGCGCGCCGACTGGGCGCACCGCAACCACATCGAGGCCTTCGCGCCCTTCGCCGCCGCGGTCCTGGTCGCGCAGTGGGCGCATGGGCCGCAGGGCCTGGTCAACTGGCTCGCCGGGGGGTTCGTCCTGCTGCGGGTAGCCTACACCGCGGCTTACATCCTGGACCGGCCCGCGCTGCGCTCCGTGCTGTTCTTCCTGGGGTTCGCCTGCGTGGTGGGCTTGTTCTGCGCCGGGTTGCGGTAGGCGCGGGGCTCATGGATCATGCGCCGGCTGGACCGCCGGCTGGACCGCCGGCTGGACCGCCGGCTGGACCGAAGGAGCGCACCATGACCGCTTTCCGCTGCTGCATCGCCGCCGCCGTCGCCGCCGTAATTCTCGCCGGCTGCGCCGCGCCGCCCTTGGGGCCGACGGTGCAGGTCATCCCCGGGCCGGACAAACCCTTCGGCGCCTTCCAGGACGACCAGGCGCTGTGCCGCAACTTCGCCGGCAGCCTGGTCGCCGGCCAGGCGGAGGCGGTGAACCGCGCGGCGGTCGGCGGCACGGTCGTCAGCACCGTGCTGGGCGCCGGGCTAGGCGCGCTCGTGGGCGGCGGGCGCGGCGCGGCCATCGGCGCAGCGACCGGGGCAGGGATCGGCGCCGGGCTGAACAGCGGCGCTGCGGCAGGCGGGCAGTTCGGCATCCAGGTGCGCTACAACCAGGCCTATGTGCAATGCATGCTGTCCCGCGGCAACCAACTGCCGGGGTACGGCCCGGTCATTGGCTACGCGCCCGCTTATCAAACCCCCGCCAATTACGACGGCAACGCCGACCTGGTCCGCGCCGTGCAGGCCGAATTGA
>CAXSDH010000038.1:5244-16770 GCA_964235765.1 uncultured Acetobacteraceae bacterium
CCCGCCAATTACGACGGCAACGCCGACCTGGTCCGCGCCGTGCAGGCCGAATTGAACCGGCTGCTCTATATGAAGGGCGCAATCGACGGCGTGGCCGGGCCGCAGACGGTCGCCGCCATCGACAACTTCGAGCGCGCGAACGGCTTGCCGGTGGACGGCGCGCCGTCGGCCTTCCTGCTCGACCGCTTGCGCCGCACCCAATCCGGCTACTGAGCCCCCGCCGATTGCGAACGGGGTTGCCGCTGGATGAACGCCCACACGTCATCCAGCACTGGCGCCTTGCCGCTGAACAGCGGCGCAAAGGCGGTCACGATGCCGATGTGGCCGACCCCGGGATACAGCTTGCTCTCCGCCCGCCCCCCCGCGGCGGTGATCCGCGCGGCCAGGCTCTCGGTGTTGCGCGGCCGCACCGTGGTGTCCGCGTCCCCGGCCAGCAGCAGCATCGGCGGGTTGCGCCCATCCACATAGGTCACGGGCTGGCTGGCCGGGCCGTCGTCCACAGGGGCGAACACCGGAATGAGGTCGGGGTCCGTTATCGGCAGGAAGTCGTACGGTCCCGCCAGCCCGATCACCCCGGCGATGCGCCCACGATCCAGCCCGGCGCCGGCAAGGTAGCGCGGATCGGCCGCCAGCATCGCCGCGTTGTAGGCGCCGGCCGAGTGCCCGAGGATGAACACCCGCCTGGGGTCCGCACCGAGGCTTGCCGCATGCGCCACCGCCCAGGCGACCGCGCGTGCGCAGTCGTCCACGAAGTCGGGAAACCGCACCTCGGGGTAAAGCCGGTAGTCCGGAACGACCACGACGGCGCCGCGCCGCGCCAGGGGGCGGGCGACGAAGGGGTACATCTCCTTCGTGCCCGTCCGCCAATTGCCGCCGTAGAGGAACACCACCAGCGGCCACGGCGCCGCCGCCGCCGCCTCGGGCCGATAAACGTCCAAGGTGCGGCGCGGCCCCTCGCCATAGGCGATGCCGGACGTCACGACGACCCCCGCGTCGCTGACCGTGGCGTTCAGCAGGCTGGAGGGCGAGCAGGCCGACAATAGCGCCGCGGCCACGGCAAGCAGGAGGTTGCGCATCCCAGGCAAACCTCCGCACCCGCCCTAAGTTGCGATGCGCCACCCCACCCAGGTCGCCGCCAGGCACGCCAGCGCCGACCCGGCCATGTAGGAAAACGCCGCCCCGGGCCGGTCCGCCTGCAGCAGCTCGACCGATTGCAGGCTATAGGCCGAGAAGGTGGTGAACCCACCGCACAGCCCCACCATGACGAAGGCCCGCAGCTCCGCATTGTCCACATGCAGCCCGGCGGCGGCCAGCCCGATCACGAAACTGCCCAGCACGTTGATCAGCAGGGTGCCCCACGGAAAGTCCGGCCCGGCCAGCACCACCATCAGCATGCCCAGCCAGAACCGCGCCAAGCCGCCGGCGGCGCTGCCCGCAAGGACGAGGAGCGAAAGCCTCACCCCTTCGTCACGTTCCAGAACAGAGGCGGCTGCCCCTTCAAGTGGCCGGTGATGTTGGAGCGCCACGCGGCGGACTGGAAATACTGGCCGAGCGGCACGAACATGGCGTCCGTGAACGCCTCTGTCTGGATCGCCGCGGCAAGCTTCTTGCGCGCCGCCTCGTCGGTGGCCACGATGAACTGCGCGCGCAGGTCCTCGATCGCCGGGTTCACCGGCCAGCCATACCAGGCGGCCGCGCCGGTGCCGCGCAACCCGGGGGCGCTCAGCGGGTCGGTGTAGTCCAGCGCAGGGAACGACGTGGTGAACAACGACCAGCCGCCCTTGTCGAGCGGCTCCTTGCTGTTGCGCCGCTGCACCACCGTGCCCCAATCCATGGCCGCATCGTCCACGTTCACGCCCAGGCGCTTCAGGGTCGCCGCACAAACCTGGCTCATGGCGTCGTAGAACGGCTGGTCCGTCGGGTGCAGCAGGGTCAGCTTCTCCCCATTGTAGCCGGAGGCCTTCAGCATGGCCTGCAACTCCGGCAGCGGCCGCGTGCCGCCCACCCGGTCCATCGCCGCATCGTTCGCATAGGGCGTGCCCGGCAGGAAGCAGCCGATCGGGGCGTTGTAGGTGCTGGCGTCCTCGCCCATGACCGCCTGCATCACCTCGCGCGGGTCGATGGCGGCCAGGATGGCCTGGCGCAGCGCCCGGTTGTTGGTCGGCGCGTGCATGTGGTTGAACCGCAGCACGGGATACAGCCCATACGGATCGAGCCGGCCGACCACGACGTTGCGGTCCTTCTTCAGCACCGGGATCAGGTCCGGGATCGGCATCTCCAGCCAGTCGATCTCGCCGGACCGCAGCGCGTTCACCGCCGTCCCCGCCTCCGGGATGATGCGCCACTCCACCCGGTCCACCAGCACGCGCTTGGCGCCGGCGACGCTGCTGGGCGCATCATCGCGCGGACGATAGCCCTGGTGCTTGGCGAATATCGCGCGGTTGCCGGCCACGTACTCGTCCGCCACGAAGCGGAACGGCCCGCTGCCGACCACTTCGGTGATCTGCTTGAACGGGTCGGTCTGCGCGATCCGCTCGGGCATGATCATCGCCGGGCTCGGCTGCGTCTTGGCCAGCGCCGTCAGCAGCGGCGGGAACGGGCGCTTCAGCCGGAACACCAGCGTGCGGTCGTCGGGCGCCTCCAGCGCATCCAGCAGCCCGGCGACGGTGCCGCCCAGGCTGTCCCGCCGCATCCAGCGCTGCAACGACGCCACGCAATCCCGCGCCAGCACGGGCTGCCCGTCATGGAACACCAGCCCGCCGCGCAGCTTGATGGTCCAGCGCTTGCCGTCGTCCTCGGTCAGGTGGCCCTCCGCCATCTGCGGCTGCGGGCGCAAGGCGTCGTCGGTGCCGAACAGGGTATCGAACACCATGAAGGCGTAGTTGCGGGTCACGGTCGCCGTGGTCCAGATCGGGTCCAGGCTCGTCAGGTTGGCCTGCGGCACGAACACCAGCGTGCGGGCCGCCGCCGGCTGCGCGACGGCGACCCGGGGCAGGGCGGCCGTGGCAGCCCCGGCCGCGGCCATGGCGGCAGACCGCGTCAATAGCGAACGTCGTAGCATGGCCGTTCCTCACTCTCGCTTTGGCGAAACTTAGTCGCAACCCCCTACGATACAACGAGGGATTGACGGCACGCGAACCGCCAGCCAGGTTTCAATCCCGGGTTGAGCAGGACGCGCCCCTTGTCGAAACTCTGGATCCCGCCGCCGCCGGCCAACCTGCTCGACCTCGGCGAGCTGATCCTCGTGCAGCGCTCCGGCCTGTTCGACCTCGCCTGGTTCCTCGACCGCAACCCCGACCTCCTCGCCGCCGAAACCGACCCGCTCACCCACTTCCACCGCCATGGCTGGCGCGAGGGGCGGTGGCCGAACGCCTACTTCGACCCAGCCTGGTACGTCCGGCAGAACCGCGACGTCCGCGAGAGCGGCAAAAACCCCCTGCTCCACTATATCGAATACGGCGAGGCCGAAGGCCGCAAGCCGTTGCCGCACTTCGACCCGGACTGGTACCGCGCCCAATACCAGGTGGCCCCCGGCATGCTCTGCCTCGCGCACTTCCTGGAGCGGCGCCACCACGGCGCGGTAAGCCCCATCCCCGAGTTCGACCCAGCATACTACCTCCGGCATGCGCCCGACGTGGCCGCGGCCGGCATGGACCCGTTCGAGCATTACATGGTGGGCGGCGCTGCCGAAGACCGCGCGCCCTCGCCCGACTTCGACCCGCACTTCTACCGAGGCCGCTACCTGCGCCACCTGCACGGCGTCAATCCGCTGCTGCACTATCGCCAGCACCGGCACGAGCCCGGCGTGTTTCCCGCCCAGCCCGACGGCGAGACCAGCATCCCGCAGGAGGTGCGCCGCAATACCCAGCCCGGCCCCCTGTTCGAGGAGTTCGAGCCGCTCGACCCGATCGCCCCGCGCCGCGCCAAGGTCCTGGCCTTCTACCTGCCGCAATTCCACCCCGTGCCGGAAAACGACGCCTGGTGGGGCAAGGGCTTCACCGAATGGACCAACGTCGCCCGCGGCCTGCCGCGCTTCGCCGGCCACTACCAGCCGCGCATCCCGCGCGACCTGGGCCACTACCGGCTCGACGACGGCGCCGTGCTGGCCCGGCAGGCCGCGCTCGCCCGCGGCGCCGGGCTGCATGGCTTCGTCTTCTACTTCTATTGGTTCAACGGCCGCCGCCTGCTGGATACGCCGCTCGAAGCCCTGCTGGCCGACCCGTCGCTCGACCTGCCGTTCTGCCTCATGTGGGCCAACGAGAACTGGACCCGGCGGTGGGACGGCTCGGACCAGGAGATCCTGGTCTCGCAAGACTATCGCGACGCCGATGAGGTGGCGCTGATCGCCACCTTCGCCCGCCATTTCGCCGACCCCCGCTACATCCGCCTCGCGGGCCGGCCCCTGCTGATGGTGTATCGGGCCGGACTGATCCCGCACACCGCCGCCGCCATCGCCCGCTGGCGCCAGGGCTTCGCCGCATTCGGCTTCGACCCCATGTTCGTCATGGCGCAGAGCTTCACCGACCGCGACCCGCGCCCCTTCGGCATGGACGCCGCCGTCGAGTTCCCGCCGCATAAGCTGACCGAAGGCGTGGCCCAGGTGAACGCCCGGCTGCACATGCTGGACCATGCGGCAACCGCGCAGGTCTATGCCTATGCCGACATCGCCGCCGCGACCGACCTCGCCCCGCCGGGCTTCGACCTCATCCGCACGGCCATGCCCGGCTGGGACAACGACGCGCGGCGGCAGGGCGCCGGAATGGTCGTGCACGGCTCCACGCCCGCCGCCTACCAGGCCTGGCTCTCGCGCCTGATCGAGGCGGCGATCGCCCAACCCATCCACGGCGAGGCGCTGGTATGCGTGAACGCCTGGAACGAATGGGCGG
Source organism: uncultured Acetobacteraceae bacterium (assembly GCA_964235765.1). Classification (GTDB taxonomy): domain Bacteria; phylum Pseudomonadota; class Alphaproteobacteria; order Acetobacterales; family Acetobacteraceae; genus JAVVHH01. The sequence goes on from CAXSDH010000038.1 coordinate 10,131, forward strand.
AGGGCGCATACCTCGAGCCGGACGTGCATTTCGGCGCCGCCTACCTGAACGCGACCGCCCGCGCCGTCATGGGGGTCGCAGAGGCGCCGGGCCGCACCCGGCTGCTGCTGGTCGGCCACGACGCCTTCCCGGCCGGGTCGCAACTGCTGCTGCTGCACCTCGGGCGCTACCTGCGCAGGGCCCGCGGCATCGAGGTCGCGTTCCTGCTGCTGGCAGGCGGCGCGCTGGAGGCCGAATACCGCGCCGCCGCGCCCACGACGGTGCTGGCCGACCCCAATGAACTGGCCCGGACCGCACAATCCATGCTGGCCCGCGGCTTCGATACCGCGATCGTCAACACTTCCGCCGCGGGCGCCGCCTGCGCCAAGCTGGCCAAGGCGGGTCTGGCCTGCACCCTGCTGATCCACGAACTGCCGCGCCTGCTGCGGGAACGCGGGCTGGTCGATGCCGCCCGCGCCGGGGCCGCCGCCGCCCGGCACGTGGTGTTCCCGGCCGCCTATGTGCGGGACCGCTTCCACGAGCTGGTCGCCGTGCCGCCAGGCCGCGCGCTGCTGCTGCCGCAAGGGATCTACCGGCCCATCGAGCCCGCCATCGGCGACCGCCGGGCCGAGCTGCGCCTGCCGACGGACGCCACGCTCGCCGTCGGATTGGGCTACGGCGACCTGCGCAAGGGCTTCGACCTGTTCCTGCAGGCCTGGCGCACCGCGCACGCCGCCGACCCGGCCATCCACATGCTCTGGGTCGGCGACCTCGACCCCGGCGTGCAGGCCTATCTCGGCGCGGAAATGGCCGCGGCGCAGGCCACCGGAACCTTCCACCACCTGCCGTGGCACGCGAACGGCGCGGATTGGCTGGCCGCCGCCGATGTGCACCTGCTAACCTCGCGGGAAGACCCGTTCCCCAGCGTGGTCCTCGAAGCCATGTCGGCCGGTGTGCCGACGATCGCCTTCGAGGAGGCCGGCGGCGCCCCGGACCTGCTGCGCGACCACGGCGCAGGCGTGGCGGTGCCGCTGGGCGACGCCGCCGCCATGGTGCGGCAGATGCGCGCCGTGGTGCTGCAGGCCACGCCCGAAAATCGCGCCCGCCTGGCCCAGGCGGCCCGCAAGCACTTCCCCTTCGCCGCCTATGCCGACCGGCTGCTGCTGCTCGCCCATCCCGTGCTGTCGTCGGTCACGGCCGTGGTGCCGAATTACAACTACGCCCGCTACCTCCCCGGCCGCCTCGCCTCCATCTTCGCGCAGAGCCACGCGCCCGCCGATATCATGGTGCTCGACGACGCCTCCAGCGACGGCAGCGCCCTGGTCGTGCAGCACGAGGCGGCACAGGCCAAGCGCCGCGTGCGCTGGGTGGGCAGCGCCCGCAATTCTGGCAACGTATTCCGGCAATGGCGCAGGGCCGCCGCCATGGCCGAGGGGGAGTTCGTCTGGATCGCCGAAGCCGACGACCTGGCCGAACCCGGATTTCTCGAGGCCCTGTGCCGTGCGCTGCGTGCGGCGCCGGACGCCGCCTTCGGCTTCACCGATAGCGGCGCCGTGGATGCGCAAGGCGCAGCGCTGTGGCCGAACCACCAGGCCTACTACGCCGCGTCCGGCGCTCCGGCCCTGGCGAAAAGCGCCGTCCTGCCGGCAGCCCGCTTCCTGCGCGAGTGCCTGGGCGCCCGCAACCTGGTCGTCAACGCCAGCGCCGTGCTATGGCGCCGGGCCGCGCTGCTGGCGGCGCTGGACCGTTGCGGCGCCGCGCTCGACGGCTTCCAACTGGCCGGGGACTGGCGGTTGTACGCCGAGGCGCTGGCCGAAGGCGCCGCGGTGGCCTACGTGGCGCAACCCTTGAACGTGCACCGCCGCCACGGCGCAGGGCTGACCCGGCGGCTGCCGGCGGCGCAGCACCTCGATGAAATCAAGCGCATGCACCGCCACATGCGCGGTATGCTGGGCAGCAGCCCCGGCCTGCTCGCCGAGCAACGCCGGGCGCTGGCCGCGGCGCGCCAAAGCCTGCGCGCGGTCGAACCGCAGGAGCCCAAGCCGTGAGCGTGCCCTACACAAGCGACGAACTGCGGCACTGGATCGAGACGCGCGGCTTCGAAATCGGCGAGCACACCTACGGCACGCCCAAAATCCTCAGTTGGGCGCCCGAGGACGGCCGGCTGTTCATCGGCCGCTACTGCTCGATCGCCGGGGACGTCCGTATCTTCCTGGGCGGCAACCACCGGCTGGACTGGGTCACGACCTATCCCTTCACCGCCCTGCCTGCCGCCTGGCCGGAGGCGGCAGGAATCCCCGGCCACCCCGCAAGCCGCGGCGACGTGCGGATAGGCAACGACGTCTGGCTCGGCCAGGGCTGCACCATCCTGTCCGGCGTCATCGTGGGTGATGGCGCGGTCATCGCCGCCGGGGCCTTGGTGGCGCGGGATGTGCCGCCCTACGCGGTGGCGGCGGGCAACCCCGCCCGGGTCGTCCGGCGCCGCTTCGCCGATACGGTGGTGGAAGCGCTCCTGCGGGTGCGCTGGTGGGATTGGCCGGAGTCCGAGGTGCGCGCTGCCGTGCCGCTGCTATGCGCCCCAGACCTCGCGGCGTTCCTGGCCCGCTACGACCCCAAACACCAGCTTCCGAAAGCGTCGAGCTACTTGTGACGCGCCGACCATCGCTGCTCGACATAGATGCCAAGCGAAAGGACGATGACGAAGGGTATTCCTGCGGCGAGCAGTCCTTGGAACAACTCAGGCACCGGCATCCTCCTGGTCAGTCTCGGCTCGTGGCACAGCATACCCCATAAACGCCCAGGCCGCCAACTCGATCCCCGCGGCCACGATACCGCCGGCGGCCGCGAGCACGAAGCTGAACCTCTGCCCAGTGTTGAAGATGGGCGCGATGAACGACGCCCCCAAGACCCCGACGGCGATCAGCTGCGTGCCGCCCGCCAGCATCTTGAAGCGCTCGGCCTTGACGGCGGCCCGGTGCTGCTCCTGCGTCACCGGATCGGTGGCGCATACATCAGCCCGCCATTGCTCCACAGGTTGTTCGGCCCGCGCGGCAGGTCTATCGGGCCGAAATGACGCTGGTAGATCTCGCCATAGTTGCCGACCGACTTGATAGCGTTATACGCCCAGCGGTTATCGAGCCCCATCAGCTTCCCATGGTCGCCCGCCACCCCCAGCAGGCGCTGGATCGACGGATTCGGCGATTTCAGCATCTCCTCCACGTTGCCCTGCGTCACCCCCAGCTCCTCGGCCGCGATTAGCGCGAACATGGTCCACTTCACGATGTCGAGCCACTGGTCGTCACCCTTGCGAACCGCGGCGCCCAGCGGCTCCTTGCTGATCCGGTCGGGCAGAACCATGTGGTCGTCCGGCTTCTGCAACGCCGTCCGGTTCGCGGCCAGTTGGCTCGCATCCGTGCTGTACGCGTCGCAACGCCCAGCCTCGTAGGCCGCCATTCCATCGATGTTGCGCTCAAAGATCACCGGGCGGACCGCCGTGCCGGTGCTGCGGGACCAATCGGCGAGATTCAACTCGCTCGTGCTGCCCTGCGTGGTGCAGATCGCGGCGCCCGCCAGGTCTTTGCCGCTCTTGGCATTGACGCTCTTGCGCACCAGGAAGCTTTGCCCGTCGTAGAAGTTGATGGCCGCGAACTCCAGGCCGTTCGCCGCCTCGCGCGACTGGCTCCATGTCAGCGTCTGGAACACCACGTCCACCTGGCCGGTCTGCAGCGCCGTCAGCCGCTGCGGCGTGGACAGGGCGTTGAACCGCACCTTCGGCTCGCCCAGCACAGCCGCGGCGACCGCCCGGCAGCTATCCGCATCGAGGCCCTGGAACACGCCCTGCCGGTCATAGATGCCAAAACCGGTGGTCCCCAGGCTCGCGCTGCACTCCAGGATCCCGCGCGCCCGCACCAACGACAGCGTGGGCCCAGCCGAGGCCTGGGCAAACACGGGCGTGGATGCCGTCAGCAGCAGAAACGTCAGCAATCGGCGCATGATGTCCTCCCAGAACACGTCCCGGCCAGGCGGAGTCGCCTCGCCGGGAGTGCGCAGGCTACGAGCCCTTGGGCCGCCGGTCGATGACCCGGCGCGCTTTGCCCAAGCTTCGCTCGATCCCGCCGGCGGGCACCACCTCCACCTCGGCCGTTACCCCTATCCGATCCTTGACCGCCCGCGCCAAGTCCCCTCCGCTCACGCCGAACGCCTCCGGGCGTGCCTCAACCCGCACCAGCATCGCATCCATGCGGCCCTGCCGGGTCAACTCGATCTGGTAGTGGCCGGAAAGCTCGGGGTTGGCCAGCACCAGCTCCTCGATCTGCGTCGGGAACACGTTCACCCCCCGCACGATCATCATGTCGTCGCTGCGGCCGGTCACCTTCTCCATCCGCCGCATGCTGCGCGCCGTGCCGGGCAACAGCCGGGTGAGGTCCCGGGTGCGGTAGCGGATGATCGGATTGGCCTGCTTGGTCAACGACGTGAACACCAGCTCGCCCCGCGCGCCATCCGGCAGCACCGCGCCGCTCTCCGGGTCCACCACCTCGGGATAGAAGTGGTCCTCCCAAACGTGCAGCCCATCCTTGGTCTCCACGCACTCGCAGGCGACCCCTGGCCCCATCACCTCGGAAAGGCCGTAGATATCCACCGCATGCATGCCGAACGCCTGCTCGATCTCGGCGCGCATGGCGTTGGTCCAGGGCTCCGCGCCGAAAATGCCGCACTTCAGGCTGGTGGCGCGCGGATCGAGCCCGGCGGCACGGAAGCCGTCGAGAATCGCCAACATGTAGCTCGGCGTCACCATGATCAGGTCGGGCTCGAAATCCTGGATCAGCTGCACCTGCCGTTCGGTCTGTCCGCCGCCCATGGGGATCACCGCGCAGCCCAGCCGCTCCGCCCCGTAATGCGCACCCAGGCCGCCGGTGAACAAGCCGTAGCCGTAGGCCACATGGATACGCATGCCCGCCCGGCCGCCGCTGGCGCGAATGGATCGCGCCATCACCTCAGCCCACACGTCCAGGTCGGCCTTCGTATACCCGACCACGGTCGGCTTGCCCGTCGTGCCGCTGCTGGCGTGGATGCGGGCGATCCGCTCGCGCGGCACCGCGAACATGCCGAACGGATACTGCGCCCGCAGGTCCGCCTTGGCCGTGAACGGAAATCGCTCCAGATCGGCCAGCTCGCGAAAGTCGGCGGGATGCACCCCGGCCGCGTCGAACGCCCGCCGGTAATGCGGCACATGCGCATAAGCGTGCCGCAGCGTCTCGGCCATCCGGGTGCGCTGCAAGGCCGCGATCTCGTCGCGCGACGCGGTCTCGATCGGATCCAGGTCACCCGGCCGCGGCGCAACATCAGGCAGCATGGCCCGCCCCATCTGTCGCGCCCACACCGTCTGTCGCGCCCGTCCCGATAACCGCGCCAGTGGTGCGGCAATGGCCGCGGAACTCCGCCACGATGGCGCCGCCACTGGTAACGCGCACGTCGTAGATGCCGCCCCGGCCCTCGCGCTGCCGCTCCTCCGCCACCGCCTCCAGGGTCTCCCCTTCCCGCGCGGGCCGCAGGAACGCGATGCTGCAATGGCTCGCGACCGAAACCATCCCCGTCGTGTTGCAGGCAAAGGCGAAGGCGCTGTCGGCCAGCGCAAAGATGAACCCGCCGTGACAGATGCCGTGCCCATTCAGCATGCGGGCCTGGACAGCCATGGCCAAGCGGGCCGAGCCGGGCCCGACATGCAGCAGTCGCATCCCAAGCCCGCTGCTCGCCTGGTCCGCTGCCCACATCGCGTCGGCGCAGGCGGCGGCCAGGCTATCCGGCGTCATGGAAGCCGCCCGTTGAACACGGCCGGGCGCTTCTCCAGGAACGCCCGCACGCCCTCCTGGAAATCCGCCGTGCCGCCAGCCTCGCGCTGCAAGTCCCGCTCCAGATCGAGCTGCTGATCCAGCGAATGACGCTCCGAGGCGTCCAGCGCCCGCTTGATCAGGCCCAGCGCATGGGTCGGCTGGGCGGCGAGGTGCGCGGCCATCCGCTCGGCCTCCGGCAGCAAGTCGTCGTCCCGCACCGCGCGCCAAATCATGCCCCACGCCTCCGCCTGCGCGGCGTCGACCGGCTCGCCCAGCATCGCCATGCCGCGCGCCCGGGCCGCCCCCGCCAGACGCGGCAGCACCCACGTGCCGCCCGCGTCCGGAACCAGGCCTATGCGGATGAACGCCTGCAGGAACCGCGCGGACTGCCCCGCCAGCACGATGTCGCAGGCAAAGGCAAGGTTCGCCCCCGCGCCGGCAGCCACGCCGTGCACCGCGCACACGACCGGCTTCGGCAAGGAGCGGAGCCGCCGGATCAACGGATTGAACCGGCGCTCGAGCGTCTCGCCGAGATCCTGCCCGGGATCGACCTCGGTCAAATCCTGCCCGGCGCAAAACCCGCGCCCCGCGCCATGTAACAAAACCGCCCGGCACCCCGTATCCGACGCCGCCTCCTCCAGCGCGCCCATGATAGCCTCGTGCAGCGACACTGTCAGCGCGTTGAGCCGGTCCGGCCGGTTCAGGGTCAGCACATGCACGCCGCCGCGCCGCGCCACTTGCAGTTCATCGCCCACAGCCGCCTCCTTTGACCCGGCAAACGCTGCGGCGAAGCCCCAAACTGTCAAGCCCCGAACTGTCGAGCCCCGAAC
>CAXSDH010000038.1:16870-34303 GCA_964235765.1 uncultured Acetobacteraceae bacterium
AGCCCCGAACTGTCGAGCCCCGAACCGTTAAGCCAAAGTGTCAGGCCGTCGCGGCCCCGCCCTCCGGATGCGCGATCACGTCGCCCAGCCGCCGGCTTAGGAACGCCGTCAGCGCCACCTCCTGCGCGGTAAGTCCCGGCGCATGCGAATCGAGCAATTCGTCGGCGCGCTGCTTCAGGCCCTCCGCCAGGCTGCCGTCCAGGTAGCCCTCGAAGATGGCCGGGTGGATATAGCACTTCCGGCAGATCGCCGGCGTGTTGCCCAGGCGCTTGGCCACGCCCTCCACCGCCCGCACCACTTCCTTCTTGGCCGCGGCTTGGCTGTCGAACCGCTCCAGCTCCGCCAGCGCGGTCGCGGCCAAGTTCGTGGCCGCCCAGGTGCGGAAATCCTTCGCGGTGATCTCCTCGCCGCTGACGTCCCGCAAATACTCGTTCACGTCGTCCGAACCGATGCTGTGCTGCGTCCCGTCTTGGTCGAGGAACTGGAACAAATCCTGTCCGGGCAGGTCGCGGCACCGCTCCACGACCCGCGCGAGACGACGATCCTGCAGGTCGATGTGGTGCTCGACCCCGTGCTTGCCGCGAAAGTCGAACGTAAGATGGCTGCCTTTGATCCGCGCATGCCCGTCGCGCAACGTCGTCAGGCCGAAGCTGTTGTTCGTCTTCGCATACTCCTCGTTGCCGACCCGCATCATGGTCTTTTCGAGCAAGGCGACGATCGCGGCCAGCACCTTGCGCTTCGGCAGCCCCGGCCGCTCGAGATCCTGCTTCACATGAGCCCTGATCGTCGGCAAGACCCGGCCGAATACGAGCATCTTGCCATACTTCGCCTCGTCCCGCACCACCCGCCAGCGCGGATGGTAGCGGTATTGCTTGCGGCCCCGCGCATCTCTGCCAACCGCCTGCAGGTGGCCGCGCGGGTCGCGGCAAATCCAAACATCCGTGTAGGCCGGGGGTATGGCCAATTTGCGAATGCGGGTGACAACCGCCTCGTCGGTGATCAGGCTGCCGTCCACGTCGTGATAAGCGAACCCCCCCTCGGCCTGCACCCGGGCGATACCCGGCTTCTTGTCCGAAACGTAACGCAACTTGGCGGCCCGCGCGGCCGCGGCGGGGTCGAGGACAGGCGCGGCAGAAGAGAGGGAATCGGCGTCGGGCATGTCGCTGCAACACGGGCCGGTGCGGCGGGTTGCAGCACGGTCCCCGGCGCGACGCCATCTTTGTTCCGGAAAACCCGATTGGCGAAGCAGCGTTCAGCATCTGCACTGAGAGGACCGACGATGCCCGAACACGCTGTGGCGCCCGACAGCCACGTGCAGACCGACCTGATTTGCTTCTCGCATTTGCGGTGGGATTTCGTGTTCCAGCGGCCGCAGCACCTGCTCACGCGAGCGGCCCGGACCATGCGTGTCGTGTTCTGGGAGGAGCCCATCTACACCGGCGATCCCACGCCGGGCCTGGAGCAGCGCCGCTCGCCCGAAGGTATCCTGGTGATCCAGCCCCGCCTGCCTTGGGGGGTGGACGAGGCTGTCGGCCTGGAGATGCAGCGCACCCTGCTCGACAAAATGATCGGCGACCTGCGCGTTCGCCGCCCCATCCTGTGGTATTATGCGCCGCAAGCCCTGGCCTTCTCGGGGCATGTGGGCGGCCACCCCACGATCTACGATTGCATGGACGAACTGTCCCTGTTCAAGGACGCCGATCCTGCGCTGCCCGCCTACGAACGCGACTTGATGCGGCGCGCCGCAGTGGTCTTCACCGGCGGGCACAGCCTGTACGAAGCAAAGCGGGCGCTGCATTCTGCTGTCCACGCCTTTCCAAGCGGCGTCGATACCAAGCATTTCCTGCCGGCCCGCGGCACGCTTCGGGACCCTGCCGATCAGGCGGCCATCCCGCACCCTCGGATGGGATTCTTCGGCGTCATCGACGAGAGGCTCGATCGGGCCTTGCTGGCCCGGCTCGCAGCGCTGCGCCCCGGCACGCAGTTCGTGATGATCGGCCCGCTGGCGAAAATCTCCGATGACGAGTTGCCGCAAGCGCCAAACATCCATTATTTCGGTCCGAAATCGTACGACGAACTGCCCGCCTACATCGCGCACTGGGATGTGGCCCTGATGCCGTTCGCGATCAGCGAGGCCACCCGGTTCATCAGCCCGACCAAGATGCCCGAGTACCTCGCGGCCGGCCGCCCGGTGGTCTCCACCGCCGTCCCCGACGTCTCGCGCCAATATGGCCAGACCGCCTTCGTGCAGATCGCCTCCACCGCCGAGGCCTTCGCGGCCGCGACGGACCGTGCGCTGGCCCTGCCGCCGTCTTGGGTGGCCGAGGCCGACGCCATGCTTGCGGAAATGTCCTGGGATCGTATTTGGTCCCGCATGCTGGCGCTGCTGACCGAAGCCCGGCCGGCGCCGCTCCGGAGTCATCGGACCCCCGCAGTGCGGGCGCATTACGACCACTTGATCGTAGGCGCCGGCTTCGCGGGCTCCGTGCTCGCCGAACGCCTCGCGGCCGGCTCCGGCCGGCGCGTCCTGGTGGTGGACCGTCGGCCCCACATCGGCGGCAACGCCTACGACCGGGAAGATGCGGCGGGCATCCTGGTCCACCCTTACGGGCCGCACATCTTCCACACAAACGCGCCTTCGGTGCTGGAATATCTCTCCCGCTTCACGGCCTGGCGACGCTACGAACACCGGGTTCTCGCCGAGGTGGGCGGGGCGCGGCTGCCCATGCCGATCAACCGAACGACCGTGAACCGCTTCTTCGGCCTGAACCTGTCGATCGACGAGGTGGAAGGCTTCCTGCGCAGCAAGGCGGAACCGCCCGCCCTCGTGCGCACCGCCGCCGACGTGGTGCTGGGCACTGTGGGCCGCGAGTTGTACGAGGCATTCTTCCGAGGCTACACGCGCAAACAATGGGGTCTCGACCCGAGTGACCTCGACAAGTCCGTTACCGCGCGCGTGCCCACCCGTACCAACGACGACGATCGCTACTTCACGGACCGGTTTCAGTGCATGCCGCTGCACGGCTACACCAGGATGTTCGAAGCCATGCTGGACCATCCGAACATCACTGTGGCCACCAGTACCGAATACCGTGACGTGGATCCGAGTGCCTATAGCCATTTGGTGTTCTCCGGCCCGGTCGACGAGTTCTTCGACCACCGTTACGGCAAGCTGCCGTATCGCAGTCTCGAGTTCCGCCACGAGACGCACGCGCGGGAGCGGTTCCAGGACGTCGGCGTCGTGAACTATCCGGACGGCACGGTCCCGTACACGCGCATCACCGAATTCAAGCATTTGACCGGGCAGGCGCATCGCCAGACCAGCATCTGTTACGAGTATCCGTCGGCGGAGGGCGATCCGTATTACCCGGTGCCGCGCCCGGAAAACGCCGCCTTGTATCAAAAATACAAGACTCTGGCCGACGCCACGCCGAAGGTGTCCTTCGTGGGCCGTCTGGCCACCTACCGATATTACAATATGGACCAGGTCGTCGGTCAGGCGCTCGCGACCTATGAGCGGCTCGCCGGAAAGCGGTCGGGCCAGGATGCAGCGGTGGCAATGGCTGCGGCCGACTAGGATTACGTGATGTTTCGCAGCTTTCTTCAGGGTGGGTTCGAAGGATCGACCCACCGGCGGACGGACGGCCGGCAACTGGACATCATTGCAGGCAGCCGGCACGACATCTACGCCGAGACCGACTACCGGATACTTCACGCTGCCGGCCTGCGAACCGTTCGTGATGCGCTGCGCTGGCACCTGATCGAAAGCAGTCCCGGGCACTACGACTGGAGCAGCTTCCTGCCCATGCTGCGATCGGCCGGGGCCGCGGGCGTCCAGGTGGTCTGGGATCTCTGTCACTATGGCTTGCCACACGACATCGATATCTGGTCGGCCGCTTTCGTGGACCGCTTCGCCGCCTTCGCTGCCTCGGCGGCGAGGGTAGTCCGGGCCGAATCGGACCAGGTCCCGGCTTGGTGCGTGATCAACGAAGTGTCGTTCTGGAGCTGGGGCGGCGGCGACTGCGGCATGCTGTTCCCGAACACGCTCGATCGCGGCGCCGAGCTGAAACGCCAACTCGTCCGCGCCACCATCGCCGCCACCGAAGCGGTGCGGGGCGTGGATAACCGCGCGCGCTTCATCCAGGCCGAGCCGCTGATCAACATCGCTCCCGACCTTTACCGCCCGGAGGACCGCGAGCCGGCCGAGGCTTACCGGCTGGCGCAGTTCCAGGCGTGGGACATGCTCAGCGGAGCAATCGACCCGGAGTTGGGCGGCCGTCCGGACTATCTCGACATCATCGGGATCAACTTCTACTGGGACAACCAATGGTTGCACAACAAGTACACCATTGGTTTGGGGCACCGGCAATTCCGCCCGTTCCACATGATGCTTGCTGAAGTGCATGACCGATATCGCAGGCCGATGATCGTCTCTGAAACGGGCGTCGAAGGCGATAATGGCCCGGGCTGGCTGCGGTATGTGGGTGGCGAGGTCCGCGCCGCGCTTCGTCTCGGACTGCCGATCGAGGGGCTGTGCCTGTACCCAGTGATGGATTATCCGGGCTGGGAAGATGCGCGGCACTGCCCATGTGGGCTGATCCGGCTTGATGACGCGTATCGGGAACGCCGGGTCGATCCCGAACTGATGTTGGCGTTGCGCGACGAGGCTGGGCTGTTGCAGGCGCAACTTTCCGGGCGCAGCACCATGGCACTGGCGGCCGACTAGGGCAGGGTTCCGGCCACGCGCGCGCGCATCCGACGAGCCGGAGCGCTTGCTCGAGGCGATACAAAAGTTCGTCGCCTCGCCTGCGTAGAGGGTCAAAGCGCGAAAATCGTCATGTAGTCGTTGCCCTGGATGTTGCCGGTGGTCAGGGCGTAGGTGTCCGTGTTCGCAGCCCTGGTGCCGGCGAAGGTGAGGCTGGCCTCGACATGGCCGCTACCGGTCAGATCGGCCCGGAGGGTCCGCCCGGTGTAGCCGACCGCCCCGGCGCTATCCTCCCACCAGTAGTGCGAAATACCCTCGCGATAGCCGAAAAGCGTCGCGATGTCGCCCGCGTTGAAGCCGACGATCGTGTCCCAGGTCTCCTGGTTTTGACGGCCATCCAGGAAAAACACGTCGTCGCCCGTGCCGCCGAGCAGGAAGTTGGAGCCGCGCCCCGCATCGACGACGTTGCGGCCCGATAGCAGTTGGACGGCAGCGGTACCAGCCACGTTCTTGATGAAGGTGTTGGGGCTCTGCGCCACGATCGCCAGCGCATCGGTCCCGTCATAGATGAACTGGGATTCCAGGTAATCGACCGGCCCGTGATAGGTTTCGATCTGTGCCACGGTCTGCTCCCCGGTGGCTGTCGAGGTAAGAACGGTCCGGTCGGGCGAGGCCGCGAAATGCTGGATGCTTGCGGCCTCGGGCGCGGGCGCCGCCACGCGAAGCGAGGCGCCGCTATCGGTCGCGAAGCCTCCGGCTCCGTCATCGAGGGTGACGGCGAAGTCCTCGACGCCCGTTCGATTGCCGATCGCGCTGAAAACGAGCGCCCTGGCCGCCGCTTGCACCGAAGCGGCGCTACCCTGGACGACAAACGTCCCGGTCGCTGGATTGAAGACGCCCTGCGCCGGTGCGGCGAAGATGCCCAGCGCCGGATTGGCAAGCTGGATCGTCAAGGTCTGCACCTGGTCCAGATCGGGGTCGGCGAGCACCAGGCTGGCGAACGGATGGACCTGCATCGTCGTCGTCGCATTTTGGCCGGATCGTGTGCCGCTGATCGCAGGCGCCATGTTCGGCGCGGTCAAGGTCAGGGTGTTCGACACCGCCTTGGTCTGAGCGCCGATGCCGTTGGGGTCCGCCGCGCTCAACACCGTCTGCAACGTCGCCACGCCGCCCGACGCACCGCCGCCCTGGACGGTTACGCGCACGACCACGGTGTCAGCATAGCTCGTCTCGTCGTCCGGCGTGTTGATCACCGTACCCAGCAACACGGAGCCGTCAGCCTGGACCGTCGCACCCCCCGGCACGGACAAGTTCGTTCCAACGTGGATAATCTCGGCCGACACCAGGTCCAGCCAGGCGCTGCCGTTGCGCGGAAGCAACTCGTCGATCCGCAAGGCCCGGGTTACGCCTTCGGGCAGGGTCACTGTCACGTCGAATTGGGCTTGCTGCCCCTGCGTGAGTGTCGTGAGGGCCTGGCCGGGTGTGGCCTCCAGCCCGAGCCCGGTCGTGACGATGGGCGTGCTGGCTTGCAATTGCGCGTTCGAGAGCGCGCCGGAAACATCGGCGCCGCCGGGTTGTGCCCCGTAGCTGATGATCCGGGCGACGTCGGTGAGTGCGGCTTGCGGCACCTGCAATTCCGCGGAGGCCTGCAGCGTGAAGGTCAGCAAGACGACGTTCAGCCCGGAATTGGGGTCGTAGCCCGCAACCGGCGCCCCGAGCAGCAGGCCTTGCACCGGGTCGAACAGGTCGCCGGCGAAGGAAATCGGCGTACCCGCGCCATCCGTCACGCTCAGCCCGACGCCCTCGGCCGGGGCGACGAACCCCACCGGCATGATGTCCCGCAGACGAAGGTCGTAGGCGGCGGCCCGATCCGCCAGGTTCTGCACGGCGATCACGAACGTAATCACGTCGCCGGCATCCACGTCCCAAACGCGGTCGTCGAACGGCTCGGCCGTCAAGCCGGCGCTGCTGACCACGCCGGCGAACTGGCTGGTGAAGATATCGAAGCCCCAAGGCCCACCGAACCCGGCGAACTGAGTGTCCATCCCGGAGGCGTACAGGCTCGCAGCTTGGATGCTGAGCCTCGGCCGGTCGAGCGCCAACTCCGCAATGGCGCCGCTCTGGCTCACGACGCCAAAGGTGTTGCTCTCCGTCTCGATCGCCAGTACCGACGGCAGGCTATTCCCGCCGAGCGACCCCAGCGGCGCCGTGAACAAAACGTCGATGTCGGATGCGCCGGACCCGTAGACCGGCTGCACGTCGCCAAAGTCGAACCGGATGCCGCCCGACCCAGGCGTTACGCTGGGCAGGTTGTTCGTGTAGGTGGCGGCCGGCCCCCACTGCGCATGGCCCGCCTCGGGCGTTGGGCCGCGGCCGAAGCCATCGAACGTCATGGCGCCAGGACCCCCCGGCGTCACAACACCGGGCGCCACGGCGACAACCTGCACCTGCCGGGCCGCCGAAAGCGGCAGGTGCACTTGAAAGCGATAGGTCACGAGGTCGCCTAGGGCGGCATGGGCGTCTCCGGTCAGCACGACGCCGTTCACCGCATAGATGGAAGAAGTGACCCGGCCATGAGGCAAGGTGGCGTCCGCCGTATCCGCCGGTCCGGCCTGGCCGGCCAGCACGGCGCTGTTGCGCAAGGTGTCGCCCTGGCTCAGCAACCGGTTGATTCCACCCACGGCCATGATCGGCGAGATCACGCTGTGGAAGGTCACGCTGATCTCGTCGGCTCCTGCCAGCGGCGCCGCCCGCAAGTCGAAGCCGATCAACGAAACGCCGCCCGACTCGGGCGTGACCGTGTAGCCCGTCAGATCGCCGGAGTACGTCGCCACGCCGTTCGACCATGCCGTAAGCTGCGGGACGAAGCTCGCGTCGAACTGCTGCCCGGCGCCCAAGGTATCGATCAACTGCAGCGGCGAGCCGGCGCCCGTCAGCCCCCGCACGGCCGTCCAGGCCAGGTGGCCGCCGGGCATGGCGTTGTCCAGAACGGCCACTCTGCCGTTGATGATCGCCGGGTCGGTCGTGCGGGCGGGAATGAACGTCATGGTGCGGCTGCCTTTTGCGTCGTCTCGCGTGGGCAGCAGGCTAGAGTGTGTATATTGACGAATGGTTAACGGAGCGCCCGAAATGTCGCCGCAGAACCGCCGCATCGTGCTTGCCCGCCGCCCGCATGGGCCGCCGGCCGATGAAGATTTCCGCCTTGAAACCGTGCCGGTACCAGAGCCGGGCACGGGCGATGTGCTGGTGCGCACGATATGGCTCTCCCTCGACCCATACATGCGCGGCCGGATGAACGACGTGCCGTCCTACGTGCCGCCCGTGGGATTGGGTGAGGTGATGGTAGGTGGCACGGTGGGCGAGGTCGTGGCCTCGAACGCGCCGGGCCTAGCGGTCGGCGACCTGGTCGAAGGCCGCACCGGCTGGCAGGACTTCGCCGTCGCCGACCCGAAGGCGCTGCGCAAGCTGGACCCCATGGGTCCCCCACCCTCCACCGCGCTCGGCGTTCTGGGAATGCCCGGCATGACGGCCTGGTGCGGCCTCGGCAACATCGGCCTGCCAAAGCCCGGCGAGACCGTGGTCGTCGCGGCCGCGAGCGGCGCGGTGGGGTCCATGGTGGGCCAGATCGCCAAGCTGCGAGGCGCCCGCGCCGTCGGCATCGCCGGCGGAGCGGCCAAATGCGACCACGTCAGACGGCTGGGCTTCGACGACTGCATCGATCACCGCGCGCCCGACATGGCGGCCCAACTCGCCGCAGCCTGCCCCAAAGGCATCGACGTCTACTTCGAAAACGTGGGCGGCGCCGTGTTCGATGCGGTGCTGCCGCAGCTCAACCCGTTCGCCCGTGTGCCCGTCTGCGGCCTGATCGCCAACTACAATCTAACGGAGCCGGTGCCCGGGCCGGACCGCAGCGTCGCGCTCATGCGCGCCGTGCTGACCAAGCGTTTGCTGGTTCGCGGGTTCATCGTGTTCGATTTCGCATCCCAACAGCACGCATTCCTGCAAGAGGCCGGCCCCTGGCTCGCCGAGGGCAAGATCAAACACCGCGAGGACGTCACCGAGGGGCTGGAGAACGCGCCCCGCGCCTTCATCGGCATGCTGCGGGGCGCCAACTTCGGCAAAACGCTCGTGCGGGTCGGCGCCGATCAGGCCTGAGGGGAACGGCCAAACCTGCGAGCGGCCACGACCCCGCGCTCACGGCCCCAGCAACTGCCCGCCATCGACCACGATGCTCTGCCCGGTCACCCAGCGGGCCCGGTTCGAGGCGAGGAACAGCACCACCTCGGCCACCTCCTCGGGCGCACCCATGCGCCCGAACGGGATTTGCGCCAGGGTCGCCTCGTACAGCGCGGGGTCCTCGACCCGGCGGCGCTCCCAGCTCCCGCCGGGGAACTCGATCGAGCCGGGGGCCACCGCGTTCACGCGTAGCCCGCGGGCGGCCAGGGTGCGCGCCTGGCTGCCGGTATAGTGGTCCACCGCCGCCTTGATGGCGCCGTAAGGCGGGTTGCGCTTGGTGGCCCGCAGCGCCGAAATGCTGGACACGTTGACGATCGCACCCTCGCCGGCCCGCTCCAGGAACGGCAGCGCCGCCCGGCTGGCACGCACGATGGCCATCAGGTCCACCGCGACCGAGATGGCCCAGCCCTCCTCGTCGTCCGTCTTGCCGAAGCCGGAGGCGTTGTTGACCAATACGTTGATCCCGCCCAGCGCGGCCGCGGCCTCGGGCACGAAGCGCGCGATGTCGGCGGCCTCCGCCAGGTCGGCCTGCGCGGCGTAGGCGACCGCCCCCTCGGCCTCCAACTCGCGCTTCGTAGCCGCGAGCGAGTCGCCCCCGCGGGCACAGATGGCGACCGCCGCGCCCTGTTTGGCAAAGGCGAGCGCGATCGAACGCCCGATGCCGCGGCTGCCGCCCATCACCACCACGCGCCGGCCGGTGAACTCCATGCTGCTTCCTCCGATGAGAGGCCGCACCCAAGCGGAATCCGGCTCTGGCGGCAAGCGCGGGCTGCTGCCTATACTTGCGGCAACGATCCGCCCCGATGGCGGACAGCCCGAGGGGGGACCAAATGGAGAGCACACGCCGAAGCCTCATGCTTGCCGCCGCCGCCAGCGGCCTCGCCCGCCCCGCCCTGGCGCAAGGCGCCGAAACCATCCGCATCGGCTGGCTCGCCGCACTCACCGGGCCAAGCTCGGCTCCCGCCATCGGCTTCAACCGCGGCGTGGTGTTCGCGTCCGACGAGATCAACGCCGCCGGCGGCGTCAAGGGCCGCAAGGTCGAGGTGATCGCCCGCGACACCCAGGGCGACCCGACCAAGGCGGTGAACGCGACCCAGGAGCTGATCAGCCGCGCCAAGGTGCATGCCATCTGGGGGCCCACCAACTCCGGCGAGGCGCTGGCCACCACGCCCATCATGGCGCGGGCCAAGATGCCCTGCATCCACCCCTGCGTGGTGGACAGCCTGATCGACACCGCCAAGTTCCCCAGCGCCTTCCGGCTGGCACCCTCCAACGGCCAGTGGGACGACGCGGTCCGCGGCTACGTGCTGAACCAGCTCAAGGTCAAGGAGGCCGCCGTGTTCGGCGACACCACGGGCTACGGCACCAGCGCGGTCGCCGCCACCGTCGCCGCATTCGCCAAGGATGGCGCAAAGGTCGTCAACCAGGCGCAGATCGACGCCACCCAGCCGGACGTGACGCCCGACATGCTGCGCTCCCGCAACGCCGGCGCCAAGGCGATCGTGGTCTGGACGGTCAGCGTCGGCCTGCTGTCCCGCCTCATGAACGTGCGCGAGACCATGGGTTGGGACGTGCCGATCGTGGGCCACCCGGCGCTGGGCGCGGGCGAGGTGCGCAACCTGCTCGACAAGCCCGGCAACTGGGACAAGGTGTACATGGTGGGCTACCGCACCTGCAGCTTCGACGCCGCCGGCAAGCTGCCGCCGCGCAGCCAGGCCTTCGTCGACAAGATCGCCGGCAAGATCGACCTGAACGACACCAGCCTATGGTGGGTCGCCTGCGGCTACGACGCGGTGCGGCTGATCGCCGGCGCGGTCGAGACCGCGGGCAGCAGCTCGAACGACGCCATCATCGCCTACTGGAACGGCCTGAAGGCCTACCCGGGCATCTTCGGCGACTACACCTTCGCCCCCGACAACCACAACGGCTACCCGCAGCAGGACGTGGTGATGTCGCGCGCCAACTCGCAGAGGGACGGCGCCTTCGCGCTGGCGCCCGGCTACGGCTAACCCGGCGTGCTCGCCTCCATCCTCGCGTCCGGCCTGGCGCTGGGCGCGGTCTATGCGCTGATCGGCATCACCTACAACGTCATGTTCTCGGCGTCGCGGGTGATGAGCTTCACCACCGGGCAGCTCGGCATGCTGGGCGGCGTGTTCGGCGCGATGTTCATCCTGCGCCTCGGCCTCCCGATCCCGGTCGGCCTGGCGCTCACCCTGCTGGCCTGTGCGGGCGTGGGCGTGCTGACCGAGGTGGTCGCGGTGCGCCCGGTGCTGGCCAAGCTCGACCAGCATCTGTACGTACTCTCTACGCTGGCCGCGGCGCTGATGATCCAGCAGCTCGCCGCCATCGAGTGGAGCACGGAGCCGCAACCCTTTCCGCGCCTGCTCGGCTGGGGAACCGGCATCGCGGACGAGAAGTTCTGGCTGCCGGTCCTGGCCTGCGCCGTGGTGATCCTGGGGCTCGAATGGATGTACCGCCGCACCCTGGTCGGCCGCGCCTTCATCGCCATCGCCGAGGACAACTACGCCGCCCGCGCGCTCGGCCTGCCGGAACGCAACCTGCGCATGGCGAGCTACGCGCTGGCGGGCGCAGTGGCGGGGCTGGCCGGGTTCAGCAGCGGGCAACTGCTGCTGGCCTTCTTCGCTAACGGGGCGATGCTGAATTTCTATGGGTTCGTGCCGGTGGCCCTGGGCGGGCTGGGCAACAATCGCGGCGCCGTGGTGGGCGGCTTCGCGCTGGGCTTGTTCCAGCAGGCGGCCAATTTCGCCGTGGGCGGCGTGTTCGCCAGCGTGGCGGTGTTCGCCGTGTTCATCGTGGTCCTCCTGGCCGCGCCGCAAGGCCTGTTCGCCGCCGCCGCCGCCCGGCGGGTCTAGCCCGTGTCGGACGCCATCGCCGTCCCGTTCCGCCAAGCCGCCGGCACGGCCATGTGGGCGGCGCTGCCCTATCTGGCCGTGCTTGCCGCCGCGCTCGCCCTGCCGCTGCTGGGCGAAGACTACTGGACCGTCATCGCCACCCGCGCCGCCATCTATTGGGTGCTGGTCTCCGGCCTCAACCTGGTCGTCGGCTTCGCCGGCCAGCTCGCCATCGGCTACGTCGCCTTGCTGACCCTGGGTGCCTACACGGCAAGCGTGCTGGTCGAAAAGGCCGGCATCAACCCGTTCCTGGCCCTGCTGGCCGCCGCCGCCGTGGGCGCCGGGTCGGGCGTGGTGGTCGGCCTGCCCGCGCTCCGCCTGCGGACCTTCTACTTCGCCATGACCACCCTCGGCTTCGCCACCATCGTCACCCAGGTGGCGCTCGCCTGGACCAGCGTCACCGGCGGCGGCATCGGCGTGCCCGGCCCGGCGCTGCCCGCGCCCTTCGACAGCGCCACCGGCTTCTACCTGCTCTGCGTCGCCATCGCCGCCGCCTGCACCTGGATGACGCTCAACGTCGCCGCCAGCCGGTTCGGCCGCGCCCTGGTGGCGATCCGCGACGCCGAGGTGGCGGCCGAGGCCAGCGGCGTCTCCAAGGCCGGGCTGCTGATGCTCGTGTTCCTGTTCAGCGGCGCGCTGGCGGCCGTCGCCGGTGGCCTGTTCGCCACCCTGCAAAGCTACATCACGCCCGACGCCTTCACCTTCGACCTCAGCGTGCTGTTCTTCATCGCCATCCTGATCGGCGGCCGCGGCTCCGTGCTCGGGCCCTTGCTGGCCACCATGCTGCTCACCGCGCTGCCGGAATTCGCCGCACCCCTCGTCGCCTGGTCCACCTTCCTCTACGCAGCCCTGCTGCTCGCCATCGTGCTGCTCGTGCCCGGCGGCATCGCCGAGCTGCTGGACTTCAAGAACCGCCGCCCGCTGCAAACCGGCCGCGCCATCCTGCCCCGCCCCGAGCTGCTGCCGGCGTTGCTGGGCGGCCAGGCCAACGCTGCGGGCCTGGCGCTCCGCGGCATCACGCTCAGCTTCGGCGCGGTCCGCGCCATCGACGCGCTCGACCTCGACCTGCAACCCGGCGAGGTGCACGGCCTCATCGGCCCCAACGGCAGCGGCAAAACCACCACGCTGAACGCCATCTGCGGCTTCGCCACCCCGCAATCCGGCGCGGTCACCATCGGCGCCGCCACCCTGCCGATGGGCGCACCCTCGGTCCGCGCCGCCGCCGGCATCGCCCGCACCTTCCAAACCCCGCGCATCGTCGGCGAAGCCTCGGTGCTGGACAACGTCATGCTGGGCGGCTCCATCCTCGGCCGCGCCGCCCCCGCCGACACCTTGCTCTGCCTGCCCCGCCACCGGCGCGACGAAGCGATGCTGCGGGACCGCGCAATGGCGGCGCTGCGCACCGTCGGGCTCGACCAGCTCGCCGCCGTGCGCGCCGACCGCCTGCAGCACAGCGAACTGCGCTTCATGGAGATCGCCCGCGCCCTCATGCCGCGCCCCGCCTTCCTGCTGCTGGACGAGCCCGCCGCCGGCCTGTCCGCGGACGAGATCGCCCGGCTCGGCCAGTTGGTGACCGCCGTGGCAGGGCAGGGGACGGGCGTGCTGCTCGTGGAACACCACGCCGACCTGATCTTCGCCATCTGCGGCCGCGTCACCGTGCTCAACCTCGGCCGCGTCCTGGCCACCGGCACGCCCGCCGAAGTCCGCGCGCACCGGGAGGTGGTCGATGCCTATCTGGGCCGCTAGCGCGTGAACGCCCTCCTCGACGTCCAAGGCCTCGACGCCGGCTACGGCAAGATCGCCGTCCTGCACGCCGTCAGCCTCCGCATCGAAAAAGGCGAGATCGTCACCCTGCTCGGCCCCAACGGCGCAGGCAAGACGACGCTCCTGAAAGCCCTGTCCGGCCTCCTGCCCTGGACCGCCGGCGAAGCGCGCTTCGCCGGAGTGAGCCTCCGCGGCGCAGACCCCCGCACCTCCGCCCGGCGCGGCCTGGTGCACGTCGTCGAAGGCCACCGCGTCTTCACCCAGCTCTCGGTGGCCGACAACCTGGCCCTCGCCGGCTACGACCTGCCCCGCGCCGAGCGCGCCAGCCGCGTGGCCGAGGCGCTCGACACCTTCCCCGAGATCGCCGCCAAGCGCGAGGAACGCGGCGGCGCCCTCAGCGGCGGGCAGCAGCAAATGCTGGCCGTGGCCCAGGGCCTGGTGCGCCAGCCGCAACTGCTGATGCTGGACGAACCCTCCGCCGGGCTGTCCCCCGTGCTGGTGGACCGCGTGCTCGCCGTGCTGGCCCGGCTCCGCCAGGGCGGCACCGCAATCCTCCTCGTGGAGCAACTGGTGGAAAAAGCCCTCGCCGTCGCCGACCGCGCCTATGCGATGACCCAGGGCCGCATCGTGCTGGAGGCGCCGGCCGGCGAACCCGGCCTCGCGGACCGGCTGGAGCACGCCTACCTGGGCGCGGGCGCGCTGGCATGAAAATCACCGCCGTCACCGCCACCACGCTCGCCATCCCCTACGACTACGACGGCCCCCGCCACAACGTCGCCGGCAAGGACTGGAACACCCTGGACATCCTGCTGGTGCGGGTGGACACCGACCAAGGCCTGACCGGCTGGGGCGAAGCCTTCGGCCACGGCAGCATCCCCGCCACCCGCGCCGCCCTCCTCTCGCTCGTCGCCCCCTTCATGCTCGGCCGCAACGCCGCCGACATCACGGGCGTCATGCGGGCCGCGCAGCAAGCCATGCACATCTACGGCCGCGGCGGCCCCGTCGCCTACGCCCTCTCCGGCGTGGACATCGCCCTGTGGGACCTCGCGGGAAAATCCGCCGGCCTGCCGCTGCACCGCCTGCTCGGCGCCGCCGCACCCCCCAGCATCCCGGCATACGCCAGCCTGCTCCGCTACACCGAGCCCGCCACCGTCGCCCGCAACGCCGCCGCTGCCGTGGCCGCCGGCTACCGCGCGATCAAGCTGCACGAGGTCACCCTCGCCGCCGTCCAGGCGGCGCGCGACGCCGTCGGCCCGGACATCCTGCTGATGAACGACACCAACTGCCCATGGCCCCCCGCCGAGGCCCGCGCCATGGCCCGCGCCTTCCGCCCGCTCGGCCTGCATTGGCTGGAGGAGCCGGTCTGGCCCCCGGAGGACTTCGCCGGCCTCGCCTCGGTCCGCGCCGAAGGCGTCCCCGTCGCCGCCGGCGAGAACATGGCGAGCCCGGCCGACTTCCTGCACGCCTTCCAGGCCGGCGCCCTCGACATCGCCCAACCCAGCGTCACCAAAATCGGCGGCGTCACCGAAATGCGCCGCATCATCGCCCTCGGCGAAACCCACGGCGTGCGCGTGGTGCCGCACTGCGCCTATTTCGGCCCCGGCTTCCTCGCCTCCCTGCACCTCGCCGCCGCAATGCCGGACCGCCCGCCCCTCGAACGCCTGTTCATCGACCTCGAAGCCAGCCCCTTCTCGCCCTACACCGAGGCCACCCGCGGACACCTCGCCGTCCCGCAAGCGCCCGGCCTCGGCTGCGACCCCGACCCGGCGGTCTCAGCCCGATACGAGGTACGCCCATGACCAAGGTCACCGCCCTCCGCACCGCCAAGCTCCTGGTCCCGCTGCCCAAACCCATCATGAGCGGCTTGGGCCCGCTCACCACCTCCGGCGTG
Source organism: uncultured Acetobacteraceae bacterium (assembly GCA_964235765.1). GTDB lineage: Bacteria > Pseudomonadota > Alphaproteobacteria > Acetobacterales > Acetobacteraceae > JAVVHH01. Next base: position 32,379 of record CAXSDH010000038.1, read on the forward strand.
CTGCTGGTGTTCCTGGAAACCGACCAGGGCGTCACCGGCGAAAACCTGGTGTTCACCCTCAACAACAAACGCCTCGCCGTGCTCGACGAAATGGTCCGCAGCCTGGAGCCGCTCGTCGTCGGCGCCGATCCCCAGTTCACCACCCGCTTCTGGTCGGACGCCTGGCGCGAGATCAACTTCTTCGGCCACACCGGCGTGCCCGTCATGGGCATCTCGGCCATCGACGGCGCGCTGTGGGACCTCCGCGGCAAGCTCGCCGGCCTGCCCATCCACCGCCTGATCGGCGCCCAGCGCAGCACCGTGCCCGTCTACGCCAGCGCCGGCCTATGGCTGTCATCCAGCATCGACGAGCTGCAGCGGGAGGCGCAAGCCTTCCTCGGCCAAGGTTTCCGCGCGATGAAGATGCGCCTCGGCAAGCCCACCGCCGCCGAAGACGCCGAGCGCGTGGCCGCGGTCCGCGCCGCCATCGGCCCCGGCGTCGCCCTGATGGCCGACGCCAACCAGCAGCTCACGGTCGACCGCGCCATCCGCCTCGGCCGCCTGCTCGAACCGCACGGCCTCACCTGGTTCGAGGAGCCGCTGCCCGCCTACGACCTCGAAGGCGTCGCCCGCGTCGCCGCCGCCCTCGACACCCCCATCGCCAGCGGCGAGACCGAATACACCCGCTACGGCTTCCGCCGCATGCTCGAGCTGAAATCGGCCGACGTGCTGATGCCGGACCTGCAACGGGTCGGCGGCGTCACCGAGTTCCTCCGCGTCTCCCACATGGCCGACGCCTTCGACGTCCCGGTCTCCTCCCATCTCTTCCCCGAGATGTCGATCCAACTCCTGGCGGCACTCGGCAACGCCACCTGGCTGGAACACATGCCCTGGTTCCAGCCCTTGTACGATGCCACCCTGGAATTGCAGGACGGCGCCGCCGTGGTGCCCGAAGCGCCCGGCTGGGGCCTGCCGCTCAACCCAGCCGCCATCGACCGCTACCGCGCCTGACCCGGAGAGACCCGATGTGGACCCCCAGCCCCTACTACCCCGACCCGGCCGTCCACATCCTGGACCCAAGCTTCGCCAAGTACCGCCTCCCACTCGCCGCCGTGGAACGCCTGGCCACCGGCCTGCGCTGGGCGGAAGGCCCCGTCTGGTTCGGCGACGCACGCCATCTGCTGGTCAGCGACATCCCCAACGACCGCATCGTCAAATGGGACGAGGAAACCGGCCTGCTCAGCAACTTCCGCCGCCCCAGCAACTACGCCAACGGCAACACCCGCGACCGCCAGGGCCGCCTGGTCACCTGCGAGCACGGCGCCCGCCGCGTCACCCGCACCGAGCATGACGGAGTCGTCACCACCCTCATGGACCGTTTCGAGGGCAAGCGCCTGAACTCGCCCAACGACGTCGTGGTAAAGTCCGACGGCAGCATCTGGTTCACCGACCCGTTCTTCGGCCTCAAGAGCGACTACGAAGGCGAGCGCGCGGAGCAGGAACTCCCCACCAGCATCTACCGCCTCGACCCGGCCACCGGCCAAGCCACCGTGCTGGACGACACCGTTCCCGGCCCCAACGGCCTGGCCTTCTCCCCCGACGAAAAAACCCTCTACGTCGTCGCCAGCCGCGCCGAGCCCCGCGAAATCCTGGCCTACGACGTGACCGGAGACGGCCGCGTCACCCACCGCCGCACCCTGATCAACGCCGGCCCCGGCACCCCCGACGGCTTCCGCCTCGACGAGGACGGCAACCTATGGTGCGGCTGGGGCATGGGCGACCCGGCGCTCGACGGCGTCATGGTCTTCAACCCGCAAGGCCACCCCATCGGCCGCATCCAACTCCCCGAACGCTGCGCCAACCTGGTCTTCGGCGGCCGCCGCCGCAACCGCCTCTTCATGGCGGCAAGCCAGTCGATCTATGCCCTCTATGTGAACACGCGGGGC
>CAXSDH010000039.1:0-32951 GCA_964235765.1 uncultured Acetobacteraceae bacterium
GGAGGGGTGCCCGAGTGGCTAAAGGGGGCGGACTGTAAATCCGCTGGCGTACGCCTACGCTGGTTCGAATCCAGCCCCCTCCACCAGAACGCGTGCTGATACGTTATAGGACGAACCATCAATTTCCGAACTTCTCATGAGAGACGATATCGCAAAGTCATTGCTCGACCTGACCGGGGTCTCGAAAGAGGTTTACGATCGAGTCTCGCAAGAGATCTTCCCGGAAGATGGCATGTTTCACGCAAACCGGGATCACTACTTCTCATGCGGCGCGTCTGCGCTGAACGTTATCTCAGCGGCAATTGCCCTGGGGGACATGAGGCAGATCGGATCGATCTTGGATTTCGGCTCTGGAGCCGGCCGGGTCACGCGGTGGCTGCACGCCGCCTATCCCGAAGCTGGTCTCAGTGCCACGGATATCCGTGCGGGAGACCTTGCCTTTTGCCGGACGGAGTTCGGTGCTTCGACCTGGGTCTCAGGCACTTCGATCGACGAGCTTTCGGCACCACAGGATTTCGACCTGATCTGGGTGGGATCAGTTATAACCCATCTGCCGGAAGCCCTGTCCATAAAACTCATTGAGAAGCTGCTATCGTTCTTGTTGCCGAACGGTATCCTGGTGTTCTCCGTCCATGGCCGTTTTGCTCACTCGAACGGGCCCAAGGCGCAGAATTATGGAGTCGACGATCGGTGGGCCGAGGTCGAGCGGGGCTACTGCGGACAGGATGGCTACGGCTACGCCGATTACCCGTTTCAGACGGCTTACGGCATCTCCCTGGCGAAGCCGTCCTGGACGACGCGCCTCATCGAGGCGATGCCCGGCGTTAGGCTCCTGCTGTTGAGCGAACGTGCATGGGACGGTCACCACGACGTGATAGCGATCCAGAACACACCGGTGGCCAACAACACGGGCTAGGCCGTTGGTCCAGGCCGTGCCGCCGCGGGGGATCGGACCCGAGCTGGCAGGCCTGCTGCACCCCTCAGCCTAGCGTCGCGCCTGCGCCTGCGATGCGCCCCAGCACCACCGCGCTCAGCAGGCCGTTGCCGGCAAGATAGCCCCAGCTGGACGGCCCCGAGACGCCGCGGGCCGCGCCGCCGCCGGCGAACAGGTTGGGCAGCCGCGTGCCGTCCGGGCGCAGCACGCGGGCGGCGGGGTCGACCACGAGGCCGCCCTGCGTGTGGAACAGCGCGCCGCCGGTCCGCACGGCGAGGTAGGGCGGGGCCAGGGCCGGCGTGCGGGTGAAGTCGCGGCCGAACGGGTCCCGGCCGCGCCCATCGCTCCATTCGGCGATGCTGGCCAGGGTATGGGCGAGCGCCGCCTGCGGCAATCCGGTCGCCTGGGCCAGGGCGGGGAGGCCCTCCGCGCGCTTGACCCCGCCCAAGGCGACAAGCTGCCGGTATTCCTCGAAGCCGAGCGCGGGCCGCTCGCAGCGCGTGTCGTACAGGCTCCAGGCGGCCCGGCCCGGCTGTTTCAGCACCTCGACCGCGTGTTCGGAATAGCCGCGCATCTCGTTGGCGAAGCGCTCGCCCAGCAGGTTCACCTGGATGCCGCCGCCGGTCACCACCGCCCAGGTGAGCGGCAGGCCGAACGCGGGCGCGACGGAGCCGTGCCCCTGATAGGCGCCCATGTCGGCTGTGGCCGCGCCCATTGCGACGCCCCAAACGACGGCGTCTCCGGTGTTGCCGGCATGGCCCCAGTAATCGGCGCCGGCGATCTCCGGCATGTGTTGGCGCACCAGGTCGGGGGCGCCGCCGAAGCCGTTGCAGGCCAGCACAACCGCGCCCGCGCCGACGGTCTCGACGGCACCGCCGGGCCGGGTGAACGACACGGCGGCGATCCGGCCGGCATCGTCCACGAACAGGTCCCGCGCGCTGGCCCGGGTGAGCACGTCGATGCCGGCGCGCTGCACGGCGGCGAGCAGCGCCGATTGCAGTTCCGCGCCGTCCTGGTTGGGGGTGCCGTGCATGCGGTGGCGCGACATGCCGGGGTAGAGGAAGTCGTCCACCACGTGCAGGTCGAGGCCGTGCGCCTCGGTCAGCCAGTCGATGGTGGGGCCGGACGCTTCGCACAGGGCTTGCACGACGGCCGGGTCGGCGCCGCCGCGGGCCTTGGCCTGGATGTCGGCCGCCATCAACGCCGGCGTGTCCTCGATGCCCTTCGCGCGTTGCAGGCGCGTGCCGGCGGCCGGGATCAGGCCTTGGGAAAGCGACGTGCTGCCGCTCGGCCGCTCGTCGCGCTCGAGCACCAGCACCTCCGCGCCGGCCTCGCCAGCGGCCAGCGCCGCGCAGAGGCCGCAGGCGCCGCCGCCGATGACGAGGACGGCGGCGGAGAACTCGAATCGGGCTTCGCTGGCTGGGCGTATGGGCAGGGCGGTCGTCCTCGGCTATTGGGCCGGGATCGCCCGGATCGGTCGCCGTATTCGGCTTCTGGCCGGCCGGCTTTGCCATTATGCTGTGGCGGAGGCCAAGCAGGGAAGCGCCGTGACGGACCGCACCGAAAAGCCGGAGGACGCGTCGGCCACCAGCCCGCTCCGTTCCTTGAGCCCGCTGGGGGTCGCGCGCCCGTCGGCCCATGCCGTCGAGCCGCCCTTGCCGTTTCGCGATGCAGAGGTGAAAGAGCGGCTGCCGCATCGTCCGTGGTGGCAACGGGTGTTCGGCAGGGCGGCGGTCGCCTCGGCCGGGTTCACCGCGATCGCCGTGCCCGGCGCCGCCCAGGCCTCGACCGTGCTGATGCAGGTGGTCACAACGCCGGTGGCTGACGTGGTGACCACGCAGCAGAGCGACGTCGATCAGGTTCAGGCCGTGCTCGACTGGCTCGACGCGCACGAGCACCAAGCAGGCCAAGATCAAGCCTGGCCCGGCGTGTTCGAAGCGGTGCTGTCGCACGTCGCCGAGAAGGCGGCCGACCTGGCGATCGACGCCTGCATGATGCTGGCCGCCCGAGGCATCTGGCGCGCGGCCAAGCGGCGGTCGGGGAGACCGCACGAGGCGGAGAACCTCCGCGCCGCCGCGGAAGCGGTCGCGCTGCAAGACGAGTGGCTGTCGGCCGCCCTCGGTGCCCCGATGGCGCGGGCTGGCCGGCTGGTGCCCTCCGACGCGGATTTCCTGGCGGCGGGCCGCCGCTACGTCGCCGCCATGGGCGAGCGCCTGAAGCCGTCGATCTGCGCCGAAAAGGGTTTCGCCCGCGGCCTGGCGGGCGATGCGACCAAGGAACTTGGCAACCATCTGCGCAAGTCGCTGTTCAAGGGCGACGTGAGTGGCGGGCTGGCCCTGGCCGTGTCCGCCCTGGCTGCTTCCATCGCGAAGGTGGGCCTGGAAAACTTCTGCGCCGGGACGCCCGCCGCTTAACCCCGGAACGCCGCCAGGATTTCCGCTCCCGTCGCCGGCCAGACGCCGTCATGGCCCAGCATGTAGTCCAGCGCCTCCCGCAGGTAGGAGATGCGCGACGGCGTGCCCATCACCCAGGCATGCAGCGGCAGGCTCATGACCCGGCCGCCATAGCGGGCGCTCTCGCGATACAGCACGTCGAACCGGTCACGGACCTGCTGCAGCCAGGAGTCCTCGGTATGGCGGAACTCCAGCAAAACCGTGCGGTCATCCGTCTCCTGCGCGAGCGGCATCGCGTAAAGCCTGCCCGTGGCGGTGCGCATGGCATAGGGCATGTCGTCGTTGGCCCAGTCGCAGGCATACTCCACACCCTCGGCGGCCAGGACGTCCGGCGTCGCGAACGACTGCGCGCGGCCCGGCGACAGCCAGCCTGTCACCTTCTGGGCAGAGGCTTGGCGCAGCACCTGCAGGGTATGCCGCACCATGGCGGTCTCCGCCTCCGGGGTGAGCCCGCTGTGATGGACGCGGCCCGCATCGACGCCATGCGCCACGATCTCCCGCCGCGGCCCGGCCAGGGCTTGCAGCAGCGTGGGATAGCGCTCGGCCACGGCGGCGTTGACCGCGAACGAGGCGGGCAGGCCGCGCCGGTCCAGCGCATCGAGGATGCGGTAGATGCCGACGCGGTTGCCGTAGTCGCGGCTGGTGTAGTGGCGCGTGTCCGGATAGGGCATCGTCAGCCCGCCGGGCGCCCGGAACGGCTTGGCGGAGGCGTCGAGCGGGAACCATTGCACGGCGGGCATGATCCACAGTGCGATGCGCGCGCCGCCGGGCCAGGCCACGGGCGGGCGGTCGAACAGGTGCGACCAGCCATAGCGGTCGTGGTCCATGCCATGGCTGCGCTCGGGGTATTCCAGGTAGTCCGGCGGCAGCGGCATCAGCGCACCGCCGCCGCGGCGAAGGCGTCGTAGGCGTGGGCGTAGAAATGCTGGGCGATCTCGCGCCCGGTGGCGCACCACACGCCCTCATGCCCTGCGACATAGGCCAGCGCTTCGGCGAACGCCGCGATGCGGTGCGGCTGGCCCACGAGGTAGGGGTGCAGCGGGATGCACATGACGGTGCCGGACTCCGCGCCCTCCGCGTAGAGTTGGTCGAACTGCCGGCGGATCACCTCGGCGTAGTGGCGCGGCGGGGATGAGTAGGTGTTGTAGACGATCGTGTCGTTCATCTCGAGCGAGTAGGGCACGCTGACCAGCCTTCCCGTGCGGACGTGGAGCGGCGTGGGCTGGTCATCGTGGAACAGGTCGCACGTATAGAGCAGGCCGTATTCGGCCAGCAGGTCGAAGGTGCGCGGGGTGCAGGAGAGTGCGGGCGCCAGCCAGCCGGCGAGAGTCTGGCCCGTGCGGTCTCGGATGGTGCGGATGCTGTCCTCGATGACGGCGCGTTCCTGCGCCTCATCCATGCCGTAGACGTATCGCGTGTTGTAGATCCCGTGCGAGAAGAACTCCCAGCCGCGCTGGTTGCAGGCCTCGATGATCTCCGGATGGTGGTCGCACATTGCCACGTTCAGGGAAACGGAGCCGCGCACGCCGCTGGCGTCCATGGCTTCCATCATCCGCCACCAGCCCGCGCGGTTGCCGTAGTCGCGGTGCGAGTAGGCTGCGACGTCGGGGTCCGGGCGGGCCCAGGCCGCGCGCGCGGGGTTCACCGGCGGCTGCAGCTCGTAGAACTCGATGTTGGGCGCGACCCAGAGGGCGACCCGCGCGCCGCCGGGCCAGGTGATGCGGGGCCGGCCGCGGTACGGGAGGTAGTCGTAGAGCGCCGGGTCGGCGGCCTCAATCATTGGTGGGCTGCCAGGCTTGGTAATAGGCCAGCGCCTCGGCCGCCGGCAGCACGTCGGCGTATTTGACCGACATGTCGTACAGATTGGCGAAATGCGGGCTCTCGTGCTTGTCGGCCACGCATTCTTCGGGGACCACGGTGCGGTAGCCGCGCGAAAGGCTGTCCACCACGGTCGCGCGCACGCAGCCGGAGGTGGAGCCGCCGGTCACGATCAGCGTGTCGCAGCGGTGCCAGACCATGAGGGATTGCAGGTTGGTCTCGTGGAAGGCGGAGGCCATGCGCTTGTTGATGACCACGTCGCGCTCGCGGTCGATGCGCAGCCGGTCGTCGAACTCGGAGCGGCGCTCGCCGGCCTTGATGTTCTGCAGCGAATCCGGCGTGTCGGTCCGGGTGCCCCAGACGCCGCAATCCTCGCCGGATCGCATGTAGGCGACGTATGTCCAGGTGATCGGCAGCGCGCGGGCGCGGGCGGCGTCGGCGAGCCGGTTCACCCATTCGATCTGCTGCGGATCGGTCTCGTAGGCCGTCGCGAACTCGCCCACCTTGGTATAGGAGTTCTGCAGGTCGATGTTGACGAGCATGGGCCGGCGGCCGAAGCCGAAGCGGCGGCGGGTCGGGTTGGCCTTCGCCGCTTCGTAGATCTGCCGTGCCGTCTTGTCGGAGCGTTCCATCAGCGGTGTCCCAAATGCGCGGTTACAATGCTATCGCAAGCGGCGCGAGGCAATGTTATGGCTCGGACATGCCCAGTCTTCGAAGCCGCCTCGCCCAGAAGCCCCTGCTCGTGGCCCCCGGCTGCTACGACGCGCTCTCCGCGCTGATGATCGAGCGGGCCGGTTTCCCGGCGGCGTACCTGTCCGGCGCATCGATCGCCTATACGCGGCTGGGCCGGCCGGATGTCGGGCTGGTGTCGCTGACCGAGGTGGCGGACACGATCGGGGCCATCCGCGACCGGGTCGGCCTGCCGATCATCGTCGATGCGGATACCGGCTTCGGCAACGCCTTGAACGTGCAGCGCACGGTGCGGCTGTTTGCCCGGCACGGCGCCGACGCGCTGCAACTGGAGGACCAGGCGACGCCGAAACGCTGCGGCCACCTGCGCGACAAGGGCCTGGTTCCCAAGGGGGAGATGGTCGGCAAGCTGCACGCCGCCCTCGATGCCCGGCCCGGCGAGGACGTGCTGATCATCGCCCGCACCGACGCCATCGCCGTCGAGGGGTTCGAGGCGGCGCTCGACCGGGCGGAAGCCTATGTCGAGGCCGGCGCCGACGTGCTGTTCATCGAGGCGCCGACGACCCCCGAGCAACTGGACCAGGTCTGCCGCCGCTTCGCCACCCGAATCCCGCTGCTCGCCAACATGGTGGAGGGCGGCGTCACCCCGCTATCCGACGCTGCGGCGCTGGAGCGGCTCGGCTTCGCGGTCGCCATCTTCCCCGGCGGCACGGTGCGGGCGATCACCCGCACGATGGAAGCCTATTTCGCGAGCCTGGCCGAGCACGGGACCACGGCGCCGTTCCGCGACCGCATGCTGGACTTCAAGGGCATCAACGACGTGGTCGGGACGGAGGGGTTGCTTGCGGCCGGGGCCCGCTATGCTTGAGGCTGCGGCGTTTTGCCCTAGGTGCCGGGCAGGGCGTGTCGTAGGTTCCGGGCCAATTCGAGGAGAAGCACTGCAATGACGATGGACATCACGCGCCGCACGGCGATCGCCGCCGGGGCCGCGACTCTGGCGCGGCCGTCGGTGCTGCGCGCACAGCCGGCAGCGGTCAAGATCGGGCTGATCCATCCGGTGACCGGGGCGCTCGCCTATGGCGGGCAGCTCTGCCGGGTCGGCGGGCAGACGGCGATCGAGGACATCAATGCGGGCGGCGGCATCAAGTCGATGGGCGGCGCCAAGCTCGAGGCGCTGCTGGGCGACGCCCAGAGCCGGCCGGACATCGGCGCCAGCCTGGTGGACCAGATGTCGGAACAGGGTGCAGCCGGGTTCACCGGCTGCTTCGCCAGCCCGATCGCGCTGGCCGCGACGCAGGCGGCGGCCAAGTACAACCTGCCGTTCTGCATCGACAGCGGCATCGCCGACAGCATCACCGCGCGTGGGCTCAAGAACGTGTTCCGCCTGTTCCCGACCGCCTCCACCACCACCGCGGATGCGCTGGCGGCTCTCGATTCCATCAACAAGAAGGCGGGCAGCCCGGCCAAAACCGCCATCATCGTCCACGAGGACGGCGAATTCGGCACCAATACCGCCAAGCTGCTGGCCGGCAAGCTCGAAACCATCGGCATCAAGCCGCTGGAAATGATCCCGCACGCGACGCCTACGCGCGATTTCAGCAACATCGCGCTGCGAATCAAGGCGGCGAAGCCGGACTTGGTGATCCCGACCAACTACAACAACGAGTACGTGCTGCTGGCCCGCACCCTGGTGCAGCAAAAGGTCGAACTGGCCGGCATCTTTTCGGTGGCCGGCGGCGGGTTCAACTTGCGCTTCGCCAAGGAGCAGCCGCAGGTCGCCGACAACATCATCGACGTCAACCACTGGCTCAACCCGCGGGCGCCTGGCGCGGCCGCGTTCCGCAAGCAGTTCGCCGACAAGGGCGCGACGTTCGGCTTCGAGGTTCTGTTCGGCTACTTCGCGGTACGATTCCTCGCCAACGCCATGGAGCGGGCCGGCAGTGCCGCCAAGGAGCGCGTGATCGAAGCGCTCGCCAGCAGCACCTTCGGCGACGCGCTGCTGCCGTACGGGCCGACCAAGATCGTCGATGGCCAGAACCAGAACGCGCACGCAGTCGCGCTGCAGGTGCAGCACGGCGACATCTTTGTGGTGTTCCCCGAGCAATTCGCGGACGCGGCCGTGGTGTTCCCCCGCCCCAAAATCTGAGCCGTGCTGGGCCTCGTCCTCCCTTCGCTGCTGAACGGGGTCCTGACCGGCGGCGTCTATGCCTTGCTGGCACTGGGGCTGACGCTGATCTACGGCGTGCTGCACATCGTCAACTTCGCGCATGGCTCGCTGCTGATGGTGGCCATGTTCGGGGCCTGGCTGCTTGCGGCGCGGGCGGGGATCGACCCTTACGCCGCCTTGCCGCTGATGGCGGCGGCGATGTTCGCCTTCGGCTGGCTGCTTTATGCCGGCGTGATCCAGCGGGTCGCGCGCGGCGAGGACCGTAGCATCCTGCTGGCCACGCTCGGCATCGCCGTCGTGCTCGATAACCTGGCGCTGGTGCTGTTCACCGGCGATACGCGCACCATCGAGACCCCTTACTCGTTCAGCATGGTCGATCTCGGCGTGGTGTCGGCGCCCACGGCCAAGCTGATCTCGTTCGGCTTCGCCTTGGCGCTGGCGGCGGTGCTGTGGGCCTTCATGACGCTGACCGATACGGGGCGGGCGATCCGCGCCGTCGCGCGCGAGCCGGACGGGGCGCGGCTGGTCGGCATCCGGCCGGAGCGCATGTTCGCGCTGGCCTATGGCATCGGCGTGGCCTGCCTGGGCGCGGCCGCCTGCCTGCTGCTGCCGACCTTCTACGTCAGCCCCGGCGTGGGTGGCGTGTTCGTGCTGCTGGCCTTCACCATCGTCGTGCTGGGCGGCATGGGCAGCTTCCTGGGTGCGGTGGTGGGCGGCTTGCTGGTGGGCGTGACGGAGTCGCTGGGCGGCCTGTATCTGGGCGAGAGCCTGGGGCCGATCTGCGTGCCGCTGGTGTTCGTGCTGGTGCTGCTGCTGCGTCCCACCGGCCTATTCGGGGCGCGGGCGTGAGGCATGCGCTGGTGGCCGGGCTCGTGCTGCTCGGCTTGGCGCCGTTCGTCGTCTCGTCGCAGTTCCTGGTCAACCTGGCCATGCTGACCGCGGTGTCGGCCGCCCTCGGCCAGGCCTGGAACATCGCCGGCGGGTTCGGCGGCCTGACCAGCTTCGGCCATGCCGTGTTCTTCGGCTTCGGCGCGTACGGGGCGGCCATCCTGCAGACGCGCTATGGGGTGAACCCCTGGTTTGGCCTGCCGCTGGGCGCGCTGCTCGGCGCCGCGGTCGGCGCCGTGGTGGGCTGGGCCTCGTTCCGCGCCGGGCTGCGCGGCAGCTACTTCGCGCTCGCCACCCTGGCCATCGCGGAGGCGTTCCGCATCCTGGCCAACAGCATCGACTTCACCCGCGCCGGGCTGGGCATCCTGGTGCCGCTGCGGGTCGATCCCGCGAACTTCCAGTTCGCCGACCGGCGCGTGCCCTATGGGCTGGCGCTGCTGCTGCTGCTGCTGTCGGTCGCCGTCGCCCTGTGGATGACGCGCAGCCGCTTCGGCGCGCAACTGATCGCGGTGCGGGAGAACGAGGATGCGGCCCGCGCCCTGGGCGTCGCGGTGCTGCGGACCAAGGTGCTGGCGCTCGCCATCTCCGGCAGCCTGACCGCACTCGGCGGGGTGCTCTACACCCAGACCTACCTCTACATCGACCCAGGCATCGCCTTCGGGGCGGAGCGCAGCGTGGAGATGCTCCTCGTGGCGATGATCGGGGGCGCGGGGACGGTGCTCGGCCCCGTGCTGGGGGCGCTGGCGCTGCATCTCGTGGCCGACACCAGCCGCACCCTGATCGACGTGCCCGGCTTCGCGCCCATGCTGTACGGCGTGGCGCTGCTTCTCATCATCGGCTTCCTGCCCGGCGGCATCGCCCGGCTGCGCCGTGCTTGAGGTCCGCGACCTCTCCGTCCGGTTCGGCGGGCTGCAGGCGGTCGACCGGGTCAGCTTCGATGTGGCGGCGGGCGGGATCACCGCGTTGCTCGGCCCCAACGGCGCTGGCAAGACCACGACCTTCGCCATGGTTGCCGGCTTCGTGCGCCCGACCGGGGGCAGCGTGCGGTTCGAGGGCGCCGACGTCACGGGCTGGAAGCCGGAGCGGATCGCGCTGCAAGGCATGGTCCGCACGTTCCAGGTGACGCAGCCCTTCGCCGGGCTGTCGGTGGCGCACAACATCCGGGTGGGCGCGTTCCTGCGCCACCGCCGGCCACGCGACGCGGAGGCGAAGGCGCGCGAGGTCGGCGCCCGGCTCGGACTCGGCCCGATGCTGGACCGCCCGGCGAGCGCGCTGACCGTGGCCGGCCGCAAGCGCCTCGAAGTGGCCCGCGCGCTGGCCACCGAGCCGCGCCTGCTGCTGCTGGACGAGGTCATGGCCGGGCTGAACCCGGCGGAGATCAACGACATCGTCGCCCTGATCCGCGCGGTGCGGGACAGCGGGGTCACGATCCTGCTGATCGAACACATCATGCAGGCGGTGAGCGCGCTGGCCGACACGGTGCATGTGCTGGCCCAAGGCGCGCTGATCGCTTCCGGCACGCCGCGCGCCATCGCGGGGGACGCCCGGGTGATCGAGGCCTATCTGGGCCATGGCGCGGCGGCGAGGATGGCCGGTGGCTGACCCGCTGCTCGAGGTCGCCGACGTGGCCGCGGGCTATGGCGCGTTCCAGGTGCTGCATGGGATGGGCCTGACGGTGGGTTCCGGTGAGATCGTGGCGCTGCTGGGCGCCAACGGGGCGGGCAAGACCACGCTGAACCGCACCCTGTCCGGCCTGCTGCGCGCGCGCGCAGGCCGGATCGCGTTCGCGGGCCAGGACATCACGGGCTGGGACGCGGCTGACATCGTGCGCGCCGGGCTGATCCATGTGCCGGAGGGGCGCAAGATCTTCCCGACGCTGAAAGTGCGCGAGAACCTGCTGCTGGGCGCCTATGCGCGGGGCCGGGCGGAGCGGGCCGAGACGCTGGACTACGTGCTCGACACCTTCCCGCGCCTGCGCGAGCGGCTGTCGCAGGTGGTCGGCTCGATGAGCGGGGGCGAGCAGCAGATGGTGGCGATCGGCCGCGGCCTGATGAGCCGGCCGAAGCTGCTGATCCTGGACGAACCCTCGCTCGGCCTGTCGCCGCTGCTGACCGACGAGCTGTTCGCGCTCATCCGGCGGCTGCACGCCGATGGGCTGTCGATCCTGCTGGTGGAGCAGAACGTGCTGCAATCGCTGGGCGTTGCCAGCCGGGCCTATGTCATGGAGCATGGCCGCGTCGCGCTGTCGGGCGACGCGGCGGCGCTGATCGAGGACCCGGGATTGAAGGCGGCTTATCTCGGGATGTAGGCTGGCCACTGGAGGACCGATGATCCCTGGGCAAAATGCGGCCACGACCTGGCCGGACGACATCTACGACCTGCTGAAGCTCCACTCCATTCGGCAGGTGGCGCTGGTGCCCGACGCCGGGCACTCCCGGCTGATCCGGCGTTGCCTGGCCGACAACGACATGCGCGTCGTGACGCTCACCACCGAGGAGGAGGGCGTCGCCATGCTGTGCGGCGCCTGGCTTGGCGGGGACAAGGGCGTGCTGCTGATGCAGAGTTCGGGCGTCGGCAACTGCATCAACATGCTGTCGCTCAGCACGCTGCACCGCACGCCGCTCGCCATGATCGTGACCATGCGGGGCGATTTCGGCGAGTTCAACCCGGCGCAGGTGCCGATGGGGCATGCGACCCAGCCGGTGCTGGAAGCGATGGGCGCCCTGGTGCACCGCGCCGACCGGCCGGAGGACGTGGCGCCGACCGTCGACGCGACCATCCGGCTGGCCTTCAACACCATGCGGCCCGCCGCGACCCTGATCGGCCAACGGGTCCTGGGCGCCAAGACGTTTGGGAAGGGCGAGTGATGGACAAGCTGGATCGCCGGGCCTTGTGCCGGGCCGTGCTGGCCGAGCGCGGCGACATGCTGGTGATCGCCGGGCTGGGCGCGCCGGCGTGGGACATCACGGCGGCCGGGGATTGCCCGGAGAACTTGCCGCTATGGGGCGGCATGGGCGGCGCGGCGATGATCGGGCTGGGCCTGGCGCTGGCGCAGCCCAAGCGGACCGTGCTGGTCATCACCGGCGATGGCGAGATGCTGATGGGGCTGGGCAGCCTGGCCACCATCGCGGTGCAACGCCCCGACAACCTCGCCATCCTGGTGCAGGACAACGAGCGTTACGGCGAGACCGGCATGCAGGAAACCCACACGAAATACGGCGTGGACCTGGTGGCCATGGCGGAGGGGGCAGGCTTCAAGCGCACGCTGCGGGTGAACCAGATGGAGCAAGTCCCGCAACTGCGCGCCGCGATCCATGCGGGCGGCGGGCCGCTGTTCGCCTTGGCGAAGATCGACGCCAGCAGCCTGCCGCTGGTGCTGCCGCCGCGCGAGGGCGCCTTCCTGCAAGCGCGCATGCGGGAGGCGCTGCTCGGCCCGGAGGCGCACCACCAGTTCTGAAACCACATGCGCGCCCCGTTCTGAGCCCCGGTTACCGCTTATCCCAGAGTGCGGAACGCGCTAACGTCGCGCATGACCTCCATCGCCCGGCCGCATAGCTCGCATTGGGGCGCATTCTCCGCGGTGCGCGACAACGACCGGCTGCTGGTGCGGCCCCATCCGGGCGACGCCGACCCCAGCCCCTTGCTCGGCAACTTCGCCGACGCGCTGCGGCACCGGGCGCGGGTGGCGCGGCCCATGGTGCGGCGCGGCTGGCTGGAGCGCGGCCCCGGCCCCGATCCGCGGCGCGGCCAGGAGGGCTTCGTGGCGCTGCCATGGGACGAGGCGCTCGACCGGCTGGCGGCCGAGCTGGCGCGGGTGCGGGACCGGCATGGCGCCGCCGGCGTGTTCGGCGGCTCCTATGGCTGGTCGAGCGCCGGGCGCTTCCACCACGCGCAGAGCCAGATCCACCGCTTCCTGAACACCGGCCTGGGCGGCTATGTCCGATCGGTCGGCAGCTACAGCGCGGGGGCGGCGGTGTTCCTGCTGCCGCACATCCTCGGGCCGTTCGAGGCCGTCACGCGCCGGAACGTCACCTGGGAGCAGGTGGCCGACCACACCGACACCTTGATCGCCTTCGGTGGCATGGCGCTGAAGAACAGCAACGTGGCCAGCGGCGGCGTCAGCCGGCATGTCGAGCGCCAGGCCATGGCGGCGGCCCGGAGCCGCGGCGCCCGCTTCGTCCTGGTCAGCCCGCTCCGCTCCGACCTGCCGGAGGAGGCCGGGGCCGAGTGGCTGCCCGTCATCCCCGGCAGCGATACCGCGCTCATGCTGGGGTTGCTGCACACCCTGGTGACGGAGGGGTTGCACGACCGGGCGTTCCTCGACCGGTACTGCACGGGCTGGCCGGGGTTCGAGGACTATCTCATGGGCCGGGCCGATGGCGCGGCAAAGAGCGCGGCCTGGGCGTCCGCGCTTACCGGGGTCGCCGCGCCCGATATCGCGGCACTGGCCCGGCGCCTGGCCAAGGGGCGCAGCCTGGTGGTCGTGGCGCACGCGCTGCAACGGGCGGAGCACGGCGAGCAGCCGGTGTGGATGGCGTTGGTGCTGGCGGCCGCCCTCGGCGGGATCGGCCTGCCCGGCGGCGGCTACAACTACGCGCTCGGCACACTCGCCCATTACGGACGCCGCAACAACGCCGTGCCGATCCCGACGCTCTCCCAAGGCAGCAACGGCCAGCCCGCCTTCATTCCCTGCGCCCGCATCGCCGACATGCTGCTGCACCCGGGGGCGGAGTTCGACTTCAACGGCCAGCGCCTCACCTACCCCGACGCCCGCCTGGTGTATTGGGCGGGCGGCAATCCGTTCCATCACCACCAGGACCTGTTCCGCCTGCGGGAGGCGTTCACCCGGCCGGACACGGTGGTGGTGCACGAAAGCGTCTGGACCGCCACCGCGCGCCATGCCGACATCGTGCTGCCCTGCACGCTCACGCTCGAGCGGGAGGACATCGGCGCCGCCGCGACCGACCCGCTGCTGATCGCCATGCACCGGCTGGCCGAGCCGTTCGCGGAGGCGCGCGACGACTACGCCATCTTTGCCGCCCTGGCCCGGCGGCTGGGGACCGAAGCCGCCTTCACCGAGGGCCGCTCCGCGCGCGAATGGCTGCGCCACCTATATGAACCAACCCGGGCGGCCCTGGCGGCCAAGGGCTGGCCGGCGCCCGACTTCGAGGCGTTCTGGCAGGCAGGCGAGCTGGCGCTGCCCTCGGCGCCCGACGATGGCGGCCTGCTGCGCGCCTTCCGCGACGACCCCGTCGCGCACAAGCTGCCGACCCCCAGCGGACGCATCGAGGTCGGCTCGGCCACCATCGCGGGCTTCGGCTACGCCGATTGCCCCGGCCACCCGGCCTGGCTGCCGTTGACGGACCAGCCCGATGCGGACCACCCGCTGCATCTCGTGTCGAACCAGCCCGCCACGCGGCTGCACAGCCAGCTCGACTTCGCCGCCTACAGCGCCTCGAAGAAGGTGGGGGGCCGCGAGGTGGTGCGCATCCACCCGGACGACGCCGGCCCCCGCGGCATCGCCGACGGCGACCTGGTGCGGCTGTTCAACACCCGTGGCGCCTGCCTGGCCGCGGCCAGGGTGACCGGCGGCATCCGCCCCGGCGTGCTGCAACTGCCGACCGGCGCCTGGTTCGACCCGCAGGACGGCCTGTGCGTCCACGGCAACCCCAACGCGCTGACCCGCGACATGGGCGCCTCGCGCCTGACCCAGGGATGCTCGGGCCAACTGACCACCGTGCAAGCCGAGCGGTTTACCGGCGACGCGCCACCGGTCCGCGCCTATGATCCACCGATCCCGGTCATGTGACGTTGTTCAGCCGCTGACAGCGGCGGCCGGGACCGGCAGATCCACGAACCTGGACTGGAAATCGCCCGGCGAAGCGGCGAACAAGGTGCAACCGGCTGCGCGGAGTTCTGCCTCCGAGCCATAGCCCCAGAGCGCGCCCACGGCCTCCACGCCGTTTTCCTGCGCGCCGATGACGTCGTAACTCCGGTCGCCGAGCATCATGCTCCGTGCCGGAGAAGCGCCGGACGCCGCGAGCGCCTGGGCGACGAGCTCCGTCTTGGTGTCCATCTCGGCAACGCCGGCGCCCACGATGCCGTCTACAAGCTTGTCCAGCTCGAGCATGGCGGCCACGCGCTCCGCATGCGGCTGAGGTTTCGACGTCACGATCCATGCGGAATGCCTGGCGTTTCGCAGTGTCAGCAGCATTTGGCGAACCCCTGGGTAGAGAAGGTTGGCCTGGATCCCCTCGGCGTCGTAGTGACGCCGGAACGCCGCGATCCCTGCCGCGATCCCGGCGGCGGTGATGCCGGGTTGGACCGCCTTGAACAGCAACGGCAGGGGAGTGCCAAGATACCCGCGCAGCCGCTCATCGCCGACGTCGGGTGCGCCGATGGCCGACACCCCTGCCCGGAAGGACTGGATCAAGCCGGCCTGCGAATCTGTCAGTGTACCATCCAGGTCGAAGAAGTACATCGTCATGTTCTGGGTCCGTTCAGGGTGGTGTCGCCTTCCGGCCGGCGCAGATCGCGGCGGCGATGAGCGTGCACATCTTAACGACGTGGCGGTGATAGTTCTTCAACGCGGCACGGTGCAGGAAGTAGCACAGGCCTCCCAGCGTGACGATCTCGATCCCGCCGCGCCAGAGGGCAGCGGGCGTGCCGATGGCGCCCAGCACGGCTGGCGAGCCCAGCAGGGCGAGAAGCAGCCCGGTCACTGCAAGCATGAGGTTCATCTGGAACTCCATATGGTACCAGTATTGCTCGCGGATGTACGCGAGGTGCTCCATGCCGACCGCTTGCAGCACAAGCACTTCAGGGTCGGCATGCCGCAGGAAGCTTTGCTCCAGTGCGGGCGGGGCGCACGCCACGGTCTTCCAATGCTCGACGCGAATTTCCTGGCCGAGGCCGTCGAACAGCTGGAACAACTCGGGGTTTCGCCGCCGGACCGGATTGCGGACGAGCCGGTCGTTCACGCCCATGAAGACCACGATGTTCGACAGGAGGCCAAGCAGGATGGCAGCCGGGACGGCGAGCACCAGGGCACTCTGCTCCTGGCCCGCAATCGACGGCCGTTCGGGAAAGGCTGGAACGTAGTAATGGAGATCGCGCCATAGAAGCAGGAGCGCGACCAGCCAGACGCAACCGGGCACCAAGGTTTTGATGAGGCTGCCAAAGGTAAACGCGCCGAAGACGTTCATGGAGCCGTTTCCTCGCCAGTTGCCGCCGGGCTATGCCCGCCGCAGCATGAAATCCCGCCCTGCGAGCTTCACGCCGACGGTCACGAGCACCATGGTGATCGCCAGCAGGATGCCGCCGAAGGCCGCGAGCTGCTCGAAGTTGCCGGATTCGCTCAGGTCGTACAGCAGGACCGCCATGGTGCGTGTCTTGGGTCCTACTAGGAAGATGGCCGCCGACAGCTCGCGCGAGGCCACGATGAACACGATCAGCCAGCCGCCGACCAGGCTCTTGCGCACCAGCGGCGCGGTGATCAGCGCCACCGTGCGCAGGCGGCCGGCGCCCAGGATGCGGGCGGCCTCCTCCATCTCTGGATGCACCGCGCGCAGGGAGGCCGTGCTGTTGGCGAATGCGATCGGCAGGAAACGGGCGGTGAATCCCAGGATCACGATCAGCGCCGTGCCGTAGAGCGAGACGGGCGGGCCGGCGTAGGCGGCATAGAAGCCGATCGCCATCACGATGCCGGGGATCACGAAGGGCGCCATGGCCAGGAAGGCCAGCCCGCCGGCAAAGCGCACCAGGCGGCGGTTCACCACATAGGCGACGAGGATGCCGATCGCGACGGCGAGCGTGGCGGCGGCCGCCGAATACCACAGCGTGTTCCAAATCGAGCTGAGCGCCATCTCGTGCTGGAACAGCAAGTAGCCGTAGTTGCGGAAGGTGAGGTTATCCAGGCTCAGCCCGCGCCCCCAGGCCTTGGCGAACGACGCCTGCAACAGCACCAGCAGCGGCATGCCCACCGCCAGCAGGCCCACGCAAGCGCACCAGGCCGCCAGCACCCAGCGCCAGGAGCCGAGCGCGATTGGCCGGCGTTCGCCGCCCTTGCCGGTTTGAGAGACGTATCCGCGCCGGGCCAGCATGAGTTTCTGCGCGCCCAGCATCGCCACCGTGATCAGCAGCAGCGGCATGGCGTAGGCGGCGGCGACTTCGACGCGGACGGGGTATTCAAAGAACTGCCAGAGCTGCGTCGTCACCACGTTGATGCGGGCGGGGATGCCGATGATGGCCGGCGTGCCGAACAGGGACACGGTTTCCAGGAACACGATGATGACCCCGCCCAGGATCGACGGCCACACCAGGGGCAGGGTGACCTTGCGCGTGGCAAGCGCGGTGCCCGCGCCGAGGATATTGGCGGCGTCTTCCATCTCCGACGAAACCAGGTCCAGCGCCGATTTGACGAAGATGAAGATGAGCGGAAAGGAATGCAGCGCGATGACGAAGGCAAGGCCCGGAAAGGTATAGACGTTGACCAGCGCCTCGCGTGACCCGGTGACCGCGCGCCAGGCGACGTTCAGCACCCCCGAGTTCGGCCCGGCCAGCAGGATCCAGCCGATGGCGCCGAGGTAGGGCGGCAGCACGAAGGCGCCCATCACCACGAACCACACCGCCTGCTTGCCCGGCATGTCCGTGCGGGACACCGCCCACGCCATCGGTAAGGCGAACACCACCGCAGTCAGCGACGAAGCCGCCCCCAGGAGCAAGGAGTTCAGCAGCGCGTCGAGGTAGCGCGCGCGCCCGTAGGCGGCGGCGTAGTTGCCCAGGGTGAAGGCCCCCGTGCCCTGCGTCTCGAAGCTGACGGCGAAGAGCTTGAGCAGGGGGCCGCCCACGAGGAACAGCAGGGCGAGCGTCAGCAGCGCCCAGAGCAGGGCCGCGGGCTCGACATGGCGAAGCCGGGTCACGTCAGACGCCGAAGGTGTCGCGCCACAGTTCCTTGACCTCGGGCACCCCGGTCTCGATCTCGGCGTTCGTCGGCTGCACCAGCTTGACCTGATCGAGCGGCTTGGCGCCCTGCGGCGGCGGCACGTCCGCCCGCAGCGGCGGGTTGAAATACTGCGTCAGCACCCGCGAGTACTCCGGGCTGGCCGTGAACTCCTGGAACAGCTTGGCCGCGTTCGGGTGGGGCGCGTTCTTCGGAATGCCGCTGGGCGAGGGCACCAGCAGCGAGCCGTCCTCCGGGTAGATCAAGGTGAGCGGGTTGCCGCGCGAGACGCTCAGCAGCGTGGTGCCGATCGGCACGCCCAGGCCCACCGTGCGCTCGCCCGCGTTCAGCAAGGTCACCGGGTCTTCGCTGGACCGGCCGATCTGCGGGCGGTTGCGCTCGAGCGCCTTGAAGTAATCCCAGCCGTAAAGCTTGCGCAACTGCACCGCCAGCGAGCCGATGGCCCCGCTGTAGCCGGGATGGCCGATCGCCAGCTGGTCCTTCCATTTGGGGTCCAGCGCGGCCTTCCACGAGGTTGGCGCCTGGGCGGCGGTCACCTTCGCGCTGTTGTAAGCCATGAGGTAGAGGCCGAGATAGGAGATGTGGAAAAAGCCGTCCGGGTCCATGTCGCGCACCGCGGCCAGCACGCCGCCGGCGTTCTTCGGGCGGTATTGCAGGTAACGGCCTTCGCGCTTGAGGAAGATGGAGTGCCCGATATCGGTCGAGCTGAAGATGTCGCACTGCGCGACGCCGGCCCGCATGTCCTGCGAGAGGCGCTGGAAGGCCACCTGCGACGTGCTGCGCACCACGTTCACCTTCACGCCGGGATAAGCCTTGGTGAAGGCGGCGCCCATCGCCTCGGAGGTCTCGGCGCTGAGCTGGCCCGTGTACCAGGTCAGCTCGCCCTCGCGCTTGGCCGCGCCGTAGAGCTCCTGCTCGTGCGGGGCCTGCGCCAACGCCGGCCCGGCCATTGCCGCTGCGGCGCCCAAGGCGAGCAACTGGCGCTTGGTGATCTCAGGCATGTCGTTCCCTCCCGCACCGCCCTTCGGGCGTTGCCGCCAGTCTAACCGGGTTACCGCGCCATGTGCGAGAGCGCGCGCCGCATCGGCTCGCTCGACACGCGCAGGGCGCCGCTCAGCGGATTGTCGAGCGCCAGCACCAGGAACACCGAGCCGCCGATCGCCAGCGAGCAGACCAGGAAGGCGGCCACCACCGTGCCGTTCTGCGGCGCGTTCAGGCCGAAGCTGGCGAAGATGAAGGTGATCCAGGACACCAGGATGATCAGCACCATGGGCCGGACGCTCGGCCCCTCGGCCTGGATGAACTGCCAGCGCTGCCGCAGCAGCGACACGTGCGTCTGCAAGGCTTGGTCCATCAGCCAACGCTGGCCGTTATCGACCGGCTTGAGGTCGCGCAACGCTTCCCGCACGCGCTCCAGCAGGGCGCCGGAGGTGACGTCGTCCACCACCGCCGCCCGGCCGTCCGACGGCCAGGTCTCGGCGATCATCCGCTGCGTGTATTGCCGCAACAGCCCGCGCGGCCCGGCGGCGGCCTCCCCGTAATCCCGCAACGTCTCGTCCAGCAGGATGAGGTCGGCCGAGAAGGTGCGAAGGTCGCGGTCGGCGGTGTCGTAGGTCGTCTTGGCCGTCGAGATCAGCATTGCCAGCACGAGCGAGGACAGCACCGACAACATGCCGGTGCCCAGCCGCACCACGTCCTGCGTTTCCTTGGTCAGATGCGCCTTGGGCAGCATCTGGTGCAGATACAGGCCGACCAGCGCACCGCTGAACACGGCGGCCGAGACGGCTAGGCTGGCGAGTTCTGGCGACACGTGCGACTCCTTGCCGGAGGAAAACCCTAGGCGAGGAGCGCACGACATGCACGGACTGGTCATCGTCACCGGCGGCAGCCGCGGCATCGGCGCGGCGATCAGCCGCAGGCTGGCCCGGGACGGCTACGCGGTGGCGGTCAACTATGCGTCCCGGCCGGAGGCGGCGGAGGCCGTCGCGCGGGAGATCACCGCGGCAGGCGGCCAAGCGCAGGCGTTCCGCGGCGACGTCGCGAGCGAAAGCGATGTGGAGACGCTGTTCGCCGCCGCGCAGGCGAGCATGGGGCCGCTGGTCGGCTTGGTGAACAACGCCGGCATCATCGGCGGCGCCAGCCGGGTCGACGAGCTGACCCTCGAGGCGCTCAACCGCACCCTGGCCGTCAACGTGGTCGGCACCATCCTGGCCGCGCGCGCGGCGGTGCGCAGCATGTCCACCCGGCATGGCGGCAAGGGCGGTTCCATCGTCAACCTCTCCTCCGTCGCCGCCCGGCTCGGGGGCCCGGGCGAGCTGGTGCACTACGCCACCAGCAAGGGCGCCATCGACACCTTCACCCTGGGCCTGGGGCGCGAGGTGGCCGACGAGGGCATCCGGGTCAATGCCGTGGCGCCCGGGCTGATCGACACCGAGATGAACCCGAGCGAGCGGCAGGCCCGCATCGTGCCGAACATCCCCATCAAGCGGGTGGGCGTGGCCGACGAGATCGCCGAGGCGGTGGCATGGCTGCTGTCGCCGGCGGCCTCGTACGTGACCGGCACCACGCTTACGGTGTCCGGCGGCCGATAAGGGCGCACACTTGCAGGCAGGATGGATTCGCCATATTCGCGCGGCCCGGTGGCCGGCATATTCGCGTCGGCCAGTTTTCGGCGGCTCTGGGCACTCGGCGGCGTGGTCAACGCCATGCGCTGGGTGGAGATGCTGGCGGCCGGGCTGTTCACCTTCAAGGTGACCGGCTCCGGCGTCGCGGTGGCCTTGGTGCTGGCGGCGCGCAGCTTGCCGATGCTGTGCTTCGGCGCGCTCGCAGGCCTGCTGTGCGACGCGGTCAGCCGCAAGCGCATCCTGTTCTGGGGCATGGTGCTGTGCGCCGCCGCGGCCGCCGGCATCTGCCTGCTGGATGCGATGGGCGTGGTGCGGCCCTGGCACATCGCGCTCGCCGCCTTCGTGAGCGGCAGCGTTTGGGCGACCGAGCTTTCGGCCCGGCGGCGTATGATCGGCGAGTGCGCCGGCCCCGACCTGGTTTCCCGGGTGGTGGCGCTGGACAGCCTGACCAACTCGCTCGCCCGCATCGTCGGGCCGCTGCTGGGCAGCTTCACCTTCGCCGCCTTTGGCCTGTCGGGCGCGTTCGGCATCTCCGCCGCATGCTATCTCGGCGCGGCCCTGCTGGTGCCCGGCATCCGGCACCACCAGCAGACGCGCCCGCTGATGCTCTCCCGCCTGCCGCGCGAACTGGCCGAAGGCTTCGGCTACGCCCGGCGGCAGCCGACCGTGCTGGCGGTGCTGGGGGTGACCGCGACGATGAACCTGTTCGCCTTCTCCTACTCGGCGGTCCTCGCGCCCATCGCCCGGGTGGGGTTCGGCGTGTCCGACGCGCTGGTCGGCGTGCTGGCGGCCGGCGAGCCGCTGGGGGCGCTGTTGGGCGGGCTGCTGTTGGCCGGGCGAGGTCCGCCGGGCAGCCCGATGGCCTTGATGATCGGGGGGTCGGCCGTGTTCATGTCGGCGCTGGCCGCCATGCCGCTGACGCCGGATTATGCGCTGGCGTGCCTGGTGCTGGTGGCGGGCGGGCTCGGGCTGGCCATGTTCGGCAACATGCAGACCAGCCTGGTGCTGACCCGGGTGCCGGCCAGCATCCGGTCGCGGCAGATGGGGTTGATCACGGTCTGCATCGGGGTTGCGCCGGTTGGCCAGCTCATCATCGGGTTGCTGTCGGAGGGGTTCGGTCCGTTGCGGGCGGTGGTCATCTCGGGCCTGGCCGGGCTGCTGTCGCTGGGGGGCGTCGCGTGGCTCAGCGGCGGGCGGGCGAAGGAGGCTGACCGCAGGTGAAGATCGCGCTGGTGGTGGACCGGTTCGATGCCGCGGCCGGAGGCATGGAGCAGTGGACGGTGGGGTTCGCCGGGTTCCTGGCGGCGCGCGGGCACGCGGTGCATGCCGTAGCCTTCGGGGCCGGGGCGCATGGGCCGCCGGTGGCCGTGCACATGCTGCCGGATAGGGGCGGCATCCCAGGCCGGGCGCGCCAGGTCGCGCGCTGCCTGGCCGGGCTGGATGCCGACGCGGTGCTGGACACCGGCACGGGCTGGTCCGCCGACGTGTTCATGCCCTGCACCGGGTCGCGCCGGGTCAGCCAGGCCCGGCTGGTGGCGACCCATCCGCCCCTGATGCGCTTACGGGCCGCGTTGTCGCCGCGCTCCCGGCTGCTGTCATGGCAGATGGCCTGGCTGGAGCGGCGGCAGGTCAGGCGCGCCCGGCATGTGGTTGCCGTGTCGGAGGCGGTGCGGGATTTGCTGGTGGCGCAACACGGCATCGCCCCGGCCGGGGTGACCGTCGTCGCCAATGGCGTGGATACCGCGCGTTTCACGGCGGAGCGCATCGCCGCACTGCGGCCGGGCGCGCGTGCAGCATTGGCGGCGGGGACGGCGACGCTGTTCCTGGGATCGGCCCAAAACATGCGGCTGAAGGGCATGGACACAGCCATCCGGGCGCTCGCGCGGCTGCATGCGGAGGGCAGGGACGTTCGGCTGGCAATCGCCGGGGGGACGCCCGATGCGGCCTGGACCGGGCTGGCGGACCAGCTCGGCGTCGGCGATCGGGTGGCGTTCCTCGGCTTCGTGCCGGACATGACGCCGCTATTCGCCGCCGCGGACGCCTTCGTGCATCCCACGCGGTGGGATGCCTGCAGCCTCTCCACCATCGAGGCCGGGGCGGCCGGCCTGCCCGCCATCACCACCACCCGGAACGGCGCGGCTGCGTTGATCGCCGATGGGGAGACCGGGTTCGTGCTGCCCGACCCGGAGGACGTGCCGGCGCTCGCCGACCGCATGGGCCGGCTGCTCGACCCGGCGTTCCGCGCGCGGCTCGGCGCCGCCGCCCGGGCCGCGTCGGCCGATCATGACCTTGCCCGGAACTATGCGGCGGTCGAGGCGGTCCTGATGCGGTTCAGTAGGTCAGACCATAGGCTTGGCGCAGCCGGGCCATGAGCGGTTCGAGGTAGGTGGCCCGCGTGACCAGGCCCGCGGTTTCCCGCACCACCGCCGGCTCCTCCCGGATCAGGCGGGAGACATACCAGGCATGGAACACCCCGCCCGCAACCGTGGGCACGCGCGCGTGGCCCACGTCGAACCCCGGGCAGAACTCGATCGGGTGCGGGATTACCGCGTGCCCGGCGGCCAGCACGCGCATCGTCGCCTCCTCGCCGGTGTCGGTATCGTCGCCGAAGCGCTTGCGCAGGATGATGAGCCCGCCCAGGTCGGCCTTGAAGAAGGCCATGAAATGGGGGTGGATGTACCAGCCATGCGGATTGCCCCGGTGCTTGTCCTGAAACACCGCCCCAGCCAGGCGGCGCCGCTCGTCCAAGCGGTCGGCGCTTTCCAGCAGCCAGTCCGGGCCGACCGGGTGCGCGTCGGAATCGAGCAGCACGATGCGCGCGTGCCGGGCGAGGCGCACCGCCGCTTCGGCCGCCTCGCCGTGACGGTGGCCGCGTATCCAGGGCCATTGCCGCCGGGTCAGCATGCGCACGTCGGGCTGCGCGCGCAGCCAGGCCCGGGCGCCATCGCGCGAGCCGCGATCCACCACGATGATCTCGTACGGCCGCGGCCCGGCCAGCAAACGAATGCGCTCCACCAGCAGGCGCACGAAGAACAGGCCGTCGGCGGCGACGGTGACGAAGCTGATGGCGGGCAGGCGGGGATCGTGGTCGATGCTGCCCTCGGGTAAGCGGGATGCGCCCGAGGTAACGGTGTTGCTGCCGGTCCGCAATGGCGCCGCCTTCGTGGCCGCGGCGGCGGAGAGCATCCTGCGGCAGAGCTTGCGGGCGCTGGAGTTGCTGGTCGTCGATGATGGCTCGACGGACGGCACCTCGGCGATCCTGGCGCGGCTCGCGGCGGCGGACCCGCGCGTGCGCGTGCTGACGCAGGGTCCGCGCGGGCTGGTCGCGGCGCTGAACCGGGGGCTGCACGCGGCGTCGGCGCCCTTGGTCGCCCGCATGGACGCGGACGACCTTTCGGCGCCGGAGCGGCTGGCGCGGCAGGCGGCGGTGCTGGCGGCGGCGCCCGGCGTGGCGCTGCTGGGCAGCGCCTGGCGCGTGGTGGCGCGGGACGGCCGGGAGCGCCGGGTCATGCGGCTTCCGATGGACGACGCGGCGATCAGGGCGGCCATGATGCGGGCCAACTGCCTGGCCCATCCGACGGTGATGCTGCGGCGGGATGCGGTGCTGGCGCTCGGCGGCTACCGGCCGGCCTTCCTGCTGGCGGAGGACTACGACCTGTGGCTGCGGCTGCTGGAGCGGCACCAGGCCGCCTGCCTGCCGGACGTGCTGCTGGACTACCGCGAGCACCCCGGCCAGTCCGCCTGGCGCAGCCTGGAGCAGCGTATCCTATCCGAGATGGGCGCCCAGGCGGCGGCGGCCTGCCGCGCCGCGGGCCGGCCGGATTGGGGCGGCGACCCCTCGCCGATCGACCGCGACCGGCTGCGCCGCATGGGCCTGACCGACCCGGAGATCGCCGCCGGCGTGGTCGCGCGCGCACTCGGCGCCGCCAAGGATGCGCGCGCGGCCGGCCACTCCCCGGCCGCGGCGGCCGCCCTCGGGTTGCAGCAGCCGGGACTGCGCTTGCGCACCCGTCTGCATTTCCGTCTGCTGTCGGTTGCTGGCCGGATGCCGCCTCAGCTCGCCTTCACCTTCACGTAGCTGCCGGGCGCCGGTTCGATCGCGGCGAGGCCGCCGGCGCCGGGCACGCGGGCCGGAACCTCCTCCTTGTCGATGGCGAGGATCCAACGATGCCAGTCCGGCCACCAGCTACCGGCCATTTCGGTGGCGCCGGCCAGCCAGGTCTCGCAGTCGCCGGGCAGGGCGGTGTTGATCCAGTGGCTATACTTGCCGCCCTCGGGCGGGTTCACCACGCCCGCGATATGGCCGCTGGCGGCCAGCACGAAGCGGTTCTCGCCGCCCAGCAGTTGGGTGCCCCGATAGGTGCTCTTCCACGGCGCGATGTGGTCCTCACGCGTGGAAAGGAAGTAGGCGGGCACCTTGATCCGGCCGAGGTCGATCGGCTGGCCGTTCAACTCGACCCCGTCGGGCCGGCAGAGCAGGTTCTCCTGATACATCTTGCGCAGGTAGAAGCTGTGCATCGCCGCCGGCATGCGGGTGCTGTCGCTGTTCCAATAGAGCAGGTCGAACGGGAAGGGCTCGTTGCCGAGCAGGTAGTTGTTGACCACGAACGACCAGATAAGGTCGTTGGCGCGCAGCATGTTGAAGGTGGTCGCCATCTCGCTGCCATCAAGATAGCCGCGCTTGTCCATCTTCTCCTCAAGCGCCTTGAGCTGTTCTTCGTCGATGAACACGCTGAGTTCGCCCGCTTCCTGGAAATCGGTCATGGTGACGAAGAAGGTGGCGCTCTTGATGCGGTCGTCTCCGGTCACGGCCATCCAGGCGAGCGTGCTGGCGAGCAAGGTGCCGCCCAGGCAGTAGCCGATGGCGTTGACCTCGCGCTCGCCCGTCGCCGCCTCGATGGCGTCGAGCGCGGCCAGGTAGCCCTTGGTCATGTAGTCGTCGAAGCGCATCTCGGACAAGCGCTCGTCCGGGTTCACCCAACTGATCATGAATACGGTGTGCCCCTGGCTGACCGCCCAGCGGACGAAGCTGTTCTTGGGCCGCAGGTCCAGGATGTAGAACTTGTTGATCCATGGCGGCGCGATCAGCAGCGGCCGCCTCAGCACGACGTCGGTGGCTGGCGAATACTGCACAAGCTGCATCAGCTCGTTCTGGAACACCACCTGGCCTTCGGAGACGCCGATGTTCTCGCCCAGCTTGAAGGCGTCGAGGTCGGTCATCTTGATGGTCAGCTTGCCGCGCCCGCGTTCCAGGTCGGAGAGCAGGTTGGTGAGGCCGCGCAGCAGGTTTTCCCCGCCGGTCTCGGCCGTCTTGCGCAGCACTTCGGGGTTGGTCAGCAGGAAGTTGCTGGGGCTCATCGCGTCCACGAACTGGCGCGAGTAGAAGTCGACCTTCTGCGCGGTTTTCGGCTCCAGCCCGTCCACGTGGGTGACGACATCCTGCACGTAGCGGGCGGAGAGCAGGTAGGACTGCTTGATGAAGTCGAACACCTCGTTCTCCTTCCAGGCCTCGTCCTTGAAGCGGCGGTCCTTCGGGTCGGCCTGGATCACGCCCTGGCCGGTGTCCATGCCCCACATGCGGCGGGTCGTGTTCTGCCAAAGCGTCATGTAGTCCTGCCAGAAGCCGATCTGCGCATGGACCAGCTTGGCCGGGTCCTTCATCAACTGCGCCGTCATCTCCATGAAGGCATGGCCGACGTTCATGGGATCGATCTCCGGCGCCTCGTGCGACTGCCGGTTCAGCCAGTCGGTCACCAGGCGCTGCGACCGCTCGGCGATGTCGGCCATGGAGCGTCCGAGCACGGCCGGATCGGCGAGCTTGAACTGACCTGCCGTGGTGACGTCGGTCTTGCCGGGCTCGGCCATGCTGCGTGTCCTTTCCGGAAGCCCGTGCGCCGCGCTATGCAGGGCGTGAAGCGCGCAGGGTGGATCGTGTTGATGGGGACGTTTGGTAGGGGTGAACCTAATGCCCGCACCCTGCGGGGACAAGTGACGGCTGCGCTGGGCTGCCTCGTGCTGCTGCTGGCCGGATGCGAGCGGGTGGAGCAGTTCTATGCCACGAAGCTGACGCCGGACACGCCGATCGATTGGTGGCATCAACTGCAGGGCGGCGTCATCGCCGACGAACGGCCGCCGCCGCCGGGCGTGTCGGACCCCTACCCGAACCTTGGCCAGGTGCCGGCCCGGCCCGCGCCGGGCGACCCAGCCGCACGGCGCGCGCTCTCGGCGCGCCTCGCCGCCGAGCGTGACCGCACGCAGCGGGACGCGGCGCAGGACCCTATCACGCCGCCGCTCGCCCCCGGCTCTGCCCCGGGCGCCTCGATACCGGGCGCCGCACCGGCCCGCGGGACGGCCGTGCCCGCCCGCCCGCCGGCTCCGCCACCCGATCCGGGCGCCTCGACCGCCGTGCTCGAGGCGGCGACGGCCACGCCCGCGGCGCCACGGCCGGCGCCGGCCGCGGCGCCGGCCGCTCCGCCGCCCGCGGCCTTCACGGCCCCGCCGCGCCGGCCGGCGCTCCCGCCGACCGCGGCGGCAACGCCGGTCGTCAGCGGCCCCATCCCGGCGCTGCCCGGCGACGCACCGCCCGTCCCGCAACTCGCCGGCCTGCCGGCCACGACTGCGGCGCCGGCCACGCCGCGGCCCCGCCCATCGGCCACCGTCGCCTTCGCCCAGGGCTCCGCCGCCTTGCCGCCAGCCGCCGACGAGGCGCTGCGGGCCTTGGCGGCGCGCCGGGCAGGCGGCGCGGTGCTGGTTTCCACCGGCGGCGACGCGGCCTCCGCCTCGCCCGACGCGCAGGCCGCGGCGCTTCCCCTGGCCCTGAGGCGCGCCGGCGCGATCACGGCCGTGCTGATCGCCGCCGGCGTCCCGCAGTCGGCGCTGCGCACCGATGCGGCGGCCCTGGGTCGCGGCGGCAGCGCCCGTCTGGTAGACTGACCGACTCGCGAAGGCCGGCCCAATGACCCCAGAGTACCGATGACCCAAGAGTTTCACCGTATCCGCCGCATGCCGCCCTACGTGTTCGCCGAGGTGAACAGCGCCAAGGCGCGCGCCCGGGCCGCGGGCGAGGACATCATCGACCTCGGCATGGGCAACCCCGATAGCGGCACCCCCGCCCATATCGTGGCCAAGCTGGTCGAAGCGGTGCAGGACCCGCGGACCCATCGCTACTCCACCAGCAAGGGCATCCCCGGCCTGCGGCGGGCGCTCGCCGGGTACTACGAGCGCCGGTTCGGCGTGACGCTCGACCCGGAGACGGAGGTGGTGGCCACGCTGGGCTCGAAGGAGGGCCTGGCCAACCTGGCGGCAGCCATCACCAGCCCGGGCGACACTATCCTGGTGCCCAACCCCTCGTACCCGATCCACCAGTTCGGCTTCATCATCGCCGGCGCCAGCGTGCGCAGCATTCCGGCCACGCCGGACGCCGACATGCTGCGCGCGCTCGACCTCGCGGTGCGGCACAGCGTGCCCAAGCCCACGGCGCTGATCGTGAACTTCCCCAGCAATCCCACGGCCTACCTTGCCGATTACGCCTTCTACGCCGAGATCGTCGCCTTCTGCCGCCGGCACGAGATCTTCATCATGTCCGACCTGGCTTACGCCGAAGTCTACTTCGGCGACACGCCGCCGCCCTCGCTGCTGCAGGTGCCCGGCGCGCGCGAAATCGCGGTCGAGTTCACCAGCCTGTCGAAAACCTACTCCATGCCGGGCTGGCGCATGGGGTTCGCCGCCGGCAACGCGCGGCTGATCTCGGCCCTGGCGCGGATGAAGTCGTACCTCGATTACGGCGCCTTCACCCCCATCCAAGTGGCGGCGACGGCGGCGCTGAACGGCCCGCAGGATTGCGTGGCGGAGATGCGGGAGCTGTACCGCGAGCGGCGGGACGTGCTGGTGCGCGGCCTGGTGGCGGCCGGGTGGGACGTGCCGAGCCCCGAGGGCTCGATGTTCGCCTGGGCGCCGATCCCGGCACGGTACTCCCATCTGGGCAGCGTGGAATTCAGCAAGCTGCTGCTGTCGCGCGCCCGCGTGGCGGTGGCGCCGGGCATCGGCTTCGGCGAGCATGGCGACAGCCACGTGCGGATCGCGCTGGTGGAAAACACGCAGCGGCTGCGACAGGCCGTGCGCAACATCCGCCTGTTCCTGCAGGGCGACAGCAACGTCGCGCCCGCCTCGGCGGTTCGCGAGACAGCCGAAGCCGGCGCGCAATGAGCCGTCCGCTGTCTGTCGGCGTCGCGGGCCTCGGCACCGTCGGCGCGGGCGTGCTGCGGCTGCTGCGGGACAATGCCGACATCGTGGCGGCGCGCGCCGGCCGGCCGGTCGCGGTCACCGCCGTATCGGCCCGTGACCGTGGGCGGGACCGCGGGGTTTCCACCACGGGGCTGCGCTGGTACGACGACCCGGTCGCCCTCGCAGCCGACCCGGCGGTGGACGTGGTCGTCGAGCTGATCGGCGGCAGCGACGGCCCGGCGCACGCGCTGGTGCAGGCCGCACTCCGCGCCGGCAAGCCGGTGGTCACCGCCAACAAGGCCCTGCTCGCGGTGCATGGCGCCGAACTCGCCGAACGGGCGGAACAGGCGGGCGTGGCCCTGGCGTACGAGGCCGCGGTGGCGGGCGGCATCCCGGTGATCAAGGCGCTGCGGGAAGGGCTGGCCGGCAACCGGATCGAGCGCGTGGCCGGCATCCTGAACGGCACCTGCAACTACATCCTGACCGCGATGCGCGACCAGAAGCGCGAGTTCGCCGACGTGCTGGCCGACGCGCAACGGCTCGGCTATGCCGAAAGCGACCCCAGCTTCGACGTGGACGGCATCGACGCGGCACACAAGCTGGCCATCCTGGCGGCCCTCGCGTTCAACCGGCCGGTGGACTTCGCCGCCGTGCACATCGAGGGCATCCGCGCCGTGTCGGCGGTGGACATCGCCTTTGCCAACGACCTCGGCTACCGCATCAAGCTGCTCGGCATCGCCCGGCGCATCGGCGGCGGCATCGAGATG
This sequence comes from uncultured Acetobacteraceae bacterium, assembly GCA_964235765.1. Taxonomy (GTDB): domain Bacteria; phylum Pseudomonadota; class Alphaproteobacteria; order Acetobacterales; family Acetobacteraceae; genus JAVVHH01. Next base: position 29,527 of record CAXSDH010000039.1, read on the forward strand.
CGGGTGCACCCCTGCATGGTGCCGCAGGCCAACCCGATCGCCCAGGTGGACGGCGTGTACAACGCCGTGGTGGCCGAGGGCGATTTCGTGGGCCGCGTGATGCTGCAGGGCAGGGGGGCCGGCGCTGGGCCGACGGCCAGCGCGGTGGTGGCCGACCTGGTGGACCTCGCGCGCGGGCGCGGCGCCCCGGTCTGGGGCGCGGCCGGCGAGGCCTTGGCCCACCTGCCGGCGGTCCCGATCGCGGCGCACACCGGCGCCTACTACCTCCGGCTCATGGTCGTGGACCGGCCCGGCGTGATCGCCGACGTGACCGCGGCGCTGCGCGACGCGGGCGTGAGCCTGGAGAGCATGCTGCAGCGCGGCCGGGCGCCCGGCGAGGCGGTGCCGGTGGTGCTGGTGACGCACGAGACCAACGAGGCCGCGATGCGCCGCGCCCTCGACCAGATCGCCGCCAGCGACGCGGTGCTGGAGCCGCCCGCCCTGATCCGTATCGAGCCAGCATGAGGAAATCCCGATGAGCCTGCGACCGGAGATCGGCAACGACCGCAACCTGGCGCTGGACCTGGTGCGCGTCACCGAGGCCGCAGCGCTCGCAGCCTCCCGCTGGATGGGGCGCGGCAAGAAGAACGAGGCGGACGGGGCGGCCGTGGAGGGCATGCGCCGCGCCTTCGACAGCGTCGCCATCTCGGGCACCGTCGTGATCGGCGAGGGCGAGATGGACGAGGCGCCGATGCTGTATATCGGCGAGACCGTCGGCGCGGGCGGCCCGGAGATGGACATCGCGGTGGACCCGCTGGAGGGCACCAGCATCACCGTCAAGGGCGGCCCGAACGCGCTGGCCGTCGTGGCCCTGGCCGAGCGCGGCAACTTCCTGCACGCGCCCGACATCTACATGGACAAGATCGCCGTCGGCGGCGGCCTGCCGGATGGCGTGGTCGACCTCGACGCCAGCGTGGCCGAGAACCTGCGTAACCTCGCCGGCGCCAAGCGCTGCGAGGTGGGCGACCTGGTGGTGTGCATGCTCGAGCGGGAGCGGCACGCCCAGTTGCTGGCCCATTGCCGGGAAGCCGGCGCGCGCATCATGCTGCTGGGCGACGGCGACGTCGCGGGCGTGATCGCGGCGGCGATCCCGGAAGGCGGCGTGGACATCTACATGGGCTCCGGCGGCGCACCTGAGGGCGTGCTGGCCGCGGCGGCCCTGCGCTGCATCGGCGGGCAGATGCAGGGGCGGCTGCTGTATGAGGACGACGCGCAGATCGAGCGGGCGCGGGGCATGGGGATCACCGATCCCAAGCACAAGTACGGCGTCTTCGAGATGGCGCGGGGCGACGTGATGTTCGCGGCCACGGGCGTCACCTCCGGCGCCATGCTGAAAGGCGTGCGCCGCTTCGGCAACGGCGCGTTCACTCATTCGATCGTGATGCGCAGCAAGTCCGGCACCGTGCGCTATATCGAGGCGCACCATAACTTCGCGACCAAGACGTGGCAGCCCGAGTGAGCCTGCCCACGCCTCGCCGCGCGCAGTGAACCTCGCCGCCAGCCTGACCGGGCGCCGCTGGGTGCTGCGGGGCGGTGACGACCGGGTCGGCCTCGGCATCGCCCAGCGCCTCGGCCTGCCCGAGATCGTCGGCCGCCTGCTGGCTGCGCGCGGGATCGACACCGATAGCGCCGGGCACTTTCTCGAACCCACGCTCCGCGCCCTGCTGCCGGACCCCTCGGTGCTCGCCGGCATGGACGCAGCCGCCGACCGGCTGGCCCGGGCCGTGCGCGCCAGCGAGACCGTGGCGGTGTTCGGCGATTACGACGTGGACGGCGCCTGCAGCGCCGCGATCGTGACCCTCGTGCTGCGCGGGCTGGGATGCCCCGTGCTGACCCATGTGCCGGACCGCATGCTGGAGGGCTACGGCCCCAACGGCCCGGCGCTGCTTAGCCTCGCCGCGCGGGGCGCCACGCTGATCGTATGCGTCGATTGCGGGACGGCCGCCGCGGCGGCGCTGGCGGCCGTGCGGGACCATGCGGATGTTGTGGTGCTGGACCACCACGCCACCGACGGCCCGCCGCCGCCGGTGTTGGCCACCGTGAACCCGAACCGGATGGATTGCCGGTCCGGCTTGGGCCACGTCTGCGCCGCCTCGATCGCGTTCCTGGCGGCGGTCGCGACCGTGCGGGCGCTCCGGCGCGCCGGCTTCTTCGCCGCACGCGCCGAGCCCGACCTGCGGGACCTGCTCGACCTCGTGGCGCTGGCGACCGTGTGCGACGTCATGCCGCTGCGGGGCTTGAACCGCGCCTTCGTCACCCAGGGATTGCGCGTGATGGCAAGGCGCGCCCGGCCGGGCATCGCCGCCCTGCTCGAGGCCGCCGCGGCCCACGACCTGCCGACCGCCATGACCTGCGGCTTCGCACTCGGCCCCCGCATCAACGCCGCCGGCCGGATCAGCGACTCCGGCCTGGGCCTGCGCCTGCTGCTGGCCGATGACCCGGTCGAGGCGCGCGCCATCGCCGCCCAGCTCGACAGCACGAACCGCGACCGCCAGGAGGTGGAGGCGGCGATGATGGACCATGCCTTGGCGCAGGCGGAGACGCAGAGCGGCGCCGGGCATGCGGCGATGCTGGTCCATGGCGAGGGCTGGCACCCCGGCGTGGTGGGCATCGTGGCCGGGCGCATCAAGGAACGCCATAACCGTCCGGTGTGCGTGGGCGCGCTGGTGGACGGCGTGGTGAAGGGCAGCGGCCGCTCGGTGCCCGGCGTCGACCTCGGCCGGGCCATCATGGCGGCGCGCCAGGCGGGCGTGCTGCTGACCGGCGGCGGCCATGCGATGGCGGCCGGGTTCAGCCTGCAGGCCGGCCGCATGGCGGAGTTCCACGCGTTCCTGAACGATCGCCTGGCCCATGCGGCGTCGTTGCCCCGCGCCGCCGACCTGGCCGTCGAGGGCACGCTCTCGGTGCCTGGCGCCACGGTGGATCTGGCGCAGCATTTGAACCGGCTCTCGCCGTTCGGCAACGGCAACGAGGAGCCGGCGTTCGTGCTGCCCCGCGCCCAAGTGGTCCGCGCCGACCGCATCGGGCGGGAGGGTGCGACCATCCGCGCCTGGCTGCAGGGTGAAGGCGGCGGCCCCCGCCTGAAGGCGTTGCTGTTCCGCGCCAAGGAGGGCCCGCTCGCCGACGCGTTGCTGGGCCGGGGCGCGCCGCTGCACCTGGCCGGGCATTTGCGCGCCGAGGAGTGGAACGGCACGATCTCCGCCAGCTTCTTCATCGCCGACGCCGCCGCGGCTTGACCGCCCGGGGTTCGGCGGGCTACCCCGCTCCCCGCTGTCCCGTTCGTCTAGAGGCCTAGGACACGGCCCTTTCAAGGCTGTAACACGGGTTCGAATCCCGTACGGGGCACCAATGTTCTCAGCAAGTTACTAGGTTTGGATGACGGGTCC
>CAXSDH010000040.1:0-32381 GCA_964235765.1 uncultured Acetobacteraceae bacterium
CCGGCGGCGCTGCTCGGCCTCGAGCGCCACATCCACGACATGCTGTTCGCATGAGCGAGCTGCTGATTACGCCGCCCATGCGGCCGAACGTCGAGCACCAGGTGGTCGCGTTCACCGATACCAGCGCCATCGAACGGCCGATCCCGACCTGGGAGCGGGTGTGGAACCGCGGCTGGGTCCGCAAGATCGTGCTAATCCTGGCGCTGGCCGTGATCTGGCAGGTGTATGCCAGCCTGCTCGACAACGAGCTGCTGTTCCCCACCTTTTCGGAGACGATGAACGCCTTTCTCACCAACGTGCGCAACGGCGTGCTGCCGAACCGCGCCTGGACCTCGGTGAAGGTCCTGCTTATCGGCTACGCCATCGGGGTCAGCCTGGCGACGGCCCTGTCGGTGGCCGCCATCAACACGCGCATCGGCAACGACCTGCTGGAGACGCTGACCAGCATGTTCAATCCGTTGCCGGCCATCGCCCTGCTGCCGCTGGCGCTGCTGTGGTTCGGGCTCGGCAATGGCAGCCTGGTGTTCGTGCTGGTCCATTCGGTGCTTTGGGTGGTGGCCCTAAACACCCATGCCGGCTTCCTCGGCGTGTCGTCCACGCTCCGCATGGTGGGGCGGAACTATGGGCTGCGCGGCTTCCGCTACGTGTGGTCCATCCTGATCCCGGCGGCGTTCCCCAGCATCCTGACCGGGCTCAAGGTGGGTTGGGCGTTCGCCTGGCGCACGCTGATCGCCGCCGAGCTGGTGTTCGGCGTCTCGTCGGGCGCGGGCGGGCTGGGCTGGTTCATTTTCGAGAACAAGAACCAACTGGAGATCCCGGCCGTGTTCGCCGGGCTGCTGAGCGTGATCCTGATCGGGCTCGCGGTGGAGAACCTGGTGTTCCGCTGGATCGAGGCGCGCACGGTGCGCCGCTGGGGCATGCAGCACTGAAGGTCAGCCGCTCCACTTCCGGGCTGCGTAGGCGAGCAGCACGTCCCGGTCCCCGTCGGAGAGCAGGCCGCTGAACAGGGCGATCTCATGCAGGACGCCGCCGCCGCAGTCGAATACGCCGCCTTTGAAGCCGAGGCCGATGCCGAACGTGTCCCAGCTTGCCGCCGAGGTGTCAGGGTGGGTCGCGGTGGCCTCGGGCTGCCCTGCTGCCATCAGGCGCAGGATGCCGCTGCTGGCCTGGTAGCGTGCGACGACGATCAGGAATTGCCCGTACCAGCCGATCGGGACGCGCGCCGCGGCGGCCTGGGTGTCGTTGCCGAACCGCATCAGGTCCGGCTGCAGATAGCCGTTCAGGGACAGGGTCAGTCCGGACCAATTGGCGGGGTTGCCGGTGCGCGCGATCGACCAGAACGGTCCGGACTGGCGAGAATGCACCACCGTCAACACGGTGCAGTCCCCGCTCAGCAGCGGGCACATCGCAGCCACGCCGGTGGTGCGGAGCGTAGCGCCGAGGCCGTTTCTCACGCTGCTGCTGTCCAGCGCCACTCCGGGCAGGCCGTTGCGGGCGTTGCTGATAAAGTAGGGCGCATATCGCGGGTCGGGGTTGGGCTGCCGCGTGGCATTGCCGGCCGTGCCCAGCGCGTCTGCCCAAAACCGCACGGGGGTGAGGTTGGCCGCCGGGCTGATTCCTGCCGCGTCTTGCCGCACGGTGGCGATGTTGCTCGCGTCGAACAAGGCGGCGGCCCGGCTGCGTACGGAGGCCGGCAGCGCGTCGCGGGCGGGGACGCTGTTGATGGTGGCCGAGGCAGCCGGGCCCGCGGCCGACTCCGTGCCGCCGGCGCGGCGCACCGTCAGCCGGTGGCGCCCGACCGGCGGCGCCACGAACTGGCCGGACCAGTGGCCGTCGTCGCGGATCACCGGGGATGCCAGGGCGGCGTAGGCGCCATCGTCCAACGCGCCCTCGATCGCGGACGGGGGCAGCCCGGTGCCGGCGCCGCGGAGCGGGATCAGCGCGCCTGCCGCCGTATCGGCCGGAGTGGATATGGACAGGGTCGGGGGTGCGGGCAGTGGCGCCGGGACAAAGACAGCGCCGATGAACATCTGCAGCTCCCGCCCGTAGGGAATGCCGTCGCGGTCCACGACGTTGTCGCGGATGGAGGGGACGCCGGCCGTCCCGATCAGGCTGGCGTCCAGGTCGATGCCGTAGGTCAGGTCGAAGCTGGTGCTGTCGGGCGGCAGGGCGGCGAGCGTGAGGCGGATGGTGGTCGGGTTGACGAGGGTCAGCGGCTTGGCCGGGTCGAGCGCCACCTTCGTGGAACGGGGGTTGCCGCCCGGCGCATAGACGTTGAACGTCTTGGCGAGGTCGATGCCGGTTGCCACGCCCTCGACCTGCGTCGTCGGGTTGACGGTGCGTTGCAGGTATCCGACCAGCGCCGTTCCGCCATCCTGCACCACGGTCAAGGTGATGTCCCGCGACCCCCGCGCGCGGGTCGCTGCCCCGGTCAGCCGGGGGCCGCGGCGTTGGGCGAACCCGCCATTGGCGCTCCCGAGGGTGCCCATGAGCAGCCGGTAGAAACCCCGGGCCACGTGGATGCGGCTGGTCATGTCCAGATGGCCGCTATAGTAGTATCCGGCGTCGAACCAGCGGTTCAGCACGACGTTTCCGCGCTCGCGCTCGAGGTCCTGGCAGGCGATCTGGATCTCGAGGCGCGAGCGATCGTCGTCGATCCCGGCCCAGAGCGCGCCCAGATTGGTGATCATGGTCACGAAGGGGCGCTTGCTCTGGGCGGCGAGGGCATCGAGGATCGCGCGGAGGCTCCGGTAGTAGATGTCCCGGCCGATCAGCCGGATGGAATCGGTCCCGCCGTGGTTCCAGATGAGCGCCTCGAACTTCATGTCGCAATGCGCCAGCACGCTTACCAGGGCGGCATAGAATTGCGATTCGCTGCTCGGGCTGTAGCTCGCGATCTCGGCGCCGTTGGCGGCATGGCCGATCAGGGCCGCGACGACGCCGAGCTGGTTGGAGACCAGCCGGAGATATTCGGCCGCGAAGGTCGAAACGTAGGGGCTGACGCCGTAGTTTCCCGGCTTCTCCCACCGGTCCGCGCCCACGGCCGCCATCGGCCGCCCCGCCATCGCGGGCGAATAAACGACGCCGGCGTCGGAAATCTTGACCGCTGCCGAGATCGACGGGGCATTGCCGCCCTCGTACGGGTACTGGATGAGCATGCCCACGGCGTGCGAATGGCCCGCCACGGCGGTGATCGAGCCGACACCGAGCGGCGTCGGGATGCGCACCGCGCCCGCCATGTCGGGCGAGAGCGCCAGGTCCACGTAGTAGAAGCGCGGGCTCGCCGGCAGGGTCAGCGTTACCTGGTTCGCCCCGGCGGCGAGTGGCCTGGTGGAAACGGCGACCGCCGCCTGGATCGGCCTTCCCGTGCCGGGCGTGGCCGTCCCGTCGGCGGAGTCGTGCAGCCTGAGCCAGAGGCTGCCGGCGGCGCGCGCCTGGATGGTAACGGGGACGGCGCCCCATCCGCGGTCGTAGGTGGTGGCGAACCCGGCCGGGTTGCCGCTCGTGGCGTCGCGCTGGAACACGCGGTGATCGTCGATCGGGGCCACGTCCAGTATGGGCACGGTCTGGGCCTGCGACGTCGCCAGCCCCGCGATGGCGGCGGCGGAACCCACGACGAGGCCGCGGCGGTGGAGCAAAGAGGTCTTCAGTCGGTCCTTCATCGCGCTCCCCGGACAACGCTCATGCCGCTTCATAGCCGGCGTCCGGTCATTTGTCGTGGCCGCTTCCGTGGACAGGCCGGGACCTGAACGGCCTCAGACCTCCATCTCGACGCAGACCGGCACGTGGTCCGAGCTGCGTTCCCAGTCGCGCGCCTCGGTCAGCACGTTGAGGCTGCGCAGGCCCGGCACCAGGTCCGGCGTCACCCAGACATGGTCCAGCCGGCGGCCGCGGTTGGCCACGCGCCAATCCTGGTTGCGGTACGACCACCATGTATACAGCTTCTGGTCCGCCGGCACGAAATGGCGCATCGCGTCGCTGAACCCGGCCGCGAGCCAGGCATTCAGGTGCGCCACCTCGACCGGCGTGTGGCTGACCACCTTGAGCAGTTGCTTGTGGCTCCAGACATCCTGCTCGAGTGGCGCGACGTTCAGGTCGCCCACCAACACGCAGCGCTCGAGCCGCCGTGCGGCGAACCAGTTCGTGGCCTCGGTGACGAAGGCGAGCTTGTGGGCGAATTTCGGGTTGAGCTGCGTGTCGGGCACATCGCCGCCGGCCGGCACGTAGAAGTCGTGCAGCTCCACCGGCCCGCCTGGCGTGGCGAGCGTGGCGGCGGCGTGCCGGCAATCGCCCTTGGCGCACCATTCGGGCGCCAGGTCGTGCTCCTCGAGCGGGATGCGCGAGAGGATGGCGACGCCGTTATAGCCCTTCATGCCCCGCCGGACGACGTAGGGGTAGCCGAGTTCCCCTGGCGCGCCGTCGGGGAACAGCTCGTCCGGCACCTTGGTTTCTTGCAGGCAGATCACGTCCGGGTCGAGCGCCGCCCGCAGCCGCTCCAGCAGGGGGAGGCGGAGGCGCAGCGAGTTGATGTTCCAGGTAACGACGCGCAGCCGGGTCATGGCTCAAGCTGGCATCCCCCGGACGATTCGGCTAGGTTTCCGCGCAAATCGGGAGGGTCGTCCATGTTCCGCAGAAGCCTGTTTGCCGCCGTGTCGTTGCTTGGCGTGTCGTTGCTAGCGGTGTCGTCGCCCGCATTCGCGCAGGCGTCCGGCCCTATCCAGGTCGGCGCCGTGGAAATCCTCAGCGGGCCCAGCGCCGCTTACGGCACGGCGATCCGCGCCGGGTTGGAGCTGGCCTTGGACGAGATCAACCAGAAGGGCATCCTGGGCGGCCGCAAGATCCAGCTCACGGTCGAGGACAGCGCGGGCAACAAGGACCAGGCGATCAACGCCGCCCGCAAGCTGGTCGGCCGCGACAAGGTGGTCGTCGTGATCGGCCCGACCCTGTCCAACGAGATGTTCGCCGTGGGCCCGGTGGTGAACGAGCGCAAGATCCCCATCATCGGCACCAGCACCACCGCCGCGGGCATCACCGACATCGGGCCTTACGTGTTCCGCACCAGCCTGCCGGAAAGCGACGTGATCCCGGTCACCCTGGCGCGTGCCAAGGCGCGCGGCGTCAAGACCATCGCGCTGATGTACGCCAACGACGACGCGTTCAGCAAGTCTGGCTTCGACACCATGAAGGCGGCGGCCGAGAAGGCGGGCCTGACCATCCTTGCCACCGAAAGCTTCTCCGGCAAGGACACCGATTTCAGCGCGCAGCTCACCAAGATCAAGGCGTTGAAGCCCGACGCGATCGGCATTTCCGCCCTGGTCGAGCCCGTCTCCGGCGTGCTGCTGCAGGCGCGGCAACTGGGCTTCGGCAAGGAGACCCTGTTCGTGGGCGGCAACGGCAGCAACTCGCCGAAGCTGGGCGAGATCGCCGGCGTGGCCTCCGATGGCCTGCTCGTCGGCAGCCCCTGGTTCATCGGCAAGAACGACGCGGCGAACACGGCCTTCGTCGCAGCCTTCAAGGCGAAGTACAACAAGGATCCCGACCAGTTCGCAGCCCAGGCCTATGATTGCATGCACATCGTGGCCGACGCGATCACCCGCGCCGGCGCCGCGGACCCGGAAAAGATCAAGGAGGCGCTGCAGTCCACCAAGTTCAACGGCGTGATGGGCCCCTTCACCTTCAGCCCAGGCCGTGACCCGGCCAGCACCGAAGGCGTGGTGGTGCTGGTCATGCAGGGCGGCAAGTTCGTCGTCGCGCCGAAGTAGCCATGCGGCGCCGCGCCTGCCTGGCTACTGCCGGGTGAGCGTCATCACCTGCACGTAGGGGTTCATGCCGAGTTTCATCACCGTGCCGGGCGGCGCGCGCTCGAACGCCTGCGCCGCCTGCTGGAAACCGGTGGGCGGCAGCTTCGGGTAGAGCCAGTCGCCCGGCAGGTTCAGCAGCAGCACCAGCAGGAGCCCGCCGCCGGCCGCGCGCAGGGCCAGCGCGCGGTCGGCCGCCAGCGTCAGCAGCGCGCCGACCCAGGCCAGCATGGGGATGAGGAAGTAGCGGGCCCCGGTGGCCGGTACGCTGAGCCGCGGCCATGGCACCAGCTCGCCGAGATTGGGGCGCAGCAGGCCCGCGGCCAGCACCAGCAAGGCGAACGCGCAGCCCTTGCGGAGCAGCGGCGAGCCGCGAACCAAGGCCAGCCCGCCGAGGGCGAGCCCGGCCAGGAGAACGCCTGCCGGCATCAGGTCGTTCAGCCAGACCCGCCAGGTCGTGTAGCGGTGCATCCAGTGCTCGCCGAGCACGGGCCCCAGCAGGATCTGCATGCTGATTATGCGGGCGAACAGCCGGGCGCCGGCGCCCAGCACCACGGTGGGGCGGGCGCCGGTCATCGTCGTGAGCAGGAAGCCGGCCTGCACGCACACCGCCAGCGCGACGATCGCGCCCCGCCAGGCGCTGGTCCGGTCCCGCCGCTCAAACACCTCCCACGCCGCGAGCGGCAACAGGAACATGCAGAACGGGCCGCTGATCCCCGAGAGCGCCAGCACCGCCGTGTCCCAAACCCAGCCCGGCCAGCCTTGAGGCGGCGCGCTGACGAGCACGAAGAAGGCCAGGATGCTGAGGTGCCATTGCAGGTTGGTGACGTTGCCGTAAACCTCCCAGGAGTTCGGCAGGGCCAGGTAGATGAACGCGAAGGTCATGCGGCCGGGCAGCGAGGGCCAGGCCTGCGCCATGCGCGCCGACAGCAGGAACGTTGCCACCGCCGCCTGCCCGGCAAGCGCCGCGGTCGCGAACGCCGCGGGCGCCCAGGTCAGCGGCACGGGCTGTGCCAGGATGCCGATCAGGCGCGAGATGGTTTGCAGGTAGCCGGTATGGGGCTGGAACAGCCGGCCCCAGCCGTACGTGTAAGCGTCCGGGTACCACACCCAGCCATCCTCGCCCCAGAACTCGGCGTTGAACGGCATGCCCGGGTGGCGCAGGCTGAGCATCAGGAACGCGGCGGCAAAGACGAGCGCGAGGCTCGCCGGCCCAGTCAGCTTGCCAGTCAGCTTGCCAGTTAGCTTGGGGGTCCGTGGCATCGAGGTCCGCTTGTTGGCGCGGGGCGCGGGTAGCACGGAACCCGGGCGTTATCCACCGGCCGGGGTTTGCCGCCCCCGGCGAGACCTGTTACGGCGTCGGGCCGCGATCCCACCACGAGCCGCAGCCCGATGCCCTCTGATCAGTCCTCGAATGCAGCCTCGCGTGCCGGGGACCGCGCGATGGGCGCCGCGCCGCTCCTCGCCCTGGCGTTCGGCGCCGTCCCGCTGCTGGTGGGCTGGATCACCCCCTTGCAGGACTGGCCGAGCCACCTTGCCCGGGTCCATATCCTGCATCAGTTGGCCACGGACCCGTTCTGGCAGCGGTATTACGACGCGCCCGGCTTCTTCGTTCCGAATGCGATGCTCGACGTGGTCCTGCTCGGACTTCAGAAGCTGGGCCTGGGGATCGTCCCCGCCGCCCGGGTGTTCCTGCTCGCGACGTATGGCGTGTTCGTCGCCGGCTTCCACGGCCTGTCCAGGGCCTGCGGCGCGCGAAGCCGGCTCACTCTGCCGCTGGCCGTGCTGCTGTTCTATTGCGGCCCGCTGTTCTGGGGCCTGATCAACTACGTCTTCGGCCTCGGCCTCATGCTCGGGCTGCTGGGCGCGTGGATGGCGCGGGAGCGCGTGGCCAGCCGGCTGGGCCTGGCGGTGGGCGGCGCCGTGGCGCTGTTCTTCTGCCATCTCGTCCCGGCATTCCTGTTCGCGGGCATCCTCGGCTGCCTCGAACTGCACCAGGTCGCCACCGCCCCGCCCGGTGCCCGGCTGCGGCGCCTCGTGCGCTGCACGAGCCCGGTGGCGCTCGCGGCCGTGGTCGCCTTGCTGCTGCTCTCGCCGGCCGGGCAGGACTCACTGGGCGTTGCCTATGCGGGCGCCGGCTCACCGGCGGAGTTCCTTCGCTGGAAGGCCGGCATCTTCGTCAAAGCCCTGCTGGGCGGCGCGCTCGCGTCCGATCTCGCCGTCGCAGGGCTGGGCGCCGGGTTCGCCCTGGCGCTGCTGCTCACATGCCGGGTCCGGATGCAGGCGCGGATGGCGTTCGTGATCGCGGCGCTGGTCGGGCTAACCCTGGCCGCGCCCCAGCGGGTCGGCGCGGGGTCGTTGTTCGACTACAGGATGGCCATCGTGCCGCTGATCGTGGCGGCGGCCTCGTTGCGGTTCCTGCCCCGGCACGCCGGCGGGCTGCGTTGGCCCGTGGCCGCGCTCACGCTCCTCGTGGCGATACGCTCGGCGGCGCTCTCGATCGCTTGGCTGCAACAGGACGGGCTGATCACCGGGCTGGACCGCGCGCTGGCCGCCCTGCCGCGCGGGAGCGTGCTGTTCGCCGGGTTCGGCCGGCCCAAGGAGGCGATCTCATGGGCGGAGTGGTGGGGACCGGCCATCTCGAACGGCGGCGCGCTCGCCGCGCTGCACGGCGTGTTCGTGCCCAGCGTGTTCGCCTACGCGACGCAGCAGCCCCTGTCGTTGAAGCCGGCCTGGCGCGCGTGGAACCAGGCGGGCGACTTCAGCACGCCCGAGCGTCTCGCTCTCGCGGCGGAGCAGGCCCGGGCGGCGTGCCATGACGGCTCGAACGGGGGCGCGGCGCTTCTGGTCCTGTATCCGGCCGCCTTCGTCCAGCAGCCGCGCTTCGGCTCGGTGGCCCCCGGATCGACGGACCGTTACGCCCTGCTCCGGGCCTGCTGACCCCGCACCGCGCCCCGGCTGGACGCGCGGGCCCTTTTTCCATATAGGCGCGCGATGCTCGCCCAGCAGCTCGTCAACGGCGTCCTGCTCGGCGCCACCTATGCCCTGTTCGCCCTCGGCTTCACCCTCATGTTCGGCGTGCTGCGGGTGATCAACCTCACGTATGGGTTCTACTTCTCCGGCGGCGCGCTGATCGCGCTGTGGCTCGCGCGCAGCTTCGGCTGGCCGATCGCCGCCGCGCTGCCCGCGGCGGCGCTGGCGGCGGGGGCGATCGCGGTGGTGCTGGACTGGGTGCTGCTGACCCGGCTGCGGCGCATCCAGGCGCCGGAACTCTCCTCACTGATGGTTACGCTCGGCGGCGTGCTGGCGCTGTACTCCGCGCTGACCAGTTGGCTGGGCCCCGACATCCGACGGCTGCCGCCCGGCGCCATCTCGGGCGAGGCGTTCCACTTCGGCGAGGCGCGCGTCACCGCCGCGCAGTTGCTGATCCTGGCGGCCACCACCGCGCTGGTGGCCGGGCTGGTGGCCCTGATGCGCGGCACCCGCCTGGGCCTGGCCATCCGCGCCATGGCCGAGAAGCCGGACGCGGCCGAGCTGATGGGCATCGACACCGGGCGGGCGGCGGCCACCGTCTCGTTCCTGTCCGGCTGCCTGGCCGGCGCGGGCGGCGTACTGATCGGGCTGAACTTCAACGCCATCCACCCCTACATGGGCGAGACGATGATGTTGCGCGGCTTCGTGGTGATCATCGTCGGCGGCCTGGGCGACATCCGCGGCGCGCTGATCGCCGGGCTGGCGCTGGGCGTGATCGAGGTGATGACGGCGGGCTACGTGTCCTCCGGCCTGAAGGAGGCCGTGGCCTTCCTGATCCTGGTGGCGGTGCTCTGGACCCGGCCCTCCGGCCTGTTCGGCCGTGCCGTGATGCGGCGGGCCTAAGTGTTGGGGCCGCGCTGATGCCCCCCTGGCTCGACGATTTTCTCTGGACCTACCAGAACCTGGTGCATGCGCTGGGGATCAACGGCTTGCTGGCCCTGTCCATGTACGTGGTGCTGGCGGTGGGCCAACTCTCGCTTGGGCAGGCCGCGTTCATGGGGCTGGGCGCCTATTCCTCCGCCCTGATGACCCTCAAGCTCAAGCTGCCGTTCCTGCTCGTGCTGCCGCTATCGGTCGTTGCGCCAGTGGCGTTCGCATTGGCCATCGGCGTGCCGACCTTGCGCCTCTCCGGCGTGTACCTCGCCATCGCCACCATCGGGCTGGGCGAGGTGCTGCGCGCCGTCTACCTGAACGTGGACCTCCTCGGCGGCGCGCTCGGCCTGTCCGGCATCCCCGAACGGGCGGAGACCTGGATGATCTACGGCCTGCTGGCGCTTGCGGTGCTGGCCCTCTGGCTGGTGGGTCGGAGCCGCATCGGCCGGGCCATGGAGGCGATGCGGGAGGACGAGACGGCCGCGGCGGTGATGGGCGTGCCGGTGCGGCGCTACAAGATGGGCGCGCTGCTGGCCTCCGCGGCGCTGGCCGGGCTGGCCGGCTGCCTTTCGGCGCATGTCAGCAGCTTCATCGGCCCGAACGAGTATGGCTTCGAGCCCGCGGTGACCATTCTCTCCTTCGTGCTGCTGGGCGGCATCGGCACGCCTGTCGCGCCGGTGCTGGGCGCCTGGGTGCTGACCCTGCTGCCCGAACTGCTGCGCGGGTTCAGCGACGTAAGGCTCGTGCTGAACGGCGTCATCATCGTGCTGGCGGTGCTGTTCCTGCCCAACGGCCTGCTCGGCGTGCGCATGCGGCGGCGGGCGGCCTGACCGCGCTGTTGACCTTGCAGGGCCTGACCCGGCGCTTCGCCGGGCTGGTCGCGGTCGACGGGGTGGACATGCAGGTGGCGCCGGGCGGCGTCCATGCGGTGATCGGCCCGAACGGCGCCGGCAAGACGACCCTGTTCAACCTCATTTCCGGCCTCGTCGCGCCCAGCGCCGGGCGGATCGGCCTCGCCGGCCACGACATGACCGCCCTGGCCCCGGAGCGGCGCGCCGCGCTGGGCTTGGGGCGCACCTTCCAGAACATCCGCGTGTTCGCTTCCATGACGGTGCTGGAAAACGTGTTGACCGGGCTGCACACCCGGACCACGGCCGGGCTGCCCGGGGTGCTGCTGCGCCTTCCGCGCTTCCGGGCGGAGGAGCGCCGGGCGGTGGAGCGGGCGCGGGCGGCGCTCGACCTGGTGGGCCTGGCCGGCAAGGCGGACCTTCGCGCGAATGCGCTGTCCTACGGCGACCAGCGGCGGCTCGAGATCGCCCGCGCCATGGCGCCGGAGCCCCGGCTGCTGATGCTCGACGAACCGGCGGCCGGCATGAACCCGGCGGAAACCGAGGCGCTGGCCGTCCTGGTCCGCCGCCTGCGCGACTTTGGCGCCACCGTGCTGCTGGTGGAGCACGACATGGGCTTCGTGATGGACATCTCCGACCGGGTGACGGTGCTGAATTTCGGCCGGCTGATCTTCGAGGGCCCGCCCGCGGCGGCGCGCCAGGACGCGACGGTGATCGAAGCCTATCTCGGGGCGAAGGTCGCCGCCCGGCTTGCGGCCGGCGCGCGGTCTGGGATGCGTGGGGCGGGATGAGCAGCCTCGCCATCAGCGATCTCGCCGTACGCTACGGCCGCACCGATGCGGTGAAAGGGGTGAGCCTCGACGTGCGGGACGGGCAGGTGGTGTGCCTGATCGGCGCCAACGGGGCGGGCAAGACCACCATCATGCGGGCCATCTCCGGCCTGGTGCGCGCGCGCGCCGGGCGGGTGCGCTTCGCCGGGCAGGACATCACCGGCCGGGCCGCGCACCGGATCGCGGCGGCCGGGCTGCGCCAGGTGCCGGAAGGGCGGCAGTGCTTCGCCGAGCTGACAGTGGCGGAGAACCTGGCGCTGGGCGCCTATCTGGTCGGTGACCGCGCGGAGATCGCCCGGCGGCGGGAAGCGGCGCTCGCCCGCTTCCCGCGCCTGCGCGAGCGGCTGGGCCAGTTCGCCGGGTCGCTTTCGGGCGGCGAGCAGCAAATGCTGGCGATCGGCCGCGCGCTGATGGGCGCGCCGAAGCTGCTGCTGCTCGACGAGCCCAGCATGGGGCTGGCGCCGCTGTTCGTCGAAGAGATCTTCGCCATCATCGCCAGCCTGAAGGCGGAGGGCACGACCATCCTGCTCGTCGAGCAGAACGCGTCGGCGGCGCTGGACGTGGCCGACCACGCCTATGTGCTGGAAACCGGCCGCATCGTGCTGTCCGGGCCGGCCGCCGAGGTCGCGACCAACCCGGCCGTGGCGGCAGCCTACCTGGGTGGCTGACCTGGGCGGCTGAAATCGCACTTGTGCCCGGCAGCGCTTGCCCCTAGGTGCGCAGGGGCAACGAGGAGCAGGGAACATGGGCTACAGGGTCGCGGTTGTCGGCGCCACCGGTGCTGTCGGGCGCGAGATCATCAAAACCCTGCATGAGCGCCGGTTTCCGGTGACCGAGATCGCCGCCGTCGCCTCCGCCCGGTCCACCGGGCAGGAGATCAGCTTCGGCGAGAAGCAGATCCTCAAGGTCAAGAACCTCGACACCTTCGACTTCAAGGGCTGGGACATCGCCTTGTTCAGCCCGGGGGCCTCGATCTCGGCCGTGCATGCGCCGCGCGCCGCCGCCGCGGAGTGCCTGGTGATCGACAACACCAGCCAGTTCCGCATGGAACACGACGTGCCGCTGGTGGTGCCGGAAGTGAACCCGGAAGCGCTGGGCCGCATTCGCCGCGGCATCATCGCCAACCCGAATTGCTCGACCATCCAGATGGTGGTCGCCCTGAAGCCGCTGCATGACCGCTTCCGGGTCAAGCGCGTGGTGGTCGCCACCTATCAGTCCGTCTCCGGCGCCGGCAAGGAGGGCATGGACGAGCTATGGGCCCAGTCCCGCGCGATGTACGTCAACGACCCGGTCACCGCGCAGCAGTTCACCAAGCAGATCGCCTTCAACTGCATCCCGCACATCGACAGCTTTATGGAGGACGGCTCCACCAAGGAAGAGTGGAAGATGGCGGTGGAGACGCGCAAGATCCTGGGCGCCGATATCCTGGTGGCGGCCACCTGCGTCCGCGTGCCGGTGTTCATCGGCCATAGCGAGGCGGTCAACGTGGAGTTCCACGAGCCGGTGACCCCCGCCGAGGCCCGGGCGATCCTGCGCGACGCGCCGGGCGTGGTGGTGCAGGATACGCGCGACGACGGCGGCTACACGACGCCGATCGATTGCGTGGGCGAGGACGCGACATACGTCAGCCGTATCCGCAAGGACCCGACGGTGGAACACGGCCTCCAATTCTGGTGCGTCTCCGACAACCTCCGCAAGGGCGCCGCATTGAACGCCGTGCAGATCGCCGAAGCGGTGATCGCGCAGAAGCTGCTGCTCAAGCACGCCGCCTGACGCGGGCAGCCGCTTCACTTCCCCGTCAAGCCTGAAACCAGACGCGGGCTGAGCCGCTTTGCCTCTACGCAGTGCGAAGGACGGAGCCGCGATGCCCGAGACTAAACTCGAGCCGAACCAGGCTGCCGAGCGCCTTGCGTCGACCGAGACGATCCCAATCTACGCCGAGACGGTGCAGGTGGCCAAGCGGATCGTCGAGACCGGCAAGGCCGTGATCAAAAAGACCGTGTCCGAGCGGGACGAGGTAGTCGAGGCCATGCTCGCCCGGCACGACGTCGCAGTTGAGCGCGTGCCGATCGGCCGGGTGGTGGGCGAAGTGCCGCCGGCCCGACAGGATGGCGACACCTGGATCCTGCCCGTCGTGGAGGAGGTCCTGGTGGTCGAGAAACGGCTGATCCTGAAAGAAGAACTGCATATCCGGACGACCACGCGGCATGAGGCCTTCCAAGAGACGGTCCGGCTTCGAACCGAGCATGTGGCCATCGAGCAGACGGCCGACCAGGCCCAGAAGATCAAAGGAGAGATCGAATGAGCGGAAACAACCCAATTACCGACGGGCGGGCCGACAGCTTGAACGCGGGGGCGGCCCACGACACCGGCCTGTATGATCCAGACCGGCATGACAACCAAATCGTTGCGCTCTACGAGAGCAACGCCCAGGCCTCGGCGGCGCGGGATGCGCTGGTGGCGGCCGGCGTCGCCAGTAGCGCCGTCAAGCTTGTCGATCGCTCCAGCATGGAGCAGAGCGGCGGCACGGCTCCGAGCCCGAACGACGGTGGGTTCTGGGGCGCGGTGAAAAGCCTGTTCGTTCCCGATGAGGAGGTAGCGGGCTATCACCACGCCATCGACCGCGGCCACGCGATGCTCGTCGTGACGCCGGACCGCACGGCGGATCGCAGCAAGATCATCCATGTGCTGGAGGGCACCGACCCGATCGATTTCGACGCGAAGCTCGAGGAATGGCGCCAGGCTGGCTACGATCAGTCATCCAATCCCGCTGCGGCCGGCATGGCAGCGGCAAGCATGGGCACGGCCGCGCCGAAGGCAGCCCCGGCCGTAAATACCCAGAGCACGAGCGCGATCGACAACCGCGCGCTCAAGACCACGGCGGCGACCGCCGAGGGCATCGACACCATCAAGGTGGTCGAGGAGCGCCTGCGCGTCGGCAAGCGTGAGGTCGCGGCTGGCGCGGTGCGCATCCGCAGTTACGTGGTGGAGCGTCCGGCCGAGGAGCAGGTCCGTCTGCACGAGGAGCGCTTGACCATCGAACGCCGGCCGGTGGACCGTGCGGCCACGGCGGCGGACGTGGGAGCGTTCAAGGAGCGCACCATCGAGGCGCGTGCGACTTCGGAGGAGGCCGTCGTCAGCAAGACGACGCGCGTCGTCGAGGAAATCGGCATCCGCAAGGACGTGGCGGATCGCACCGAGACGGTGAAGGACACCGTGCGGCGCACCGAGGTAGAGGTGGAGGACACGACCGGGAAGGTGTCCACGGGTACCCTGTCCACCGGGGGCAAGACGCCGAACGCGACGCCTGGCGCCACCACGAGCGGCGCGAACACGCCGCGCAAGTAGGCTGACGAAGCCGGGTTCGGGGGGAGGCTGCGGCCTCCCCTTTTTGCGTTTGGAAGGATGCCGGATGCGTTTGTTAGCCGTCGCGGCACTGGCTGCCAGCCTAGCCGGATGTTCCGAGCCCTTGCCGGTGGCGGCCTTCCAGGCGACCGCGCCGGCCATGGACCCCATCCGGTTCTTCGCCGGTCATGTCCGGTCCTGGGGCGTCATCGAGGACCGGTCGGGCCAGCCCACCAGCATCGTAACCACGGACTGCACCGGCGAAGCGGACGGCCCGGATGGGCTGCGCATGACCCAGCGGCTGCAGATCGGGCGGGAAGCGCCCGTCACCCGCGAATGGCGCATGCGGCGGACCGCGCCCGGGCGGTTCGAGGCGACGGCCAACGATGCGGTCGGCACGGCGCAGGGCGAGGCCTCCGGCAACGCGTTCCATTGGCGGTGGACCCTGGCCTTGCAGCCGGGGAATGCGTTCAAGAACGTCGATATGGACCAGTGGTGGTACTTGCTGGATGACGGCTCCATGCTCAACCGCACCACGATCCGCAAGGTGGGCGTGATCGCGGCCGAGGTGACCGAACATTTCGCCCGGGCAAGCTGACATGACGGCGTTCCCGCCTGGCCGGTCATCGAGGTCGCGCCTTCCTGGCCCGCTTGAACCACGGCGGGCCTGGCGCGTCATGACCGCAGCACTTGGGAGCGACGCCAATGCGTGACGTGATGAGGTCCATCGGCGAGGCGCTGCGGCCGGTCCGGCCCGGCGTCGGGGCGCTGACGAGCAGCCGGTTCGAGGGTTTCCTCGGCGAGGGATTGCGGGTCAGCAGCCCGGCCTTCGCCGAGGGCGGCGCCATTCCCGCGCGCTACACGCAGGACGGCATCGACCTGTTTCCGGAGATCGCCTGGGAGGGGCTGCCGCCGCAGACCCAGGCGGTCGTGCTGCTGGTCGAGGATGCGGACATCCCGTTCATCCGGCCGGTGACCCACCTGATCGTGCATTCCATCCCGCCGGGCTTGGGTGGGCTCGGCGAGGGTGAGGTGCCGTTGCGCCAGCCGGGCGTGGCGCCGCGCGGCTGGGCGTGCGGCCGCAATCTCCTCGGCCGGCCCGGCTGGACCGCGCCTGCGCCGCCGCGGGGCCACGGGCCACACCGGTATGCGTTCCAGGTGTTCGCGTTGAATGCCCGGCCGCGCTTCCGTTACCCGCCGGGCCGCACGGAACTGCTGCGCCGCATCCGGCCGCATATCATTGCCCAGGGCCGCCTGATCGGGACCTACGAGCGGCGTTAGAGCAGCCAGCAGGCGCGCTCCTATGGCCGCAGCCAGGCAAGGATCACCGAGAGGGTGAAAAACGAGAGGACCGTGCTGACCACGACCGTGCCGGCGCTGGCGGCAGCCAGGTTGCCGGTGCGGCGGGCAAGGAAGAATGCGTTCGCCCCGGTGGGGGTCCCTGCCGTCAACACCGCCACGGCCGTCGGCAGCGGCGCCAAGCCGGTCAGCGCCGCCGCCGCCCATACCAGCAGCGGCAGCGCCACCAGCTTCAGCACGGTCGCGAGCCCGGTCTCCCTTGCGGAGCCCTGGGCCGCGAAATCGGGCAGGCTAGCGCCCAGGGTGAACAGCGCCAGGGTGGGAGCCGCCTCGGCGAGCATGCCGAGCAGGCGGTGCAGCGGGGCGCCGACCGGAACGCCGAACGCGCGGCACCCGAGCGCTATCACGATAGCCATGATCACCGGGTTGCGCAGCAGCGCGGGCGCGGTCTGCCAGGCGAAGCGGAAGGGATTGCGCGTCGCGCGTCCGTCGGCCTCGATCAGCAGCGTCGCCAGCGGCAGCAGAAGCACGGAATGCAGCGCCACGATCGACAGCAAGGTGCCCAGGCCCTCCGGCCCGAACGCCGCCGACACCAGCGGTATGCCCAGCATGACCGTGTTGCCGTACGCGGCGTTGAGCCCGAGCACCGCCGCCTGCGCCAACCGGGCGCCGAGCAGCCGGACGCCGAGCAATGCCGCCACGCCGAACACGGCGACGCAGGCGCCGAAATACAGCAGCGCCACGTCGACCAGATGCAGCGCCGGCGCTTCCGCCACCGAGACGAACAACAAGGCGGGAATAGCCAGATAGAAGGTGAGGTCGTTCAGCCCTCGCACTCCCGGCAGGTCGAGCAGCCGCCAGTAGCGCGCGGCGGCGCCCAGGAGCACGAGGGCGAACACCGGCGAGACGATGCCGGCGACGGCCCCCATCAGACAAGCGTGCCCGGGGTCAGAAGACGGGCAGGTCCGGGAACGGCGTGCCGAACCACTTGCGGTACAGTACGTCCAGCTCGCCGTTGTTTTTGACGAAATAGACGAAGGTGTTCACCCACTGATGCAGGTTGAACTGGTTGGCCCGCATGGTGATGCCGTTGGGCTGGCGGAGCAGGATGAACTTCTTTTCGATCGGCGCGCCCGGATTGGCCTTCATCACACCGTCGAAGGTGATGCCGGTCTCGGCCATCGCATCCACCTGGCCGGTGAGCAGCGCCTGGTAGGTGCTGGGCGTGTCGTCAAACCGCATCATGCGGGCGTTGCTGCCCAGCGCCCCGGTCAGGATCACGTCCTGCACCGTGCCGCGCGGCACGCCCACGCGCAGGCCCTTGAGGTCGTCGATCTTGGTGATCTCCTTGCCCTTCGGGCCATACACCGTGTTCTCGATGGCGCTGTAGGGGATGCTGAACATCACCTGCTTGGCGCGCTCCGGGGTGATGCCGAAGGTGCCGACGATGAGGTCCACCTTGTTGGTGACCAGGAAGGGCAGGCGGTTGGACGCGGTGACCTGCACGAGGTTGACCTTCACGCCGAGGTATTTGCCCAGCAGCCTGGCCACCTCGATGTCGTAGCCGTCCGGCTCCTGCTTGTCGTTCAGCAGGCCGTAGGGCGGAAGGTCGATCAGCACGCCGATGTTGATGGTGCCCTTGGCCAGCAGGTCGTCCACCGTTTGCGCGCGCGCGCGGGTGCCGAGCAGGAGCCCGGCCGATATGGCCGCCACGGCCAGCAGCAAATAGCGCATCCGTCGCTTCATCCCAGTTTGCCCCCTTTATCGTTTATAGGCGTTGGCCAGCCGGGCCTCGAGGCGCCGGCTCAGCAATGTCAGCGGCCAGCAAAGCAGGAAGTAGATCAGCGCGACAGTCCCGAAAATCGCGAACGGGCGGAAGGTGGCGTTGTTGAGCAGTTGCCCGGCCCGGGTCAACTCCACGAAGCCGATCACCGAGGCGAGCGACGTGCTTTTGACCAGGTTGACCAGGAAGCCCACCGTGGGCGCGGTCGCCACCCGGAGCGCTTGCGGGGCGACCACCTTCAGCATGCGCGCGCCGTAATGCAACCCGAGGGCACGGGCCGCCTCGGTCTGGCCCTCCGGCACCGCCTGGATCGAGCCGCGCCAGATCTCGCCGAGGAACGCCCCGGCGTTCAGGCTGAGCCCAAGGATCGCGGAGACGTAGGGGCCCAAGCCGAAGCCCAGCATGTCCGCCCCGAAGAACACCAGGAACAGTTGCAGCAGCAGCGGCGTGCCCTGGAACACCCGGATGTAGCCGATGGCGAACCAGCGAAGCCAGCGGTTGCCCGAGACGCGCATGAGCGCGATGGCCAGGCCGATCAGGCCGCCGCCGACGAAGGCGGCGAGCGACAGCATGATGGTCCAGCGCGCGGCATAGGGCAGGAACAGCAGGTCGTTCCAAGTCAGCGGGCGCATTACCGCCGCACCGTTCGGCCGAAGGCGGCGCGTTCCGCGGCGGCGAACACGCCGCTGAACAACGTGGACAGCGCGAAGTAGATGCCGATCGCGACGATATAGGCCTCGAAGCTGCGAAACGTGCGGGATTGGATGTCCTGGGTCGCCGCGGTCAGTTCCTCGACCGAGATGACCGAGACGATGGAGGAGTTGAGCATCAGCAGGATGAACTGGCTGCCGAGCGGCGGCAGCACCGCCCGTAGCGCCTGCGGCAGCACGATCAGCCGGAATGCCTGCAACCCGCGCAGCCCCAGCGCCCGCGCCGCCTCGATCTGTCCGGCGCCGATGCTTTCGATGCCGGCGCGCACGATCTCGATCGTGTAGGCGCTGCCGTTCAGCACCATGGCGATGACGGCGCACAGCTCCGCGTCCAGGCGGATGCCGGCCACCGGCAGCCCGAAGAAGATGACGAAAATCTGCACCAGGAACGGCGTGTTGCGGATCAACTCGACATAGGCCGCGACGAGCCAGCGCAGCCAGCGCGGGCCGCTGGTGCGGGCCAGGGCGCCGAACACGGCGACGACCAGGCTGAGCACCATCGAGAGCGCCGACAGCTCCAGCGTGAGCATCGTGCCCCAGAACAGCTCGTCGCGGTTGGCCCAGATGTCGCCGAAGTGGAAGGTGTACTCCACGCGGCGGTCAGCCCGGGGCGGGCAGGGCGGGGATCACGGCAAGGTCTGGCACGTCCTGCTCCCTTTCCAGCCGGCACGGGCGGGTTTGTGGCAGCAGCTAATCAGCGCGGCGCCGCAGCGTCAAAGCGAGGCGACGAAGGCCGCAAGCCCGGGCTGGCGGCGGCGCGCGCACCGGGCCGCGTGCAGCACGCTTCGCACCGCGGCCACCGCGGCGTCCAGCTCGCGGTTGACGACGACGTGGTCGAACTCCGCCCAGTGGCTGATCTCGCTGCGGGCGGCCTCCATCCGGCGGCCGACCTCGGCGGCTCCGTCCCCGCCCCGGCCGCGCAAGCGTGCCTCGAGCGCCCGCAGCGACGGCGGCAGCACGAACACGCCGACCACGTCGCCCGGCAGCGCCGCAACCAGCTTGCGGTGGCCCTGCCAGTCGATGTCGAACGCCACGTCCCGCCCGGCGGCGAGTGCCGCCTCCACAGGCGCGCGCGGCGTGCCGTAGCTCCGGCCGAACACGGTCGCCCATTCCAGCATCGCGCCCGCCTCCACCATGGCGGCGAAGGCATCCGGAGTGCGGAAGTGGTAATCGACGCCGTCCTGCTCGCCGGGCCGCGGCGCGCGGGTGGTGGCGCTGACGGAGAGGTGCAGCTCGGGCTCGGTGGCAAGCAAGACCCGGGTGATGCTGCTTTTGCCGGCCCCCGAGGGCGCCGACAGCACGATGCAAACGCCCCGGCGGCTGGGCGTGCTACTCGACATTCTGCACTTGCTCGCGCATCTGCTCGATCACCGCCTTCAGTTGCAGCCCGGTGGCGGTCAGCGGCACGGAGGCCGACTTGCTGCACAGCGTGTTGGTCTCGCGGACGAACTCCTGCACCAGGAAGTCGAACTTGCGGCCGATCGCCGTGCCCTCGGCGAGCAGCGCGCGGGCGGCCTCGATATGGGCGGCCAAGCGGTCCAGCTCCTCGCGCACGTCGGAGCGGGTGGCGAGCAGGGCCACCTCCTGGGCGATGCGATCCTGCGGCAGGCCGGACTGGTCGCGCAGCAAGGCGGCGAGGCTCTCCATCATCCGGGCGCGCTGCATCTCCGGCTGGCCCGCCGCTTGTTCCTCCGCCGCCGCGCGCAGGCCGGCCACTTCGTCGAGCTGCGCCCGCAGCAGCGCCAGCAGGCGCGCGCCCTCGGCCTGCCGGGCCCCGACCAGCTCCGCCAGGGCCTGGCGAAATCCGGCGTGGACGGCGGCGGTCTGGGCCGGCGTCACGCCCTCGTCCGTCGTCGCGGAGCGGAGCACGCCGGGCAGGGCCAGCAGGGCATCCGGCCGGGGCGGCGCCGCACCGGGAATGCGGGCTGCAAGCTCGCCCGCCAAGCGGAGCAACTCGTCCAGCAACGCCGCATCGACGGCGATGCGCGGCCGCTCCTCCGTCTTGGCGGTGAGAGTGGCGGTCACGTTGCCGCGGCGCAGCGCCCGCCCGGCCTCGTCCCGCAGCGCCGGTTCCAGCCTGTCGAGCCCGGCCGGGAGCCGCATCCGCACATCGAGGCTGCGACCGTTCACGCTGCGCAGTTCCCACGCCCAGGACAGCCCGGCCTCGGCGCCCTCGGTCCGGGCGAAGCCGGTCATGGACGCCAATGCCGTCATTGCGCCACCCGGAGGCGTGCGCGCTCCACCTCCCGCCAGCGGGCGACGTTGCGCAGGTGCTCCTGCTCGGTGCGGGCGAACACGTGGCCGCCGCTGCCGTCGGCCACAAAGAACAGATCGTCCGCCGCGCCGGGCTGCGTGACTGCTTTGAGCGCGGGCAAGCCCGGCATGCTGATCGGGCCCGGCGGCAAGGCGGCGATGCGATAGGTGTTGTAGGGTGTATCCCGCTCCAACTCCGCCCGGGTCAGGCCGTGGTCCAGGGCGCCCAGGCCGCCGCTCGCGCCATAGACAACGGTGGGGTCGGATTGCAGCTTCATGCCGCGCCGCAGCCGGTTGAGGAACACCGCCGCCACCCGGGGCCGCTCGTCGGCCTTGCCCGTCTCGCGCTCCACGATGCTGGCCAGCACCAGGGCCTCGTGCGGCGAGGCGAGCGGCAAGTCCGGCGCGCGGCTGGCCCAGGCCCGCTCGAGCGCCCGGTCCATGGCCTTGGTCGCGCGCTCCAGCAGCGCCGCCCGGGTGCTGCCGCGTTCATAGGCGTAGGTTTCCGGCAGGATGCTGCCCTCGGGCACCAGCCCGGTCTCGCCCTCAAGCCCGCCTTCGCGGTCCAGCAGCAGCGCGACCTGCGCAGCGGTGAGGCCTTCCGGGATCGTGAAGCGATGTTGCAGCGGCCGGGCCGTCCGCAACACGGCCAATACCTGGCGCAGGCTGGCGGCGGCTGGAAACGCCAGTTCGCCGGCCTTGATCCCGCCCTGTCCGCGCGTCGCGAGCACCGCCAGCCGCAGGGCAAACGCATTGCGGACGACCCCCTCGCGTTCCAGGGCGTCGGCCGCTTGGTCCAGCCCGCCGCGCGGCACCGTGACGGCGCGCGCGGCTTGCAGCGGACCCGGCGCGTCGAACGAGGTCAGGGCATAGACCGCAGCGCCCCCGGCCGCGAGGACCAGGACCGCCAGGATGGCAAGCAGGCGGCGCACGCGGCGCTAGGCTGCGCGCTTGAAGAGGATGCTCGCGTTGGTGCCGCCGAAGCCGAAGCTGTTGGACAGCGCGATGTCCACCCGCCGCTCCTGCGCCTGCAGGGCCACACGGTCGATGACGCTCTCGCGGCTGGGGTTATCGAGGTTCAGGGTGGGCGGCACGACCCCGTCACGGATCGCGAGGATGGAGAAGATCGCCTCGATGGCGCCGGCAGCCCCCAGCAGGTGGCCCGTGGCGGATTTGGTGGACGACATCGCCAGCCCCCGCGCGGAGTCGCCGAAGAAGCGCTCGACCGCTTCCAGCTCGAGGTCGTCCCCCAGCGGCGTGCTGGTGCCGTGCGCGTTCACGTATTGCACGTCTGCCGGCTGTAGGCCGCCATTGCGGAAGGCGGCCTTCATGGCGCGGTAGGCGCCCTCGTGGCCCTCGGCCGGCGCGGTGATGTGGTGCGCGTCGCCGGACATGCCGTAGCCGCACACCTCGCCGTAAACCTTGGCGCCCCGCGCCCGGGCGTGTTCCAGTTCTTCGAGCACGACGATGCCGGCGCCCTCGCCCATGACGAAGCCGTCGCGGTCGCGGTCCCAGGGGCGGGAGGCGGCGGTCGGGCGGTCGTTGAAGCCGGTGGACAAGGCGCGGCTCGCGCAGAACCCGGCGATGCCCAGTTCGTTGACCGCGCCCTCGGCGCCGCCGGCCACCATGACGTCCGCGTCGCCGAGCGCGATCAGCCGGGCGGCGTCGCCGATGGCGTGGACGCCGGTGGCGCAGGCCGTCACGGCGGAGTGGTTCGGCCCCTTGAAGCCGTACTTGATGGAGACGTGGCCAGAGACGAGGTTGATGAGCGCGGAGGGGATGAAGAACGGCGAGAGCCGCCGTGTCTTGCCGGTGTAGACCATGACCGAAGCTTCGTAGATGGTCCCGATGCCGCCGATCCCGGAGCCGATCATCACGCCTGTGGCGCAGCGTTGATCCTCGTCGGCGGGCGCCCAGCCGCTATCTTCCACCGCCTCGCTGGCGGCGACCACGCCGAGATGGATGAAGCGGTCCATCTTCTTCTGGTCCTTGACCGGGATCCACTCGGAGATGTCGAGCCCGCCATCGGCCCTCGTGCCCGACGGCACCTGGCCGGCGACCTTCGCGGGCACGTCCTTGGTGTCGAACGACTGGATCGAGCGGATGCCGCTCTCGCCGTTGATCAAGCGTTGCCAGACGTTCTCCACGCCCACGCCCAGCGGGCAGGCAATGCCCATCCCGGTCACCACCACGCGCCGCATCGCCGCTTCCTTCCCGGTCAGCCCAGATCAGCCCTGTTCAGGCTGCCTTCTGCTTTTCGATGAAGTCGATCGCATCCTTGACGGTGCTGATCTTCTCGGCCGCGTCCTCGGGGATCTCGACGCTGAACGCCTCCTCGAAGGCCATCACCAGCTCGACCGTGTCCAGGCTGTCGGCACCGAGGTCGTCGATAAACGACGCCTCGGGCGTCACCTTGCTTTCCTCGACGCCCAGGTGTTCCACGACGATCTTCTTAACCTTGTCGGCGATCTCGGTCATCTTGTCCTCAGTTTCCTTATTCGCGCCCGCGGGCAGGAACGTTCGGTGCGGGGGCGCTACCCTGCTTGAAGCCGTGGCGCATATCATGGTTCCAACGAATGCGCCAAGGCAGGCGTCCCTCAGAGCATCGCCATGCCGCCATTGACGTGCAGCGTGGCCCCGGTGATCCAGCCGGCTTCGTCGGACGCAAGATAGGCGACGGCGGCGGCGACGTCGCCGGGCCTGCCCATGCGGCCCAGCGGAATGGCCTGGGTCAGCCGCGCCTTCTGCTCCGGGGCGAGCGCATCCGTCATCGGGGTCTCGATAAAGCCCGGTGCCACCACGTTTACCGTGATGCCGCGGCTGCCGACTTCCTGCGCGAGCGCCTTGGTCATGCCCACCAGGCCGGCCTTGGCGGCGGCGTAGTTGGCCTGGCCGGGGTTGCCGGTGGCGCCCACGATGCTGCTGATGCCGATGATCCGCCCGACGCGGCGCCGCAGCATGCCGCGCAGCGCCGCGCGCGCCAGGCGAAACGGCGCGCTCAGATCAACGTCCAGCACCGTCGCCCAATCCTCGTCCTTCATGCGCAAGGCCAGCCCGTCGCGGGTCAGCCCGGCGTTGTTGACCAGGATATGCAGCGGACCGCAGGCGGCCTCGGCCGCGGCGACCAAGGCATCGGCGGCGGCGGGTTCGCGCAGGTCGGCCGGGCAGGGGAAGGCGCCTTCGCCCAGATCCGCCGCCAGCGACTCCAAGGTGGCCACCCTGGTGCCCGAGAGCGCTACCCGGGCGCCCTGGGCGTGCAGCACCCGGGCGATCGCCTCGCCCAGGCCGCCCGAGGCACCGGTGACCAGCGCCGCCCGCCCCTCGAGATTGAACATCACAGCGCCTTCAACACGGCTTCGATCTCGGCCGGCGTTCCTGCCGACATCGCGGACACGTCCGGGTCGATCCGCCGCGCCAGGCCCGCAAGCACCTTGCCGGCGCCAAGCTCGACGAAGCTGTCCACGCCCATCGCGGCGCAGGCCAGCATGCTCTCCCGCCAGCGCACCAACCCGGTGACTTGGCGGACGAGCAGGTCGCGGATCTCCGCCGGGTCGGTCGCGCGCTCGGCCGTTACGTTGGCCACCACCGGTACCGAAGGCGCGTGCAGGTCGGCCTGGCCCAGCGCGTCGCGCATCGCGTCGGCGGCCGGTTGCATGAGGCTGCAATGGAACGGCGCGGAGACGGGCAGCAGCATGGCCCGGCGCACCCCGCGCTCCTTGGCGAGCGCCATGGCCCGCTCGACCGCGGCCCGATCGCCCGAGATGACCACCTGGCCGCCGCCGTTGTCGTTGGCAGCCTCGACCACCTGCCGCTCCTCGCGGCCGTCTTCGTGCCGCAGGACGGCGGCGTCGGCGCAGATCGACCGCACCTGCTCCAACTCCGCGCCCAGCAGGGCGGCCATCGCGCCTTCGCCCGCGGGCACCGCCTCCTGCATGGCCGTGCCGCGACGCCGCAGCAGCCCCGCCGTCGCCGCGACCGTCAGGCTGCCCGCGGCCGCGAGCGCGCTGTATTCGCCGAGCGAGTGCCCGGCCACCAGCACCGCCTTGTCGGCCAGGCGGAACCCGCCCTCATGCTCGACCACCCGCAGCACGGCCAGGGACATCGCCATCAGCGCGGGCTGGGTGTTCTCGGTTAGCGTCAACTGTTCGGCCGGGCCCTCGAACATCAGCTTGGAGAGCTTCTGCTTCAGCACCTCGTCCACTTCGCCGAACACTTCGCGGGCCGCGGCGAAGGCGGCGGCGAGGTCGCGGCCCATGCCGACCGCCTGGCTACCCTGGCCGGGGAAGATGAAGGCATGAACGGGCATGAACGGGGCGGCTCCTATCGGGCGCGGGGTATTGCGCCCGGTGCAGGCCGTGTCAATCTTGCAGGGGTTGGCGTTGCAGCCCGCGCGCTTGCATTCTGTGCCAGGTGGCGTATACGCCCGCCTTCCCTGCCGGGGTGGTGGCATCCGCTCCGGCTGTGCCCGTTTTGGGCCGACAACAGCCATAGGGGTGACCATGCCGCTATATGAATGCGTGCTGATTGCGCGCAACGACGTGACGCAACAGCAGGTCGAGACCGTCGCCGACGGGATCGGCACCGACCTCGAGACCGACGGTGGGTCGGTCAAGAAGCGCGAATACTGGGGCCTGCGCAGCCTCGCCTACCGGGTCAAGAAGAACCGCAAGGGCCACTACATGCTGTTGGGGCTCGACGCGAAGCCGTCGTTCATCACCGAAATGGAGCGGCTGCTGCGCCTCAACGAGGACGTGCTGCGCTTCATGACCATCCGGGTGGACGAGATCGAGGAGGCGCCGAGCGCCATCCTGTCGCGCAAGTCCGACGACCGGGAACGCGGCTTCCGCGGCCCCAAGCCGGCCGGGCGCTTCGAGAGCGGCCGCAAGCGCGGCTTCGACGATCGCGAGGAGTTCCGTGCCCGTACCGATACAGAAGGTTTCCGCCCCCGTGACGACGCGGGCGAGGAGTAAGAACGATGTCCGAGCGTAGCCAAGGCAATGATGACCGCCGCGGCGGTGGTGGCGAAGGCGCCGGCGCCGCTGCCGGCGCCCGCCGCCCTTTCTACCGCCGCCGCAAGAGCTGCCCGTTCAGCGGCCCGAACGCGCCCACGATCGACTACAAGGATGTGCGCCTGCTTTCCCGCTTCCTGAGCGAGCGGGGCAAGATCGTGCCGAGCCGCATCACCGCGGTGTCGGCCAAGAAGCAGCGCGAGCTGGCCAACGCCATCAAGCGCGCCCGCTTCCTGGCGCTGCTGCCCTACGTCGTCGCCTAAGGGGCGCAGAGCATGGCAATCATGGAACTGATCCTGCTGCAGCGGGTCGAGAAGCTGGGGCAGATGGGCGAGGTGGTCCGGGTCAAGCCCGGCTACGGCCGCAACTTCCTGCTCCCGCAAAAGAAGGCGCTACGCGCCAACAAGGCGAACCTCGCGCAGTTCGAGGGCCAGCGCGCCCAGCTCGAGGCGCAGAACATCAAGCGCCGCGAGGAGGCCGAGCGGCTGCTGGAGCGGATGGAGGGGCTGACCGTGGTCATCATCCGCCAGGCCGGCGAAAGCGGCAGCTTATATGGCTCGGTCTCAGCGCGGGACATCGCGGACGCCTGCACGGCGGCCGGGCTGACCACGAACCGCAGCCAGGTCGTGCTCGAACAACCGATCAAAACCTTGGGCCTGACCAAGGTGCGGCTGGTGCTGCATCCCGAGGTGAGCTTGCCGGTGACGGTCAACGTTGCCCGCAGCGTCGAGGAAGGCGAGAAGCAGGCGCGCGGCGAGCAGGTCGGCCTGGCCGGTGAAGAAGACGTCGAGATGGATGACCAACTGGAGTTCGGCGCGGCAATCGCCGAAGCCGGCGGCGACCGGGACCGGGACCGCGAATAGGTAGGCCGCGGCGCCCGATGCACGCCGCTCCCTCTCCCGCTTGCGGGAGAGGGCCGAGGTGAGGGCGGAGCCGACCAGCACGGGACTGCCGGCACTCGGGACGCTGCGGGCCAGGGAGCGTCTGCTCCGCACCGCCTTGGATGGCTTAATCCGCCGCTTCCTCGCGGTGGGCAGCCTGTCCGTCAGTTATCCCGACGGGTCGCGATCGGTGCACCAGGGCGCGCCGGGACCGGCGATCGGGTTTTCGGTCACGCAGTGGCGGGCGGTGCGGCGCATGGTGCTGAACCCGGCGCTGGCCTTCGGGGAGGCTATCGTCGACGGCGAGATCGTGCCGGTCGGATGCAGCATCTACGATGCGCTCGACCTGTTGCTCACCAACGTCGCCGGCGGGGCGAAACAGCCGGTGATGGCGTTGCACGATGTGCTCGCCGCCACCATGAAGCGATGGGCGCAGTTCAACCCGGCCAGCCGGGCGCAGCGCAACGCGGCGCATCACTACGACCTCAACGGCGGCCTGTATGCGCTGCTGCTGGACCCGGACCGGCAATACTCCTGCGCCTACTTCGCGCGCGGCGACGAGCGGCTCGACGAAGCGCAGGCGGCCAAGAAGCGGCATATCGCGGCCAAGCTCCACCTGCACCGGCCCGGCCTACGCGTGTTGGACGTCGGCTGCGGCTGGGGCGGCATGGCGCTCACCCTGGCGCGCGACTACGGCGCGCAGGTGACCGGCATCACGCTTTCGCAGGAGCAGTTGGCCGCGGCCCGGGCGCGGGCGGAGGCGGAGGGCCTTGCCGGCCAGGTGCGGTTCGAGCTGATGGACTACCGTTCGGTGACCGGCCCCTATGACCGCATCGTCAGCGTCGGCATGTTCGAGCATGTGGGGGTCAACCACTACCGGCGGTTCTTTCAAGTGCTACGGCGCGCCCTGACCCCGGACGGGGTGGCGCTGGTCCACTCCATCGGGCGCAGCTTCGGCCCGGCGACCACCAACCCGTGGCTTGCCAAGTACATCTTCCCCGGCGGCTATTCGCCGGCGTTGAGCGAGGTGCTGCCAGCGGTCGAAGGCTCGGGCCTGATCGCGACCGACATCGAGGTGCTGCGGCTGCATTACGCGCAGACGCTGCGGCTTTGGCGCGCCAACCTGGATGCGGAGCGGCCGGCCATCGCCGCGCTGTACGACGAGCGCTTCTGCCGTATGTTCGAGTTCTACCTCGCCGGGGCCGAGCTGGCATTCCGCCGCAAGGGCCACATGGTCTGGCAGATGCAGCTCGCGCGGCAACCCGATGCGGTGCCGCTGACGCGGGATTACCTCTACCGCTAGGCCTGCCGGCGCTGCCGCCGGGCGCGCGCTGCCGGCCCATGCAGTTGTGCCCGTGTACCACAGCCGTCCACAGGCGATTGCCTGCCAAGGGCGCCGCGAATCGGTTAAGCTTTCTGCACATGAACGCCCCTCACTTGAACACCGCCAATCCGCCGCTGCTGGGCCTGTCCCACCGCCAGCCTCCGTCCAACGACCGTGCCGAGATGGCGCTGCTGGGCGCGTTGCTGGCCAACAACAAGGCCTACGAGCGGGTCAGCGAGTTCCTCTCGCCCGACCATTTCGTGGACCCAGTGCATGGCCGCATCTATCAGGCCATCGTGCGCCGGGTCGAAGCCGGACAGTTGGCCGACGCCATCACCCTGAAGGCGGAGTTCGAGCATTCCGGATTGCTGGAGGAGGTCGGCGGCACCGCCTACTTCGCGCAGTTATTGACGGCGATGGTGGGCATCATCAACGCGGGCGAGTATGGCCGGGCGATCCACGACGCCTGGCTGCGGCGGCAACTGATCGACATCGGCGAGGTGGTCGTCAACAACGCCTTCGGCGCCGAGGCGGAGCTGGACGGCAAGCAGCAGATCGAGCTGGCGGAGACCGAGCTGTTCCGCCTGGCGACCCACGGCGGCACGCCCGCCGGGTTCGTGACCTTCGAAGCCGCGCTGACGGACGCCATCCTCTCGGCGGAGCGGGCGTTCCGCCGGTCCGGCCACGTCAGCGGGCTCTCGACCGGGCTGCGCGACCTGGATAAGAAGACCGGCGGGATGCACCCGTCGGACCTGGTGATCCTGGCGGGGCGGCCGGGCATGGGCAAGAGCGCGCTCGCCACCAAGATCGCCTTCGGCGCGGCGCGCGCGCTGGTGCGGGAGGCGCAATCGGAGGATGCGGACAAGCTGCCGCGCGGCAGCGTCGCGGTGTTCTCGCTGGAGATGAGCGCCGAACAGCTGGCGACCCGGCTGCTGGCCGAGGAGTCGCGGGTGTCTGGCGACCGGATCCGCCGCGGCGAGATCGGGCAAAAGGATTTCGACCGCTTCGTGCAGGTCAGCCGGGAGATCGCCAGCCTGCCGCTGCATATCGACGACACGCCGGCGCTGACCCTGTCGGCAATGCGAACGCGGTGCCGCCGGCTGAAGCGGACCAAGGGGCTGAGCCTCGTGGTGGTGGATTACTTGCAGTTGATGCGGCCCAGCGTGGGCACCAAGCCGGAAAGCCGGGTGCTGGAGATTAGCCAGATCACCCAGGGGCTCAAGGCGATCGCCAAGGAGCTGGCGGTGCCCGTCATCGCCTTGTCGCAGCTATCCCGCGCGGTGGAGAGCCGCGAGGATAAGCGGCCGCAACTGTCCGACCTGCGGGAAAGCGGCACGATCGAGCAGGATGCGGACATGGTGATGTTCATCTATCGCGACGAATACTACCTACAGCAGCGGGCGCCGAAGCAGATGGCGTTCGACTCCGAGGACAAGTTCCACTCCGCGCTGGACAAGTGGCAGCGGGACATGGAGCAGGTGCACAACAAGGCCGAGATCCTGATCGAGAAGCAGCGGCATGGCCCCACCGGCAAGATCGACGTGCTGTTCGAGGGCGAGTTCACCCGCTTCGCCGATTTGGACGTGCACCACGCCGGCGACTAGCGCCGACGCGGCGGTGCTGGAGATCGACCTCGGGGCGATCGCTGGCAATTGGCGGCATCTGTGCGGCTTGCATCCCGCCGGGCCCGTCGCAGCCGTTCTGAAAGCGGACGCCTACGGCCTGGGTGCAGACCGGGTCGCGCCCGCGCTGTTCGCAGCGGGCTGCCGGCACTTCTTCGTGGCGCACCTCGGTGAGGCGCTGGCGATCCGGGCGCTCGTGCCCGGCGCCTTGCTCGCCGTACTGAACGGCCTGTGGCCCGGCGACGCGGCCCGCTATGCCCAGCACGGCATCGTGCCCGTGCTAGGGTCCCTGGCCGAGATCGCGCAATGGAGCGGCCCGGCGCTGCTGCACGTGGATACCGGCATGAACCGGCTGGGACTTTCGCAAGCCGAGGTGGACCGTTTGGCGGACGAGCCCGGCCTGCTGCGCCGGGTCGAACTCCTGTTCATCATGACGCACTTGGCTTCGGCCGAGCTGCCACACGATCCGATGAACGCGAGGCAGGCGGAGCGCTTCGCCCAGGCCTGCGCCCGGCTGCCGCCTGCGCCGCGCAGCCTGGCCAATTCCTCCGGCATGTTCCTCGGGCCGCGATTCGGGTCGGACCTCGCCCGGCCGGGCGCCGCGTTGTATGGCATCAACCCCGGCCTATCGGACAATCCCATGCAGGCCGTCGTCCGGCTGCGAGCCCGTGTCCTGCAACTGCGCGATGTGCCCTCGGGCGAAACGGTCGGCTACAATGCCGGCTGGACCGCGGCCCGGCCGAGCCGGATCGCGGTGGTGTCGGTGGGGTACGCCGACGGTTTCCTGCGCAGCCTCGCCCACCGTGCGGCGGCGTGCTTTGACGGAAGGCTGGTGCCGCTGGTAGGGCGTGTGTCCATGGACCTGACAACCTTCGACGCGACCGATATGCCCGCCCTGAAGGTGGGAGATTGGCTGGACCTGATCGGGCCAGGCATGCCGGCCGATGAGGTCGCCGCCCGCGCGGGCACCAATGGCTACGAAATCCTGACCAGCCTGGGGCGCCGCTACCGCCGGGTTTATACGCCGGCATGATCCCGTTGTTGAGCGTGCTGGCCGCGGTGGGGCGCGGCACGATCGGGGTCGTGCGCAGCACTGGGGCAGCGGCGGTGTTCGGGGCGCAGGGCCTCTCGCATCTGCTGCGGCCGCCATTCTACGGGCGGATGTTCCTCGGCGCCTTCGTGGAGTTCGCCTATTTCAGCCTGCCGGTGGTGGCGATGACCGCGGTGTTCTCGGGCATGGTCATCGCGCTGCAATCGTTCACCGGGTTCTCCCGCTTCAA
The DNA here is from genome assembly GCA_964235765.1 of uncultured Acetobacteraceae bacterium. Classification (GTDB taxonomy): domain Bacteria; phylum Pseudomonadota; class Alphaproteobacteria; order Acetobacterales; family Acetobacteraceae; genus JAVVHH01. Next base: position 30,889 of record CAXSDH010000040.1, read on the forward strand.
CGCGGACAGCGCGGTGGCCGGCGTGGTGGCGCTGTCGGTGGTGCGGGAGCTGGCGCCGGTGCTGGCGGCGCTGCTCGTCTCGGGGCGCGTGGGGGCCGCGATGGCCGCCGAGTTGGGCACCATGCGGGTGACCGACCAGATCGACGCGCTGTCCACGCTCTCCACCAACCCGATGAAATACCTCGTGGCGCCCCGGTTGCTGGCGGGGACCATCGCCTTGCCGCTGCTGGTGGTGGTGGCCGACATCCTGGGCGTGGCGGGGGGTTTCCTGGTCAGCACGGTCAAGCTGGGTTTCAGCGCGCATACCTATCTGGCCAGTACTGCGGATATCCTGACCTGGGCGGACGTGGCCGCCGGGCTGGCGAAGGCGGCGGTGTTCGGGCTCCTGATCGCGCTCATGGGTTGCTACCACGGCTACAACAGCCGGGGCGGCGCGCAGGGCGTGGGGTCCGCCACCACCAGTGCCGTGGTTGCGGCCAGCATCCTGATCCTGGCGTTCGACTATGTGATGACCGAACTGTTCTTCGCCCGATGAGCGCGGATCCCAAGATCCGCATCAGAGGCCTGTGCAAGGCGTTCGGGCGGAAGCAGGTGCTGGACGGGATCGACCTCGATGTCCGAGCCGGCACCTCGATGGTGGTGATCGGCGGTTCCGGCAGCGGTAAGTCGGTGCTGCTGAAGTGCATCCTGGGCTTGATCGAACCGGACGCCGGCAGCATCGAGATCAACGGGCACGACGTGCTGCGGATGGACCGGCCGGCGCGGGAGCGGGTGAATGCCTGCATCGGCATGCTGTTCCAGGCGGGGGCGCTGTTCGACAGCTTGCCGGTTTGGGAGAACGTCGCGTTCGGCCTGCTGGCGCAGCATAAGGTCGGCCGCGCCCAGGCCCGGCAGCGCGCGGGCGAAATCCTGGCGCAAGTGGGGCTCGACCCCAGCGTGGGCGACCTCTCGCCGGCCGAGCTCTCGGGCGGGATGCAGAAGCGCGTGGGCCTGGCCCGCGCCATCGCGGCCCGGCCCGACATCTTGTTCTTCGACGAGCCCACGACGGGCCTCGACCCGATCATGGGCGCCGTGATCGACGGGCTGATCGTCGATTGCGTGAAGCGCCTAGGCAGCACGGCGATCGCCATCACGCACGACATGGCGAGCGCCACCCGCATCGGCGACCAGGCGGCGATGCTGTTCCGCGGCAAGCTGGTATGGCAGGGCCGGGCTGCAGAGCTGCTGCACAGCGGCAATGCGATGGTGGAGCAATTCACGCACGGGAGGCGCGAGGGGCCGATCCAGATGGAACTGCGCCGGTAGCGGATGGTATGGTGCTGCGATGAACCAGATACCGCGGCGTGACCGCTATGCCGAAGAGGTGGCCCGCATCCGGGAGATCGTGGCTCGGCATCCATTGCCGGACTTCGTGACCGGGTTCGACGTGCGGCTGGGCGAGTTCGACGGCGATCCGGCGATGTGGGTCGTGTTCAAAATCGTCGGTGGCGGCG
>CAXSDH010000041.1:0-32079 GCA_964235765.1 uncultured Acetobacteraceae bacterium
TGAGCGCATCGCGTCCGGACGGCTGTCCGCAGCGGCCGAGTCAACCGCAGCCATGCTCCCGGAGGGCACCATCGTTCGGACGTCAACCGGCCCGCATAGTGCCCGAGGCGTCATGCGGCAATCCGAGTTCCGCCTGCAGCCACTCGCGGAACATCGCGACGGTTCCGCCACGCGCGGCTGGATAGACCAGTCTGTGGCCGACGTAGCGGCACTCGGTCGAATGGTTGAGCAAGGGTTGCACCAGCCGGCCGCTGGCCAGTTCGCGATCGGCCAGGCGCGTGCTTTCGAGCGCAACGCCCATTCCGTCCACAGCGGCCGCGATGGCCAGGAAAGAGCGGTCGAACCGCGGCCCGCGCAGCACCGGCGTCGGCAGGCCGTTGCCGGTGAACCAGTCGGCCCAACGGACCATCTTGTTGTCGCTGGCGATCAAAGGACAGCCCGCCAAATCCTGCGGGATACGAAGAGCACCGGCCAGTGACGGGGCGCACAGGGGAGTCACCATCTCCTCACCAAGCGGCACCACGACCAACCCCGGCGTGCGTGGCAGGCCGTAGATGATGTCGGCGTCATACTCGTCGGCGGAGAACCGGGAATAGTTGGCGTCGGCATGCAAGCGGACCTCCAGCCCCGGATGCCGCGCCAGCAGCCGGGGCAGACGCGGCGCGAGCCATTGCGCCGCAAAGGACGGGGCGCAGTGCAGGCGGAACAACAACGGCCCCCGCGTGCCCACGGCGGCGACCCCGGCCTGTAACTCGGCGAAGCCGCGCGACACGTGCCGCATCAGCGTGTCCCCGGCAGCGGACAACCGCACGGCCCGGCCGTCCCGCTCGAACAGGGCCGCGCCCAACTCCAGCTCCAGCCGGCGTATGGCGTGGCTGACCGCGGAAGGGGACAGGTGCAGCTCCTCCGCCGCATGCCGGAATGACCGGCTACGGGCCGCAGCCTCGAACACGCGCAGCGCAGGCAGTGGCAGCATGGGGGCAATGATGAACCGCAGTCACCAGTCGATGCAAACTTGTCGTTTGCCGTCGCCCCGGGATGGCGCAAGCATCCAAGCTAACAATAACGAGGAAACGCATGCTGCTCGAAGGCAAGGTCGCGGTCATATCCGGGGCCGCCAGCCCGCGCGGGATTGGCCTGGCCACCGCACGGCTGTTCGCGGCCCACGGCGCCCGCGTGGCGATTCTCGACCTGCATGGCTTCGACGACGCAGCAGCCGGGCTTGGGCCGGGGCACCGTGGCTACGCCTGCGACGTGACGGACCGTGCCGCTTGCGGCCAGGCAGTGGAGCGGGTCATCGCCGACCTGGGCGGGGTCGATGTACTGGTCAACAACGCCGGGATCACGCAGCCGCTCAAGCTGATGGAGATCGGGCCGGGGCAGTGGGACGCGGTGCTGGACGTGAACCTGCGCGGGGTGCTGAACCTCAGCCAGGCGGCGGTGCCGCACATGCGCGAACGCCGGGCCGGCAGCATCGCCTGCATGTCCAGCGTGTCGGCGCAGCGCGGCGGCGGCATCTTTGGCGGGCCGCACTACTCCGCGGCCAAGGCCGGGGTGCTGGGCCTGGCCAAGGCGATGGCGCGGGAACTGGGGCCGGACGGCATCCGGGTCAATTGCGTGACGCCGGGCCTGATCCAGACCGACATCACCGGCGGCAAGCTGACCCCGGCAATGCGGACGGAGATCGCCGCCACCATCCCGCTCGGCCGGCTGGGCGAGGCGGAGGACGTGGCGCGCATTTTCCTGTTCCTGGGGTCGGAGCTGTCGGGCTACGTGACCGGCGCAGTCATCGACGTGAACGGGGGGATGCTGATTCATGGATAGCCAGGTGTCCAGGCCGCGCCGGAACGTCAGCAAGGACCTGCTGCGCGAGAAGGCCAGGATGATCCGGCGGGAAACCGTCAAGCTGACCGACATCTGCGGCAGCGGCCACTACGGCAGCGCCTTCTCGATGGCCGAGCTGGTGGCGTCGCTCTACTACGAGTTCATGCACGTCCGCCCGGACGAGCCAGGCTGGCAGGACCGGGACCGGTTCACGATGGGCAAGGGCCATGCGGCCATCGGGCTGTATCCCGTGCTGGCCGACCTCGGCTTCTTCGGGTGGGACGACCTCTATACCTACACGCGGCTGGGGTCGCCTTACGGCGACCATCCCGACATGCGGAAGGTGCGTGGGGCCGACTTCGGCAGCGGCTCCATCGGGCACAACTTGTCGGTTTCGGTCGGCATGGCGCTGGGCTTGCGGCTGCGCGGCTCTCCCGGCCGGGTCGTGTGCTTGATGGGCGACGGGGAGCAGGCCGAGGGCCAGGTGTGGGAGGCCGCGATGTCGGGCGCGCACTACAAGCTGCACAACCTGGTGGGCATCGTGGACAACAATGCCGTCGGGTCGGACGGCGCGGTGGCGGAAACGATGAACAACGAGCCGCTGGCGGACAAGTGGCGCGCCTTTGGATGGGACGTGCGCCGGATCGGCGGGCATGACCTGGACCTGGTGGGGGAAACCCTGGATTGGGCGCTGAACGTCCCGCGCGACCGGCCCGCGGTCATCATCGCCGACACCGTCGCCGGGCGCGGCGTCGGCTTCATGGAGCACGCCTGGCAGTGGCACCTGGGCTTCCTGGGACCTGCGGACCGCGATGCGGCGCTTGCCGAGATCGAGGCGGGAGCGGTCGGATGAGCGGCGCATACGCGGGCCTGAACAACCCAAGGGACAACCCGGCCGTGGACATGACCGAAAGCTCGGTCCGCCCCGGGATGGACGCCAAATCGTGGGACATGGTCGGCAGCCTGAACCTGTCGTTGCAACTGCCGACGGGAGAGGTGCTGATCGGGCTGGCGGAAGGAGGCCGCGACGACATCGTGGTGTGCACCGCAGACCTCGGGCGGCCCACGCAGGTCATCAACTTCGGCCGGCGCTACCCGGACCGCTACTTCAACTTCGGCATCGCCGAGCGGAACATGATCGGCGCCGCGGCCGGGCTGGCCACCACGGGGCTGCTGCCGGTCATCAGCAACTACAGCTTCTTCCTGGCGCTGATGGGGGCGGAGAATATCCGCAACGACATCGCCTACCCCAACTTGCGGGTGCGGATGGTCGGTACGCACAGCGGCATCGCGATGGGGTTCTACGGCACTTCGCACCACTGCAACGAAGACATCGGCCTGCTGCGGGCCATCGCCGGGCTGACGGTGATGGCGCCCTGCGACGCCAATGCCATACGCGCGGCGCTGCCGGCCACGCTGGACCACGACGGCCCCATCTACTTCCGTGTCGGCCGGGGACGCGAGGCGGTGGTGTATGACGCCCCGCCCTCCTGGCGCATCGGCGGCAGCACCACGCTGCGGGACGGCAAGCACGCGACGGTGCTCGCCATCGGCAACCTGGTCCATGCGTCGCTGCAGGCGCACGACATCCTGGCGCGGGAAGGCATCGGGCTGCGCGTCGTGGACATGTACTCGATCCGGCCGATCGACGAGGCGGCCGTGCTGGCCGCCGCGCGCGACCACGGCGCCGTGTTCTCGGCAGAGGAGCACAACGTGACCTCCGGCTTCGGCTCGGCGGCGGCGGAGGTGCTGGCAAGCCACGGCGCGGGCGCCCGACTGGTGCGGATCGGGATGCCGGACCAGTATTCCATCCTGGGGCCGCCCACCCACCTTTACCGGCACTACGGCCTCGATGGCCAAGGAGTCGCGGACGTCGTCCGCAAAACGCTGAAAGCCTGAAACAACGCGCCGAAAAGGCGCATCCATTCCCGGGAGGATACCATGACCGACGCTTCCAAGCCGACCGTACCGCGCCGCATGCTGCTGGGCGCTGCTGCGGCCCTGCCGATGTTCGCCATCCGCACGCGGCCGGCGGGTGCCGCGGAGTTCGACCTGAAATTCGCCACCGGCCAGTCGCCGACCAACCCGATCAACATCCGCCTGCAGGAGGCGATCAACAGGATCCAGGCCGCCACGGGCGGGCGCGTCGGGATGCGCCTGTTTCCCAACAACCAGTTGGGATCGGACACTGACCAAATCAGCCAGTTGCGGGCCGGCGGGATCGAGTTCCTGAACGTCGCGGGCTCCGTGCTGTCCACCTTGGTGCCGGCGACGGCGCTGGTGAACGTGGGCTTCGCGTTCAGCAGCTACGACCAGGTGTGGCGCGGCGTGGACGGCGATTTGGGCAAGTACATCGAGGCCCAGGTAGACAAAGCCGGGATCAACCTGATCGCGCCCCTCGGCGACAACGGGTTCCGCCAGATCACCACGGCGGACGTCCAGGTCAAGGGGCCGGCGGACCTCAAGGGCTTCCATATCCGGGTGCCGGTATCGCCGATCTTCACCTCGTTGTTCCAGGCATTGGGGGCGGCGCCGACCTCGATCAACTTCAACGAGGTTTACACCGCGCTGCAAACCAAGCTGGTCGGCGGGCAGGAGAACGGCCTGGTCACCATCGAAACGGCGAAGCTGTACGAGGTGCAGAAGTACTGCTCGGAGACCAGCCACATCTGGGACAGCTTCTGCGTGCTGGCCAACCGCCGCGCGCTGGGCCGCCTGCCGGCCGACCTGCAGGAGATCGTGCGGCGCGAGCTGCGGCAGTCCGTCATGGACCAGCGCGGGGACGAGGCGCGGCTGGACGCCGGCCTGAAGTCGACGCTGCAAGGCAAGGGCATGACCTTCATCGCCGCCGACAAGGACGCGTTCCGCGCCGCGCTCAAGGCCTCGACCTTCTACGCCGACTGGCGCGCCAAGTTCGGCGATCAGGGCTGGGCCGCGCTGCAGTCGGCGTCGGGCGAACTCGCCTGACCCGGGGGCCGGCCGTGTCCGGCCCGGCGTTGGCCCTTCCTGCGCCGGGCCGACTCCTCGCGGCCTCTGCACGCGGCTTGGCACTGCTGGTCGAGGTGCCGACGGTGCTGCTGGTGGCGGCGGAGGTGATCGTCTTGTTCTGCGGCGTCACCGCGCGATACGTCTTCCACCGCCCGGTCATCTGGTCGGACGAGCTGGCGTCCATCCTGTTCCTGTGGCTTGCGATGTTCGGCGCCGCCGTCGCCTTGCAGCGCGGAGGCCACATGCGCCTGTCGTACCTCGTGGACCGCCTGCCGCTGCGCGGGCGCGCGGTGGCGGAGGTGCTGAACATCGGCGTGCCGTTGCTGTTCGTGGCCTTGGTGCTGCAATCGTCCTGGGACTATGCAGAGGACCAGTCGTTCATCGAGACGCCGGCGCTGGGCTGGTCGGGCCTCGTGCGCGCCGCCGCCATGCCGGTTGGCCTGGCGCTGATTGGCCTGAGCGCCATGGTGCAGCTAGCCCGGCACCGCGCCCGGGACCTGCTGGCGGGGGTGGCGCTGCTGGGCGTGCTCGCCGGGTCGCTGTGGCTCGCCGGCCCGGCGCTGCACGGCATGGGGGCCTGGAACCTGCTGGTGTTCTTCGTGCTGCTGCTGGGGGCGGGCGTCATCTCGGGCCTGCCGATCGCGTTCGGCTTCGCGCTGGCGACCATCGCCTACCTGCTCACGACCACCAGCACTCCGCTGTCCATCGTGATCGGGCGCATGGACGAAGGCATGAGCTCGCTGATCCTGCTCGCCGTGCCGCTGTTCGTGCTGCTGGGCCAACTGATGGAGATGACGGGCCTGGCGCGCGTGCTGGTCGCGTTCCTGGCGGCGCTGGTGGGGCACGTGCGCGCCGGCTTGTCCTATGTGTTGATCGGCGCCATCCTGCTGGTCAGCGGAATCAGCGGCTCCAAGACGGCGGACATGGCTGCCGTCGCACCGGTGCTGTTCCCGGAGATGAAGCGCCGCGGCGCCGACGAGGGCGAGCTGGTTGCGCTGCTGGCCGCGTCCGGGGCCATGAGCGAGACTATACCGCCTAGCATCGTGCTGATCGTGATCGGGTCGGTGACGAGCGTGTCCATCGCCGGGCTGTTCACCGCCGGGCTGCTGCCGGGGCTTTTCCTGGCAGGGGTCCTTTGCGTGATGGCCCGGCGCGCAGCCGGGCGTGAGAACCTGGCCGGCGTCGTGCGCGCACCGGCCCGCGTCGTGTGGCGCGCCTTTGTCGTCGCGATCCCCGCGCTGCTGCTGCCTTTCGTGATCCGCGGCGCCGTGGTGGAGGGGGTGGCGACGGCGACGGAGGTGTCCACCATCGGCGTCGCCTACACGGTCGTGGTTGGGCTGCTGATCTACCGGCAGTTCGACTGGCGGCGCATCTATCCGATGCTGGTGGACACGGCGACGCTGTCCGGCGCGATCCTGCTGATCGTGGGCGGCGCCACGGCGATGGCCTGGGCGCTGACGCAGTCCGGCTTCTCCCAGTCGCTGGCCGGGTTCATGGCCACCCTGCCCGGCGGCCACTGGAGCTTCATGGGCATCTCCATCGTCGTGTTCGCGGTGCTGGGGTCGGTGCTGGAGGGCATACCGGCGATGGTGCTGTTCGGGCCGCTGCTGTTCCCCATCGCCCGCCAGCTCGGCATCAACGAGCTGCACTATGCCGTGGTGGTCATCCTGGCGATGGGGATCGGCCTGTTCGCCCCGCCCTTTGGGCTCGGCTACTACGCCGCCTGCATCATCGGACGGGTGCCGGCCGAGGTGGGGCTGCGCCGCATCTGGCCCTACCTGGGCGCCCTGGCCGCCGGCATCGTGGTCGTCGCGCTGGTGCCCTGGCTGTCCACCGGCTTCATCCCGAACCCCTGAGGAGGTCCCCATGAACCTGTTCCCAATGCTCGGCGCGCGCGCCGAGGCCGGGCGCCCCGTCCGGGTCGGCCTGATCGGTGCCGGCAAGTTTGGCTCGATGGTGCTGGCGCAGGCGATACGCATCCCGGGCTTCCACGTCGTGGGCGTGGCCGACCTGGATGTGGGCCGCGCCCGGGCATCCCTGAATCGCGTGGGCTGGCCGGCCGAACGCTATGCCGCGACCACGCTGGACGAGGCGATGCGGACCGGCGCCACCTGCGTACTGGACGACGCGCATGTCCTGGCCGCACACCCCGGCGTCGAGTGCATCATCGAGGCCACGGGGCACCCCATCGCCGGAATACGCCACGGGCTTGCTGCCATCGAGGGCGGCAAGCACGTGGTCATGGTCAACGTCGAGGCGGACGTGCTGTGCGGGCCGCTGCTGGCGGCGCGGGCAAGGGCCAAGGGCCTGGTCTACTCCATGGCCTATGGCGACCAGCCCGCCCTGATCTGCGAGTTGGTGGACTGGGCGCGGTCCTGCGGCTTCGAGATCACCGCCGCCGGCAAGGGGATGAACTTCGAGCCGCGCTACCGCTACTCGACCCCGGACACCGTTTGGGGCTTCTTCGGCTGGTCGGAGGAGCAGGTGGCGAAGGGCGACTTCAACCCGAAGATGTACAACAGCTTCACCGACGGCACCAAGGCGGCCATCGAAATGGCGGCGGTCGCCAACGGCACCGGGCTGGACTGCCCCGATGACGGCCTGGCCTTCCCGCCGTCGAGCGTGGACGACCTGGCGCGGGTGTTCCGCCCGGTGGCCGATGGCGGGCGCCTGCCGCGCGCCGGGCTGCTGGACATCGCGGCCAGCCAGGAGCCGGATGGGCGGGAGGTGCCCAACAGCATACGCTACGGCGTGTTCGTCACCTTCAAGGCGCACAACGAGTACGCCCGCGCCTGCTTCGCCCAGTATGGCCTGCAGACGGACCCGTCCGGCTGGTACGCCTCCCTGTGGCGGCCGTTCCACCTGATAGGGCTGGAAACCAGCATCAGCGTGCTGTCCGCGGTGCTGCGCGGCGAGCCGACCGGAAGTTCCCGGGAGTTCCGGGGCGACGCGGTGGCCACCGCCAAGCGGGATCTGAAGGCGGGGGAGATGCTGGACGGCGAGGGCGGCTATGCCGTGTGGGCCAACGCCATCCCCGCGCGCCGCAGCCTGGAGCTGGGGGCATTGCCCATCGGGCTGGCGGGCAACGTGCGCCTCAAGCGCGCCGTGGCCCGCGACACGGTCGTGGCCTTCGACGACGTGGAGCTACGGGACGACGCCGACGTCGTGGCGCTGCGGCGGGAAATGGAGGGCAGCCGCCGCCTTACCGCGGCGGCATGACGCGGCCGCCCCCGTGGGGGGCCATCGGCGGCCGGGTCGGCGCCGCGTGGTTCCGGTTGCCCAGGACAGCCTCGGTAGGGCAATACTCCGGCGGCAGCGGCCGCTGCCAGGGGGAACGACACGGAATGCCACGCCGTGGCCGATCGCAGCCGGGCCGCGCCCGGACCGGGGCGGCATGACACGCACGCTGATCCGCGGCGCCGCGGTCGTGACCATGGATGGGGACGAAGTCCTCTACCCTGGCGACGTGCTGGTGGACGGGGAGCGCATCGCGGCGGTCGGCCCGGCGCTTGCGGCCGCGGACGCCGAGATTGTCGACGGCAGCCGGCATATCGTCATCCCGGGCTTGGTGAACGCCCACATGCACACCTGGCAAACCGCCCTGCGCGGTGCCGCTGCGGATTGGACGCTGCTCGAATACTTCCGCTGGGTTCACGCCGGGCTCGCGACCCTTTTCACGCCGGAAGACATCCATGTCGCGACGCTGGCGGGCGCGCTGAACCAAATCAATTGCGGCACCACCACGCTGGTGGACTGGTGCCACAACAACCCGACCCCGGCCCATACCGATGCGGCGGTGGACGCGCTTCGGCGCTCCGGCATCCGCGCCGCTTTCTTCCACGGCTCGCCGAAACCTGACCCGCTCCCGGGCCAGCCACATTTCTCCGAGGTGCCGCACCCGCGACACGAGATCGAGCGATTGCTGGCCGGCCCGTTCGCGGGACGGGACGGGAAGCTCAGTCTCGGCATGGCGATCCTCGGACCGCACTACTCCACGCTGGACGTCGCGCGGCACGACATCGCGCTGGCACGGGAGTTCCATCTCGTCGCCTCCATGCACCAGGGCGGCGGACCCGCGAAGGCGCCGAATGGGTGGGACATGCTGGAGGCCGAGGGCCAAGTCGGCCCATGGATCAACGTCGTGCACGGCAACGACCTGCCGCAGGATCGGTTGGCCCGCTTCGTGGCCGCCGGCGTCAACTTCTCGGCGACGCCCGAAAACGAGATGGTCCAGGGCCACGGCCACCCGATCACGGGGCGGTTGCGGGCCCTGGGCGCCGCCCCCTCACTCGGAGTGGACCTGGAAAGCGTGCTGCCCGGCAGCATGCTGGGCGTGGCCCGGGCCGCGCTGTCGCACCAACGGGCGCTGGACAACGCCGCCGCCCGCATCGCCACAGGGGCCATCCCAGCCACGACGACCATCCCGGTAAGGGAAGCGTTGGGCTGGGTCACACGGGAGGGCGCGCGCATGCTGGGCATGGAGGCGCGGATCGGCAGCCTTGCCCCAGGCAAGCAGGCCGACCTCGTGATGATCCGGACGGATGCGTTGGAACTGTGGCCGGTGCACGACCCGGTCTCCACCGCCGTGATGCAAAGCCATTCCGGCCACGTGGACGCGGTGATGATCGCCGGCGCCTGGCACAAGCGAAACGGGCGGCTGCTGCATGCGGACCTGCCTGCGGTGATGGATCGGCTCGCCCGCTCGGGCCGCCGCATCCTGGCGGAACTGCGCTGGCCAACAGGGAAGGAGGTGGTCGCTTGACGCATCCAGGGGATCGCATCGCGTGGATCGGCCTCGGCAAGCTGGGGCTGCCGATGGCGGCGCGGATCGCGGCGGCCGGATACCCCATCACCGGGCACGACCGGGATGCGGCACGGCTGGAACTGGCGGGGACGCGGCATGTGCCGGTGCGCGACACGCCCCACGCTGCGCTGGCGGGGGCAGGCGCCATCGTCACCTCCCTGCCGGACGACCGGGCGCTGGCCGGGGTATTGCTGGGCGATGCCGGGCTGCTGGCGGCGTTGCCGGAGGGCGTGATCCTAGTGGAAACCAGCACGGTGAGCGCCGAGGCTTCGGCCGAAGTGGCCGTGGCAGCTGCCGCCCGGGGGATCGCCTACCTGCGCGCGCCGGTGTCCGGCAACCCGGTGCTGGCGGAGCGCGGCGAACTGACCGTGCTCGCCTCCGGCCCGCGCCGGGCATTCGAGGCCGTGCGGCCGGCGCTGGCCGCGTTTTCCCGCGCGCAGCATTACCTGGGCGAGGCGGAACAGGCCCGCTACGCCAAGCTCGCCATCAACCTGATGATCGCGGTGTCCGCCGCGATGATGGCGGAGTCCGTCACCCTGGCGCGCAAGGGTGGAGTGGATGCCGGGCAGATGCTGGATTTGCTGGCGGACAGCGCGGTCGCTTCGCCGATGGTGAAGTACAAGGTCCCGCCGCTGAAGGCCAACGACTATACCTCCACCTTCTCCTGCCGGCAGATGGGCAAGGACCTCGACCTCATTCTCGCGGCCGCGCGGGGCGCCGACGTTCCGCTGCCGCTCGCCGCACAGACGCGGGAGCTTTACACCGGGCTGATCGCGGCCGGGGAAGGGGAGGCGGACTTCATCGCAACGGTCCGCCAAGCCGCTCGCCAGGCCGGGCTCGACACCAAGGGGAGTTGACAGGCCATGCGCGAGTTGGACGAGCACTCCATCACCGACGAGGTGCTGCGGCGTTTCGCGGCAGGAACCGATGAACGGCTGAGGACCATATTGACGAGCCTGGTGCGCCACCTGCACGGCTTCGTGCGCGAGGTGCAGCTCACGGAGGCGGAGTGGGTCGCCGGCATCGAGTTCCTGACCAGGACCGGGCAGATCTCGGACGACAAGCGCCAGGAGTTCATCCTGCTGTCGGACACGCTGGGCGTCTCGACGCTGGTGGATGCGATCAATAACCGCCCGGCGCCCGGCGCCACCCAGTCCACCGTGCTGGGCCCGTTCTTCGTGGAGGAAGCGCCGGACGTCGAGCAGGGCACGGATATCGACCCCGGTGACGAGCGCGGCGGCGAGCGGCTGTTCGTGGACGCGACCGTGACGGACCCGGCCGGAACCGGCCTACCCGGCGCCACGGTTGACGTGTGGCATTCGGATTCCGAGGGCTTCTACGACACCCAGCGGGAGGGCGAAGCGCTGGCCCGGCGTGCCCGCTTCACCACCGGCCCGGGCGGGGCGTTGCGGTTCTGGACCACCATGCCCGCCAGCTACCCTATTCCCGACGACGGTCCGGTGGGAGCCATGCTGAACGCTACCGGACGCCATCCGTGGCGGCCCGCCCATGTCCATTTCATGATCGACGCGCCGGGCTATCGGCGGCTCGTCACCCATGTGTTCGTGGATGGCGACGAATACCTCGACAGCGATGCGGTGTTCGGCGTGAAGGAGTCGCTGATCGACCCGTTTCCCCGCCAGGGCGCCGGCCCCGCGCCGGACGGCTCACGCCAGGACGCGCCGTTCCACGTGCTGCGCTACGGCTTTGGCCTCAGCCCCCTGCCCGCCTGACCCTACCGGAACGGAGCGCCAATCATGCTGGCGGAGCCCACGGCCCACGAACTTCTTGCCGCCCTGCGCCCCATCCTGGGCGACCGGGTTTCGGACGCGCGCGGGCTGCGGGAGCAGTACGGCCGCAGCGAGGCGTATCGCCTGCCTGCCCTGCCCGACTTGGTGGCGCGCCCACGCGACACGGGGGAGGTGCAGGCCGTGTTGCGCCGCTGCCATCGCATCGGCACGCCCGTCACCGCGTTCGGCGCAGGCACCTCGCTCGAGGGCAACGCGGCGCCGGTGCGGGGCGGCCTGTTGCTCGACCTGGGCGGCATGGACGCGGTGCTGGCGCTGAACGCGGAGGACATGGACGTCCGGGTGCAGCCGGGGCTGCGGCGCAAGGCGCTCAACCTGCACCTGCGGGACACCGGGCTGTTCTTTCCGATCGACCCAGGTGCAGACGCGTCCATCGGCGGCATGGCGTCCACTCGCGGGTCCGGCACCATGGCCGTCCGTTACGGCACCATGCGGGACAACGTCCTGTCCTTGGAAGTGGTGCTGCCGGACGGGCGGGCGATCCGCACCAGCCGGCGCGCCCGGAAATCCGCCGCGGGCTATGACTTGACGCGCCTGTTCGTGGGCGCGGAAGGGACGCTCGGCGTCATCACCGAGATCACCCTGCGCCTCCACCCGCAGCCGGAAGCGATCGCCGCCGCGGTGTGCCCGTTCGCAGCGCTGGGGCCGGCCGTGCAGGCCGCCGTCACGGTCATGCAATCCGCCATCCCGGTGGCCCGGGTGGAGCTGTTGGACGAGGTGATGATGCGCGGCGTCAACCGGCATTCCGGACTGAGCTACCCGGAGCGGCCGACGCTGTTCCTGGAGTTCCACGGCAGCCCGGCGGCCGTCGACGAGCAGGCGCGCCTGGTGGAAGCGCTGGCAGCCGATGCCGGCGGCCTGGGCCTGGAATGGGCGACGGACCCCGAACAGCGGACCCGGCTGTGGCATGCGCGGGACAACACGCTGTATGCCGGCCGCGCGCTCCGCCCGGGGTGCGAGGCCATCATCACCGACGTCTGCGTTCCCATTTCCCGCCTGGTGGAGTGCCTGGAGGCGACCCGGCGGGATGCCGATGCGAGCGGGTTGCTGGCGCCGATCGTCGGGCATGTCGGCGACGGCAACTTCCACATGCTCATCCTGATAGACCCGGCACAGCCCGCGGAGATCGAGCGGGCCCGGGCTTTCCATGCCCGCATGGTGGGCCGCGCGCTGGCGCTGGACGGCACCTGCACCGGCGAGCACGGGGTGGGCGCGGGCAAGATCGACTACCTGGAGCAGGAGCTGGGGGAGGCGGTGGACGTGATGCGGGCGGTGAAGCGCGCGATCGACCCCACCGGCATCATGAACCCCGGCAAGATCTTCCGGCCGGGCGCGGCCGCATGATCGCCGAAGCCCTCGCCCCGTCCCGCCCGGCCGCGGCCGCTGCGGCGCCGCTCCTCGAACTGCGCGGGATCAGCAAGAGCTTCGGGCCCGTGCAGGCCCTGCACGACGTCTCGTTCGCCGTGTGGCCGGGCGAGGTGCACATGCTGCTCGGCGAGAACGGCGCCGGCAAGAGCACGCTGATGAAGGTGCTGTGCGGCGCCCACCGGGCGGATGACGGCAGCTTCTTCCACAATGGGCAGCCGGTGCAGGTGGCGGGGCCGGCGGATGCGCGCAGGCTTGGGATCGCCGTGATTTTCCAGGAGTTCTCGCTCGTCCCTTACCTGGACATCGCGCAAAACATCTTCCTTGGCCGGGCGCCGCGCGGGCGGCTGCCGGGCACGCTGGACCGACGCCGCATGCATGCCGAAGCCCGCCGCGTGCTGGACATGCTGGGTTTCGACGCGGACCCGTCGAGCAAGGTGCACCGGCTCGGCGTGGCGCAGCAGCAGATGGTGGAGATCGCCAAGGCGCTGTCGCAGGACGCGCGCATCCTGGTCATGGACGAGCCGACCGCGGCGTTGTCCGATCGAGAGAGCGAGCAGCTGTTCGCCACCATGGCCCGGCTGAAGGCGGCCGGGGTCGCGATCGTCTATATTTCCCACCGGATGGCGGAGGTGTTCGCCCTGGGCGACAGGGTGACGGTGTTGCGGGACGGCAAGCTGATCCGCTCCTTGCTGCCCGGTGAGGCCGGGCCGGACGAGCTGGTTCGGCTCATGGTAGGGCGCAGCGTGGATATGACGTACCCTCGCCACTTCGGCACGCCGGGCCCGTTGCTGCTGCAGGTGACCGGCCTGTGCGCGCCGAGCGGCATCCGCGATATCGGGCTCACCGTGCATGCCGGGGAGATCGTAGGGCTATGCGGGCTGGTCGGCTCGGGCCGGACGGAGGTGGCGCGGGCGATCTTTGGGGCCGATCCGGTCAGTTCCGGCCAGGTGCGCGTGTTCGGCCGTATCCACGCCGGCGGCCCGGACGCGGCGGCCCGGCTGGGCATGGCGCTGATCCCGGAAAGCCGCAAGACCGAAGGGCTCGCGCTCCGGCGCTCCGTGGGCGACAACCTTCTGGTGGCCGGCTTGCCGCGCCTGTTCCGCAGCGGTGTCTTCAGGCCGGGGCGGGCCCGCCGGGTGGCGCAGTCGGTGGTGGAACGGCTGTCGATCGCGACCAGAGGAACGCTGCGCGCGGTCGCCACCTTGTCCGGCGGCAACCAGCAGAAGGTGGTCATCGGCAAGTGGCTGGCCGCCGAGGCGCGGCTGTTCATCTTCGACGAACCCACCCGCGGCATCGACATCGGCGCCAAGGCCCAGATCTTTGCGCTCATCGACGGATTGGTGCGCGCCGGGGCGGGGGTGCTGATGATCTCCTCCGAGCAGTCCGAGATCGTGCACGTCTGCGACCGGGCCTACGTCATGCGCGGCAAGCGCATCGTGGGCGAACTGGCGCGGGGCGAACTCAGCGAGCAAAACATAGTCCGGTTGGGAATGCACGATGAGTAACGCGGCCATCCGCCCGCGCGCCGAGTGGCGGGCCATTCCCGGGGTCGGCGTCGTGCTGGCGCTGATGGTGGCCGGGCTGGCGGCTGCGGCGCCCGGCTTCCTCAGCCCGGCCAACCTGTCCAACGTCCTGTCGCAATCCTGCGTGCTGCTGCTGATCGCGCTGCCGATGACGCTCGTCATCATGACGGAAGGGCTCGACCTGTCGATCGGCGCGGTGCTGACGCTGGCGGCCGTCGTGCTGAGCCAAGTTGCGGTTGCGACCGGGTCGCTGCTCGCGGCGCTGCTGGCCGGTCTCGCGGTGGGGACGGCGTGCGGGGCGGTGAATGGGTGGATGGTGACCTGGCTGCGCGTTCCGCCCTTCGTCGCCACGCTGGGGATGCTCGGGGTGGCGCAGGGCTTGGCGCTCGTGGTCACCGACGGGCAAAGCGTCACCGGCATCCCGGCCTCCGTACAGGCCGTGTATGGGGCGGCCTTCTTCGGCATTCCGGCGCCGATCCTGCTGATGGCCGGGGCCTACGCCGTGTTCCATTGGCTGCTCTACGCCACGGCGTTCGGGGCCTATGTATTCGCCCTGGGCGGCAATCGGGAAGCGCTGGCCTTCGCCGGCGTCCCGCAGCGCGTGGTGCTGCTCGGCGTCTACGCGCTGGCCGGCGCCATGGCGGGGCTGGCTGGGCTGGTGCTCACAGGGCGGCTCAATTCCGGCCACCCTTCCGCGGGCATCGGCATGGAGTTCGACGCCATCGCCGCGGTTGCGGTCGGCGGCACCTCCTTCGAGCGAGGCGATGGTTGGCTGCCCGGCACGCTGCTGGGCGTCGTCACCATCGGGGTAATGCGCAACGGGCTCAACCTCCTGGCCATCCCCTCCAGCCTGCAGGTGTGCTGCATCGGCTTGCTGGTGATCGTCGCCTTCATCATCGAGGGCCTGAAAGGGGAACGGCCGTGAGCGCCGCCGCCTTTCCGCCGGCCCGTCGGGATCGGGATCCTGCCCTGTCCGGCGAAACCGTCCGGCTGCTCTACCGGCTTCTCGCGGTCGCCGTGCTGTGCCTAGGGCTGGCGGCAACCAGCGGCGCCTTCGCGACCCAGGCCAACGTCATGAACGTGCTGCGGCAGGCCGCGCTGCTGTTCTTCATGGCATCCGGCCTCACGCTCGTGGTGCTGACGGCCGGACTCGACCTGTCGATCGGGGCCAATATCGGGCTCTCCGCCTGCCTGGGCGGCACGGTGATGAAGGCGACCGGTGACCCTCTCCTGGGCTCCGCCGTGACGCTCGGCGCAGGGGCTGCGGTCGGATTGCTGAATGGCCTGCTCGTGGCCTGGCTGCGCATTCCCTCCTTCATCGCTACCTACGGCATGCTTTGGGTGCTGCACGGCCTCACCTACTACTACATGGCCGGCAGCACGGTTTACGGTTTCCCGCGCGGTTTCCGCCAGTTCGGCAACGGCTTCGCTTGGGGCCTGCCTATCCCGGTGCTCGTCATGCTGGGCTCACTCCTGCTACTCACCCTGTTCGTGCAGCGCACCACCTGGGGACAGCAGGTGTATGCCATCGGGGCCAACCCGGTCGCAGCCCGCCTGTCCGGCATCCCGGTCCGCAGCCGCCTCACGCTGGTCTATACGCTGAGCGGCCTCACCGCAGGGCTCGCGGCGCTCGTGTTCCTGGCCCGGCTCAACTCGGCGGAAGCAGACATTGGCGGCAGCCTTACCCTGCCGGCAATCGCGGCGGTGCTGATCGGCGGCACGTCCCTGTTCGGAGGCGTGGGCACGCTGGCGGGAACGCTGGTGGGCACGGTGCTGCTCACACTCGTGCTGAACGGCATGAACCTGCTCCAGATCGACGCGCGATGGCAGCCCCTGGTGACGGGGGTGATCATCGTAGCAGCGGTTTGGGTGGACGTCCGCGGCGGCTCGCGAACGGCGGCATAACGAGATAAAACGGAGGAAGCCACAATGTCACGACACATCCTGTTGGGCTTGGCCCTGACGGTCGGCGCTGCAAGCCCTGCCTGGGCGGATGGCGAGACCATCGCCGTCATGACCAAGAACCAGACCAACCCGTTCTTCCAGGCCGAACGCATCGGCACGGAGACCGCGGCCAGGCAGCTCAACGCCCGCGTGTTGCAGTTCATCCCGACCCAGCCGGACAGCATCCCGGAGCAGATGAGCCAGTTCGACGACATCGCGGTCCGTAAGCCGAACGCGGTCGTGTTCGTGCCGGTGGACTACAAGGCCATGGTACCCGGCGTCGAGAAGCTGAACGCTGCCGGCATACCCGCCGTCAACGCGACCGACCGCACCGCGGGAGGCAAGGTCATCGCCTTCGTGGGCGCCAACGACTACGACCTCGCCAAGGAAACCGGACGCACCCTGCTGCGTGCGCTGGGCGGCAAGGGCGACGTCATCATCATCGAGGGCGTGCGCGGCTCTCTCACCGCGGTCGACCGGCTGCGCGGCTTCCAGGACGCGCTGAAGGAGTTTCCGCAAGCCCGCTTGGTCGCGTCCCAGCCTGGCAACTACCAGCGGCTGCAAGCGCTGCAGGTTATGGAAAACCTGCTGCAATCCAACCCCCAGGTGGCCGGGGTGATGGCGGCGAACGACGCCATGGCCGCAGGCGTGATCGACGCGCTGGCCGACGCCGGCAAACACGCCCTCGTCGTCGGCATCAACGGCACCAAGGAGGCCATCGACGCCATCAAGGCCGGGACCATGCTGGCGACCGGCGACTACAACGGCTTCTTGCAGGGCTGCATCGCGACCACCGTCGCCGTGCGCCACCTCCGCAACCTTCCCATCCGGGGCGACGTGGTGCTGAAACCCGTCGTCATCGACAAGAGCAACTACCAGCCCTTCGACACCCCCGTCGAAAAGCGCTCCTGCCCGAATTGGGACGACGTTCCGCAGTGAAAGTTTTCGAGGCGTGCGCGTCGGCGGGGTTGCGGGCCAATCCACAGGTGTTCGACGCCTATCTCGCAACAGCACCGGCTGCCGCCTCGCCGCACTTCGGGCAGCGATCGGGATGGCAGGCGCGGCAGAATGGCTTGGCGCAGGCGAAGCAGGGAGCCAACCCGGCTGATACGACGAGATGCAACGCGTCGTCGCACACGAGCCGCGGGCGCTCAGCGGAACGGCTGAACTCACAGACTGGCGGCTCCAGACGTCGCGCGAGCGGATTCCAGTCCAGTTGGATCGTCCGGTCCGCCTTGCGTCGCCGGATTTGCACGTCGAAGCGCTGCACCGGCATCACCACCTCCAGCGTTTGCACCCACTCGGCTTTGACGCGCATCGCGTATTGGCGGGCAAGGTCGTCGAGCTTGGCCTGATACTCGCGCCCAACCGCCTCGATGCGCTGCTCCTCCCGCTTGCGCCGCGGATCGCCGCTGGGCAGCGCCGCGGCGCGCCGCGTCGCCTCGCGATGAAGTTCGTTGTGGTAGCCGTGCAGCCGGTCCTGATCGCGGCTCAATCGCCGGTGCAGGCCCTTGACGAACGGGCGCAACGCCGCATCCAGCCGCGGAGGCAGGGCCTGAGCGAGCACGGCGAGCACGCGCTGCTGGTCCCAAACGCGCGGCAACTCGATGCCGTCCGGCAGTTCGGCGTCTGCCCCGTCCGCGGCAAGCCACGGCGCGATCGCTTCCACCACGGCGTCGCACAGCCCGCCGGTCGCCAAGTTGACGCCCAGCCGAAGAACGCCGTCGCGCTTGTCGTCCGAAACGGCCGAATAGCGGAAATCGAGGACCAAGTAGCGCGTCCAGGCAGGCGCGACGCGGAGCAGGCGATAGGTGGCGTTGTCCAGCACAAGTTCCTGCTGGAGCACGCGCTCGGGGTCCGAGGGCGCCCGACCCTCGGGTCCAAGCACCCGGCGCGTCCAGCGGCCACGCCCGTCCAACAGCCGATCGAAACGGTCCAGCCAATCGCTCTCGAGCCCCACCCGTTGCGCGCCCGGCGGCAGCGTGGCGCCGAAGCCGAGCCGGCACAGCTCCACCACGCCCAGGGCCTGCTGCGCGGGTGGCGGGGCGAGCAACTCGAGCCCCTCGGGATGGATTGCTTCGGCCACCCCGCCCGCCGCGGCAAGCAAATCGGCGACGAAGCGCTGCATCCGGCCCATCCCCGGCGCGCCCAGCTCTGGCGGCCCCAGCTCTGGCGCCCCCAGCTCTGCTAACGCAACCTCAGGCGGCATCGAGATCGCTTCCGAACAGCGCCTCGTCCAACTGCTTGACGTCGGCATATTGCTGCCGCGCGGCGACCAGTTGGCTTTCAAGCTGTGCGAAGGCGGCGGCGCGCGCCTCCTCCGTGCCTTGCAGCCAGGCATCGAGCACCACGGTGGAGAACTCGTGCTCCTCGTCGAGCTCGCCGAGGATGGCGCCCACCTCGCCCACGACCAGCTCGAACATGTTGATCTTCTCATCGAGGATGCGCAGCACCTCATCCTCGATCGTCCCAGCGGTCGCCAGATTGAACACGAACACCTCCCGCGTCTGGCCGATGCGGTCGATGCGGCCGATACGCTGCTCGATGGCCATTGGATTCCAGGGAATGTCGAAGTTGATCAGCGTGTTGCAGAATTGCAGGTTGCGGCCCTCGCCGCCGGACTCGCTGCACAGGAGCAAAGGCACGCTTTCCCTGAACGATTCCACGGCCGCGTCCTTCTGTGGCCCCGTCATGCCTCCCTCGAACTGCGCGAACTGCGTTCCCTGCCGCCGCAGCAGGTCGGACAGGTGCGCCATGCTCTCGCGATGATGCACGAATATCATCTTCTTCTCGGCGGGGTTCTGCGCAAGCAGCCGCAGGAGCGCCGTCTCCTTCGCGCCGGCCGCGACGGCGTGGAAGCGGTCGAGCAGCACGTTCCAGCGCGTCTCCTCGGGATGGCGCTCGACAAAGCGGGCGATCGCCGCCGATGCCGCCGCCGGCGAAGACCCTGCCGCGGACAGCAGGTGCTGCACGGCCATGCGGTGCTGGCCGCCCGTCGCCATCTCGCGCACGAGCGCCGTCAACTCGCGGTAGCAGGTGCTCTCGATTTGGTCAGGGACGGCGCGCAGGGTGGAGGCGTGCCGGCGTGGCAGGCGCAGCGCCGCGAGCGCACGCGTGTTCCGCACCATCACACCCCGCATCAAGTCACGCAGCCGATCGCGGTTCGCAGGCTCCCGCGGTTTGCCCGGGACCATGTAGACGGAGCGAAACTCCTTCTGCGTTTTGAAGACGCCCGGCTTGAGCAAGGTGAGCAAGTTGTACAGCTCGAGCAGGCTGTTCTGCACCGGAGTGGCCGACAGCAGCAGAAGGAAGCGCTTCTGCAAGCTGCTTACCAGGCGGTAACTGGCGCTGCCCTGGTCCCGGAGATGATGCGCCTCGTCGACGACGACCACGTCGTAGTTCAGCCCGGCGAGCACCGCCGCGTGCTCCTTGCGGCGAGCCGTGGCGATCGAGGCGATCACGCGCGGCTGCGACCAGAAGCGGGCGGGATCGCTGCGCAGCAGCGGGTCGTAGCTGGTCGCGCAATCCAGGCCGAACTTGCTGTCCATCTCGTCGCGCCACTGCCCCACCAGGGAGGCCGGCGTCAGGATGAGGATGCGTTCGGCCATGCCGCGCAGGGCGTATTCCTTCAGGACCATGCCGGCCTCGACCGTCTTGCCGAGTCCGACCTCATCAGCCAGCAACACCCGGCCGCGGTACTGCTTGAGCACCTTGCGCACCGTCTCGACCTGATACCAATGCGCCTCCACCCCGCGCAGCGCCGGCAGGCAGAGCAACTCGTCGAAGCCCTCGAACAAGCTGAGCCGGGTCAGCTCGCCACGCAGCTGGAACCACGCCCGTTCCGACGCAGCGCCATCGACTTCGATGGCCTGCGGATTGGCAAACTCGTGTGCAACGCCGAAGCGCGCCTCCAGCCGAGGCAAATCCGGGAGCGCGGGCGGTAGGGGCAAGACTGGCAGTGCCCGTACTGGGCGGGATTGAACGGGAGGCCGCGCTCCCGGCGACTTGGGCTGACGGGCGGCCCTGGCGGACGATGGGTCGGACCGGGCGGGCGACGCTGCGCGCTTCCGTTGCAGGCTGATCTCGCGCAGACGCCCTTGCAGCCAGCCCCGCATTACGTCATCGCCCACGAACCAGGGGAGGGCGGCGCGGTCGGTGTCCAGGCCCTCTGCCGCCAGCATCGCCCAGGCCCGGTTGAAGTGTCCTTGCTGGGCGACGGCAAGGGCGGTGAGCAGGATGACCGGCTTGCCCGGAGCGTATCGCTTCTGATAGCGCTTTAGGCAGGTCAAGGCTCGCGCCGGTTGCAGCGTCGCCAATGCGGTGAGCGCCCCAAGCAGCAGCAGCTCGGGGTCTCCCGGGCAGGCACGCAATGCCTCCTCGGCGATGGCAGGCGCATCCGACGCGCGTGCGGCGAGGGCATCGCGCAACGTGCGGGCCCAGAGATGCCGTCCGGCAGGCGCACGGTCAGGTTCGTCCCGCCACGGTTCGCTGCCGGCCCGGTCGATCCGGTCATCGCCGCTGCTCCGGGCCGCATCTCCGTTCCTCAATGTGCATCCTCGCTCAGCAGCGCTTGATCGGGCCATCGACTCCGACCGCCGCCAGTCTAGCGGCAACCGGCTTTCCGCGACAGGCAAGGGGCCGCGGATCGTGCCTCTACCGGGGCGTGGGATGCTGTTGGGGGTACCGGAACCGCGGCGCGAAGGCGAAACCGCCCCCTCGTGCGGGCGGTCGTTGGATCGGGCTAGCGCAGCAGCTTATCGATCGTGATCGGCAAGTCCCGGATGCGCCGGCCGGTCGCGTGGTAGACCGCGTTGGCCACCGCCGCGGCGCTGCCCACGATGCCGATCTCGCCCAGGCCCTTGACGCCCAGCAGCGGCGCAACCTTGTCGTCGTGCTCGGGGATGAACGCGATGTCCACCTCGCCGATGTCGGCGTTGGCCGCGATGTGGTACTCGGCGAAATTGTGGTTCATGAAGCGGCCAAGGTTGTGGTCGGTCAGCGCTTCCTCGTGCAGCGCGGCGCTGACGCCCATCACCAGCCCGCCCAAAATCTGGCTGCGCGCGGTGCGCGGGTTGATGATCTTCCCCGCCGCCACCGCGCAAACCAGCCGGGTGACGCGGATCACGCCCAGCTCCTCGTCTACCCGGACCTCCGCGAAGTTTGCGGAATGGGTGTAGCCCGCCCACTTCTTGGTGCTGGCCGGGTCGGACTTGACGCTGCCCTCGCCCACCAGCTCCGCCTCGCCCATGTCGCGCAGCACGTCGGTCAACGCGAACCCCACCGAGGGCTGGCCCTCCAGAGCGATGCGGCCGCCGGCCAGGATCGCCTCGCCGTAGGATGCGGCCTTGAACGACGGGTTGCCCATGCCCTGCGCGTGCGCGAACAGCTTGCGGCGGATCTGGTCGCAAGCCTGCATCACCGCAGACCCGTTGGACGCCGCCGTCCAGGAGCCGCCGGCAACGGGCGAGGTCGGCAGCGAAGAGTCGCCGATCCGAACATGGATCGCATCCAGCTCCAGGCCCATCGCGTCGGCGCCGATCTGCGCCACGATGGTCCAGGTGCCGGTGCCGATGTCGGTCGCGGCGCTCGCAACGTCCAGCGTGCCGTCGGCCCGCAGCGCCACGCGGGCTTCGGCGGCGGTGGCGCTGAGCTTCGCCTGCCAAACGCCGCTGGCCATCCCCCAGCCGACCAGCTCGCTGCCGTCCCGCATGGAACGCGGCTCCGGCGAGCGTTCGGCCCAGCCAAACCGCCGCGCGCCCTCGGCGTAGCACTCCTTCAGCGACTTGGAGGTGAACTCCTTGTCCTCGTCCTCCGCCCGCTCGGTGTAGTTGCGGAGGCGCAGCTCGATCGGATCGAGGCGGCAGGCGTAGGCAAGCTCATCCATCGCGCACTCGATGGCATAAACCCCGAGCGCCGCGCCCGGCGCCCGCATGGAGGTCGGCGAGGCTGTGTCTAACTTGGCAAGCTCGTACGTCAGCTTCGCGTTCGGCGCGTCGTACAGCACGCCGGACCAGTTCACGACCACCTCCTGGTGATCCTCGTAGTGCGACGTGGCCGCGACGGCATGGTGCCGGATCGCCGACAGCTTGCCGTCCAGCTCCGCGCCCAGCGCCACCGTCTGGATCGTTTCCGGCCGGTTCTGCAACGTGAACATCTGGTCGCGCGTCAGCGCCACGCGCACCGACCGCTGCAGCTGCTTGGCCGCAGCCACGGCAAGCCATAGCGAGTATTGCGGCCGCAGGCCGGAGCCGAAGGCGCCGCCCACGTACTCGTTCACCACCCGTACGTCGCTCTTGGCGAAGCCGAACACCCCGGCCACGTATTCCTGCACGTTTTGGGCGCCTTGCGTCTTGTCATAGATCGTGAGCGTGCCGTCCCCGTGCCAATGCACCGTCGTGGCGTACGTCTCCATCGGGTTGTGGATTTCCACGGGCGAGCGATATTGCGCCTCCACCCGCACCACCGCGCCGTCCAAGGCACGGTCCGCGTTGCCGCGCGGCTTGGGCGGGGGATCGGTGCCTTCCCGCTGCTTCGGCGGCACGTACGATTGGCCCTTCACCGCGTCCAACTCGGTGACGTGCTCTTCCTCGCGGTAGGTGACGTGCAGCAGCGGCGCCGCGTCGCGCGCCGCCTCGAACGTTTCCGCGACCACCAGCGCGACGGGCTGGCCGCTATATAGGATGCGGTCCTCCGCCAAGGCCCGGAACGGGTGGCCCGGCGGCGCCACCTGGTCGTGGTAGGTCCGGTCGAACCACGCGGTCGAGGGGCGGTTGTCGTGCGTCAGCACCGCGACCACGCCCGGCCGGGCCATGGCGGCGGCAGTGTCTATCTTGAGGATGCGGCCTTTGGTGATCGCGCTGTTCACGACGTACCCGTACAGCAGGCCGGGAACGGCGTACTCGGCGGCATAGCGTGCCGCGCCTGTCACCTTGAGGGCGCCGTCGATGCGGCGGGCGGACTGGCCGATCTGGGTGTGCGCCTGGGTCATCGGGGTGTCCTCACGCGATGCGCTTGTCGGTTTGGGATTGCGGCGTGCCTGCAGCCGCCTGCGCCAACGCACGCACGATGGCGCGGCGGGCAAGCGGGATCTTGAAGGCGTTGTGCTCATAGCCCACTGCGCCAGCCAGCAGCCGGTCGGCGGCGGCCTCGTAAACCGGCCGGGACGGGGCGCTGCCGGCCAGCATCGCTTCCGCCTCCGGCACACGCCACGGCTTGTGCGCGACGCCGCCCAGGGCAAGCCGGGCCTCGGCGATCATGCCGCCCTCCATTCGCAGCGCAGCCGCGACGGATACGAGCGCGAATGCGTAGGACAGCCGGTCCCGTAATTTAAGGTATGTGTAGTGCCGGCTGAAATCCTCGTTCGGCAAGTCGATCGCCACAATCAGCTCGCCCGCGGCAAGCGTGGCGTCGCGCGCCGGGTCATCGCCCGGCAGGCGGTGGAAGTCCGCGAACGGGATCGCCCGCTCCCCATCCGGCCCGGTCACCTGCACGACCGCGCCCAGCGCCGCCAGGGCCACGCACATGTCCGACGGATGGGTGGCGATGCAGCCTTCGCTGGCGCCGAGCACCGCATGCAGCCGGTTCCGGCCCTTGATGGCCGGGCATCCCGTGCCGGGCTGGCGCTTGTTGCAGGGGGTGGCGGGATCATAGAAATAGTAGCAGCGCGTGCGTTGCAGCAGGTTGCCGCCCATGGTCGCGGCGTTACGCAATTGCGGGGACGCGCCGGCCATGATCGTGCTGGCCAGCAGCGGGTAGCGCTCGGCCACCTGCGCGTTCCGGGCGGCGTCGGTGTTGCTGACCAGCGCGCCGATCCGCAGGCCGCCTGCCTGCTCCACGATGTCGCGAAGCGGCAGGCGGCCGATGTCCACCAGGGTGGCTGGCGCCTCGACATCGTATTTGAGCAGGTCGACCAGGTTGGTCCCGCCCGCAAGCGCCCGCGCGCCGGGCTGGCGGAGCGCCTGCACCGCAGCGGCGACGCTGTCAGGGCGCACGAACTCGAAGCGGTTCATTCCGCAGCCCTCTGCACCGGGGCACGCTGGCCCGCGCGCTGCGCCAGCACGTCCTCGATCGCTTCCACGATGTGGGAGTAGGCGCCGCAGCGGCACAGGTTGCCGCTCATGTACTCGCGGATCTCGTCGCGCGACAAGGCCCGGCCTTCCTCGACCAGCGCCACCGCCGACATGATCTGTCCGGGCGTGCAATAGCCGCACTGGAACGCGTCATGCGCGACGAACGCGTCCTGCATCGGGTGCAGGGCGCCGGCCCCTGGCAGCCCCTCGATGGTCGTGACCGCCGCGCCGTCCTTGGCGACCGCAAGCACCAGGCACGCGTTGATGCGCTGCCCGTCCAGCAACACGGTGCAGGAGCCGCACTGGCCATGGTCGCAGCCTTTCTTGGCGCCCGTCAGCCCGATCCGCTCGCGCAGCAGGTCCAGCAGCGTCACCCATGGATCAACCGCCAACTGATGCGGCGAACCGTTGATGGTGAGCGTGATCGGGATGGTCATTTGCCCTCCGGGGTGTTGCGCCATGCGGACCCTGCGGATTGCGCCAGGGGCGGATTCATATGATGCCGCACGGCTCAGCCGAGGGCCTGTCGTGCGGCCTCGGACGCCGGAACGTTCAGCGTCGCCTCCCGTGACGGTTCGATCATGCGTGCCATCCCTGGACAAGCGGGCGCATCATGCGGCCCGGACCTCCTCAACTGCCGAGGCAGCGCAGGGTTGCAGCGAGAGGCGAGCGGCCGGAGCGAGTTCCCCGCCGCCTTTGCGGGCCCGCGCGCCGGGGGGCGAACCTCGCCGGGGGCGGCGCGTTTCGCCCCCTAATGTCCCGCAGCACGCCATGGCCGGAGCAGGGTAGCCAGCCCGGGCCTTTGAGGGCGGTGCAAACTTCCATTATATCCCTGTCGGCAAGACACTAGGGCCCGAGCGGAGACGGCGCAGGGTTGAACGGTACGTGGAAGGTGGACTTTGAATCATCAATATCGAGCGGAAGTCATGGGGCCCGATCTGCGCCGGGTCGGTTCCCACCCCGACCACTGGTATCCGTTGGCCTGGTCGCGCGACCTGAAGCGCGGCAAGGCGCTCGCGACAGCCTTCGGCGGCGACCCGATCGTCCTGGTACGGGACTCGGACGGCGGCGTGTTTGCGCTCGAGGACCGGTGCGCCCATCGCCAGGTGCCGCTGTCCTGCGGCATCGTGGACGGCGGCGGCATCCGCTGCGGCTACCACGGCTGGAGCTATGATCGGTCCGGGAAATGCACGGATGTTCCCTACCTCGGCAAGGGGCGGCTGCCGAACGGTGTCCGGTCATACCCGTGCAAGGAGGCCGGCGGACTGGTGTTCGTCTTCCCCGGCGAGACCGACCTGGCCGAGCAGCGGCCCATGCCCGACCTCGGCCCGATCGCCGACCCCCGCTACAAGACCCGGCGATTCGGCCAGGCCGTGGACTGCCACTACACGTTCATGCACGAAAACCTGATGGACATGAACCATCAGTTCCTCCATCGGGCGCAGATGGGGCAGATCCGCCCCCGCTACCTCGGCCGCCGCATCGGGGAGGACTGGCTGGAGATCGACTACACCTTCGCCCGATCCGGCGGCGGGCAGTCGTTGGGCGAGCGCGTGATCTTCGGCAGCACCCGGGTCGGCGGCTGGGCCAACAACCGCGACAAGATGACCATCCGCACCGACTACCCCTACCAGAGACTCAAAATCTGGGCGTCGGACGATCTGCCCGTCATGGACCTGTGGATCGCCTACGTGCCGTTGGACGCCGAGCAGCGGACGAACCGGACCTTCGGTCTGCTCTCGGTGCGCCGGCCGCGCATCGCTGGCCTCATCGAACTCGTCTGGCCGTTCCTGGTGTTCTTCACCGAACGCATCTTCGCCGAGGATAGGTCGATCGTCGAGATGGAACAGGCCGCCTACGACCGGCAGGGCGCCGACCACAATCAGGAAGTCTTCCCGCCCATCCTGGACCTGCGCGGCCTGCTCGCACGTTGCGGGATCCAATCCGCCTGACCCCGCCCGGAAGCAGGACGGCCGTCGTGACCGGAGCCACCGGCGGCATCGGACGGTGGATCGCCCTCGGCCTGGCCCGCGCCGGGTTCCACGTCGTGCTGGTCGGGCAGGACCGCGCTCGGGGCGAGGCGGCGGTCGCGTGGATCGGTCAGCAGGCGGCCGGCGCGAGCACGGAACTCATCGTGGGCAACCTCGCCTCGGTGGCTGCGACGAAGGCGCTCGCCGAGGCGATCGCCGCCCGCCATCCCAGGCTTTCGCTGCTCGTCAACAATGCCGGCGTGTTCCGGGCGCGCCGCACGCTGACGGATGAAGGCCACGACGCCGTGTTCGCGGTCAATCACCTGGCGCCATTCGTGCTCATGGGGCATCTGGAAGCGGCGCTCCGGGCCGGCGCACCCTCCCGCGTCGTCACCGTCGGCTCCTCCACGTCGGACCGCGCCAGGATCGACCCGGCAAATCTCGGCTTGCCGCGCCGATGGGGCATGGTGCGGTCCTACAGCCAGTCGAAGCTGGGAGCGATGATGGTCACCTTCGAGTGGGCCCGCCGCGTGAAGGGCAGCGGCGTCGTCGCGAACGTCGTCCATCCCGGTACGGTTGCCACCAACCTGGTTCGTACGCCGGGGGTTATCGGCCTGGCCTGGCGGCTGATGGCGCCCTGGCTCCGGACGGAGCAGCAGGGGTCGGACACGCCGCTGCACGTGGCTCTGGCCCCGGAGCTTGCGGACGTGACCGGGCAGTACTTCAAGGACCGGGTCCCGGCCCGGCCCAATCCCGCGACGAGCGACGCAGCCCTCGTGGGCCAGGTCTGGGACGCGACGGAGCGGCTGGTACGAGGCTCGCTCAACCCCACCAATAAACAGTCAGCGTTGCCGCATACAGGACCGCGCACCCGATCGCCAATCCCACCCGGCGGCGGCTGATCCACATCTGCACGCTGCAGCGCCGCGACTCGCTGGCGAACGATCCATACATCCCGGAAGCCCGCTGCGAAGGCGAGAACAAGGTCGGGTCCCGCAGCCGAGCGGTCTCCTTGTCGTCCGTCATCTGTCCTGTCGAACCCAGGCGCTGGATGGCAACGCGCACCAGCCCCGGCGCCAGCTTGCAGGCCAGGGAGAACAGCACGGTGACGCCGCTGACCTGCACCTCCCGCCGCCGGGACGTCGCCGCCAGCAGGATCGCGTCGGCCACCACCTCGGGTTGATAGACTGGCCGGGCGGGACGCGGCGGCAGGGGCAGGGTGGACGCGGCATGGCTGAAGAAGGGCGTGTTGACCGCCGGAGGATAGACGGCGACCAGGTGGACGCGGCTGCGTGCCCCAACCAGCTCATGGCGCACCGAATCCGTAAAGCCCCGGACGGCGTGCTTGGCGCCTGAATACGATGACAGCACCGGCAATCCATGAAACGCGATCGCGGAGCAGATGTTCACGACGCTCCCGGCATCCCGCGGCACCATCCGCCGCAGCGCCGCGCGTGTCCCGTTGACGGTGCCCATGTAGGTGACGTCCGTGACCCGGCGGAACTCCTCCTCCGTCACGCTCAGGAACGGGCCGTAGACACCGTTCCCGGCGCAATTGACCCAGACGTCGATGGGCCCAAGCTCCGCCTCGACGAACGCCGCAGCGGCTTCGAGCGCGCGCCCGTCCGCGACGTCGGCCGCGGCGGCAGCGCATGCAAACCCGGCGCCGGCCAGGTCCGCGTGGATCGATCCCAACCCAGCGCTGCCACGCGCGATGAGCCCGACCTGCCAGCCCTCCCGCCCGAACAGGACGGCCGCGCACCGGCCGATCCCCGACGACGCCCCGGTGATGACGACGACCCGGCCGACCCGGGCGCGCTCCAGCGGCCCGCAGCCGATGCGGAGCGGCTCAGGGTGGTCCGCCATCTAAGCCCGAACCTTCAAAGCGCGGGGCAGTCCGGTCTCAGGCCACTCCGACCCGGCGCGGTCCAGCCGCCAGCCGCAAGATTTCGGCGCCGAGAAGGGTTGATGCGCAGGTTGATGTGGCTGGCACTGACGAGCCGGATGCGGTCCGGCACCGGGTTGAAGGCGAAGCCATCCGGCAACCGGCGCGGCCATCTCCGTGGCGGAGGTGGCCGAGCCTGCTTCGCTGATGATCCTAGGGCTTGGCCTGGTCGGTCTTCTCGGCAGTCGCCGCCGGGTCTGTCGCCCGCTCAGCGCGGGGTAGGCACGGTTTGGGTGGCGCCGCTGGGGGCGGTGATCGTGCTGGTTCCGTTGCTGTTGGGGCTCATGATCCCACCTCCGCCAGGTCCCGACATCTGCTCGTAGGACCGGGTGCCGCCGGCGCCGACCTCCGCGCCGCGCGGGGTGTTCACGACCGAGCCCGGAGACCCGGCCGTCGCCGGCGAAGGCTGGGCAAGCGGGGCGTTGATCCCCTGCGCGTCAGCCGAGGGCGCCTGGGCCATGGCCAACGCCGCGCCTGCCAGAAGCGTCGCGAATGTCGCTTTCATGTTCGAAATCCTTTGTGCTGCGTTGTTCCAGCTTGCGGCGGACTTGCAGGTCCGCGGTCAGTACATCGGCCCCCAAGGCCCGCCGTCCCACGCCATCTGGTTCATCTGCGCGGTCATGGCCTGCTCGTCGGCCAGCCGGCGCTGGAACACCTCCTGCTGATAGCGCCCGAAGGCCGCCTGGTCGCCGACATACAGGCAGCCGCAGACCAGCGGGTCGGCGTACACGTAGCTCACCGTCCCGCCGCGGGTGCGCTGGACCACCTTGTTGGCTGGCAGGCTGCGCAGCGAGGCGACGCGCTCGGGCGTGTTCGCGGGCCGGGCAGTGAAGCCCGCCGCCGTCAGCAGGTTTTCCCGGTTCTCGGCCCGCTGCTGAGGCGTGGCGCAGGCGGCGACGAGGAGGCAGGCGGCCAGGGCTGGGAGCACAGGCGCTGCAAGCGACTTCGGGCCAGGCATATTGGTTTCCTTTGGGTTGGGTCGCGGGTCAGGGGTGGACGTTGGAGCTGCCCGCGACCTCGAACGAGACGCCGTGCCGGCACTGGCTTCCGGCACTGAAGCGGGGAGCCGGTGAGTTCGTACCTGTCTT
This sequence comes from uncultured Acetobacteraceae bacterium, assembly GCA_964235765.1. GTDB lineage: Bacteria > Pseudomonadota > Alphaproteobacteria > Acetobacterales > Acetobacteraceae > JAVVHH01. The sequence goes on from CAXSDH010000041.1 coordinate 29,332, forward strand.
ATCGGACAGGCGCAACGCGGGTTGTCACGCCTACGTTGGGCTGGTTGCCCAGCGCCCTCGTACCGCCGCCGTTGTTGGAAGTGATCCCGCTATCGAGCCCGGGCGGTATCACCGGGTCGGGACGGGCAGACGCGCAAGCGGCCAGCAGACTAGCGAGCACAAGGGTGATGACGCGGTGCATAACGGTTCTTTCCTGCTTGCATTGATCGCGTCGACGGTTGCCGGGCAGCTTTGAAAAGTCATCCCTCGGAAACTACCTATGCCGCGGATCCGTGCTCATGACACGAGCCCGCCGGGTCGCCTCCCCGCTGGACGTTCCCCCGGCCAGGAAACTGGACGCGAGCGGGGATCAGCTTTCGGCTTTTTGCTTGAGCCGTTGTTCCACCCAGGACCGGTCGTACCGCCCCGCCGCGATCTCCTTCAATTCCTTCGTTTCCTTTTCGTCCTGACGCTGGGCCCTTGCAATTAGCGCGGCCGCGTCGGCCTGCGGGATCGCGACCACGCCGTTCTCGTCACCCACCACGATGTCGCCGGGATTTACGACCATGCCGCCCACCGCAACGGGCGCGTTGATCTCCCCTGGCTGGATCTTCGATGGGCCACGGTGCGTCACGCCGCGCGCATAGACTGGAAAGTCATGCGCGCGGATCGCATCCACGTCGCGGATGGCGCCGTCGAGCACGATCCCTTGCACGCCCAGGCTCTCGGCGATCCTGAACACGATCTCGCCCACCAGCGCCTGGCTGATGTCGCCCCCGCCATCGACGACCAGCACGTCGCCGGGGCGGCAGAAGTCGAAGGCGCGGAAGATGGCCAGGTTGTCCCCGGCGCGCGCATGCACCGTCACGGCCGTGCCTGCCATTGGCTTGGCGCGATGATAGGGCGACAACCCGACCGTGCCGGACAACTGGGCCATGTTGTCGCTCAGCAGGGAAGTTGCGATCCCGCGCAGGGTGTCCAGCAGCGCCGGGTCCGCCGAAGCGGCGGAAAGACGTTCGTTCGAGCCAAGTAGGTCCATGGGCGTGGTGCTCCCGAGGGGGTTGATGTCAGTCGGCCAGAGCGGCGCCGCTACTCCGGATGGCCGTTGTTCGGCATGTTCGAGCGAGGGTCTCATGGCTGTCGCGGACGGGGCAGGTTCGGAAAATACCTACACACCCCCAATGCCTAAAGTCCCCGGGTGGCCGCCCGGAATCGCTGCTGCACAGGGATGTGGTCCAAGCCTGATCCCCTCACGCAGGCCGGCCAGCAGCCAAGTTGACGGTGGCTTCCCGCATCAGCCAGGATGAATCGATGGACGATCAGCGCGAGATCATGAGGCGGTCCGGGGAGGGCGGGGATGCGGCCGCGGCCGATGCCCCGGGGCCACGCAATGCGGACGGGGCCGACGCGGCCCCCGGCGAGAAAAGCCGCGACCGGGGCGGCAAGGACGAGGCCTCGGACAAGAAGGACGGCGGCAAGAAGGACGACGGCAAGAAGCAGGGCTCCCGCTGGCCACTGATCATCCTCGCTATCATCGTCGTCCTGTGCGCGATCGGCGGCGGCATTTGGTGGTATCTGCACCGCGACCAGATCAACACCGACGATGCGTACACCGAAGGCCGCGCTGTCATGATCGCGTCCCAGGTCAACGGCTACGTCGTGACCCTGGCCGTCACTGACAACCAATTCGTCCGCAAGGGCGACCTGCTGGTGCAAATCGACCCACGGCCGTACTCCGTCGCCCTCGACCAGGCAAAGGCGCAGCACCAGGTCGCGCAGGCGCAACTGGAGAACGCGCGCGCCAGCCTGGATCTTGCCAAGGAGACCTTCCCGGCCCGGCTGCGCCAGGCGCAGGCACAAGCGGAGCAGGCCCGCGCCCAACAGGACAAGGCGCAGGCGGATCTCCGGCGCCAGCGCGCCATCGACCCCCGCGCCACCACGCAGCAAGACATCGACGCCGCCGTCGCCGCCGCCCGGGGCGCCGGCGCCACAACGGGCCAGCAACAGGCGAACGTGGACATCAACCGCCCCATCCCACTCAACATCAAGCTTGTGGAAACGCAGGTGAAGCAGGCGGAGGCGCAGGTGGAACAGGCACGGGCGCAGGTGGAACAGGCGGAGCTGAACCTGCTGTACACCCACCTCGTCGCGCCGCAGGACGGCTGGGTGACCCGTCGCAACGTGGAGATGGGCAACTACTTGCAGCCCGGCGCGCAAATCATGGCGCTGGTGGCGCCGGACGTCTGGATCACCGCCAACTTCAAGGAAACCGAGCTGGACCGCATACGCCCCGGCCAGCGGGTGGACATCGAGGTGGACGCCTACCCGAACCTGAAGCTGCGCGGGCGGGTGAATTCCATTCAGATGGGGTCCGGCTCCCGCTTCAGCGCGTTCCCGGCGGAAAACGCCACGGGCAATTACATCAAAATCGTGCAGCGGGTGCCGGTGAAGATCGTGATCGAGCAGGGCCTGGACCCCAACCTGCCGCTGCCGCTCGGCCTGTCCACCCTGCCGACGGTGTACTTCAAGTGAGCGAAGCCGCGGGCGGGGGGGCGGCGGGCGCACAGGGGGAGGGCGGGCAGCGGTGGAAATCCAGCCACAACCCCTGGCTGGTCGCCGTCGTGGTGACGCTGGGCGCGTTCATGGAGGTGCTGGACACCACCATCGTTAACGTGTCCCTGCCGCACATCGCCGGCAGCATGGCGGTCGGATACGACGAGGCGACCTGGGCGCTGACCGCCTACCTGCTGGCCAACGGCATCGTGCTGA
>CAXSDH010000042.1:0-32068 GCA_964235765.1 uncultured Acetobacteraceae bacterium
CCAGGTATTCGGGTGACGAAGTGCGTCGGGCTTGCGCCACATCGCCTCCATCACCCGGTCGCTGGCCGCCTGAATGGCGGCCGCGACCCCGGACCGGCGGGACAAGGGCAGGCGTTCCGGGGACGCAGCCACGGTGAAGGCGGTGAGGGGGCGGTCGCGCCGGTCCGGCAGGGCGACGGCGATGGCGTGCACACGGTCCTGGCCATCATCGAAGGCGAACCCCACCTCGCGAAACCGGCGGATCGCCGCGTCGACTCGGTCGGGCGTGGCGCCGTGGCGCAGCAGCCGGGCGGCGTTATGGGTCAGGGTGTTCGCGATCTCGTCATCCGGGAGCGACGCCACCGCGCGATCCCCGTGGCCCCGGCGCCCAGCGGCAGCCGCGCGCCGATATCCATGGCCAGGGTCTTCAGCGGGTAGCGGCCGGCATGGGCGTCCACGCAGACCGTGTCATAGGTGGAGCGGAGGGAGAAGAACACGGAATCGCCGAGTTCCTCGGTGAGCTTGAGCAGGGCGGCGTGGGCCAGGCGAGGCTGACGAAATCGAGGCCCAGGTGATACAGCCGGCTAGCCGCATCCTGCTCGACCAGGTCCTCGTCGCAGAAGGGTGCGCAGCAGACGCAGGACGGTCGCGCGGTCGAGCGCGGTGGACTCCGCGAGGTCCTTGAGGCGGGAGCCGGCCGCCGGGGCACGGGCGAGCGCACGCAGCAACGCGCTGGCACGCCGCACGGCCTGAACTCCCCCCGGCGGTTCCTTCGGTTCGGACATGGCGGTGCCTTAGCAGAAACTGCGTGTGGCCGGCGGGGACGTCACTGGGGAACCGACTGCCGAGCGGCTGTCCCAGACGTTCCGTCAGGAGATGGATAGGTGACGTAGCGAGCTTTGATCCGCTCGTCAGTGAAGGAGATCGTCTGAGCCGTGGCGTAACGCGGCAGCAAGGCCTGCGCCATGACCATGCTGCCATGGCAATATTCGTCGTAAAGGTCGAAGACACGTTGATCGATCTGGTCCTGTGTCAGGCTCGGCGCCATCTGTTCAGTGCTCTCCACGGCCACGATAAAGTCCTCCCGAGGTTTGCTCCCGGACGCGACGTCTGCCAAGCCGCAACCCGTGAGCCGCCCTGGGGCCCGCCACTTCCGCGGACGAAGATATCGGGTGAAGACGCCGCGATGCCACCAAAAAAGGGCTTTGAAACCGGTCGCGGTTTCCACGCCGCATCGCGCGAGAAGCTTGGGCGCGCTCGCGCCATCATCGCCAAAGGGTTGACCGTTTGGGAAGCAGCGCGCCGACTCAGGGTGGGGAAGACCGCCCTCTATGCCGCCTTGCAAGCCGGGCAACCCGAACCCGGGCCGTCGTCCAGGCACATTCGCTCGCGCGGCCAAGTGCCGTCCAGCACCTGCGGGACCAGGGCAAGCCCGGGCCGGATGCGCTGCTGGCCCATACCTCGCCGCTCACCTGGAAGCACATCGGCTTCTCCGGCGACTTCCTGTGGAACCGCGCCGCCGCGACCGCGGACCGGCGCCGGCCGCTCAACCTGGGACGGAGCAGGACGGCTGCATGAAGGGTGTTCCCGGAGCGTTCACCCTTAGCGTTATCTGCATGACAGCCGACGCTCTACCGCCATTTCCCGAGCCGCCAGGACCTGTTCGAGGCCGTCTACCGCAACGAGGTCGACCAGTTCGTGGAGGCCGCCGCCCAGCTTGGCGCGGAGTTGCCGGCCCTCGAGGCGCTGCGCCAGTGGATGCGGGCGACGGTCGAGTTCGTCGCAACGAAAAAGGGCATGGTCGCTGCCCTCGACGTCGCGTCCTCGTCCTCCTCGGACCTGACCGTCCGCTCCGGCGAGCGTCTGATCCGCTCGCTCGACCCCCTGCTGCGCCGGGCCTGGGACGAAGGCGCGATCCGTGAAGGGATCAACCCGGAGGACATCCTGCGCACCGTCGTGGAGGCTCTGCTACACCCACGACCGGCCGGGCTGGCAAGGCAGCGTGTTGCGCCTCCTGGATGTGTTGTTCCTGGCAGGGATGCGATAGGCGGTCCGGCGCCGATGCTCTCGTGCGTGAGCATCTGTCAGGCAGACACCCACGCCTGGAACCGGTTGATCACGGCGGACCGGTGCGCGGCAAGCCAGTCGTAGTCGATGCGGATCACGCTCGCGAGCTTCTGGGGGGTGGAGAGCAGGTCGTCGCGGTCCTCGGGCAGCAGTAGCGGTCCTGCGGCGGCGTTCGACGTCGTGTACCCCATCTCGTGCGCGAAGCGGGCATGGGCCTCGGGCTCGGTCATGTAGAAGTCGATGAAGGCCCGCGCGGCATTGGGATGCGGCGCGCCTTTCAGGATGGCCCAGGCGCCGAAATCGGCAATGGCCTGGTTGTAGGTGTACGCGATCGGCTCGCCCCCGCGTTTTGCGGCATAGGCGGTGCCACCGAACATCAGGGACATGGCGATATCATCCTGCGTCCACATCTTGACGCTCTGGTCGCCGGTCTTCCACCACACGGCGACGTCGCCCTTGATGGTGTCGAGCTTGCGGAACGCGCGGTCGAGGTCGAGCGGGAACAGCTTCTCGCGCGGCACGCCGTCGGCCAGCAAGGCCGCAACCAGCGTCGCCCAGGGGCTGCCGGTGTTCGGCAGCGCGCGGCGGCCGGGGAAGCGCTTCGTGTCGAAGAAGTCCGCCCAGCCTTGCGGCGCCGGGCCCTTGATGATCCCGGTGTTCCACGTCAGCGGCTGCGCGCCCGTCAGGTAGAGCACGCCGTAGCGGCCGCAGGACCCGGCCACCCCGTCGCGCGCCACGTTCGGCATGGCCCCGCAATCGCCGAGGTCGGTCAGATATTGCGAGATCTGCGTGAGCTCGTCGTATTGCGGGGATATGATGTCCCACTCGACGGCGCCCGCCGCCTGCATGGCGGCGGACTTCGCCATCATGTCGCCGTAGCTGGCGGCGAAGGGAACGACGCGCACGCCGGACGCCTTGCTGAACGGGTCGAAGAAGTTGCGCTTCAGCGCCGCCTCGAAGGCGCCACCGGTGGTGCGGATCAGCAGCGTCGGCTCGAGCGGACCCGCCGCCCGCGCAGCCTGCGGCAGCAGCCCGAGCCCGGCCGCGCCGAGCAGCATGGAACGCCGTGTTGGAATCATGGTGCGTCTCCTTCGAGGTCAGCGGTTGGTGTGGGCCGACCAGGCCCGCTCGGCGGCGTCGCGCAGCTTGTAGCTGGCGCCGACGGCGGGCAGGAACCAGGGCGTGCCGGTGTAGAACGGCCGGGTCGGGAAGGGCAGGCCGTCATGGCCGCACTGAGGGTCATTGCCGAACATGAGCTTCTCGGCCATCTGGTGGCCGAGGTAGCTCATCAGCGCCACGCCGTTGCCTTGGCAGCCCGTGGCGAACATCACGCCGTCCCGGACGCCCACATGCGGCAGCCGGTCGAAGGTGAAGCCGACCAGGCCCTTCCAGGTATGCGTCACCCGGACGCCGCGGAGTTGCGGCCAGAGCAGGCTCATCTGCCGGTGCACGGAGGGCGTGACCGACCGCTCGTCGATCTCCGACCGGTGCCAGGGCCGCGCGTTGAAGATCACGCGTCTGCCGTTGGGCGTGAGCCGGTAGGCGAAGATCGAGCGCTGCGTGTCCGCCCCCATCCGGTTGCGCGGCAGCAGGCTGCGGGCCAGCTCCGGGTCCAGTTCCTCGGTCGCGATCAGGTACGCCACCACGGGGATGACCCGGCGCCGCAGGTAAGGGCTCAGCGCCTGGCTGAACCGTCCGACATAGGCGTTGGTGGCCGAGATGACGTGGCGGGCGTGGATCGTGCCGCGGCCGGTCCGCACCGTCATGGCGCCGGGCTCGCCCGTGATCGTGTCCACGACGGCGCCGCCGAACACCGTGGCCCCTGCGGCGCGGCAGAGGCCCAGCATGGCGTCGTAGAGCTTGGCGGGGTGCACGCTGGCCGATTCTTCGACGACCATCCCGCCATGGTAGTAGTCTGTGGCGATCTCGCTGCGCTGCTCCGAGCGCGGGACCATGTGCGCGTGATAGCCGTAGGCGCGCTCGAGATCATCGCGCCGGGCCTTCAGGCGCTCGTACCAGGTCCGGCTGTGTGCGCCGAAGAACCGGCCGGTATGGGCATAGTCCACGTCGAGGGCCGCGTCGCGCACCAGGTTCTTGATGAAGCCGAAGGACTCGAAGGCGGTTCGGCGCAAAGCTTCGGCGCGCTCGGGCCCGACCAGGCGATCGGTCTTCGGCGACAGCTTCAGGCCGCCGCTCAGCATGCCATGGTTGCGGGTGCTGGCGCCCGAGCCGGGGTCGCCGGCGTCGAGCACGGCGACGCTCCGCCCGGCCTGGGCCAGGGTGCGCGCGGCGGACAGCCCGCAATAGCCGGCGCCCACCACGACCACGTCGGCCCGGTCCGGCAACGGCGCGGCGGCCGGTCGCGGGGGGGCGGCGTCCCACCAGTATGGGCGAGGCTGCCAGTCCGGGTGGAAGGGGTGGCTCGCCACTAGCTCGCCAGCCAGCGGTTCCAGCGGTCCAGCGTCACGGCGCGGTTCGCCTCGACCCAGGCGCCGTCGATCCGCGCGAGTTGCGCCAGCATCGCGGGCGTCGAGACCAGCTCCTGCCGCTCCGCCGGCCCCAGCAGCTCGAGCCCGGCGCGGTTCGTCGTGACGTAGCCCATGTCGCGGGCGAAGGCGGCGTGGCGCTCCGGCGCGGTCATGAAAAAGTCGATGAACGCCATCGCCGCCTTCGGGTGCGGCGCGCCCTTCAGCACCGCCCAGGAGCCGAGATCCGCGGCGGCCTGGTTGTAGGTCCAGTCCAGGCTGACCCCGGACCGCTTCGCCCCGTAGGCGGTGCCGCTCCACAGCGGGCAGAGCTGCACCTCGCCGTTGCGGATGATGTCGATGGACTGCGCCCCGGTCTTCCACCAGACATCGATGTGCGGCTTGATCTCGTCGAGCTTGCTGAACGCGCGGTCGAGGTCGAGCGGGAACAGCGCGTCGGGCGCGACACCGTCCGCCATTAGCGCGAACAGCAGAGTGTTGTTCCAGGGGTTGCCGTAGCTGGGCAGCGCGCGGCGGCCGGGAAATCGCTTGATGTCCCAGAAGTCGGCCCAACTGCCGGGCGGCGTGCGGTCCTTGAATGCGGCCGGGCTCCATCCGAGCACCACGCCGCCCGTGAGGTATTGCACGCCGTAGCGGCCGCAGATGCCGGGCACCCCCTGCTGCGCCACCTGCGGCAGTCCAGTGCAGTCGCCGAGGTCGGCCAGCAGCGGGGCGAGCCGGCCCAACTCGTAGAACTGCGGTGAGATTAGGTCCCATTCCACGCGCCCGGCGGCCGCCATGGCGGTGGCCTTGCTGACCATGTCGCCATAGGACGTGGCGACGGGGACGACCCTCGTGCCGGTGGCCTGGGTGAAGGGGTCGAAGAAGCTGCGTTTCAGCGCCGCCTCGAACGCGCCGCCGGTGGTGCGGATGACGACGGTGTCTTCGAGCCCGCCCTGTGCGCGTGCCTGCGCCGCCAGCAGGCCGAGTCCGCCCGCCATCAAGGTCCGCCGTCCCAGCCCGTTCGTGTCCATTCGTCGCCTTCCTCTCAATGCCGAAGTGCCAGGGTGCGGTCCAGGTGATCCCGGAGCGCGTAGTATCGCCCGAGCATCGGCAGGAACCAGGGCCGCCCGCGGTAGAAGGGCAGGCTGGGTGCTGCGAGCCCGTCGAAGCCGCACGGGCGGTTCTGCTTCCCCGCGACCTTCAGCCCGATCTGTCGCCCCAAGTAGGACATGCGGACAACGCCGCTGCCGTTGCAGCCGGCGACGTAGTGCAGCCCGTCCGTGCTGCCCATGTGCGGCACGTGGTCGAAGGTGAAGGCGATCATGCCCTTCCAGGTGTGCGTGAGGCGAACGCCGCGCAGCTCCGGCCAGACGCCACAGGCATGGGCGTGGAGCGTGGGCGCGGCGCCGCGCTCGGCGCCCCCGCGCCAGTCGGCCCGCGCGGCGAAGATGATGCGCCGTCCTCCCGGGGCGAGGCGATAGGCGTAGATCGCGCGCTTCGTGTCGCCGCCCGAGCGGTTGGTGGGCATCATCGCGGCCGCCATGTCGGCCGGCATCTCCTCCGTCGCCATCATCCAGGCGGTGACCGGCACCAGGCCGCGGCGGATGCCCGGCGAAAGGTCGTCGGTGTAGGCATTGGTGGCGACCACGACCTGGTCGGCCAGCACGGCGCCTCGTGCGGTCTGCAGGCGGAAGCCGCCGGGGACGCGCGTGATGGCCTCGACCGCCGCATTGCCGCGGATCTCGACGCCCTCGGCTTCCGCCAAGCGGCGCATCTCGCGATGCAGCTTCCCGGGATGGAGCGACCCCGCCTCCTCCGTCACGGTGCCGCCGAAGTAGAAGTCGCTGCCGATCTCGGCCCGCTGCGCCTCGCGCGGGATCGCGTGGATCGTCATGCCGAGGCTCGCCCGCTGCTCTACCGCGCGGTCCAGCAGCATGCGGTAGGCCGCCGGGCTGTGCGCGCCCATGAAGCGTCCGCGCTGGGCATAGTCGACGTCGAGCGCCCGGTCCTGGATCAGGGTGCGAAGGAAGTCCCAGCCGAGAACCGCGTCCTCCTTGATCGCGGACGCCCGCTCAGGTCCCACCTGCTTCTCGAGCTGCGCCGGGATGCGGCCCACGCCGCCGACATGGCCGTGGTTGCGGGTGGCCGCGCCCCAGCCAGGGTCCTTCGCGTCGAGCACGAGGGCGCCGATGCCGTTTTCCGCCAAGGCCATCCCGGCCATGATGCCGCAGTATCCCGCGCCGACGATCGCCACGTCGACGCGCGCCGGCAGGTCGCCGTCCGCCGGCTGCGGCGCGGCGTCGTCCCACCAATAGGGGCGCGCTTGCCATTCAGGGGCAAACACGTCTGTCGTGCGAGGGGAAGCGACCATGGCCTGCGTCCTGCCGTGACTTGCGGCAGACTAGCAACGGGAATTGGAATGGTCACCAGGACAATTTCGGCCGTTGCCCGGTTGCCAGCCCGGCGAGCCGCCGTAAGATGCCTCCGTTCTTGAGCTGGGATCGGAGCAGGACGTGAGCGGCGGCCCGATGCGGAGCAGCGGCCTGGCAGTGGGCATCGAGGGGGTGTGGCGGCGCTATGGGCGGGTGACCGCGGTGGCCGACGTGTCGCTCCGGGTCGAGCCCGGGGCCTTCGTCTCGCTGCTGGGGCCCTCGGGCTCCGGCAAGACCACGCTGTTGATGATGCTGGCCGGTTTCGAGCAGCCGGACGCCGGGCGGCTTCTCGTCGGAGATCGGGACATCACCCGCGTGGCCCCGAACAGGCGGGGCATCGCCATGGTGTTCCAGCGCTATGCCCTGTTCCCGCACATGACCGTTGCCGAGAACATCGCCTTCCCGTTGCGAACCCGCGGCATGGGCCGGGCGGAGCGCGACGAGCGCATCCGCGGCGCGCTGGCGATGGTGAAATTGGACGAGTATGCCGGCCGGAAGCCCGCGGAACTGTCGGGCGGGCAGCAGCAGCGGGTGGCGCTGGCCCGCGCCATCGTGTTCGAGCCGCCGGTGATCCTGATGGACGAGCCGCTCGGCGCGCTCGACAAGAAGCTGCGCAGCCACATGCAGGTCGAGCTGAAGCAGCTCCAGCGCCGCCTTGGCGCCACGGTGATCTACGTGACCCACGATCAGGAGGAGGCGCTTACCATGTCGGACCGGGTGGCCGTCATGGACAAGGGCCGGCTGGTGCAGCTCGGCACGCCCCGCGAACTTTACGATCGCCCGGCGGACGCCTTCGTCGCCGACTTCATCGGCGAGATGAACCTGCTGCCAGGCACGGCGGGGGGGACCCATGCCGGGGCGTGCGAGGTCTCGCTGGCCGGCGGGGATGGCGCCGGCCTCGCCGCGTCACACGTGTTGCCGGGCGCGCCCGTCCGCCTCGCAGTGCGGCCCGAGCACGTCGTGCTGTCCGCCGCGCAGGACGGGCCCGGCCTGCGCGGGCGGCTGGCGCAGGTCGTGTTCAACGGCGCCACCACCACGATGCTCGTGGAGCTGCCGGGGGGCGGCGTGCTGCGTGTGAACGTCGGCACGCGCGCCGCCCTGGCCGAGCTCGAGCCCGGCGCCGAGGTTCTGGCCACGTGGCGGACCGAGGAGGCCATCGTGTTCCCGGCCGGGCCCGGATGAGCGCCGCAGCCCCGCCGGCCTCGGGCGGCTCCACCTTCCGCGGGCAGCTCGGGTTGTCGCTCACGCTGCTGCTGATCGCGCCGCTGGTGCTGCTGCTGGCCTGGGTGTTCTTCCTGCCGATCGGGCGGCTGCTGCTGACGAGCGTCACCCTGCCGTCGCCGGGGCTGCACAACTACCGGCGCCTGATCGAGGAGCCGCTGTTCCTGCAGGTCATGCTGCGGACGATCTGGATCGCCGTAGGCTGCACCGGTGCGGCGCTGCTGCTGGGCTATCCCGTCGCGGCGCTCATGGCGCGGCCCGGGCGGGTGTGGCCGAAGGTGGTCGCGGCCTGCGTGCTGGTGCCGATGTGGACCTCGGCGCTGGTGCGCTCCTACGCCTGGATCGCGCTGATCGGGCGGCGCGGAATCGTCAACACCGTGCTGATGGACACGGGCCTGGTCGAGCGGCCGCTGACGATGCTGTACACCTCCGGCGCCGTGCTGGTCGGCATGACGCACATCCTGTTGCCGTTCATGGTGCTGCCGATTTTTTCGGCGCTGCGCAGCCTGCCGGCCGACCTGCCGAACGCGGCGGCGAACCTGGGCGCCGGGCGGGTGCGGACCTTTCTGGAGATCGTGCTGCCGCTCAGCCTGCCGGGCGTGTTCGCGGGGTGCCTGCTGGTCTTCGTCATGTCGCTGGGCTTCTACATCACCCCGGCGCTGCTGGGCGGGCCGCGCACGCTGATGATCGCGACGCTGATCAGCCAGCAGGCGACGGAGCTGCTGGACTGGCCCTTCGCCGGGGCCATCTCGACCGTGCTGCTGCTGCTCTCGCTGGGTACCACAATGGTGTTCAAGCGGGTGCTGCGGCTGGACCGGGTGGTGTCGCATGACTAGCGCGGTGCGACTTCTGGGCCTTGTGGTCCTCGTGTTCCTGATGCTGCCGACGCTCATCATCGTGCCGATGTCGCTGAGCCCGGAGAACGTGCTGCACTTTCCGCCGCCCGGCCTGTCCTGGCGCTGGTACCGCGCCTTCCTCACGGACCCCGACTGGGTCGCGGCCACGCTGTTCTCGGCCGAGATCGCCGCCTTGACCACGGTGGCCAGCGTGCTGGTGGGCACCGCGGCGTCGCTGGCGCTGGTGCGGGGCCGGATGCCGGGGCGGACGGTGGTGGAGGCGCTGCTGCTGTCGCCGCTGATCGTGCCGCACATCGTGGTGGCGATCGCCGTGTATCTGCAGTTCGCGCCCCTCGGCCTGACGGGCACTGTGCCCGGCTTCGTGCTGATCCATACCGCGCTTGCCGTGCCCTATGTCGTGCTGGTCGTCTCGGCGGGCCTGCAGCGGCTGCCGCCGTCGCTGGAGTTGGCGGGGCTCAATCTCGGCGCCTCGCGGCTGACGTGCTTTCGCCGGATCACGCTGCCGCTGATCCTGCCGGCCGTGCTGGCCGGCGGGGTGTTCGCGTTCCTGGCGTCCTTCGACGAGACGATCGTGTCGTTCTTCATCTCGGGCACCGAGCACAAGACGGTCACGCGCAAGATGTTCGAGGACATCGAGTTCAATCTCTCCCCGGTGATCGCCGCGGCGTCCACGGTGTTCATCGCCGTGACGCTGCTGCTGATGGTGGTGGCGAACGCGTCGAAGCCGGCGCGCAAGGAGGCGGCATGAGCGGCATCTACGCCGAGGGTTTCCGCACGACGCCGCTCTGGCTGGATGAGGCGCCGCTCGAGCCCGCAAACGATCCGCTGCCGGCCCGCGTGGACGTGGCGATCATCGGCAGCGGCTATTGCGGCCTGTGCGCCGCGCGGGTGCTAGCGCAGTCCGGCGCGTCCGTGCTCGTGCTGGACGCCGGGGACCCGGGAGCGGGCGCCAGCACCCGCAACCACGGCCACATCGGCGGCGGCGGCAAGTTGCCGCCCCGGCTCGACGCGCTGGTCGGGCCCGACCGGGCCGCCATCATCCGGGAGGACGCGGCGGCGTCCGTCGAGTTCGTCCGCGCGCTGATCCAGACGGAACGCCTGGAGGTGGACTACGCCCAGCGCGGGCGCTTCATCGCCGCCCACAGCCCCGGCGCGTTCAAGGCGCTGCAGGCCCGGGCCGAGACGATGCGCAGCGGCCTGAAGCTCACGGTGGACGTGGTGCCGCGGGAGCGCCAGCGGGAGGAGATCGGCAGCGACTTCTACCATGGCGGCATCACCGTCGCCGAGGCCGCCGGGCTGCAGCCGGCCAAGCTGCACCGCGCGATGCGGCGCCTGGCGGAGGCGTCGGGCGCGCTGGTGCGTGGCCAGGCGCGGGTGGAGACGGTGACGCGGGAGGGAGGCCAGTTCGTGCTCCGCACGGTGCGGGGCACGGTGCATGCGGACCAGGTTGTCGTGGCGACCAACGCCTACACGGGTTCGGCGACCCCCTTCGTGCAGCGCCGCATCGTACCGGTCACGGCCTACATGATCGCGACCGCGCCGATGCCGGACGACCTGGCCCACAGCATCCTGCCGCGCAACCGCACCGGGGGCGACACCAAGCGCGCGCTCTATGCCTTCCGCCGCACGCCCGATGGGCGGCGCGTGGTGTTCGCGGGCCGCGCCCGGTTCCGGGACATCGAGGAGCGGCAGGCGGCCGCGATCCTGCACGGCTTCATGACCGAGGTCTGGCCGCAGATGCGCGACGTGCAGCTGACCCATGCCTGGAAGGGCTTCGTCGGCTTCACCTTCGATTTCCTGCCGCACATGGGCGAGCAGGACGGGCTGCACTACGCCGCGGGCTGCCAGGGAGCCGGCGTGGCGATTATGAGCTACCTCGGCCATCAGATCGGCCTCAAGATCCTCCGCCGTCAGAACCGGCCGTGCGGACTGGACGGCGGCGACTTCCCGAGCCTGCCGCTGTACCGGGGACGGCCCTGGTTCCTGCCGGCGGTCGGCGCCTGGTACAAGCTCCGCGACAGGCTGGACCGCACCTTATCGCTCTGACTGGCCGAGTTACCTGGGCAATCCTGGCGGCGGCTGATACGTTGAACACACAAAATGGGAGGCAGGCATGACCGCGCGGCTGGGGATCGAGGGGCTGTTCTCCGTGACGGTCACGCCATTCGACGCCGAGGGCGCGCTGGACCTCGACGCGTTCGCCACCATCCTGCGCTGGCACATCGCCCAGGGCTCCTCCGGACTCGCCATCGCTGCCGACAACGGGGAGGCGTCGCTGCTGACGCTCACCGAACGGCAGGCGATCGCGGAGACCGCCGTGCGGGTCGCGGACAAGCGCCTACCGGTGGTCATGGGCACGATGGGCACGCATGCGTTCACGGCGGCCGACACGATCAAGATGGCCGAGGTGGCCGCCGCGGCCGGGGTGGACGCGCTGCTGGTCAGCCCGGCGCCCTACAACGGGCAGGCGACCCGCGCCGAGCTGATCGGGCGGTTCCGCGCCATCCACCGCGCCGTGCCGCTGCCGATCGTCGCCTACAACAACCCCCGCCATTTCGGCGTGGGGATCGAGGGCGACACGCTGCAACACCTGATGGACGAGGTCGACGTGGTCGCGGTAAAGCAGTCCTCACGCGACTTCCGCGAAGTGTCCTATGCCATCGAGCGGTTCGGCGACCGGGTCGGCATAATGATCGGCTGCGCCTGGTTCATCATGCCCGGCCTCTCGCTGGGGGCGGCCGGCGTGCTGTCCACCGGGGTGGACCTGCTCGGCGGCGGTTCCACGCGGCTGCTGGCGCTGGCGCGCGGCCCGGCCTGCGCCGAGCGGACCCGCCTGCATCTGGCCATGAGCCGGGCCTACACGTTCCTGCTCGAGACGGGGTCGGCGCCGTCCGCGCTGAAGGCGCTGCTGGGCATGATCGGCCTGCCGGCCGGCGCCCCGCGCCTGCCGGTGCTGCCGCTTGAGGCCGACGACGCGGCACGGCTGCGCGCGCTGTTCACCGAGCTCGGCGTGCTGGATGCACGGGGAGAGGCGCTGCTGGGTGAATGATCCCGGGGCACCCTTGGGTGACGTTGGGGACACCGGAGGACGTGGCGAACGCGGTCGCCTGATTGATTGAAGGCGGGCGCATGGTGACGGGGACGCAGGTGGTGATCGACGGCGGATCGCGCTGGGCCTCTAAAGGGCCTGGCAGAGCCGCCGGGCGTCGAGGATCGCGGCATGGATGCCGCGGTGGGTGACGGCGTCGCCGATCCGCCACAGCGTAAGGCCAGCCGTGGCCAGAGTCTGCGGCCGGCCCGCCGCCCAGAGATTCAGGTCGATCCGCCCGGCATTGGCCGACAGCGGCGCCAGCGCGTCGTACAGCGCCGTGTTGGGCGCGGTCCCCCCCTCCATCACGACGTGGTCGGCCAGAACGTCCTCGACCTCCGACGTGTAGGCGTTGCGGAGCCGGGCGCGGACGCGGTTGCCGTCGCGCGACATTCCCACCAGGCGCCGGTCCGGCCACAAGGCGGCGCCAGCCCGATACAGCGGCTCCATGTATTGCGGCCGGTTCACGTCGCCGAGCCCCACCCCGAAGGACCGCTCGGGCGTCACGACCACCAGCCGGACGTCGTCCCGGGCCGCAAGCGTCGCGGCGCAGGACAGGCCCTGGTGGCCGCCATGGTCGTCGAACAGCAGCACGTCGCCGCTCACGGCTTGCGCGCCGTCCAGCACGTCCCAGGTCGAGATCAGCAGGCCATCGGGGTCGGCCACGTCCCCGAAGGTCGGCAGGCCGCCCGTCGCGTCGATGACGATGTCGGCCCCCAGGGCTGCCACGTCCGCGCCGTCCATCCAGGCGCCGAGCCTTGTGTCCACCCTGGCGTGATCCAGCTCGCGCGACAGCCAGCCGACGACCTCCGCCAGCTCCGCCCGCCCGCGCGCGCGGGCGGCGGTCAGCACCTGGCCGCCCAGTCGCTCCGCCGCCTCGAACAGCCGAACCCTGTGGCCGCGGAGGGCCGCGGTGCGCGCCGCCTCGAGCCCGGCCGGGCCGCCGCCCACCACGACCACGTCGCGGCGCGGGCCGTCCGTGGGCGAGACCCGCTGTGGGATGCTGCGCTCGCGCCCGGTCGCCGGGTTGTGCAGGCAGGCGGCCCCGCCGCCGTGCACGCCACTCTCGAGGCAAAGGCGCGCCCCGACGCAGGGGCGAATGCGGTCGGTCTGCCCGGCGCGCAGCTTGGCGACGATGTCGGGATCGGCCATGTGGCCGCGGGTCAGCGCCACCATGTCCAGCATGCCCGTGGCGATGGCGTGCCGCGCCGTCTCGAGATCGGTGATGCGCGTCGCATGGAACACCGGCAGGCCGGTCGCGGCGCGCATGGTGGCGGCGAGGCGAAGGTAGGGCGCGGTCGGCGTTCCCATGCCGGGGATGTTGCTGCTGATGCCGGGCTCGCTGAAGGCGTTGCCGCCCAGCATGTTGAGCACGTCGAGGCGACCCGAGTTCGCGAGATGCCGGGCCACGTCCAGGCAGTCCTCGGCCGACAATCCGCCGTCCAGCATCTCGTCGCCCGTCAGCCGGAAGGAGACGATGAATCGCTCGCCCACGGCGCCGCGCACGGCCTCAAGCACCTCGTCGGCGAAGCGGGCGCGATTCTGCAGGCTCCCGCCATAGGCGTCGGTGCGACGGTTGGCGGACGGCGAGAGGAACTGCCCGATCAGATGGCTGGTGGACAAGAGTTCGATCCCGTCCAGACCGGCACCGCAGCAGCGGCGGGCGGCGGCGGCGAAATCCCCGATCACGCGCGCGAAGTCCTGCGGCTCCATCGCCTTGACGAAGCCGCGGTGCATGGGCTCGCGCACGGGGCTGGGCGCGATCAGCGGCAGGCCGTTGCCGGTGCTGGGCCGGGCGCGGCGGCCGAGGTGCGAGATCTGGCAGATGAGCGCGCAGCCCTGGGCGTGAATGCGGTCGGCGAAGGCCCGGAAGGCCGGGATGCACCGGTCGTTCGACAGGTCCAGGTGACCGAACGGCGAGTCGGCCGAGACCGCGGTGCTGCCGCCGAACATCGTCAGCGCCAGCCCGCCACGGGCCTTCTGCTCGTGATAGAGCTGGTAGCGCTCGCCCGGCAGGCCCGCCTCGGCAAAGCCGGTGGCGTGCGCGGTGGACATGACGCGGTTGCGAAGCGTGATGCCGCGGATGGTGAGCGGCTGCAGCAGCGGGTCATCCCGCATGGGCAAGCTCCGTGCGTGGCGCAAATCGCGCGGGGTCGAACAGCAGCGGCGGCGCAGCCTGCTCCAGGATCATGCGCGCCATCGTTTCGGCCATCGCCGGGCTGAGCGCGAAGCCGGTGTGGATGGCGCCGAGTACCCAGGCGTCCGGCACGCCGGGCAGCGGGCCGTTCAGCGGCAGGTTGTCGGACACCCGCGCTTCGAGCCCCAACCAGGTGCGCACCGCCCGGGCGCGGGCCAGCGCCGGGACGGCGGCGCAGGCGAGCCGGAGATTGCCGACCACATGCTCCGGCACCACCTCGCGCGGGCCGTCGACCAGGTTGCCGATGCCCTGCCAGCCGCCGCCGATCAGCACGGTGCCGTTGTCCACCTGCTTCAGCGACAGCGTGTCCGAGGCGCTCCCGATCGCGGTGCGGATTGTGGGCGGCAGGCGCTCCGTGACCGTGACCTGGCTGACCCGGCACAGCATCGGGAGCGCCACGCCCAGCATGGCGGCCAGCTCCCCGATCCAAACGCCACCGGCGATCAGCAGCCGGCGGGCTCGCAATGGCCCTTCGGAAGTGTGGACCGTGAAGGGCGGCCCGGCCTCGATCCCTCGCACCGGGGCGCCGAGCCGCACCACGACGCCAGCCCGGGGCAGCGCGTGGGCGAAGGCGTCGGCAATCAGCAGCGGGTTGGCATAGCCGTCGGCGGGCGACCAGGATGCGGCGTGGACCGTAGCGGACAGGCTCGGCTCCAGCTCCCGCGCCCGGTTCGCGCCGACCATCTCCAGCGTAGCCCCCTCCCCCCGCATCCCCGCGGTGGCGGCGGCCAGCTCCTCCGCTTCCGCCTCGGTGAAGGCGAGCTTCAGCCCGGCCCGCGTGCGCCAGCCCACGCCGCGGCCCAGCCACGCGCCGGCGCTAGCCCAGAGCGCCATGCTGCGAAGCGCGTAGGGCACGCGGTAGGCGCGGCCGTCCATGATGGCGACGTGGCCGGTGTTGACCCCGCTGGCCTGCGTGCACAGCCCGTCTCGCGCCTCGATCAGCGCGACGCCCATGCCCGCGCGGGCCAAATGCAGCGCAACGAGGCAGCCCATCACCCCGCCGCCCACCACGGCGATGTCGTGCTCGGCCGTCATATCGCGGGGATCACGGCGGGGATGTCGTCGTAGCCGAAGGTGCCTACGAGGTCGGCGATGGCGAGGGCGCGGAGCGGCGGCCGGGCCGTCCAGGGTCGCGGCGGGCTCGCCACCCCCGGATGCAGCGACGCGAGGACGGAAACGACAGGCGCGCAGACACGGCCCTGGCAAGGCCCCATGCCGCAGCGGGTGCGGGCCTTGAGCTGGTCCAGAGTGCGCGCGCCGGCGGCGAAGACGGCGTCGATCTCGGCCCGCGTCACATCCTCGCACCGGCAGACGACGGTAGCGGGCGCGATGGCGGCGATGCGCCGAGCGGGCGGCGTCATCAGCCGGGCCATGGCGGAGCCGGCGCGAGCGGCGCGCAACAGGCGGCGGCGCAGCGGCCTGGCCCCGGCCTCATGCGCCTCGGCCGAGGAGGCGCCCAGGTCATGCGCCACGGCAAGCCCGGTCAGCCTGCCGCCCAGGGCGGCGGCCTCGGCGCCGCGGATCCCGGTGCCATCGCCTGCCGCATAGACGCCGGGCACGCTCGTGCGGCCGTCCCGGTCCAGCACGGGACGCCAGGCGCCTTCCGCGGCACAATGGCGGCGCTCGACGCCGAACAGCGCGAGCACCTCGATCGAGGGAACCAGGCCGTCGCCCACGGCGAGCAGCTTGGCGGAAACGACGCGCTCTCGACCCGTGCGCGAGCGGATGCGGACGGAGTGCAGCGCGCGATCGCCACAGGCCTCGACGACCCGGTGGCCGTGCAGGACCGGAATGCCGGCCTGCCTGATCTGGCGCAACCACCCTGCCCCGCGGAGCACCAGGCCCGGCCGGGACAGCAGCGCCGGCAATGCGCGCGTCCACTCGGCCCGGGAGGCGCCGTCCACCACGCAGGCGACCCGGAATCCACGCGCCAGCAGCCCGGCTGCGGTGGCGATCAGCAGCGGCCCTCGACCGGCGACCACGACCGGTCCGGGCGGCAGCGGTCCCGCGCCCTTCAGCAGCGCGGTGGCGCCGGCCAGCCCGATCACGCCCGGGAGAGTCCAGCCCGGGATCGGCACGACGCGCTCGACCGCCCCGGCGGCGGCGATGACGGCGCGGGGCTGCACAGTCCGGACCGGTCCGGGCCCGGCCAGCGACAGGCCAAGCGGCGCGGAGGAGACGGTCCAGACGGCATGGCCTTGCAAGCACTCGACCCCGCTACGCATCAGGGCGTACCGTAGCGCATCGCCCCTGAGGCCGTCCGCACCGCGGCCCGGGCCGCCGTCCAACGGCGCGCGATACACCTGGCCGCCGGCATGCGGCGCCTCGTCGATCAGGATGACGGACAGGCCCGCCTCGCGCGCCGCGATCGCCGCATGCACACCCGCCGGCCCGGCCCCGAGCACGGCCAGGTCGGGCCGCACGACGGTCATGCGTCGCGGAGCCCCAGCCGGATGACCTGGCCCAGCCGCGCCGCCGTCCGGCAGGCAAGCGCCCGATCCCCGTCGACCTCGACGAGACATTCCTGGCAGGCGCCGACGAGGCAGAACGCCCCGCGCGGCGCCCCGCGAGGACTGTCGCGGAGATGGACGATCCCGGCCCCCATCAACGCCGCCGCCACGCTCTGCCCAGGCGCCGCCGCCACCGGCGTCCCGTCGACCAGGATCAACATGGACGAGGTCAGAGGCCCGCCTTCTGCATCAGCTCCGGCAGGCCCTCGGCGGGCACGCCCGAGTCGATCAGCCCCTGCTGCACCCAGCCGCGGAGCGAGCGCAGCTTGATTGCGTACGACAGCCAGGACGACAGGACGCCCCGCCACCGCCCGTCCTGCTCGTAGCGCAGGGCGATTGCGCTGTCGGCAGACAGGATGGGGGTGGGCAGCAGCAGCTCGCCGACGTTCGGGTTCTTGGCGCGAGCGATCGTGCCGGACAGGAACGTCGACAGGAACGCGTCCGCACGCCCCGACGACACCGACAGCGACGGGTCGGTGCCCGGCGCCAGCCCGACCTTCGTCGCCTTCGGCACGAAGCGGTTCAGGATCATCTCATTCGTCGTACCGGTCTGCACCGCAATGCGGATCTCGGGCTTGTTGAAGTCCTCCCAGGTTTCCCCGGTCAGGCCCTTGCGGGTGACCATCATGTAGGCCTGGCGCACCGAGGGGCCGACGAAATCCGCCACCATTGCGCGCTCGGGCGTGCCGCCCAGGTCCATGACGAGGTCGACCTTGCCCGCCTGGAGCGCGAGCACGGCGTTCGCCCAGGTGACCGGTACGCACTCCCATTCCACCTTCAGCACGCGGGCCAGGTCGGCGGCCATGAGCGGGACGTAGCCGCGCCACTTTCCGGTGCGCGGGTCCTCCCCGGCATAGGGCAGGTCGGGGACGCAGCCGACAAGCAGCTTGCCGCGGGCTTTCACCCTGTCGAGGGTGGATTCCTGCGCCTTCGCCGGGCAGGCGATCGCCAGCAAAGCGCCGAGCAGAACGATCGGGATCAGGGCCGTTCGGGTCCATCGGCGCATGCGCTGCCTCCTCGTTGCCGGTTGCTCGATGGTGGCCATCGGGCTGCGGCGCTGTCAATATGCGGCTGGGTTACCAGGGCAATCCGCTGGACTTCCGCGCCGCGCCGCGCGACCCTGCGTCGGCCGGTTCAGGGGAGCGGATGGCCTATCACTGGGACTTCTCGAGCGTCTTCACGCCCCCCGAGTTCTGGATCAAGGGCGCGCTGCTGACGCTCGCCTACGCCGCCGCCACCACGATCGCGGGCTGCATCATCGGCCTCGTGCTCGGGCCCGCCCTGCTGTCGGGCAGCCGGGCCGTGCGCCTCCCGGTGCAGGCGTACGTGCAGGTGTTCCGCTGCACCTCGCTGCTGGTGCAGGTGGTGTGGTTCTACTACGCGCTGCCGATCGTGCTGGGGATTGACCTGCCCGCGTGGTTCGCCGCCGGGATCGGGCTTTCGCTCTACATGGGCGCCTTCACGACCGAGATCGTGCGGGCCGGCGTGCTGTCGATCGAGGCCGGGCAGTGGCAGGCGGCCCTGGCCGTCGGCCTGTCGCGGATCCAGGCGCTGCGGTTCGTGATCCTGCCGCAGGCCGCGCGGCGCATGGTGCCGCCGCTGGTCAGCCAGTCCGTGCTGCAGGTGAAGAACACGGCGCTGCTGTCGGTCGTGGCGATCCCCGAGCTGATGTATCGCAGCTCGGTCATGGTGTCGGAGACGTTCCGCCCGCTCGAGGTCTATACCGGGGTCGCCGTAATGTATTTCGTGATGTTGTTCCCGCTGGTGATGCTCAGCCGGCGTCTCGAACTTCGTGGGGAGGGGTAGCGTATGGGCCTGGATGCCGCATCGCCCTATGCTGCCGCACCTTGGACAGGAGCCTGCATCATGCCGAACGCGTCGAGTTGGCCCGGCGTCATGCCGGACGGGCGCTGACCGGGGTGTCGGAGCGGGTGACGGCCCTCATGCAGCGCGCGCCGCTGCTGGCGGAAAAGCTGGCCGACCGCATGCGGCAGGAGATCGGGGCGGGCGCGTTCAAGGCCGGTGACCGGCTGCCGACCGAGCGCGAGATGTCGGAGTCCTATGGCGTGAGCCGGGCCATCGTGCGGGAGGCGATGGGCCGGTTGAAACAGGACGGGATCGTGGTCACGCGGCAGGGGTCCGGCGCCTTCGTCGCCGACGTGGGGGCGCCCACCCTGCGGCTGCACGTCGTGCCGTCCGACGCCGAAGATCTGCGCGCCGTGGTGGAGCTGTTGAGCGCCGTGCGCTCCGCCGCCTCGGCCCATGCCGCCACCCGCCGCACCCCGGCGCAACTGGCGGCGATCACCCGCTGGTACAAGGCGATCGGCCGGGCCATCCGCGACGGGCAACCGGGCGAGGAGGAGGACATCGCCTTCCATCGCAGCATCATCGACGCGGCGGGCAATCCGCTGTTTCCCCAGATCCTCGAGTTCCTCGACGCCCGCATGCGGCAGTTCGTCCGTAAGGCGCGCACCAACTCGCGGCACCGCGGCCTCACGGAGCAGGTGCAGGCGGAGCACCTGATCATGCTGGAGGCCATCGCCGCGCGGGACCCGGAGGCGGCCCGGGCGGCAGCCGAGCAGCATCTCTCGAACGCCCTGGAGCGCCTGGGCCTCGCCGAGCCGCAACCCGCGCGCCGCGCCGGCGCGGCGGAGGCGGGGTAGGCCCGCGCCTACGCCATGACGGCGCCCCGCGACATCGTCGTCATCGGCGCCGGCATCGTCGGCCTGGCCGCGGCCTGCTGGCTGCAGCGGGACGGGCACCGGGTCACCCTGCTCGATCCCCGGGTGCCCGGCAGCGGGGCTTCGTCCGGCAACGCCGGCTGCTTCAGCCCGGGTTCGATCGTGCCGCTCTCCGCACCCGGCGTGCTGCGGCAGGTGCCGGGATGGCTGCTGGACCGATCGGGACCGCTGGCGCTCCGGTGGCGTCACCTGCCGCGTGTGGCGCCCTGGCTGCTGCGCTTCGTCCGCGCCGGCACCGCGGCCGGGGTGGAGCACCAGGCGGCCGCACTCGCGCGCCTGCTCGCCCCGGTGCAGGAATGCCTGCGGCCCCTGCTCGAGGACGCCGGGGCCGAGGACCTGGTGCGACGCGACGGCTCGTTGATCGTGTACCGGACGCGCGCTGGGTGGGAACGGTCGCAGGCCGCCTGGGCGCTCCGGCGGCGCAATGGCGTGGAGTGGCGCGAGCTAGGGCCGGAGGCGCTGCGCGCGCTCGATCCCGCGCTGACCCCGGGGCTTTATCGCGGCGCCTTGCTGCCGGGGCACGGGCATACGCTGGACCCGCAGGCGCTCGCGTGCCGGCTGGCCGCGTCGGTGCTCCGCCGGGGCGGGCGGGTGGTGGCGGGCGTCGCGACTGGATTCAGCTTCCAGGGCGACCGGCTGCGCGCCGTGCTGACGGAGACGGGGCCGGTCGCCGCCGATCGCGCCGTGCTGGCGGCCGGCGCGCAGAGCGGCCGGCTGGCGCGCCTGCTGGGCGATCGCGTGCCGCTCGAGAGCGAGCGGGGGTATCACCTGCAGCTTGCCCCCTGCGGCGCTGGGCCCCACCTGCCTACCTTTTCGGCCGAGGGGCGGTTCGTCGCAAGCCCGATGGCGGGCGGCGTTCGGCTGACGGGCGTCGTGGAACTCGCGGGCCTGCGGGCCGCACCGGACTGGCGGCGGGCGCACGCGCTCCTGCCCTTGGCGCGGACGCTTTATCCCGAGCTATGCGGCAAGGGCGCGTCGGTCTGGATGGGCCACCGCCCCAGCATGCCCGACTCCCTGCCGGTCATTGGCCCCTCGAGCCGATCGGCCGACGTGATCCACGCCTTCGGGCATGGGCACCTGGGCCTGACCGGAGCACCGGG
The DNA here is from genome assembly GCA_964235765.1 of uncultured Acetobacteraceae bacterium. GTDB lineage: Bacteria > Pseudomonadota > Alphaproteobacteria > Acetobacterales > Acetobacteraceae > JAVVHH01. Next base: position 20,661 of record CAXSDH010000042.1, read on the forward strand.
CACGGGGCGACTCGTGGCGCAGTTGATCGCAGGAGAACCGCCGTTCGTCGACCTGTCGCCCTTCGCCGCGGACCGATTCCGTGCAAGCAAAGGAGGCTGACCCCAGCGGCGATTGCGACCCTAATCCTGTATTCCTGCTTCGTCGGAGATGCACGCCAAGCCTTTTCCACCACATCCGCGACGGCACCCGCTCCCGGCCCAAACAGCACTCGAAAGGCGGTTGCGACGTGTCTAACGGCGATCAGCTCCCATCCAGGTCGTAGGCCACGGGAAGGAAGTAGTCCTTCCAGTTCGTCGGCTCCACTTTCAGCATGCCCGCAACGAAAAGGTAGCGGGCGAACTCCAACGTGCCCTGCGGCTGGGGCAGGAAGTCGGACATGCCGGGCTGTGCCAGGACGTCCATGATGACGTCCTGGCTCATGGGATCACGTGACTGCTGCTTGTAGAGACGTACGGCTTCTGCGGGGTCCGTGTGGATAAGGTCGATCGCTTCCATGACCGCCGCCTTGGCGGCTTGCACCACGATCGGATTGGCTTCCGCAAACTTGGTGGTCGTGAACAGGAGGGCCTGGGACATCGGATGTCCCAGGATGTCGGCGGACGTCGTCACGACATGGGCGCCCGGCACCCGCTTCAACTCGTCGGCAAAGAAAGGGGGCGCCGCGAAGTGGCTTTCGATCTCGCCATTCGGGTTCAGCATGGCGGCGAGCGCATCGGGATGCCCGAGCTGAACCGTCATGGGGTCGAAGTGGCCCGAGTCGGCCTTTCCATAGAGGCGGTCAGCGGCCATTGAAAGCAGGATGGATTGAGTGGAAACCTTGATCGTCGGCACTGCGATCTTGTCGCCGGGCCGGAAGTCCGCGAGCGTCCTGATGCGCGGGTTGCGGCTGATCAACACCAGCGGTTCGGCGCAGGTCGCCACGATCCCTTTGACCCGCCCCTTGGTGCGGTCCCAAAGCAGCAACATGTTCCCGACGCCCGTGTTGACCAGGTCGACGCTGTCGGCCAGCAGCGCGTCGGTCACGGCGCCGCCGCCGTTGAAGGTGGTCCATTCCACCGTGACGCCCGGAAGTCCCAGCCTGGACGCATGGCCTTCGATCAGCTTGCGGGCTTCCATGATGAAGGTCGGCATGTAGATGATGGAGGGCTGCCGGGCCGCCTTGATCGTGGTCTTCGGCTGGGCCGCCGCCAACTGCGGGCACAGAGCGCTGGCAGCGGCCAGCAGCGTTCGACGTTTGATCACGTGGAGCCTCCCGTGTTCCGGACACACTCGGCTTTCCGTGTCGCTATCACAAGACGATCCGGAGGCTTCAGCTCACATCGACCGGGGGCACACTCCAGCGGCACGTCCGTCACCATCAGGAACACCGCATTCAGCCGCTTTGCCGATATAGGCCGTTGGCGGAAAGCACTACCGCCCGACCGCATAGGACGGCCGGCGCGGGTCAGCTCCCGCAGAGAGAACTCCGGTTTCCTTGTTCTGCCTGACCGCGCATACCGCGCCTGCCTTCCACGTAAAGCCCGGCCATTCACTCACAACATGACCGCGGGACTGAAGGGCGTTGCGCACGGCCGGCTCCAGTCGATCCTCCAGCAGGAGTGCGCCGGGGTTGTACACATGCGGTTCGAACGAACCTTGCAGGCTGGCGGACGCGAAGCGCGGCGCCTCCACGGCTTCCTGCAGGGTCATATCGAACACGCTGATGTTGAGCAGCGCCTGGAGCATCGCCTGTGGCTGGACGTCGCCGCCGGGGCTGCCGAAGGGCATCATGCCGCGGTCTGGCATGCGGGCCATGGCAGGGCTGGGTGTCAAGCGCGGGCGCTTGCCTGGGGCAACGGACCCGGGGTGGCGTGGGTCCGCCCAGCTCTGGGACCCGCGGGACGAGGGGCACAGGCCCGTGCCGGGCACGACCGGCGACTCGAAAGAGTTATCGCTGGGCGTGGCCGAGAAGGCATTGCCGTGCCGGTCCACGACGGCGATGAAAGACGTATCATGCCGGCCCAACTCGGTGAGGTCCGGGCCGCCGGCAGGTTGCCCGGCACTGCCCATGCCGGGCGGCGGCGCGGCGCCGAAGGCTCGATCGGACCGGATCATTGTCCGGCGCGTGGCGGCATAGTCCGGCGAAAGAAGAGTTCGCATTGGGACATCGCCGAAGCGGGGATCTGTGTAGAGCGCGTCGCGGTCGGCGAAGGCGAGGTTCAGGGCTTCGGCCACGATGTGGATGTAATCGGCAGTGTTGTGGCCCAACGCCTCGAGTTGGTCGCCAGCCAGGATGTTGAACGCCTGGAGAAGAACCGGACCCTGGCACCAGGGAGGGCAGGCGTACAAAGCCATGCCGCGGGCCTGGACAGAGAGTGCGGGCTCCACGTCCACGTGGAAGGCCGCCATGTCGGCCTCGGCAAGTAGCCCGCCATTCTCGGCGTGAAACCGCACGATCGCGCGCATGATATCGCCCCTGTAAAAAGCGTCGCGTGCAGCCCTCAGCCCGGCCGCCCGGCCGGGTGCGCCCGCTTCCTGGTCGGCCATGTATTGCATGGTCCGGGCCAGGTCGGCCTGGATGAAACGATGTCCGACGCGCGGGGGCTGGCCGTCTGGGAGGTAGATGGCAGCGCTTTCAGGGCAGGCGCGGTACTTGTCTTGGAACTTCGAGACCTGGTCCGAAAAGAACTGCGTCGCTGGGAACCCGTCCCGCGCGAGCGCAATCGCCGGTGCCGCGACCTCGGAAAACGACATCGTGCCGAACCGTTCCAGACAGGTGATCCAGGCGTCCGGCGCCGCCGGTACGATGCAGCGCAGAAGGCCTTCGGGGATGCAGCCGCCATGGTGGCGCGTGAAGTAGTCGGCGGTCACGGCCTGGGGCCAACATCCCAGGCCGCTCACGGTCAGTACCTCGTCCGTGGCGGCCTGATAGATCATGGCCGGAGCGACGCCCGCGAAGTTGACGATGTCGCTTTGCACCACCGAAAGGGCGATGCCGCCTGCTACTCCGGCGTCGACCGCGGTGCCGCCACTTTCCAGCACGGCGAAGGCCACGTGCGCCGCGGCGTGATTTGCGGCGGAGACCATGTGCCGCGTCCCCATGATGCAGGGCCGCATCGCCTCGATCCCGCCGTCGTATAGCGAGCCAGAAAAGGTCCGCTGGACCATCGCCGCGCCGTCCGCTTCAGCGCAGCTTCGCGACGGCGTCGCCATAGCGCCGAACCACCTCGTCGTAGGCGGCCTCCGGCTGTCCGTTGCGCAGGACCATCCGTTGCAGCGCCTCGCCGACGATCTCGTGGAAGGTCGTCAGGATCACGGAGTAGGAGACGAGCTGCCCGCGCGTCTTGACCAGGTCCGCCCAGCCGTTCTGGTTGGCGGCCTCCGGCGTAGCGAAGTAGGGGTCGTTATAGGCCGATGCCCGGGCGACCACCTCGCCGCCCTGAGCCTGGATCACCTCGCCTTCCGTGCTCGTCATGAACGAAACGAACTTCCATGCCTCATCGGGATGGGCGGACTTCGCGTTGATCACCAGCACGAACCCGAAGACGGTCTGCTTGCCAGCGCGATCGAACGCCGGCGGAGCGGCCCATTGCAGGTCGTCCCCGGCGCCCTGACGCCGGATCGCGCCGTAGCGGGCCAGGCCAAAGTTCGCCATCGCGACCGTCCCGGCACGCAAGCCGTCATGCACCTCGTTGTAGCCAAATTGCGCGCTCGTGCCCGGTGTCGCCTTGCACCGGCCGTACAGGTCCTTGATGGTCTGTGCGGCCAAAACAAACGTGTCCTTGCTGAAAGCGATTGCACGTCCGTCCGGCGCGAAGTACTTGCCGTCCGGGGCCAGCATGGTGCTCAGAACGTATTCGCCCAGCGCTTGCGACCCACCGGTTCCGCCGCTGGAGCCCAGGGGCACGGCGTAGCCGATCACCGTGCCAGCCGACAGCTTGCCGCCGGTGCTGCAGACGTCGTCCCAAGTCACCGGCGGCGTGACCCCTGCCGCCGTCAGCAAGGACTTCCGGTACATCAGCAGCGGGATCCGGAAATCCTGCGGCATGCCCCAGTAGTGCCCTTCGAGCTTCGACGCATCGAGCGGGATCAGCCAGTCGCGCCCGTCCACCTTGTCAGCGGTGATGTACCGGTCGAGGGAAAGCAGGCCGCCGGTCGCGACCACTTCGGGCAGGCCGTAGCTGGTGACGCGCGCCACGTCGGGGGATGCGGCGCCGCTTTTGGTCGCGCGCAGGATGTTCGATCCGGAGGGGTCGAGCACGACCTTGATCTTGATCCCCGGGTTCTTCTGCTCGAACGCCGCGATCATGCGGGCCTGCGCGCCGACGCGGGCGTCGCTCGCATTGTTGGGATCCAGGAAGGTCGCAAACCCAAGCTCGACCTGGGCGTGCCCTGGTCGCGGCGCGACGATCGCGACGGTAGCGGCGGTCGCGGCGCAAGCGAGGAGGCGGAACGCACGGCGCATTGGCTTTTCCTTTCAATGAGTGATCGGCGGCGTCAGCCCTTGACGCCACCTGAAGTCAGGCCGGCGACGAACCATTTTTGGGCCAACAGGAACATGACGACAACTGGGGTCGAGGCGACAAGCACAAAGGCCATCATGTAAGACCAGGACACGCCGTTGGAGTCGAGTACCTGGTTGACGATCGCGACCTGCAGCGTCCGGCGGGCCGCATCGGGCGCGAAGATCGCGACGGTGAGATAGTCGTTCCACACGGTGATCAGGCTGAGGATGGCAACCGCGGCGATACCCGGCTGGATCAACGGCAGGACGACGTGGAGGAATGTCTGCAGCCGCGATGCGCCGTCGATCTCGGCGGCCTCCTCGATCTCCAGCGGGACGGTGTGGCAAAAGTTCTGGATGAACCACACGATCTGCGGCGCTGTCCGGGCAGCCTCGATCACGATCAGGGCGATGGCGCTGTCGAGAAGGCCGGTCCGGTTCAGCAGCCCGTAGATCGGGATCAGCAGCGCGACCGTCGGGATCATCGACGTCGACAGGATCACCATCATGGCAAGGTTTTTGCCCGGAAACGAGAACCGGGCGGCGGCATATCCGGCGGGCGCGGCGACCAGCAGGGCCAGCACGACCGCCGCGACCGAGTAAAGGGTGGAGTTCGACAGCTCGACCAAGAAGTTCTGGCCAGTGAGCACGCGCCAATAGTTCGCGAACGTCGCGGGCCGCGGCACGAAGGACGGGGGATAGGCGACCGCGCCGACCTCCGTCTTCAGCGACGTGGAGATTGCCCAAACGAGCGGAAGCAGCACGAATGCCACGGCGAACAGGCATGCGACAACGAGCACGAGCTTCGGCGACGGCGTCAGAAGGCGCAGGCCGACGGCACCGGCCATTGCGTCAGCCCGGTGCATGCGACCGCCGCGCGAGCCACGTCGAAACCACGCCCAGGCAGATGTTGACGGCCAGGATCACCGTTGAAAGGACCGAAGCCGAGGAGATGTCCACAGCCGTCAGCGTCTGGCGATAGATCGCGAAGCTCCATGTCGTCGTCGCCCCCAGCGGCCCGCCGCCCGTCATCACCACCAGCAGGCTGACCAAGGTCAGGTATGCGATGGACAGCGCGACGCCGGCATTGGCCATCGTGGGCAGGATGTGCGGCCAGGTCACATGCCGGAACTTGTGCCACCATCCGCCGCCGTCGATGTCGATGGCCTCGTACAACTCGCCGGGCACGCTCTGCAACGCCGCCGTGATCAGGACCATCGCGTAAGGGAACGACCACCATCCCGCGGTGAGTATGACTAACCACAGCGCAATGTCCGGATCACCCAGCATCAGCCCGGCAGGAACATGGATCAGGCCCAGCGCGTATCGGATCAGCCCATATGAGGGGTTGAGCAGCCACAGCCAAAGGCAGCCCACGACCGTCATTGACAGCGTCCAAGGCAGCAGGAGGATCGTGCGGATCGTGGTCGCGAAACGCCGGGGCAGTACCTGCAACGCCACCGCCGACACCAGCCCGGCGCCGAGGGCCAGCGACAGCGTGCCAAACAGGAAGATCAGCGAGGTCCGGCTGATATCGAGAAAGTCGACCGAGGAAAAAAGGTCGTAGTAGTTCCGCAGGCCAACGAAACGGATGGCCGTGAAGTAGCGCGTCTCGTTGAGGCTGATCCAGGCCAGGTAAGCCGCGGGATAGAGAATGACCAGGGTCAGCAACGCAAGAACCGGGACGAACCATACGAGCTTGCCGCCGACGCCCGACGTTCTCGCCTGGCTCATCATCCAAAGAAGGTCTGGAATGCGGCTGCGATCTTGCCCTTGGCGTCGACCCCATAGAGGACTTGGTGCTTGTCGATGCAGGTGCAGGGATGCCGGACGCCGAACTCCACCACGTCGCCGATCGCAATCCCCGACCCCGGCCCGACAGTCAGGAAGGTGCGCTGGTCGTTCAACTTGGCGACGCTGGCCGCGCCTCGGCCACCTGCGCGATGCCATCCAGGATCGCGAGCTCGGGAGCCGCATGGGTGGTAAGAACCTTGGCGGACACCAGGCGTTCCTGATGCTCGACCACCACATCCGTGAACGTGCCGCCAACATCAACGCCGACCCTAGCCAGTGTTGTCCCAGTGCCCATCCGCAGGCCGCCCCTTTGTCTCACCACCCTTATCGCCGGTCATCGTAACAGAGACCATATCACAGCCTCATTGTAATATGATCTCATGTCAACGCTGTTATGGAGTAGTATTACGGTGTTTGCTGCGGCTAGAGGAGGGCGGGAGCCAACCTGCGGAGTGCAAGCAAGGAGAGAATGCAGTGCAGTCACCCAAGGCGGGCTCATTGACGCGGCGTACGGCGGAGGCGCTTAGGCTGCGGATCATTGAAGGTTCGCTCCGCTCTGGCGAGCAACTGCCGACTGAGAAGGAACTCGCTGCCGAGTTCCGTGTGAGCAGGACCGTGGTGCGCGAGGCCGTTGCCGGACTTCGTGCCGATGGGATGGTCGAGGCCCGGCATGGCGTTGGCGTGTTCGTCATCGGGAAAGGCAGCCGGATCCCTGAGGCGCCTGCCGATCGGGGCGACCTCTTTGCCAACGTGTCGGTCCTGGACGTGCTGGAGTTGCGGATGGCGGTGGAGGTGCACGCTGCGGGGCTTGCGGCGGTGCGGCGGTCCTGGTCGCAGGAAGAGCGGATCTGGAACTGCGCGGAACAGATGCGCCTAGCGGCCGAAGTAGGGAGGCTAACCGAGGACCTCGACCTCGCCTTTCATCGCTCCATCGCCGAAGCCGCCAACAACCCGGCGTTCGTGGCGTTCTTCGAGCATCTTGGGCCACACGCGATTCCAAGTAACGCGCTGGCGCGCCGGGTCGAGTCTTCGAGGGTTAGCGAGCAATACCTGGCGAGATGCCAGTCCGAGCACTTCATTATTCACGATGCTATCGTCGCCAGCGATCCCATGGCGGCCCGTGCGGCGATGGAGGCACACCTCACTGTCAGCCAACAGCGGTTTCGCGGCCTAGCGCGGCGTGACGGGCAGTCACAAAGTGCCGCAAGCCTGGTTGGCGTCGAGATATGATGTCATTTAAGTCATCCTATCTCTGCTTTCCAGGCTAGGCGCGTTCCCAGGTATAAAGGAATTCAGTCATGCCGATGCGTGCCGGCTCAGGCGCTCGCCATACCGCAGACGTGGTCGTCGTCGGCCTAGGCGCGATGGGGGCAGCGACCACGTATCAGCTCGCCAAGCGGGGTATAAACGTCCTTGGTATCGACAGGTTCGAGCCGCCGCATGCGGAGGGCTCTAGCCATGGCGGCTCCCGGCTGACCCGGGAAGCGGTGGGCGAAGGCGCCGGCTACGTCCCGCTGGTCCTGCGAAGCCATGCGATTCTACAAGAGCTGGAAGAGCAGTTCGACGAAACGCTGCTCGTCAGGTCCGGCACGCTGATTGTGGGCTCGACCGCAGCCTCCACGCCATTGCATGGAGCCAAGGACTTCCTTGCCACGAGCATCGAGATGGCCGAGCGGTTCGGCATCCGCCACGAGATGCTCGACGCCCTCGAGCTTCGCCGCCGCTACCCGCAATTTCTCAGCTTTCGCGACACCGACCGCGGCTATCTGGAACCTCAATCCGGCTACATACGCCCGGAGGCTGCCATCGACGCGCAGTTGCGGGCGGCAAGGGCGCTGGGCGCACGGACTCTGACCGGCACAGCGGCGACGGACATCGCCCAGGCGGGAGGAGTTGTCCGTGTGACCACGGCAGATGGTCTCATCGAGGCGACGAAGGTCGTCGTGGCGGCCGGCGCGTGGGCCCGCGGCTTGCTCCGGTCGCCGTTCGACCGCCTGCTGACGGTCACGCGCCAGGTCCTGCAATGGTACGAGGTCCCGGACCCCGCGCCCTTCACGCCCGAACGCTTCCCGACCTTCATCTGGTTCGTCACCGAACGGCTCGAGGACTACTTCACCGGGTTTCCGATTGCCCACCCAGCCGAGGGGATCAAGATGGTCGCGAGCCGAAACACACCGGACATCGACCATGAAACGATGGACCGCCGGGTGTCACCCCAAGAGACGCGGCGCTTCTACGAGCATCATGTAGGGCCAAACCTTGCCGGTATTGCGCCCCGTGTAGCCAACGCCGCGACCTGCCTATACACCAACACGCCCGACAATGGTTTCATCATCGACGACCACCCGGCTGTCCCCGGCGTGTTCGTGGTGTCGGCCTGCTCCGGCCACGGGTTCAAGCATTCCCTCGGCATTGGCGAGGCCGTGGCCCAGCGCATCGCCGAGGGCACGAGCGAGGTCGATTTGACGCCGTTTCAGCTCTCCCGCTTCGCGACGGCCAAGTTGGCACAATGATCTACCGCGCTCTGCTCCTGACCGGTGCGGCGGGCCTGCTCGGCACTGAATTGCGGCCTAGGTTGGCGCCGAAGGTCGCGCTGCTGCGCTCGACCGACGTCGCGCCACTCGCCAATCCCGCGCCGAACGAAGAGTTGGTCCGGGCCGACCTGGGCGATCCCAGCGTCGCTCCATCCTTGGTCGACGGCATCGACGCCATCGTGCATTTCGGCGGCATATCCAAAGACGAGCCTTATGCGTCGATTGCGCGGGTGAACATGAACGGCTTCCAGGCGCTGTATGAGGCCGCGCGCCTCGCAGGTGTCCGGCGCGTGGTCTTCGCCAGTTCGGTCCACGCAGTCGGCTACTATCCGCAGACCGAAGTCATCGATACACGGGCGCCAACGCGACCAGATTCGTTCTACGGCTTGGGCAAGGTGTTCGGGGAAGCTGTCGCACAGCTTTACTGGGAAAAGTTCGGTCTCGAAACCGTTTCAATTCGCATTGGCTCCTGCGAGCCGGTGCCCAGCAATCGCCGGCATCTACGAACCTGGCTGTCGTTCGACGACCTCGAGCAATTGGTGGTCCGGTCGCTGAGCGTGGCGAAGGTGGGTCACACGATCGTCTACGGCATGTCCGACAATGCGGAAAACTTCTGGGACAACCGGTTCGCTAGCCCACTTGGTTATCGACCAAAGGACTCCGCCGAAGCCTATCGGGAGGCGATTGAGACCACCGACCCCGCGCCGGACCCGGAGCGGCGGATATATAGTCACCAGGGGGGCATCTTCGTATCGTGACCCCGCGACTAGAATCCGGGACGTTCGACTTCATCGTCGTGGGCGCCGGGTCTGCCGGGTGCGTCCTGGCGCGCCGGTTAAGCGACGCGCCCGACACGACGGTGCTGCTGCTGGAGGCGGGGGGCAACGGGCGCAACCCGCTCTATGGCCTGCCGATGCTCGCCGGGCGCCTAAACCGTCTCAAGGCGAACAACTGGTCATACCAGACCGAGCCCCAGCGACACCTTGGCGGACGCAGCGTGTTCCTGCCGCGCGGTAAGATGGTCGGCGGGTCATTCATGTTCAACGGCGCGGTTTATATCCGCGGCAACGCCTACGACTACGATACCTGGCGCCAGCTCGGCAACACCGGATGGTCCTACGCCGACGTGCTTCCTTACTTCCGGCGTTCGGAACGATATGATGATGGCGAGGGTCCTTATCATGGCGGTGATGGGCTGCTTCCCGTCAGCCATGCCGGGGCGGTCAACACCTTGGCGGACGTGTTCATCTGCGCCGGGTTAGAGGCTGGTTACGCCGAGAACCAAGATTTCAACGGCGGCTCGCAGGACGGCTTCGGCCGCCACGACCACAACATCTTTCGGGGCAAGCGGCGCACGACAGCGGCGACATTCCTGGCCGATGCGGCGACCCGACGCAGCCTTAAGGTTGCGTCCAACGCGCATGCCAGCCGTATCCTCATCGAGGACGGCCAGGCGGTTGGCATCGAGTTCGAACTTGACGGACAGCCGGCCGTCGCCCGCGCACGCCGCGAGATTGTCATCGCCTCTGGCGCTGTCAACACGCCGCAACTGTTGATGCTGTCCGGGATCGGTCCGGCGTCTCACTTGGCCGAGCACGGCATCACTGTCATCCACGACCTGCCCGGGGTCGGCAGTAACCTTCAGGACCATCTGGTCATGACGGTCGGCCATGCGTGCCTGCAGCCGGTTTCGTTAGTGGACACGCTCCGGGTGGAGAAGTTCTTCGTCGAAGCCGCCCGCTGCTATTTCCTCGGGAAGGGACCCGTGGCGATGAGCCCGATTCACGCCGGTGGGTTCATCCGGACGGAGCAGGGCCTTCCTGCCCCGGACTGTCAGATCGCGTTCTATCCGATCCTCGGCTCCAGCCCTTCGGCCGGAACGCCGCGCCTGCTATGGCCCTGGGAGCACAAGCCGCACTCCTTCGCGGGGGTGACTTGGCGGAACCGCCCGCTGAGTCGCGGGACGGTGCGGCTCGGCTCGGCCGATTTCCGCGCGGCGGCGAGGATCGACCCCAATTACCTGTCGGACAGCTCCGACCTAGCCGTCACCAAGCGCGCGGTCATCGAGCTTCGGCGCATCTTTGCGCAAAAGACGTTCGACCCGTTCCGCGGTGAGGAATTGGTCCCCGGCCCATCGGTCCAAACCGACGCGGAGCTGGAAGACTGCATCCGGGCGACTGGCTTAAGCGGGTATCACCTGTCTGGCACGGCAAAAATGGGCCACGATCCCATGGCTGTGGTGGACGACCAGCTCCGTGTTCACGGCCTCCAGGGCCTTCGTGTCGCGGATGCCAGCGTCATCCCGACGATCATCACGGGTAACACGAATGCCGCGACCATTATGATTGCGGAGAAGGGAAGCGACCTACTGCTCGGTCGGATCCTGCCGCGTGCGGAATTGCCGGCGTAGGTGGAAGAGTATCTTCGAAGCCGTCTGTCGTACCGGGGCGACAACACCCGACATCCTCAAGATGCCAAGGCTTCAACGCCCGGCCTGGCGCATCGGCGCAGTCCAGCACGTCGATCGGGTCCATGTCCCACAGAGGTGGCCCCGGAAATTCGGACAGGGTGATAAGCTATTCCCGCTTGATCGAGA
>CAXSDH010000043.1:0-28244 GCA_964235765.1 uncultured Acetobacteraceae bacterium
TAAGAAAGTCCTCACGGGTCATTCCCAGTCGTTCAGCTGCAAACCTTTCGTTTGTTGTCCGGTTTCCGACCAACAGGGAAGGGCCGGATAGTCAGCCACCTCTGAGTCGGCACGAGCATGTGAATATGACGTATCGCGTGACCTTATGCCAGCAACGATGGTTCAGGTCCTACCCGTTGATGCTCCGAGCTGGATTGCTGATGATAGCAGACCAGCGCGGTCCAACGTCGCCCCGGTCTCCCCTTCCCGCAACGCCCCCGCAACCGCCTCCCCAACCGCCCGCGCTACTCCCGCCCCCATCGCCGCCCCAACCGGCGCCAAAAATGGCCGCGCCGGCATCCGTGCCGTCCCCATCTCCTGCGCCGCCGCCGCCGCAGCGCTGCTCCCGACAACCGCGTGCAGCCCATCAGCCACAAAACCAACGCTCTCCCTCAAAGCGCCGCTCTGCATCCACGGCCGCTCATGCCCCCCGGAGCCCGGCGCCATCGAAAGCCCGGCCCGCACCGCCTCCGCCATCTCCGCCGCCTGCCCCGCAAGCGCCCGCGTCATCACTTCCTCGACCCGGACCCGCGCCAGCCGCTCCCGCAACTCCGCCAGCCCTGAAATCCCCAGCACGACCTACCGCCGCCGCAACAATTCCGCCCGCGCAATCCGCCACTCGTCCACCGTCATCTCCATCGCAGTCTTCGCCTTGGGCGGCTGCGCTTTCGGCGCCGATGCGGGGCTGCTGCTGTTCCCGCGCCCGAACAGGTACGGCTTCTCCTGCCGCAGCTTCACCATGATAGCCCCGGCCAGCTCCAGCTCCCCCGCCTCGTTGACACTCAGCCCCGAAGCATCCACCAGCTTCACCCCATCCAGGTCCACCATCCCCGCCCGCGCCGCCGCCGTCCGCAGCTCCGCCTGCACCAGACGCGCCCGCAGCGCCGCCACCTGCGCCGCCTCCGCCGCCGGAACCTCGATCTCCACCTCGTCCAAACGCGTCACTTCGTCGGTCATGCCTGCTCCCCCACCACGCCCCACTCCGCCGTCAACCACCGCTGCGCCGTCTCCGGCCGCAACTGCTTCGCCTCCACCAGCGCAATCAGCGTCGCCGCATCCCGCGCCCGGTCCTCGCTTCCGGCGGGATACCAGGGCGGCCAAACCAGCCGCAGCGCCGCTCCCGCATCCAGCGCCGGCAACGCCTGCCCCTCGACCCGCAACGGATACCGCTGTGCCGCCAAAAGGATCATGCGGCAGATCTGCAATAGCCCGCCCTCGCCGTAACTCACCCGTAAGTTGTCGGCCAACCAGATCAGCCCCTGGTTCATCATCTCCAGCGCCCGCCCGGAGGCCGGCGCACCGAGCCGGCTCGCATCCGCCCGGTTGCCATGCACCCCCTCAAGGGCCAGCTCCCGCAAAACCCGCACGTAATCCAGCACCGCATTGGCTGCCGTCCCGCCAATCTCCAGCAGCCGGGCATCGCCCTTCTCGCTGACCACCAGGGCATTGCCCGCGCTCCGCACCAGCTCGCCTTCGAGCCCGGCCGGCTCCTTGATCAGCAGCGTCGGATCAGACGAATACTTCAGCCCTCGCCCCGCCTGGCTCAACTGATAGTCAATCTCGATCGAGGTCTCGACAGCCGCCCTGAACGTGCACGCGCCGTCTGGCGCCACCCCGCCCGGCAAGTTCCGGATCCAAACCAACGGCACAAACCCCAGCCCGTGCTGCACGCTCCGGCTCGTGTCCTGCACCGCGGGTCCAATTGACCCCACCGCCTGCGGCACGAACCACGTCTCCTCTTCCCGGTCCCATCGCCGCTGAAACCAATAGGTCCCCGCCGCATCGGCCATGTCATAGCCCGCAGCGACCAAATCCGACCCGGGCACCTTGTACCGTTCGACCACGCTCAGCAGCGCGTCAGGTTCCTCCGGGTCCCAAGTCGGCGTCAGCCAGACCGTGTCCAGCACATCGAGGAACACCCGCCCGCGCAGGATGCGCAACAGAACGCAACTGCTCCCCACGCTTCCACGGATCGCCGCCTCGATCATAACCTGGTTCAACCGGCAATCCCGCGCCACCGCATCCAGCGCTCGGCGCACATCCTCGTCCGGGCTCGCCACTACCGGAAAATGGCCCTCGCTGAACAGCAGCGCCACACTATCCTCGACCACCACGCGCGCCAGCGCATACCGCACGCTCGGCCGCCGCCGCCGCAACGGGATATAGTCGCCAGAAACCGTACGTTCTTCGTGAAACTCGAAGGGCAGCACGTCATACAGTGTCCCGTCCAGCACCCGGCGCATGACATCGAGCCGCCTCGAGCGAGCAGTGCAATCCGCATCGGCCGGGATAAACTCACAAATCGACTGGAACATGCGGGCCGCCTTCGCGCTGAACAGGAGGGCCGGCCCAAACGCAACCCGCTCCGGCCCTCCGGCCAGCACAGGCAAGTTCGCAGTTATCCGGCGCAGCGCGCCAAGGGCCAGCCTATATCCAGAAACTAGATTTCCTGGGGCGCCTGATCAAGGCCTTTTTTCCTATCGACCCACAAATCTTGATCAATGATCGTCCCGCGCCGAGGCACGCCGATCCTGTAGGGCCGCGCGCGCCCAAGCTCGCTTCCGCGCGACCTCACCAGGGGTGGGGCCATCGAACACTCCAGCAAATCCGAACCCGGCCGGATCCCGAACGCCGCCATCCACCGACGACCACACCAGATCGAGCCGGAAACCAGTCAGGCCACCCTGCCTGATTGCCTCTTCGACCCGGTCGCCCACGAACAGTGCCCCTTGTGGAAATTCAGGAAGACGAAACATCGCCGGCGCCGCCCTGACCCGAAATGGCTGGAAAGCCAACCGACGGGGCGCGGTGATCCAGCGGAACGCACCCCAGTCGCCAGCAACGACCTCCCACTCGGCATCGGTGCTGTCCGCATCCAGCGCATCGAGCGTAGCCAGGCAGTTAAACCACCAATATCGGTGGCCGAGCACATCCACCGGCCAAAACTCGCCGGACGGAGCCATCAGCTCCTCCAAGACGTTCCTCGCAAAACCGCTCAATATCGGCCCGTCGCATCCAGTGTTCATCGGCAGGCAATCAACCGGCAGGAACTCGGTCCCAGGGTCATCAGCCGAGAGCCCAAGCTTCGGCTCCCCCCACGGAGCCGCAACCGGCACGCCCCCCCGCGCCCGCCAGGTCGCATCGCCGGCAAGCCGGAGCCAGTGGAAGTCGATGTCCCCTCTTAGCAAGTACAGCTTCATCGTCTCGATCTGCTCCCACCCGCGGACGAAGCCCCCGCTCTGGACCGGCTAACCCATCGCCAACCTTGCCCGCCGCTCGCGAGCGACGCACGTCCGGCACTCTTCCAACTCGTCGACCGGCTACGGCCGAGCGCGCACGCAGCAACTCCTGAAGCGCCAATGCCCCAGGGTCGCCGGATAGTAAAACAAGCTCAGATCCAATCTTTTGTATAGTCTTTAGAATTATGAGACGCCCCGGACCGAACCCGGCCTGTGCCGCCACGCGCTCGGCAAAGATCTCTGCCGAGATCAGCCTTCCGTTAACCAACTCCAAGAACGCACTCCGATGTAAGCCTCGACCCTGATGAAACGACCGTGGGATTATCGCCGCATTCACGACATCGTGAACGTTGATCGACCATCGACTCATCACAAGCCGGCCTGGACGAGCACCATCCAACCCCGCAGCAACCACGTGATGCACGTCCAAACCTCGCGCAAACCAGTCGGCCTCGGTGCGCCCGTCAGCAGCTAGGACCCGGATCACACCCACGCGCAGCCGATCTGGCCACTCGCTCGATAGCGAACACTCCATGAACTTATCGCCCATAGCTACCATACTACCCCTCCAGAAGAGGATGTGCGTTAAATGGCCGTAAATCCGTCAGTAAGCACGCCGCCTAAGTTCGTTAGTGCTGCGGACAGCCATTCAGCGCTTCATCCTCGCGACCCCATTCCAAGTCATTACTTCACTCAACAAACTTGGATTTGGATCTGAGGGCAATGAAAGAGTGGCAACATTCTGGCCAACTCTCACGACTAATATTCGATTTTGTAACGATCTGCGCGCAGGCAGCGCTACCGCATTCCCCACGTTACCCGCGTGACGCGCGCCGGCCTCCCTGCCTCAAGAAGCATGCTGAACGCGCGCCCAAGCGCGTCGACCTGATCATCCTTGCTCCCAACAGGAAAATCCTGGAGCTCCTCCGTAAAGACTCGGTTCCACTCCCCTCGAAACAACGACACCGTCCCTGCATTCACCTGGCTGGCAACCGGCATCGCCCGCGTCTCCTTCGAGCCGCTCTCGCGGCTGCTGACCACCCGCCAACCCGCAAGCCGCTTCGTCAGGAAGGAAACCTGCGACCGGCCAGCCTGCCCCGGATCCTGCGGCAGCCCGATCGGCACGGCGGTCCCATCCCGCTCCGCCGTATGCCGGATCGCGTCGAGCACCACCTCCGGCCCGCCCTGCAAGCGAACCACGTCCGCGATCTGATAGGCTCCATCCTCGGTCCGGGTCAGCAACACGCCAGCCGTGAAGTCCCCGTCCTCGCTCGCAGCCAAGTCCCATGCACGCACGCTGCTCCCCACCGCCCGCTCATCCACGACGTTCAGCCGGCCCGTCTTGAACAGCCGGCCGCCAGGCGCCCGCGGCGACTGCTGGAACAAAGCATCGAACGTTCGGTCCCCGAGCACCAGTCGCTTCCGGCGTAGTGCAGCCTCGTCTTCCCACTCCGGCCAAAGCGGCTGCCCAAGAGGGCGCCCCAGAACATCACCCGCCTCCGCAAGCGCAGGCAGCCGGACCACGCGCCACGCATCAGGCCCCGAGAGCAACCGCCCACCCAGATCATCCGGATGCCAGCGCGTCATCACGAGAACCACACGCCCACCCGGCTTCAACCGTGTCACCAAGTCGGAACGGAACCAGTCCCAAAGATGGTCGCGCGCAGCCCCGCTATCCGCCTCCGCCTGGCTCTTCACCGGATCATCGATCAGCAACAAATCGGCACGCCGCCCCGTCACCGGCCCCCGCACCCCCGTAGCGAAGTAGCTCCCGCCCCCAATCACCCCAAATCGGCCCGCCGACCTGTTGTTCGGATCCAGCGCCAGCCCAAGCCGAGGCTGATGCTCCTGGATCAACCCGCGAACCCCGCGGCCGAACGTTCGCGCCAGCCCGGCCGTATGACTCGCCGCAATCACATGCGCCCAAGGCCGGTTGGCCAGGAACCATGGTGGGAAAACCAAACTGGCGTACGTAGATTTAGCCGAGCCCGGCGGCAGTAGCAGCATCAGCCGGTCCCACCGCCCCGCGGCCAAACCCTCCAGTTCGCGGATCAGCAGCCGATGGTGCGCAGCCGGCGCATACCCTTGGGCCGACAGCGCCAGCATCGCCCACTCATGTAGGCTCCCCCGGACCCTCGCCCGCAGAGCCCGCTCCGCCGCTACGCTCGTATCGGTCCAATTCGTCATCCGAAACTCCAGCCAAATCTGCGGCCGGCCGGGCCGCAGGCACCTTCGGGTGCAAGTAAGGCGCAGCGATCTTCGCCAACGCGACCGCCCCATCCATGTCACCCTCGCGCCATCTCTGCCGCATGACCAAAAGCAGGACATGCAGCGGCGTCGGTTCACTCATCTCACCTCCTGTATTAACGTTGTCCGATGATCCACACGGCCCGCCTGCTGCTCCGCCCACCCAATGCAACCGACGCGGCAGCGCTCAGCAACTTGATGACTCCCGCAATCAGCCGACGGCTTGGAACCTGGCCAGCGCCGCTGACGATCCCCATGGCCACCGAACGGATCGAAGCGTTGCTCAAGGCCAACAGCGCCGGCGTCGCCCTAAATTGCCTTCTCGAGCAGAACGGTCACGTCACCGGCTACATCGGTTGCCACTATCCCCAGGGAGCCAGCCGCGCCAACTTTGGCTATTGGCTGGGCGAACCGCACTGGCGCCACGGCCTCATGCGCGAAGCGGCGCCCCCTTTCGTAGAGGCTGCCCAAAAATGCTTGTTGTTCGATGCCCTGGAAGCCGTCGCTCAACCCAGCAATCGCGGCAGCTTCGCCGTCATGGCCGCCTGCGGCATGACGTTCGTCGGCTCACAAACCCACTGGGCCGCCTCCCGCCAACAGCACGAGGACGTAGACGTCTGGCAGCGGCTATGGCCACCGTCACGATAGAGACGACTTAGCCCGGAAACGGGCAGTCCGTCAAGGTAATCTTTCCTATTGTGCCGGACAAAGCTGCGTTATCTGACCTCTTTTACGCCAAAGTCGCCTTAAATTCGCCACGCAACGCGTCCACATGATGGGGCGTTGAGGTGGCAATCCTCTCACAGGAAAACAGGTGCCGGTATGATCCGTTCTCGTCTCGCGGCCTCGCTCGCCGCCATCCCCCTCTTGGCCGGTCTCACCCTCGCAGCCGCGCCCGCACAAGCCGAATGGCGGGGCGGTTACGGCTATGGGCACGGCTACGGAGGCTACGGTCCCCGCTACTATGGATACCGCCGCGGGCCCGGCGTGGGTGCCGTCGTCGGCGGCGCATTGCTCGGCTTGGGCGTAGGCGCCCTGCTCACCGCGCCAGCTTATGCCGCGCCGCCCGTCGTCTACGCGCCACCCCCGCCCTATTACCCGGCGCCGGCTTACGCCTATGCGCCAGCCTATCCTGCCCCGCCCGCTTATTACCCACCGGGCTATTACCCCCGCTGAAGTCGCGGGGGCGCCGCGAATTGCCCGGCGTCCCCGCAACCCTCGCTAGACAAGCTTGACGTGAAGTGGCGGCAGCCCATCGACGTGCCCGTTAAGCACGTCGCCACGAGACACTGCTGCGACGCCCTCTGGCGTTCCCGTAAAAATCAAATCTCCCGCCGCGAGGCGGACGAGCTTCGACAAGTAGGCAATTGTCTCCGGAACGCTCCAGATCAGCTTAGATAGGTCGCTGCTCTGCCGAACCGCCCCGTTCACCCGCAACTCGATCTTACCCCGCCCAGCATCGAAGCCCTGTGCCGGGCGCAGGTCGCCGATCGGCGCCGAGTGATCGAAGCCCTTGCCCATGTCCCAGGGCCGCCCCTGCTTCTTCGCGTCGGCCTGCAAATCCCGCCGCGTCATGTCCAACCCGGCCGCATACCCCCACACATGTCCCATCGCCGCCTGCTCCAGGATGTCGGATCCGCCAGAACCCAGGGCCACCACCAATTCCATCTCGTGATGCAGATCAGCCGTCATGCTGGGATAAGGCATGTCCGCGCCGCCCGTGACCAAACTATCCGCCGGCTTCGAGAAGAAGAACGGCAGTTCCCGATCGGGATCATGCCCCATCTCCCGCGCATGCTCGGCATAGTTCCTCCCCACGCAGAAAATCCGCCGGACCGGAAAGGCGCCCCCGCCCGCAACCGGCACGACAGCTTGGGCGGGCGCTGCAATCACGTAGCTGGTCATCGACGTCATCCTGTTGCCTAAGCCCAACCCTAGCCGCCCCGACGTTCCCGAAAAAGGGTCGCCAACCCGGCCAGCATCCGCTATCGCCAACCAGGGAGTTGGGAAACGCCATATGGTCGTAACAGGCTCGAAATCGCTATACCTGCAAGTCGTGGTAGCCGTCGTCCTCGGCGTCGCCCTCGGCCATTTCTATCCCGACTACGCGGTGCAAATGCAGCCGCTCGGCGACGCGTTCGTGCGCCTCGTCAAGATGGTCATCGCTCCCATCATCTTCATCACCGTCGTGGTCGGCATCGCCAAGCTGACCAACACCGCAGGCGTCGGCCGCATCGGCCTCAAGGCCCTCGTCTACTTCGAACTTCTAACGACCGTGGCCATGCTCATCGGCCTGCTGGTAGGCCACCTTTTCGAGCCCGGGCTAGGCGTGAACGCCGACCCAAAGACGTTGAACGCCGGCGCGGTCGCCCGTTACGTCGATCCCAAAGCCAAGCAGACCATCGTCGAGTTCCTGATAAACATCATTCCCGATCAAATCGTGAGCGCCTTCGCCAAGGGAGACATCCTCCCGGTCCTGTTCTTCGCTGTCCTGTTCGGCGTCGCCCTGGCCAAGGTCGGCGAACGCGGATCGGCCTTCGTCAAAATCCTCGACCAAGCCGGCGCCGCGATGTTCGGCGTCGTCGCCCTTATCATGCGCGTCGCCCCACTCGGCGCATTCGGCGCGATGGCCTTCGCCATTGGCCGCTACGGAATCGGCACGCTCAGCAATCTGCTCTACCTTATGTTCGCCTTCTACGCGACCTGCATTGTCTTCGTTTTCGTTGTGCTCGGCGCCGTCATGGCCTACTGCGGCCTAAATCTCTTTCAGCTTCTCCGATATCTGAAAGAGGAGTTCTTCATCGTCCTCGGAACGTCCAGCTCCGAGTCAGCGCTGCCCACGCTTATGGAAAAGCTCGAGAATGTGGGATGCTCCCGCCCCCTCGTCGGCCTCGTCGTCCCTCTCGGCTATGCCTTCAACCTCGACGGCACCAGCATCTACTTCACCATGGCCATCGCCTACATCGCCCAGGCCCTCAACATCCAGCTCAGCGCCGGTGACTACGTGACCATTCTGACCGTCCTGCTGCTCACCTCCAAAGGCGCCGCCGCCGTCACAGGCGGCGGCTTCATCACTCTCGCAGCGACGCTGGGCACGCTCGCCGGCAAAATACCCGTCGAGGCAATCGTCCTCGTCTTCCCGATCGACCGCTTCATGTCCGAGGCACGCGCCATCACCAATCTGTTCGGCAATGCCGTGGCAACCATCTTCGTCGCGAAATGGGAAGGTCAGCTTGATCTCGCCCGCGCCCGCGTCGTCCTGGCCGGACACACGGCCCCCGAGGTCGTCAGCCGCGCCTGACCGGAAAGGCCCCAATGCCCACCACAGCCATCGCCATCCACGGCGGCGCCGGAACAATGTCGCCGGGCCTCCTGACGCCCGAAAAGCGAGCCGTCATCACCGCAGGCCTCAAGGCGGCGCTGGTCGCCGGCCAACGCATACTATCCGTCGGCGGCTCCGCCCTGGATGCCGTAACCGCCGCGGTGACCGTCCTGGAAAACGACCCCAGCTTCAATGCCGGCCGCGGCGCCGTTTACACCGCCGCCGGCGCCCACGAGATGGACGCAGCCATAATGGACGGCGCGACCCAGCGCGCGGGCGCCATCGCCGGGCTCCTCGGCCCCCGCAACCCGGTCCAAGCGGCCCGCGCCGTCATGGATCGATCGCCGCACGTCCTGCTCGCCGGGCCCGGAGCGCTAGAGTTCCTCCGCGCCAACGGCGTCGCCCTCGAACCAGCGAGTTACTTCGGCACCCCAGAGCGGCTCGCCGCGCTGGAGGCGGTCCTGCACGACCAAGCGCAAGGCCGCCAAATCGACGACTCGAACCGCCACGGCACCGTAGGCGCCGTCGCACGCGACAGCCATGGCGTCCTGGCAGCCGCAACCAGCACCGGCGGCATGACCGGCAAGCTCCCAGGACGCATCGGCGACACGCCGCTCCCCGGCGCCGGAACCTGGGCCGACGCCGCTTGCGCCCTCTCCGCCACCGGTCACGGCGAAAGCTTCATCCGCATCGCGGCCGGTCACGAGCTATCCGCCCAGATCCGCCTTGCCTCCAGCGATCTGCAAACAGCGGCCGGCAAGGTCATGGCCGCTCTCGAAGCCGTCGGCGGAACCGGCGGCTTCATCGCCATCGATCGCGATGGCCAGGTCGCCATGCCGTTCAACACTCGCGGCATGTATCGCGGCCAAGCGATCGGCGACGCCGCACCGGAAACCGCCATATACGGCGAGGCCGTCGCATCCTGACCCGCCAAGCCGTCCAACTGCTGCTCGCGCTGCTCACTTCAGCTTGCGCCGCCCGGGCTTCCCCTGACCTGCGCTGGATCGGCAAGCTTACCGCTAGCGCCAACCCAGCCATCTGCCCGCCAACTCGCGGCGTTATCCTTCTGCATGACGGAGAAGTAACCTTCACGCCCGACGAAGGAACCTGGGTCCTCCTCGGGACCGCCACGGCATCCGGCGCCATGGAGGCTTCCCGCAGCCGCCGCGCAGCCGGATCCGCCTCGAAGTCCTACGATACGACGCTGCAGGCGCGCTGGACCCAGACCGAAGTCACCGGCACCTACACCACGCCGCGCTGCACCTACTCCATGACCCTGCCCCGGGGCTAGCCTACTCCGGCGTCACACTCCGGTCTCCCCCCCCCGCGACAGGAGGTCTGGTTTCTGTGCAGCCGCAGGGGTGAGCGCAGGCACCCCCGCCCGACTGACGGTCACGGCAAACAGCGTGACGTGGTTCGCCGCTGGCCTTCGTCGCCGAACGTGCTCGGAGCTATGACATTCGGCAGGTGGCTCCCAAAATCACGTTGGAGGCGGTTCTTTATTTACGACCGCTCACGATCCTGTTATATCACGTCTACGTTATGACCCACCTCGCAAGAACCCTGTCCCCGGACGAAATCACGCGCCTACACCAGCAGGAACTGGTCGCGAACTTCGGCGTGTTCGCGATGACGGCCCTTGAGGTCAACACGGTGCTGCACGAGGCCTGCCTAGTCGCGGTGCAGGGTTTGCAGACCCCGATGGCAAAGGTGCTGCAATACCGGCCCGCAAGCAATGACCTGCTGGTGGTGGCCGGCGTAGGCTGGGAAAACGGGGTCGTCGGCACCAGCACCCTCGACGCTGGGATGGGCAGCCCGGCCGGCTTCGCGCTGGTCACCGCACAGCCGGTGTTGTCCAACAACTTGCAGGGCGAACGGCGCTTCCAAATCCCGGCCTTGCTGGCCGATCACTCGGTGCAGAGCGCCATCAACGTGGTGATCGGCCTCGGCGCCAAGGACGCGTTCGGCGTGCTGGAGGTGGACAGCACGCGCCAGAACGAGTTCACGGCGTCGGATATGGCCTTCCTTCAATCCCTCGCCAACGTCCTGGGCGCCGGCCTCATGCGCGCGGAAGCCGAACGAGCCAACCACGAGCTGCTGCGCGACAAGGACCTGCTGATGCAAGAGGTCCATCACCGCGTAAAGAACAGCCTCCAACTGGTCCATACGATGCTGAAGGCCCAGGCCAGGACCGCCACCGTGGAAACGAAGCGCCACCTCGACGGCGCAGCCGTGCGGATCGTCACCATCGGAGCCGTCCACCAACGCCTCTATTCCGGCGCCTCCGTGGCCCGGGCCGAGGCATCCGAGTTCCTGCAAGCCTTGTTGGGCGACATGCAATCCATGCTGGCGCACGCCGCGTCGCCTCATTCGATCCGGCTGGAGGCGCCGGTCATCCAACTGCCGGCGGACGAGGTTACCCCACTGGGCCTGGTCGTATCCGAACTGGTGACCAACGCAGCGAAGTACGGCGCCGGCAACATCGTCGTTCGCCTGTCCGAGGAGCTGGACGGCTTGCAGGTCGTTGTCGAAGACGAAGGGCCGGGCTTCCCGGAGAGCTTCCAACTCGCCGCGAGCACCGGTTTCGGCATGCGCCTGATTGCTACGCTCGCCAAGGGGACGCCCGCCGCGGTCGAGATCGACCGCTCTGTGCCGCACGCGCGCATCAAGGTGCTTCTCAGGCACGAAGCGCGCCGGCTTCCAGAGACAGCCCAATCCCGCTAAGGGTCGCTACACCCCAAAAGCAGTCGTCCCAGGCGGACCCGACCATTGCCAAGCCTGTTGTTCCTGACGCAACGCATCCCATACCCGCCCATCAAGGGCGAGAAAATCCGCGCGTGGCACGTGCTGCAGCATCTGGCCCGGTCGTTCGACCTGCATCTCGGATGCCTCGTCGATGACCCGCACGACCTCGAGCACATGCCAACCGTGCGTGCGCTCTGCGCGGATGCGCATTTCGCGATGCTGGACCGGCGCCGCGCCAAGCTGGCCTGCCTGCGCGGGCTGCTGACCAACGAGCCGCTCAGCGTCGTGTTCTACCGAGATCGGGGCCTGGCCGCCTGGGTGCGCCGCGTGCTATCCGAGGTAGAGCCGGATGTTGTGTTCGTCAGCTCGTCCAACATGGCCCCCTACATCCTCGACCGGCGAAGCCCAGCGCGCACCCGCGTCGTCGACTTGGTGGATGTCGACTCCGAGAAGTGGCGCGCCTACGCCGAGACCGGGCACGGCCCGATGCGATGGGTCCATGCCCGCGAGGCCCGGCTGACCGCACGCCTCGAGGCGCGGATCGCCCGCGAGTGCGATTGGAGCACCTTCGTCTCCGCCGAAGAGGCCCAGCTGTTCACGACACTGGTGCCAGGCTCCGCCGCCCGCGTCCGCGCCATCAGCAACGGCGTGGACAGCACGCATTTCGACCCGGCGCGCACGACCCCTCCCCCCTTCGACACCGCGCGGCCCACCTTCGTGTTCACCGGGGCGCTGGACTACCCGCCCAACATCGACGCCGTGGCCTGGTTTGCACGAACGATCCTGCCCCTGGTCCAGCAAACCCTGCCGGCAGCGCAGTTCTTCATCGTCGGCTCCGGCCCAACGGCCGAAGTGCAGGCATTGGCCGGCCTGCAAGGCGTCACCGTCACCGGCCGGGTGCCGGACGTGCGGCCCTACATCGCCCACGCGGCCGCCGGGGTGGCGCCGATGCGCATCGCCCGCGGCATCCAGAACAAGGTGCTGGAGGCAATGGCCATGGCGCGGCCCGTCGTGGTCACGCCGGATGCGCTGGAAGGCATCGGCGCCACGCCCGGCGAGGAGGTGCTTCTGGCCGATGGCGCGGAGGCGTTCGCCGCCGCGTGCCTGCATGCGGCCGGGCCCGCCGGCGCCCCCATCGGCCTGGCCGCGCGGCGGCGCGTGCTGGCCGACTACATATGGGAGGAACGGATGCGCGAATTCGACGAACTGCTCCATGCCTGACCTCATCGAGGCCTACCTCGCCGAGAGCGTTGACGCCCTGGTCGCCTTTCAGGCCGACCCCGCCGCCCGGGCGACCCTGGCCGCCATGGCCGAGACCATCACGGCCGCGCTGCAAGCCGGCCATAAACTGCTCATCGCCGGCAATGGCGGCAGTGCTGCGGACGCGCAGCACATGGCGGGCGAAATCGTCGGCCGCCTGTGGTTCGACCGCGCGCCCCTGGCCGCGCTCGCGCTGACGGTCGATAGCTCCGTCCTCACCGCCACGGGCAACGACTACGGCTACGACCGCGTCTTCGAGCGCCAGGTGCTCGGGCTGGGGCGGCCCGGCGACGTGCTGCTGGGCCTTTCCACCTCCGGCGTCACGCCGAACATCCTGCGCGCCTTCGAGGCGGCTGCAACCACCGGGCTGGTCTGCCTCGGCTTTACCGGGTCGCGCGGCGGCCCCATGCGGGAGGCGTGCGGCCTGCTGCTGGAGGCGCCCTCGGCCAAGACGTCCGTGATCCAGCAAATCCATATCGTGGCGATCCACATCGTCTGCGGCTTGGTGGAACGGGCGATGTTTCCGCTGGGCTGAACCCCATATGCCCGGCATGATCGAACGCCGCACCCTGCTGGGCGCCGCCACCGCGAGCGCCGTCCTTCCCATCAAAACCGTGCCGCCGCTGCGGACGGAATGGCGCGACGCCGCCCGTGGCCGCACCATTCCGGTGCTGATCCGCGCCCCCATCCACACCGACCCCGCGCCGCTGGTGCTGCTCTCACACGGTCTCGGCGGCTCGCGGGACGGCCTGGCGTATCTCGGCGAGGCCCTGGCAGCCTCCGGCTACGTCGCCATCCACCTACAGCACCACGGGTCCGACACCGCCATCTGGCAAGGCGCTGCGGACCCGCGGGCCGCGATGGCCGCCGCGGCCCGGGATATCCGCGCGGCCCTGGCCCGCCTGCAGGACATCGGCTTCGCGCTGGACCGGGTCACGGGCGGGCAGGAACCCGGACTGCGGATCGACCCCGGCCGCATCGCCATCGCCGGGCACTCCTATGGCGCCTGGACGGTCAGCCACATGCTCGGCGAGCGCCTTCCCCTGGGCGGCCTGGGCCTCGGCCTGCCGGATCGGCGCCTCCGGGCCGGGATCGCGCTATCGCCCATCCCGCCACTCGGCGTGCCCGCCGAACAGGCCTATCGCGAGATGTCGGCGCCCATCCTGCACGTCACGGGAACCCAGGACCTCGGCATGGGCGTGGCCGACTGGCATGCCCGCACCCTCGGCTATCACAACGCGGACGCACCGGGCTTCCTGGCCGTGCTCGAGGGCGCGAACCACGCGGCGTTCGCGGGCGAAGAGGTCATCGGCGGCCATTGGAACGACCCGACGTTCCAGGGCCGCACCGCCATGGTCAGCCGCCTGTTCCTGGATACGGTGCTGCGCGGGAACACCGCGGCGCGCGCGGCCCTGCTCGACGGCGCCGGGCTAGCGCCCGGCGACGTCTATGAATGCAAGGGGCTGGCCTGAACCCAAGGCCGAGGCTGAGGCTGGAGCGCTACTTCACTACCACGTAGCGTAGCGGGAACGTGTTGTCCGCCAGTTGCTGCAGGTCGATGTTCGCCTTTGCCGCCCAGACCACCGTCTGCTGATGCAGCGGAATGGTCGGCGCCTCGTCGTGCACGATCTTGGAGGCGCGGTCGATCATGGCCTGCCGCTTCGCGGGGTCGGTCTCGACGGCCATCTGGTCCAGCAACGCGTCGAACTCCTTGTTGGACCAGCCGCCGTCGTTGAACACGCCGCGGGTGCCGTTGCGGCTGCCCAGCAGGTTGAACAGGCTGTTATGGGCATCGTAGGTGCTGGGGGTCCAGCCAAGCATGTAGAAGCTGGTTTTGTAGTCGGGGTTGCTGATCTCGGCGAAATACTTGAGCCGGGTTTGCGCCGCCAGGGTGATCTTGATGTTGGCCCGGGCCAGCATCGCGGTCACCGCCTGGCAGATCGCCTCGTCGTTGACGTAGCGGTCGTTGGGGCAGTCGAGCGTGACGCCGAAACCGTTGGGGTAGCCGGCCTCGGCCAGCAACTTCTTCGACGCTTCCGGATCGTACGGGAAACGCTTGTCCGAAGCTTCGTCGAAGCCGTTCACGCCCGGCCCATACATCAGCCCGGTCGGGCGTGACTGGTTGCGCATCACCCGCGCGTGGATCGCCTTGATGTCGATCGCCTGGTAGAACGCCTGGCGCACGCGCTGGTCCTGGAAGGGGTTCTTGCCCTTGACGTCGGACTTCAGCAGCTCCGGCCGGGCCACGTCGAAGCCCAGGAAGATGGTCCGCAGCTCCGGCCCGACATGCAGCTTGATGTTGGGCGTGCGGCCCAGCCGGTCCATGTCCTGCGGCGGCACCGTATAGATCATGTCCACGTCGCCCGAGAGCAGGGCGGCCACCCGGGTCGCCGCGTTGCCGATGACGTTGAAGGTGACTTCGGTAAGGTTGTGCTGCGGCTTGTCCCACCAATCCGGGTTGTTGCGTAGCGTGGTTCGCCGGTCGGGCTCGCGGATGCCGAGGATGAAGGGGCCGGTGCCGTTGGCGTTGCGGGTAGCGAAGTTCTCGCCGACCTTGGTGAGGTCCACCGGCTGCGTTGCGTTATGCGCCTCGCACCAGGCCTTCGACATGATGACCCAGTTGGTGATTTCCTCCAGCATGATCGGGTTGGGGAATTTGGTGACGAAATCGACCGTGAAATCGTCGACCTTCTTCACTTCCTTCACGGACTGGAAGTAGGCGTTGATCTGGCTGCCGGGGCCGCTCGCGCGCTGGTAGCTGAACACCACGTCGTCGGCCGTGAAGGGCTCGCCGCCCTGGAACTTGACGCCGTGGCGCAGGTGGAAGCGCCAGGTCGTCGGGTCCGGCTGCTCCCAACTCTCGGCCAGCGCCGGTTCCACCTTCAGCTCGCGGGAGCGGCGGACCAAGGGGTCGTAGAAGTTCTGCGTGAACGTCAGCAGGAACGTCTCGCTCCGGGTATAGGGGTCCATCGAGTTGGCGTCGCCGTCATTGGCCCAACGGAACGCCGCCGCCTCGCTCAGCGCGGGCGTGGCCAACAAGCCGGCCGCAAGCAAAGCCGCCCATGCGAGATGTCGTCGTGCCATGTAGCCCCCTTGAGATCGAACGTGCAGCCCAGCCTAAGCCAACGAATCCTCGCCGCAAATAGAAAGGGCGGCCAAAGCCGCCCCGGTCCACGATTGACCCGGTCCACGATTGACGTGGGCGCTTACGCCGCGCGGCGGCCCGCAAGGGCGGCTGGCAGGCCCTGGATCGCCCGGTCGATCAGCGCCGCGTCGGCCTCTGCCGAAAACCCCTGCGCGATCACCCTCTCAGCGGCGCGGCCCGCCACGTCGGCGGCGGCCAGGCGAACGTCGGTGATGGCGGCCTTTTCGGCGGCGGCGATGCGGTCGAGGGCGAGCCGCTCCCGCCGGGCCGCGGCCGTGGCGGCGTCCCCGCTTGCCGCCTCGGCGACCTGGGCGGCCTCGACGCGCGCGTGTTCCAGCATGGCCTGGCTGTCCCGCAGGGCCGCCTCGCGCTGCGCGGTGGCTGCCTCCAGCATGGCGTCGGCCTCGCGGCGGAGGCGGGAGGCCTCGTCCAGCTCGGCCTGGATCGACACCGCGCGCTTGTCCAGCATGGCCATGGTCGATGTCCACGCCTTGCGGCCAAAGATCAGGAAGAAGATGACGAAGGCGACGCCGACCCACGTCCGGGGGTCGGCGAACAGGCTGTCGTAGTGATGCATGGTGTTCCTAAGCCCGCGCGGCCATCACGTTGCCGACCGCAGCGTCGATCGAGGCGGCGTCGGCCGGGTGGCCGGTGAGCCGGGTGACGACCATCGCGGCAGTTTCCGTCGCCACTTGCCGCAGCGCGCCCATCGCCGCGGCGCGGGCGGCGCCGATGCGGTGTTCCGCCTCGGCCAGTTGCGCGTCGAGCCGTTCAGTGGCCGTGCGAGCCTGTTCGGCAGCCTCGGCCTTCGCCGTGGCCACGGCCCGGGCGATCTCGGCGCGTGCTTCGGCATTGGCCTGCTGGCTGCGCTGGGCGATCTCGGCCACCGCGGCGTCCGCCTGTTCCTTGGCCAGCCGCGCGCTGTCCAGATCCCCGGCGATGCGGTGCGCCCGCGCCTCCACCACGCTCGCCACCTGGGGCAGGGCCCAGCGGGCAAGCAGGAAGTACAGGGCGCCGAATATCAGCGCCATCCACACAACCTGCGAGATGGTCAGCGGATTGTTGAAGTCGAGCTGTGGCATGCGCCTGGGCTCCCCGCCTTCGGAGCCGGCTCGGCCGGCCCCGAACGCCTCTGCTTAGGTGAACAGGATGAGGAAGGCGATCAGCAGCGCGAACAAGGCCACCGCTTCCGTCAGCGCGAAGCCGAGAATGCCGATCGGGAACACCGCGTCGCGGGCCGAGGGGTTGCGGGCGACCGACGACACCATCGCCGAAAAGATGTTGCCGATGCCGATGCCGACGCCCGCGAGCGCGATCACGGCCAGGCCGGCCCCGAGGGCCTTTGCAGCAGCGACTTCCATAGGTCTAGTCCTTCTTGGATTACAGGGGTGAAAACGGAACCACGACGGCGCGGGTGCCGCAGCTCTAGTGCAGATGCACCGCGTCGTGCAGGTAGATGCAGGTCAGGATGGCGAACACATAGGCCTGTAGCGCCGCAACCAGCAACTCGAAGCCGACCAGCACCACGTTGAGCGCCATCGGCAGGATGCCCGCCACCGTGCCCAGCGCGCCGGCGCCGGCCAGCAGCACCACGAAGGTTGCGAACACCTCGAACATCACGTGCCCGGCCACCATGTTGGCGAACAACCGGATGGCCAGCGAGACCGGGCGCGAAAGGTAGGAGATCACCTCAATCGGAATAATGAGCGGCGCCAGCAGCTTGGGCGCGCCCGCCGGAAAGAAGTAGCTGAAGAAGTGCAGCCCGTGGATGCGCAGCGCCACCGCCGTCACCACCACGATCACCAGCAGCGCCAGCCCGAAGGTGACCGCGATGTGGCTGGTGTAGGTGAAGGAGTAGGGCAGCAGCCCGAGCAGGTTGCCCATCAACACAAAAAAGAACAGCGTGAACACGAACGGAAAGAATCGCCGCCCCTCCGGCCCGATGCTGCCGACCGACATGGAAAGTAGGCCGGAATAGGCGACCTCGGCAAGCGACTGCAGCCGGCCCGGCACCACGGCGCGGGGCCGCATGCCATAATACAGCGTGCCCAGGATCAGCACGGCGCCGATCACCATCATGAGGTTGGACTGGGTGAAGTTCACCGAGCGGCCCAGCGGACCGAGCGCAGTATGCAGCTCGAACTGGCCGAGCGCGTCTATCTTCGATTCGGCCGCCAAAATCCTGTCCTCTCCAACCCTTCGCGCCCTCTTGCCCGCTCGCGCCTTGCCCGCCTAAGTCTTGCGGGCCGCCCGCGGCATCATCAGACGCCATACATTGGCCACGCCCGCCGCGCCACCCAGCAATACGAACAATCCCAACAGCCAGGGCTTCGTGCCCAGCCACCGGTCCAACCCCCAGCCGATGGCCGCCGCCACCGCCAGGGCCGACACCAGCTCGACCCCCACGCGCACGCCGAGGCCCATCGGACTCGCCGTCCCGGCCGTATCCGCCGGCGCGACAGGCCCATCCAAGCTCTGCTTGGTCCGCGCCGCCCGTAGCCGCTCCTCGAACGAGCCGCCCTTGTCCTCGCTCATGACCGCCTTTCGCACGCCCATCCAGCCGCGCCTCGGAGGCGCGGGCTTGCTACCGGCGGGGGTGGCAGGTGTCAACCCGAAGAAGGGCCGGGGATGCCCTATTCAGCCGCCACCGCCTCCACCATGCCCACCGCGGCCCCAAGATCGACCGAGAGCAGCCGCGAAACCCCGCGCTCCTGCATCGTCACCCCATACAGCCGGTCCATCCGCGCCATCGTCAACTGGTGGTGCGTCACCACCAGGAACCGCGTGCCCGTCTCGGCCACCATGTCGGCCAGCAGAGCGCAGAACCGCTCCACGTTGGCGTCGTCGAGCGGCGCATCGACCTCGTCCAGCACGCATAGCGGCGCCGGATTGCAGCGGAACACCGCAAAGATCAGGCTGAGCGCCGTAAGCGCCTGCTCGCCCCCGGACAGCAGCGACAGCGTCGCCAGCTTCTTGCCCGGCGGCTGCGCATAAATCTCCAGTCCGGCCTGCAACGGATCGTCGGATCCCACCAAGGCCAGATGCGCCCGGCCGCCGCCGAACATGCGGGCGAACAACGCCTGGAAATGCCGGTCGACCTGCTGGAACACCGCCGACAGCCGCTCCCGCCCCTCCCGGTTCAAATGGCCGATGCCGCCCCGCAGCTTGGCGATCGCCGTCGCCAGTTCCTCGCGCTCGCGAACGATGGCGCCGATCTCCTCCTCCAGCGCCGCCACCTCGATGTCGGCGCGCAGGTTCACCGGGCCCATCTCGTCCCGCTCCCGCGCCAGGCGCTGCCACTTGCCCCGCGCCCGGTCCTCGGCTGCGGCGGAGAGGTCGGGCGGCGCCGGCGGCAAGCTGAGCGCACCCAGCCGCTCGCCGATGCGCTCCTGGGCGCCCGCCCAAGCCTGTTCCGCCTGGTCCCGCGCGCTCTCGCACCGCACGGCCGCCTCCCGCGCCACATACAGCGCCTGTTCCAGGCTGCGCGCCCGTGCGGCCGAGCCGGCGGCGTGCTGATCCGCCCTTTGCAGCGCCGAGCCAGCCTGCCCGTGCGCAGCCTCGGCCTCGTGCAGAGCATGCTTCGCCTGCGCCGCCTGCCGGGCCGCTTCGTCCGGGGCGGCCTGCAGCGCCGCCCAGTCCCGCTCGGCCTCCGCGGCACGGGCAGCGAGGTCGGTCAGCCGCCCGGCGGCGTCCTCGGCGCGCATGCGCCGGTCGGCGCGCTCGCGGACGATGGTGACGCCCCGGGCGCCACGCGCCGCCACGGCCCGCTCCAGCGCCTCCAACTCCCGCCGGGCCGCCGCATCGGCGGTGCGCGCCGTGGACAGTGCAGCGCGGGCGCGTTCCACCTCGGCGCGCAGCAGGGTCAGGTCCGGGGCGGCGTCGCGCTGCCGCCGGGCCTCGGCCAGCGCGCTGTCGGCTTCCTCCACTTCCGGCGTCAGGACGGCCGCACGCTCATCGAGGTCGGCGAGCCGCGCCCGCCCCTGCTCGGCCTGCGCCTGCATGGCAGAGGCAGCCGCCCGGGCGCGGTCCGCTGCCTGCTCGGCCTCCCGCCGTGCGGCCCGCGCCTGCTGCTCGGCCGCCGCCGCGGCCCGCTCCGCCGCGTCGGCGACAAGCCGCGCGTCGCGGGCCGCCGCCGCCAGCCGCTCCGCCTCCTGCAGCCGCCCGGTCAGCCCGGCAAGCCGGTTGCGTTGTTGCAGCCGCACCGCCGCCGCCGTCGGCGTCCCGGCCCGCACCGTATAGCCGTCCCACCGCCACACCGCGCCCGTCCGGGAGACCAGGCTCTGGCCCGGCGACAGGCCGGGCTGACCCGCCTCGCCCTCGGCCTCGCTCGCCACCACGCCGATGCCGGAGAGCGCGCGCTCCAGCGCCGGCGGAGCGCGCACCAGGTCGCGCATGGGTTCGCCGGGCAAGGTTGCGGAGGCTGGGGCGCCAGGCGCCAGCGGCGGCAGGTCGCGCCAATGCCGGGCAGCGGCCGGGTCGGCGGCGGCGGCAAGCTCCTCCCCGAGTGCCGCGCCCAACGCCGCCTCGAGGCCCTGCGGCACCTGCAGCCGGTCCACCATGGGCGGCCAGCGCTCGCCGTCCCCAACCGCAAGCACTTCGGCCAAGGCGCCCGTCTCCGCCGCCAGCTTCATGCGCGCCGCCTCGGCCCGCCCCTGCGCCTCGCGCGCGGCGGTGGCCAGCGGAACGGCGTCGGCGCGCGCCGCCTCGCACCGGTCCAGCCGCGCCCGCGCGTCGTGCAGCGCGGCGTCCGCCCGGGCCGCGCCATCAGCCGCCGCAACAACCCGCGCAGGGTCGGCCAAGCCCTGCATGGCCCGGGTGCGGTCGGCGCGCAGCCGGGCCATGGCTTCCGCCGCCCGGCGCGCGCGCAGCTCGGCCGCGGCGACGATCTGCATGGAGGCCTGGGCCCCGGCCGTCAGCTCCGCCGCGCGCTCGGTCGCCAAGGTCGCCGCCGCCTCCGCCGCGTGCAGCGCCGCCGCCGCCGCCATGGCGGTCTCCAGGGCCTGGCCGGCGCGCTCCGGATGGCCCCCTTCCTCCCGCGCCAGGCGTTCCGCCTCGGCCACCAGCCGCGCCTCGGCCGCCTCGGCATCCGCCTGCACCTGTTCGGCATATCCCAGGTCGCGCGCCACCTGCGTCCGGCGCTGACCGGCGGCGGCCAGCGCCTCCCGCGCCCGCGCCATCGCCGCCTGCACTCCGTCCTGCGCCAGCCGCGCGCGTTCGAGCGCGGTGCGCGCGCCCGTCTCGGCCGCGCGCAACCCAGGCAAGGCGCGCCCCGCCGCCTCCGCCTCCGCCGCCACCGCCACCGCCGCCGAAGCCGCCCGCACCACCGCCGCCGCCGCCGCCTCGAACGCCGCCTCCGCCTCGGCCCGCATCGCCGCCGCCCGCGCACCCTGCAGCGCCAGCAGCGCCGCCTCCGCCTCGCCCACCGTGATGGACAGCGTCCGGTAGCGTGCCGCCTGCTTGGCCTGGGTGCGCAGCCCGGCCAAATGTTGCTCCAGCCCGCCCCGCCGCTCCTCCGCCCGCTCGAGGTTGGCCTCCGCCGCGCGCAACTTCGTCTCCGCTTCGGCCCGCCGGGCGTGCAGCCCAGTGATGCCCGCGGCCTCCTCCAGCACCAGCCGGCGGTCCTCCGGCCGGGCCGCCACCAGGCTGCTCACGCGCCCCTGGCTGACCATGGCCGACGAACGCGCACCGCTGGCCAGGTCGGCAAACAAGATCTGCACGTCCCGCGCCCGCGCCTCGCGGCCGTTCACCCGGTACGCGCTGCCAACCCCGCGCTCGATCCGCCGCGCCACCTGCACCTCGGCCTGGCCGGCGAACGGCGGCGGGAAGCCCCCCTCGGCGTCTTCCAGGGTCAGCACCACCTCGGCCAGGTTGCGGCTGGGCCGGGCATTGGTACCCGCGAAGATGACATCGTCCATCTCGGCGCCGCGCAGGCTGCGGGCATTGGCCTCGCCCATGGCCCAGCGCAGCGCCTCCGCAACGTTGCTCTTGCCGCAGCCATTGGGGCCGACGATGCCGGTCAGGCCCGGCAGGATCTCCACCGTGGCCGGCTCGGCGAAGCTCTTGAACCCCGCGATGCCCAGCCGGACGAAGCGCGCGCCCACGATGCTAGGCGGCGGCGGCCTCGACCGCCCGGGCGAACCCCTCGTAGGTGACCGCCCCGCTGGTCAACTTGCCGTTCATGACGAAGCTGGGGGTACTGTTCACGCCGTACTTCTTCTCGCCCTCCTCCTGCGCGGCCAGGATCGCCTGCTTCAGCCCAGCGTCCTTGATCGTGCTGTCGAACGTGCTGCGCGACAGGCCGGCGAGCGCGGCAAGCTTCGCCAGCTCCTCCGTCGCATTCACGCCGCGCGCGAAGGCCCAGCGATCCTGGCTGGCCAGCAATGCGGTCACGAACGGCTCGTAGCGCTCGGGCGGCAGGGCGCGGGCCACCATGGCGGCCGTCAGCGCCACCTGGTCGAGCGGGAAGTCTCGCCAAACGTAGCGGATGCGCCCGGTGTCGATCAGCTTTTCCTTCACCTGGGGAAAGGTGTCGTGCTGGAACGCGGCGCAATGCGTGCAGGTCAGGCTGAAATATTCGATGACGATGACCTTGGCCTCCGCCGGGCCAAGCGCGCGCTCGGCGAGACGCGGATCGGTCTGCGCCCGGGCCTTGTGCAGGGCCGGGGTGGCGGCAAGGGCGGCGATAACTAGGCGGCGGGTGACGGGCATGGCGTCCTCGGCAGGGAATGACCCCTGTTTATGCCCCCTATGCCCGCCGGCGCGTCAAGCAGGATCGCTCGGCCGACCCTCATCCAAGGCCGCGCCCAAGGCCGCAAGCGCGTCCCGCAAGGGTCCGGGCGCCACGCCGGGCACGTCGACCGGCGCGGCCCGGCGTGGCCGGGCGGGCAAGCGCCGCAGGCTCGGCGCCGGCGCATCCTGCACGAATCGAAGCCGCTGGATCAGCACCCGGCCGAGATAGGCGTTCACCCGCTCGATCAACTCCCCGGACAAATGCTGCAGCTCGAGCGCGACCGGGCCGGAGCACGCGAGCGTCAGCGTGCCGCCCACCAGGCGGCGCGGCGCGGTTGCCTCGGCCAGCGCCGGGCCGACGATGGAGGCCCAATCCGCCAGCACCTGGGCCGCCGCGGGGGCCCGGGTGCGAAAGGCCGGCCGGGTGATCCCCGGCACCAGCGCGCCGATCGGGCGGGGGCCATAGACGTGACGGGGGTCGACGCCGCGGAGGTAGACGGGGCGGTGGTCGGTCGCCATACCCGGTCCGTGTCCTTTCCCGCTCCATCCGCGGCGCCATTGCTGCACGCGAGCCAGTTGCTCTGCTGGTACGATCGCCACCGCCGCAGCATGCCATGGCGCGCCCGCCCCGGCGAGGCGCCTGATCCATACCGCGTCTGGCTAAGCGAAATCATGCTGCAGCAAACGACCGTGGCGGCCGTGATCCCCTATTTCGAACGCTTCCTGCGCCGCTTCCCGACCGTGCACGCCCTCGCCGCGGCTCCCGAGACGGACGTCATGGAAGCCTGGGCAGGCCTCGGCTACTACGCCCGCGCCCGCAACCTGCACGCCTCAGCCCAGCGCGTGGTGGCGCTAGGCGGCTTCCCGGCAGACCCGGCCGGCCTGCGCACCCTGCCCGGCATCGGCGCATACACCGCCGCCGCCGTCGCCAGCATCGCCTTCGGGGTGCCGGTGGTGCCGGTGGACGGCAACGTCGAGCGTGTCGCCGCCCGGGTGTTCGCCATCGAGGGAACTTTGCCGGGCAGCCGTGCCGCCATCGCCGAAGCGGCGTCGCGCCTGGGTAGGGATGGCGCGGCGCAGGCCCGGCCGGCGGACTTCACCCAGGCGCTGTTCGACCTGGGGGCCACCATCTGCACCCCTCGCGCCCCGGCCTGCGCGCTGTGCCCGTGGCGGGACGGCTGTGCGGCACGCCGGCTCGGCATCGCCGCGGAGCTGCCCCGCAAGGCGCCGAAACCCGCGCGGCCGGTGCGCCACGGGGCCCAGTTCTGGCTGACGGACGCCGCCGGCCAGGTGCTGCTGCGCCGCCGCCCGCCGCGAGGCCTGCTCGGCGGTATGCTGGAGCTGCCCGGCACGGACTGGCGCACGCTACCCTGGCCGGAGGCGGAGGCGCTGGCGCATGCGCCGCAGCCGGCCTCCTGGCGCCGGGCGGGCGCGGCGCGGCAGGGCTTCACCCATTTCGAGTTGCTGCTGGACGTTTATGCGGCCGAGGTGCCGGCCATCGACGTCCCCGGCCTGCTGCGCCCAGCCGCCGCGCTGGCAACGGAGGGGCTGCCCACCGTAATGCGGCGCTGCGTTCTGGTTGCGCAAAAATCTGCTGCCGCGTTCACCGGCCGTTAAGGCTTCCACCGCATACTGCCGTCATGCCCACAAAACAGGGCGCACATACTCACGCTAGGCACAAAGGTAGAAGACCATGCCCTTGAACTCCGTTAACTCCAACGTTGCCGCGCAAGTCGCGCTGCAATCCCTCAACCTCACCACCACGCAGCTGCAATCCACGCAAAAGCGGATCAGCACAGGCTTCCGCGTGGCGGACGCGACGGATGACGGGGCCGCCTTCGCGGTGGCCCAGCGGGTCCGCTCGGACGTGGGCGCGTTGACCACGGTCAACTCACAGCTCGGCAACGCCAAGGGGCTGGTCGGCACGGCACTGAGCGCACTGACCAGCATCTCAAACTCGCTGGGCGAAGCCAAGAACCTGCTCGTGCAGATCGGCACGTCCGGCATCTCGCAGGACGCGCGGGATCAGTATGTCACATCGTACAAGGCGGTGGTCGCTCGCGTCGCCAACGCCGTCGACGGCTCGACCTACAACGGGCAAACCTTACTCGGCGCCGCGTCCGGCGCAGTGGCGGGCACGTCCAAGAGCGTCATCAACAACGAGAACGGGGCGACGAGCACCCTGTCCGCGGCCGATGCCAGCGGCCTAGCCAACACCCTGGCAACGCTGATCGGGTCCACCTTCTCTCGGGACGCAGCAGGCGTGGACACGTTTGGCACGATCACGGCCGGCGCCGACCAGACGTCGGCGGCTGCCGCGCTTACCGGCACCTCGGGAGCGACGGCCTTTGTCACCGCGCAGAAGGGGGTCGCCAACCAACTGAACCAGACCGGGTCGGACTCCAAGTTCCTGGAGGCGACGATCACCTTCAACAGCTCCAAGATCGACAGCCTGAACGCCGGTTTGGGCGCGCTGGTGGACGCCGATCTGAGCAAGGAGTCGGCGCAACTGCAGGCCCTGCAGATCCGTCAGCAGTTGGGCACGCAAGCCTTGTCGCTGGCAAACCAGGCCCCGCAGGCCCTGCTTAGCCTGTTCAAGTAACCTCGGAACCGGCGGCGGCTCGTCCGCCGCCGGCACTTGAAACCTGCGGCCAACCAAACCCCAACATGAGGCTGATGGGATGTCCAACCTAGTTCTGGAACTCCGGCAAGGGGAGACGATGATCATCAACGGCGCCCCCATCCGCTTCCGTAGCAAAGCCCGAATCGAGCTGACGGCCCATGCCCGATTCCTGTTCGGCAAGCAGATCATGGCGGTCGATGCCGCCGACACCCCGGCGCGACGCCTCTATTTCGCACTGCAATCCGCCTATATCGGCTCGGATGAGGAAAGACCGCGCGGGCTGGAACATGCACGGGCGCTCACGACGGCGTTCAAAAGCGCCACCACCTCGCCCCTGGCCCGCGACATCCTGGACCGCGCTTTGGCCGCCGCCGAAGCGGACGAGTGTTATGTCGCCCTCAAGCTCGCCCGCCGGATCATCCGGCATGAGGACACTGTGCTGGGCCGAGATCAAACGCCTGAACAGGAGACCACCGCATGCACGGCTTGACCGCGTCCCGCGCCTACCAGGCCCGCTCGGCGGACCGCGACCCGCGCGAGAAGGAGGCCGACGTGTTCCGGCGCGCGACTGCAGCGCTCCGCGCCAGCCAGTCCGGCGATGAACTCAGCCGGGTCAAGGCCTTGGCCGACACCAGCCTGCTTTGGAGCACCCTCGTCGTGGTGCTGCGGGACCCGGACAACGCACTTCCCGCCCCGCTGCGCGGCTCGATCATCTCGGTCGGCCTCGCCGTCCAACGAGAGGTGGCGCGGCCAGACCCCGACATCGCCTTCCTGATCGGCATCAACGAGCAAATCACCGCCGGCCTTGCCGGCCTGCAATGACCCGGCCGCTTCCATCTCACGCTGGCCGCCAGTTATGCCGCTCGCTCAGCCACCGCCGCAGTTCCAGCAAGGCCGGCACATCGGCAGCGACCGCGGCCGTGCTCGAACGCGCGGTCTGCGGAGCGGCGAGCCGGGCGCCGCTTCGGGCCGCCTCGCTCTGCACCTCGGGTGACTGCGCCAGCGATGAACAGCCGCGCCGCCACCACGCCACCATCGACGCCGGGGAAAGCTGCGGCAGCACGAGGGCCACATCCAGCTGCACCGCCGCGGTCACGGCCCGCATCGCGCTTTGCAGGTCTGAGGGGGCGGTGGCGCGCCCTCGGGCAATGGCCTCGTCTGCCGATGGCAGGTCCGGGTAGGCCGGATCACGCACGATTTCGCCTGCAGCGTTCGGCATCCCGAGCGTTAGCGCCAGCGGCATGCCCCCGGCCCCCAACAGGGCGGCGTCCTCGCGCACGCGCGGCCCGCACAGGAAAACGGCATCGATCTCCGGACGCGCCAACGCCGCAGCGGCATTGCCGTTGATCGGCGCCGCAACGGCGTCGATGCCCAGCAGTTCGAGCGCGAGCAAACCCGCCATCTCGGGGCCGGTCACGCTAGAAACGGCCATGCGAAGCGGCCGGCCCGGCACGAGGCGCACCCGGCTGGCCAGCGCCGCCGAGGTCTGGCTGGCCCAAACCGGCACCCACCGCGCCACGTCGAACCGCACCCGAGGATCGCCGCTGAGCCACGCCAGGGCCGCCGAGCCCGGAACCAGCAGGACCGTGGCGCCGTCCGGGGCCGCCCGCGCCTCGAATTGATTCGCCCCGGTCACCCCATCGGCCCCGCCCAGGTGCTGCCGCGTCAGCGAAGCGCCCGGCAAGGCGCGGCCCAACGACGGTGAGAGCGCATCGGCCCAACGATCGGCCCGGCCCCCGGCCGCCCCGGCCACGAGCAAAGTGGCGCCCTCCGGAAACGCGCTCGGCGCACCCTGTGCCGCCGAAACACAACTGGCCGTGGCGAGCCCGGCCAGCACGGACCGTCGTCCCAGCAAGGCGTTCAGCATCGGTATCCTCCCCGGCTTGGGGCCCAAAGCCGGAGCCCGGCAGGCACCTGCCTCCGCTCGGGTCCGGCTGTCAAACCGGATCGGAACGGGCTGCTCAGGAATCATACTCCATCAAAGCGATGCAGGGCAGGTCCAGCCGCGCCCGCCCGCCCAGGAACGTGAGTTCGATCAGCGCCGCCGCCGCCGGCACCTCGGCCCCAACCTGCCGCAACAGGGCGATCCCAGCCTGCATGGTGCCCCCGGTGGCCAACAGGTCGTCCACCACCACCACGCGAGTGCCCGGTTCCACCGCGTCGGCCTGAATCTCGATCCGGTCGCTGCCGTACTCTAGCGCGTAGTCCAGCCCGACCACCGGACCAGGCAGCTTGCCGCGCTTCCGGAGCATCACGAAGCCGCAACCCAGCTTGAGCGCCAGCGGCGCCGCAAGCAGAAAACCGCGGGACTCGATTCCGGCCAAAAGGGTCGGCTGATACGCCCGGATCAGGTTCGCCATCCGCCCCATCGCCACCTGCCACGCATCGGGATGCCGCAGCAGGGTGGAGATGTCGTAGAACAGGATCCCGGGTTTCGGGAAATCCGGGACACCCCTTATGTGGTCCTTCAAGTTCACCGCAATGCACCTTCGCTGCTGCGCCGCTGTATCGTGCAGCACGCGCCGCGGCAACCGTGGTAAAGGCCGCCCCATGTCAAGGACACCCATCGCCACCATCGCCGGACTGCTGTTCGTCACCGCCTATGTCGTCGCCGCGATTGCGCTTCCCGAAACGCTGCCGCGCCTGCATTGGTCCCTTGAGGCAATCTATTGGGGCGTCGCCGGCATCATCTGGGTGTTCCCCATCCGCTGGCTGATGATGTGGGCCGTGGGCAAACGCTGAGGCCCGGCCTCACCGCACGTTCCCGGGCTTCACCGCACGTTCATAGTGCGGCAACATAGGTGCAACATGCATCGCGTAGTGCCGCGTCCAGCATGATGGAGGACCTGCCCATGAACCGTCGCACCTTGCTGGCCGGCGCCGCTGCGCTGGCCG
>CAXSDH010000043.1:28344-31815 GCA_964235765.1 uncultured Acetobacteraceae bacterium
GAGGACCTGCCCATGAACCGTCGCACCTTGCTGGCCGGCGCCGCTGCGCTGGCCGCCGCCCCAGCGCAGGCCGCTCCGGCGCTGGCCCAGCCTGCCGGCCACACCCGCGTCACCTTCTGGCACGCCATGAACGGCACGCTCGGCGAGGAGGTGAACCGCATCTGCGCCGGGTTCAACGGCGCGCAAACCGAAGCCGAGATCGTCCCCATCTACAAGGGCACCTACCCGGAGACGCTGACCGCCGCCATCGCCGCCTGGCGGGCCGGACAGGCCCCGCATCTTGTGCAGATGTTCGAGGTCGGCACCGGCTCGATGCTCGCCGCCGGCCCGGCCGTGAAGCAGACCTGGCAGCTGATCCAGGAAACCGGCGTCGCAATTGACCCCAACGCCTATATCGGCGCGGTGCGCGGCTATTACAGCCTGCCCGACGGCCGGCTCGCCTCCATGCCGTTCAACTCCAGCACCGCCGTGCTATGGATCAACCAGGACGCCTTCGAAAAGGCAGGCCTCGACCCTGGCAAGCCGCCCGTCACCTGGCAGGAGCTGATCAAGGCCGCCCAGACGCTCAAGGCCAAGGCGCCGACGCCCACCCCCATGACGACCTCCTGGTTCGCCTGGATCCAGCTCGAACAATTCGCGGCCATGCACAACCTCCAATTCGCCACCAAGGCGAACGGCTTCGAAGGGCTAGACACCGAGCTGCGCGTCAATGCGCCGCCCTTCGTCAAACAACTGGCCCGGCTCATGGACATGTCCAAGGACGGCACCTTCAGATACGCCGGCCGCGACAACGCGCCCGACCCGCTATTCTACTCGGGCGAAGCTGCGATCACCTTCGGCTCGTCCGGGCTGCGGGGAGACGTGGCGAAGAACGCCAAGTTCAAATGGCTCGAGGCGCCGCTGCCCTACGATCCCGAAGTGCTCGCCACGCCGATCAACTCGATCATCGGCGGCGCCAGCCTCTGGACCATGACCGCTCCTCACCGAACCCCGGCGGAGTACAAGGGCGTGGCCGCCTTCCTGAAATATATCGCCGAGCCCAAGCAGGATGCGGAGTGGCACCAGCGGACCGGCTATGTCCCGATCACCCTTGGTGGCTTCGAGGAAAGCAAGCGCGAGGGCTTCTACGCCAAGAACCCCGGCGCCGACGTGCCGATCGCCCAGCTCACGCGCGGCCAGGTCACGGAGAACAGCAAGGGTTTCCGCCTCGGCCGCATGCCCGAGCTGCGCAACATCGTCTATGAGGAGGTCGAACGCGCCCTCCAAGGCCAGCAGGCGGCCCAAGCCGCACTCGACGCCGTCGTCGGCCGCGGCAACCGCGTGCTGCGCGAGTTCGAACGCGCCAACCGCACCTGACGGGAGTGGAGCGCCGCACCACCTTCCCCGGCCGGCTGCTGCCGTTCCTGCTGGTGGCGCCGCAATTGGCGCTCACCGCGGTGTTCTTCCTCTGGCCGGCCGGGCAGGCGATTTGGTTCAGCGCCGTCCGGCAGGACGCCTTCGGCCTACGCTCGGAGTTCGTGGGCCTCGATAATTTTTACGATTTGTTCACCGATCCCCTGTATCGTGACAGCATCGTCCGGACAGCATTGTTCTGCGCCGCAGTGGCAGCGCTCGCAATGTCGGCGGCGCTGCTGCTGGCCGTGTTCGCCGACCGGGAGATCAGGGGCCGCGCCATCTACCGCACGATGCTGATATGGCCCTACGCCATTGCGCCCGCGGTGGCGGCAGTGCTCTGGATCCTCGTACTCAACCCGCAGATCGGCCTGCTCGGCCGCTGGCTCAACCGGCACGGCATCCCGTGGGACTACAAGTTGCGGGACGGGCAGGCCATGGGCGTCGTGGTGCTGGCCAGCGCCTGGAAGCAGGTCAGCTACGACTTCATCTTCTTCCTCGCCGGGCTGCAGGCCATTCCGCGCGCCGTGGTCGAGGCCGCCCGCATCGATGGCGCGCGCGATTGGCGCCGGTTCCGCACCATCACCCTGCCGCTGCTGGCGCCGACCACGTTCTTCCTGCTCGTGGTCAACCTGGTCTATGCCGCCTTCGAGACCTTCGGCACCATCCAGGCGCTCACCCAGGGCGGGCCGGGAAAGGCCACAGAAACCCTCGTGGTGAAGGTCTACCGGGACGGCGTGGTCAACCTCGATCTCGGCTCCTCCTCCGCCCAATCCGTGGTGCTGATGGCGGCCGTCGTCGCGCTGACCATGCTGCAATTCCGGTTCCTGGGCCGCCGCAGTGCGGACTGACTGGCTCGCCCACCTCGTGCTGTGCGCCGGCGTCGCGCTCTTCGCGCTGCCGCTATGGCTGGTGCTGGCCGGGTCCACGCAGCCGGCCGAAGCAATCGCCCGCGGCGAGCTGTCCCTCATTCCCGACCCGGCCGGCCTCGGCATCTACGCGGACGTGCTGCGGGAAGGGGCGCATGGCGCGTCCCCGGTCTGGCGCATGCTGCTGGTGTCGTTCGGCATGGCCATTTGCATCGCGCTGGGCAAGATCGCCATCTCCGTGCTGTCGGCCTACGCCATCGCCTTCTTCCGCTGGCCCGGCCGAACGCTCGCCTTCTGGACCATCTTCCTCACCCTCATGCTGCCCGTGGAAGTGCGCATCATCCCGACCTTCTCCGTCATGGCCGGGCTGGGGCTGATCAACACCTTCACCGGCCTCACCATGCCGCTGATCGCCTCGGCCACCGCCACGCTGCTGTTCCGCCAGGTGTTCCTGGCCATCCCGGACGAACTGTTCGAGGCGGCGCGTATGGACGGCGCGGGGCCCTGGCGCTTCCTGCGCGACATCCTGCTGCCGGTCTCGGCCGCCAACCTGGCCGCCCTGTTCGTCATCCTCTTCGTGTATGGCTGGAACCAATACCTATGGCCGCTACTGGTCGCCACCGACCCCAGCCTCGACACGGTGGTGATCGGCATCGTGAAAATGATCGGCTCAGAGACCGCGACCGAGTGGAACCGGGTGATGGCGACCACCGTGCTGGCCCTGCTGCCGCCGGTGTGCGTGGTGCTGCTGATGCAGCGCTGGTTCGTCAAGGGCCTCGCGGAAAGCGACAAGTAGGTGGCCACACTGGAGCTGCACGGCCTACGCAAGAGCTTCGGCGGCACCGAAATCCTGGCCGGCATCGACCTCCGGCTCACCGATGGCGAGATGCTGGTCATCGTCGGCGCCAGCGGCTGCGGCAAAAGCACCCTGCTGCGCCTGGTCGCCGGGCTGGAAACCGCCACCGCAGGCAAAATCGTGGTCGATGGCCGCGACGTGACCCACGCCGACCCGGCCGCGCGGGACATCGCCATGGTGTTCCAGAACTACGCGCTCTACCCGCACATGTCGGTGTTCGACAACATGGCCTATGGCCTGCGCATCCGCGGGCTGTCGCGCGCCGATATCCAGGCGCGGGTGGGCGAGGCGGCCGAGTTGCTCGGCATCGGGCCGCTGCTGGCCCGCAAGCCGCGCCAGCTCAGCGGCGGGCAG
>CAXSDH010000044.1:0-1829 GCA_964235765.1 uncultured Acetobacteraceae bacterium
GCGCGGTGGACGAGGTCAGCGGCAAGGTGCTGCGCGAGCAGTTGCCCAAAGAGGCTTGATGCGGGTGATCGGCGGCGCCTGGCGCGGCCGCCGGCTGGCGGCGCCGCCGGGCGAGGCGACCCGGCCGACGGCGGAGCGGGTCCGGCAGGCCGTGTTCGACCGGCTGATGCACGCGCCCTGGGCGGGGCGGGCGGTTTTCGAGGGGGTGCTGGTGCTGGACGCGTTCGCGGGCACCGGGGCGCTGGGACTGGAGGCCTTGTCGCGCGGGGCGGCCGATGCGGTGTTCATGGAGCGGGATCGCGCGGCCCTTGCGGCGCTCCGCGCCAACATCGCCGTCTGCCGGGCGGAGCCGCGCTGCACGGTGCTGGCGGCCGACGTGCTGCGGCCGCCGCGGGGCCGCGCGTGCGGGCTGGTGTTCCTGGATCCGCCCTATGGGCAAGGCTTGGTCCCCGCGGCTGTCGCGGCGCTCGCGGCAGGGGGATGGATCGCGCCGGGCTGCCTGTGCCTCGCCGAACTCGGCGCCGCCGATCCGCCGCCCGCGGCGACGCTGCTGGCTGACTTCAGCCATGGCGCGGCGCGCATGGTGGCCTGGCGCGCGGAGCGCTGAGGTGGGGTCGTGCGCTTGACACGAGCCGGCTTGTTACTGAAATGCTGCGCTGCAAGGGCCGAGAAGCTTCAAAGGTTGACCGATGAGAGCCAATAATTTCGACGCCATGCGCGTTTTTGCCGCTTTGTTGGTATTGCTCTCGCACTCGGTCCAGGTCGCCCACGGCACCAACGACTATGAACTGCTTTTTCGCTTGAGCCACGGTCAGGCGACGTTTGGGCAACTCGCTGTCGCGGTGTTCTTCGTGATCAGCGGCTATCTTATCACGCAGAGCTACGATCGATCGCAGAATGCCTTCAAGTTCGTGTTGGCACGTGTGCTGCGCCTTTTGCCGGCTTTGGCGATAATGGTACTACTGCTGGCGGTTGTGGCTGGGCCACTGCTGAGCACGTTGCCGGTCAGTATTTACTTCACCTCTCCTGCAGTCCCCCGCTTCATTGCAAGCAATCTGACGCTTGTGGGCTACGGCGGCCGTTTGCCGGGCGTGTTCGAGAGTAACCCTGCCCCTTACGCGGTTAACGCCCCATTATGGACCCTTGGCTACGAGGGCCAATGCTACGGTCTCATCTTGCTTTTGGGGGTCGTGGGCTGGCTGAACCGATGGACGGTCACGGCATTGTTCTGCTCCGGGCTGGCCGCGAGTTTATTTTGGCCGAACTACACACTCATCACCTTCGGGTTATATTTTACCGGTGGGGCGATGATGTACTTGTGGCAGCCTGCGCTGCGCGCGTGGGTCGCGATCCTCTGCGCCGCCCTCCTTGTTGGAACAATGCTGACCGGCGGCTTCCGCCAGACGTTGGCCACGGCAGGCGCTTATTTGGTGG
The DNA here is from genome assembly GCA_964235765.1 of uncultured Acetobacteraceae bacterium. GTDB lineage: Bacteria > Pseudomonadota > Alphaproteobacteria > Acetobacterales > Acetobacteraceae > JAVVHH01. Next base: position 1,435 of record CAXSDH010000044.1, read on the forward strand.
TCTACTTGGCGTTGGCAGCACGACCGATCCGATGGCCCGAGCGGACCGATCTGTCCTATGGCATCTACATCTGGGCATGGCCGGTTCAGCAATGCGCCAGCCTGGCACTGGGTGGGGCAGGATCCTGGTGGGCGAACGCGATGATCAGCCTGCCGATCGTCCTCGGCTTGGCTTGGCTGTCCTGGCACTTCGTCGAGGCGCCGGCGCTTGCGCTCAAGCGGACGCTCACGGTCTCGCGCTGGAGCGCTGCGGCCCTGCCCTGGCTTGGCCGCCGGGTCTCAGAGTAGCCTCGGGGACAGCCGCTCCGCCTCCCAGGCGCGCAGGAAGTCCGCCTGGCGGTCCAGCCAGGCGGCGGACAGGTTGTCGGTGCCCCATTCGGTGACTTGGCTGGCGAA
>CAXSDH010000044.1:1929-31443 GCA_964235765.1 uncultured Acetobacteraceae bacterium
AGCTTCAGCACGGTGGGGCGGCCGTGGCTGCAAGTGGCGGCGCGCGGGGTCGCCTCCATCTGGCGCAGCAGGGCGTCCATCTCCGCCTGGGCCAGGCGGCGGCCGGCGCGGATGCTGCCGTGGCAGGCGAGGCGGGCCAGCACCGCATCCAGCCGGACCTGTAGGGCGGTGGTCTCGTCCGCCTCGGCCAACTCGTCGGCCAGGTCGCGCAGCAGGGGCGCGGGGTCGGGGGCGCCGAGGCAGGCGGGCAGGGCACGGACGAGAACCGCGCCGGGGCCGAAGGCTTCCAGGTCGAGGCCCAGCGTGCGCAACGTATCGGCGCGTGCCAGCAGCCGGGCGGCATCGGCGTGCGGCAGGTCCACCACCGCCGGCAGCAGCAAGGGCTGTGTCCGCACCCCGCCGGCCGCGTGCTGGGTGCGCAGCGCCTCGTGGGTCAGGCGCTCATGCGCGGCGTGCTGGTCCACCAGCACCAGGCTCCCGTCGGCGGCGACGGCGAGGATATAGGTGTCCAGCACCTGGGCCACGGCCGCGCCGAGCGGGTGCTGCGTGGCGGGCGCGGGGTCGGGAAGGCGCCGCGCCGCCGGGCCGGCCGTGAAGGGCAACTGCGCCTCCGCGAACCCGGCGTAACGCGGCTGCGCGGGCCGGCTCGACACCAGGCGCAGGCCGGGCCGCGCCATCGCGGCGCGTGCGGCGTCCAACTCGGGTACGTGCGCCCCGGCGCCGCCCGCCAGGGCGCGGGACAGCGCGCCGATGACCAGGGCGCGGACGCCGGCCGGGTCCTGGAAGCGCAATTCGGTTTTCGCCGGATGCACGTTCACGTCCAGCGCATCGGCCGGAAGCTCGAGGTACAGCGCGACCACGGGGTGCCGCCCGGCCGGGATAACGTCCCGGTAGGCCACCCGCAGCGCTGTGGTCAGCACGGGGTCCCGCACCGGGCGGCCGTTCACCACGAGGCTCTGATGGGCTGCGGTGGCGCGGTGCGCGGTGGGCGCGCAGGCGAATCCGCTCAGTTGCAGGGTGCCGCGCGATTCCAGGATCGGCAGCAGCGCCGCCGCGGCCTCGGCCCCCAGCAGCGCGGCCACCCGGGCGGCGCGGTCCTGCCCCGGTAGGTCGAAGGCGACGCGGCCCTCGACCTCGCAGCGGAAGGCGGTGCCCGGCGCGGCCAGGGCCAGCCGGCGCACGGCCTGCTCGGCGTGCTCGCCCTCGGTGCGCGGGTGTTTGAGGAACTTGCGCCGCGCGGGCGTGGCGAAGAAAAGGTCGGCCACCACGGCGCGGGTGCCCGGCCCGCCCGGCGCGGGTTCGACCGCCGATACCTGGCCGCCCTCGACGCGGATGCCCTGCGCGTGCGGGGCGCCGTGCGGGCGGGACACCAGATGCAGCCGCGCCGCCGCGCCGATGCTGGGCAAGGCTTCGCCGCGGAAGCCGAGGGTGGCGATGCGGACCAGCATGTCGTCCGCGAGCTTCGAGGTGCAATGCCGCTGCACGGCCAGGGCCAGGTCGTCGCCGCCCATGCCGTGCCCGTCATCGACGACCTCGATCCGCTCGATGCCGCCGCCGGTCAGGACCACGGCGATGCGGGTGGCGCCGGCGTCGAGCGCGTTCTCGACCAGCTCCTTGACCGCGGCGGCTGGGCGCTCGACCACCTCGCCGGCGGCGATGCGGTTCACCAAGCCCTCGGAGAGGCGGCGGATTCGCGGCATGGCGCAGAATACCGGTTTCCGGGACTGGACGCCACGGAGCGTCGCTGGCCAGGTGTGTCCGGGCCAGCGTCGCTGGCCAGGCGCGTCCGGGCTGGCTAGGCTCGTGCGATGCAGGCCGCGCCCCCCGACCCCGCCCAGGAACAAGCCATCCTCGATGCCGTGGACAGCCTGCGCGGCGAAGGCGAGGCCTTGCTGGCGCGGCTGGTGCGGCATCGCAGCCTGCTGGGCGAGGAGGCGGGATGCCTCGACGCCATGGCGGAGGTGTTCCGCAGCCTCGGCTTGACGCCGCAGCGTGTGCCGACCGACCCCGCGCTGCTGGCCGGTGCGCCGGGCTTCTCGCCGCCGCTGATCCCCTATGCGGGGCGTGACAACGTGGTCGCGGTGCACCGGCCGCGGGAGGCGCGGGGGCGCAGCCTGATGCTGCAAGGCCATGTGGACGTGGTGCCCGAGGGAGCGGCCGACCTGTGGGCCTCGCCGCCGTTCGAGCCGGCGGTGCGCGGCGGCCGGATGTATGGAAGGGGCGCCGCCGACATGAAGGCGGGGCTGGCCAGCGCCGCCATGGCCATGGCGGCGCTGCGGCTGGCCGGGCTGCAGCCGGCGGCCGAGGTGCAGATGGCGGCCGTGATCGAGGAGGAGTGCACCGGCAACGGCGCGCTGGCGGTGATGCACGCGCTGCCCAAGCCGGACGCTTGCCTGATTCCCGAGCCGGGGCCGGGCTATCCCGCGCTGTATGTGGCCGAGGTGGGCGTGGTTTGGGCCTGGGTGACCGTCACCGGCCGGCCGGTGCATGTGCGCGAGATGCATGCGGGGGTGAACGCGATCGAGGCGGCCTATGTGCTGATGGAGCGGTTCCGCGCCTATGAGGGCGAGATGAACCGCGCGGAGCGCCGGCACCCCGCCTTCGCCGCCGAGAACCACCCGGTGAACGTGAACATGGGCACCATCCAGGGCGGCGAGTGGAACAGCAGCGTACCCACCCGCGCCAAGCTGGGCGTGCGGGTGGGCGTCATGCCGGGCCATTCCTGCCACGCGGTGCGGGCCGATATCGAGCGGCTGGTGGCCGAGGCGGCCGGCGACCCCCGGCTGCGGGGCGCGACGCTCGGGGTCGCGTTCCAGGGCTTCATGGCCGATGGCTGCACCTTCCCCGCCGAGCAGCCGATCAGCCGGGCGGTGAGCGCGATGCACCGCCGGGTCACCGGGGCCGAGTTGCGGCACTACAACGCGACTGGGCTGACCGATGCGCGGCATTACGCGCTGTATCAGGGCACCCAGGCCACCTGCTACGGGCCGGACGCCGACAACATCCATGGCATCGACGAGAGCGTCGGGCTGGACTGCATGCACGACGTCACGCGGGTGCTGGCGCTGACGATCGCCAGTTGGTGCGGGGTGGAACCGATTTAGCTACTTGGTGCCCTTCTTGCCGCCGATGCGCTCGTCCCACATGCGGAACGCCGCCACCATGCGGTCCGGGGCCAGCGGCAGCTCGATCGGGTTGTCCTGGATCAGCGCCGCGTATTCGGGACGGCCGAATTCGCCGATGGCCTTTTGGCTGCTGGCGGGCGCCATGCTGAGGGGCACGTTGCGCACCGCCGGGCCGGGGTAGAGATAGCCTTCGTCGTAGGAGAAGGCCTGCTGCTCCGGCCGCAGCACCCAGGCCATCATGTCGAGCAGCACCGCCAGCTTGTCCGCCCCCACGCCGCGCGGCACCGTCATGAAGAAGGCGTCGGAGATCCAATGGAAGCCGCGCAGCGTGCCCACCCGCGCCTCCTTCGGCACGATGCCCAGCACGCGCGGGTTGATGTCCCAGCCGGTGGTGCTGACGATGATGTCGCGCGAGCCCTCGCCGAACTCCTTCATCGTGGGGCCGGTGCCGCTGGGGTAGTATTCGATGAAGGGGTTCAAGGCTTCGAGGTAGGCCCAGGTGCGGGCCCAGCCGGCGACGGGGTCCTTCGGGTCGGCGTCGCCCAGCAGATAGGGCAGGCCCATCATGAAGGTGCGGCCGGGGCCGGAATTGGCGGGGCGGGCGTACATGAAGCGGTTGGGGTGGCCCCGCGCCCAGTCCAGCAAGGCCTCGGCGGAGGCGGGCGGCGTGGGCACGCGGTCCGGCATGTATTCCAGCAAGGGGCCGGAGGGATAGTAGTTCATCACCACGCCGAAACCCTGGCCCTGCGCCCGGTTCAAGGCGAGCGCGGCCGGTTCGTAGTTGGCGTCGAGGCCGGGCAGGCGCGCCAGGTGGTCCGGCAGCAGCCGCTCCCAAAGCCCGTTTTCCAGCCCAGCGGCCAGGCCGTCGCTGCCGGTCAGCACCAGGTCGATGTCCACCCGCCCGGCCGCCTGCTGCGCCCGCAGCTTGGCGGCCAGCTCCGGCGCGGGCGCCTTGCTGAAGGTGAGGCGGGCGACCCGGTCGGGGTTGGCCGTGCGGAAGGCCTCGAAGGCCGGCTGCATCAGGGCGAGCGCGCCGCCGACGTCGAGGATGGTGAGCGCCACCGGGGCGGCCCGCGCCGGCCGGGCGGCCATCGCCCCCGCCGCGGTCGCCGCCGCCACGAGTGTCGTGCGCCGTGTCAGTGCCATGAAGCGGTCCCCGGGTTTTCCGAACGATACACCACCCCACCCACGCGGGAAGCCAAAACGCGCATCTCCGCGTCCCACAGTACCGCCCCTGCCGGGCTGCGGCCGAGCAGGGCGGCGGGTGCGGCGGACGCCATGGCCACGGCCTGCTCCGGCGCCGCGATGCCCCAGGCGATCACGTTGCGCACCGCCCGGTCGAGCGTCAGCGCGGAGCCGGCGAGCGTGTTGCCGCCGGGCGTGCGCACGCTGCCGTCCGGCGCGCCGTCGATCGCCATGCCGGCGAAGCCGTAGCGGCCCGGCGGCGCCCCGGCGGCAGCCACGGCGTCCGTCACCAGGATGGCGCGGCCCGCCCCCTTTGCCCGCACCATCGCCCGCAGCGCCGGGACCGGCAGATGCACCCCGTCGGCGATGAACCCGGCCGCCAGCCGGTCCTCCGCCAGTTGCGCCATGATGGGGTTGTCGAGCTTGGGCAGCACCTGCGGCAGCCCGTTGCCCAGATGGGTGGACATGCGGGCGCCCGCCGCCGCGGCGCGGGCCACCACCGCGGCGCCGGCATCGGAGTGGCCGATGGCCGCCACCATGCCGTGCGCCACGGCCCAGGCGATCAGCGCCTCGGCGCCGGGCTGCTCGGCCGCGAGCGTCAGCAGCAGGATCGGCCGGGCCAGGGGGGCGGCGAGCCTGGCGACCAGGCGGGGGTCGGGCGGGACCATCGCCCCGGCCGGGTGGCAGCCGCGAAAGCCCGGCGCGGGGTTCAGGAAGGGGCCTTCCAGGTGGTAGCCGGGCACCATCAGCGGGCCGAGGCGGCTGCGGGCCACCGCCCGGTCGAGCGCGGCGAAGCGGGCGGCCAGCTCATGCTCGTGCGCGGTGATCAGGGTCGGCAGGCATTGCGTGACCCCGGCGGCGAGCATGGCGTGCAGCGCCGCGTCCAGCGCGGCCGCGGTCAGCGCGGGGTCGTTGAAGTCCACCCCGGCATAACCGTTGACTTGCAGGTCCGTCAGTCCGGCCGTTTGCATCCGCCCAGCCTAGCCAGCCCGCACCTCCCGGCCTAGCGTCGGTCCGGGATGGATTACGTCTTTCACTTCGGGGTGGTGTTCGCCAGCCTCGGCATGATCGGCCGCGGCGCCTGGCTGACCCTCCAGCTCTCGGTCGCCGCCATGGTGGCCGGCCTGGCGATCGGCGGCGCCTGCGCGGTGGCCGCGGTGTTCGGCGGGCGCTGGCCGGCCGGCCTGGTGCGCGGCTACGTCGAGGCCATCCGCAACACGCCGTTCCTGATCCAGTTGTTCCTGATCTATTTCGGATTGCCCTCGCTGGGCGTGTCGCTCGACCCCATCCAGGCCGCATTGCTCGGCATGTCGGTCAACTGCGGCGCCTACGCCACCGAGATCGTGCGCGCCGGCATCCTCGCCGTCCCGGGGGGACAGATCGAGGCGGCGCGGGCGCTGGCGCTGCGCACGCCGCAGATCGTGCGCCACGTCGTGCTGCGCCCGGCGCTGCGCGTGGCCTATCCTGCGCTGACCAGCCAATTCGTGCTCGTGATGCTCGGCTCCTCCGTGGTCTCGACCATCTCGGCCGAGGAGCTGACGGCCACGGCGCACGTGCTGGAAACGGAGACGTTCCGGCCGTTCGAGGTCTATATCGTGGTGACGGCGATCTATGTGGCGATGGCGTTCGCGCTGAAGGCGGCCTTCGCCGGGCTGCACCGGGCGGTGTTGCGGTGATCCGCGCCTTCGGCCAGCCCGAAATCCTGTTCATGCTGGCGGCGGCGCGCTGGACCATCCTGCTGTCGCTCGTCGCTTACCTGGGCGGCGGGGCGCTCGGCCTTGTGCTGGCCTTCCTGCGGGTCTCGCCGTGGCGCCCCGCGCGGCTGATGTCCGCCGGATGGATTGCGCTGTTCCAGTGCATCCCCTTGCTGATGCTGCTGTTCCTGGTGTTCTTCGGCTTGGCCCTGGCCGGGCGCGACCAGAACCCCTACGTGGCCGTTACCCTCGCCTTGTCCTGCTACGCGGGCGCCTATTTCGGCGAGATCTGGCGGGGGGCGGTGCAGGCGGTGGCGCCCGGCCAGTGGGAGGCGGCGCGGGCGCTCGGCCTGGGCTTCCTGCCCACCTTCCGCCACGTGGTGCTGCCGCAGGCCTTGCGCCTGGCCATTCCGCCCACGGTCGGCTTCATGGTGCAGGTGGTCAAGAACACCTCGCTGGCCAGCATCATCGGCTTCGCCGAGCTGACCCAGGCGGCGCAGTTCGTCAATAACCTCACGTTCCGGCCCATCCCGGTCTATCTGGTGGCGGCGGCGATCTACTTCGCCCTGTGCTTCCCGCTCACCTGGCTCTCCGGCCGGCTCGAGCGGCGATTGCTGGGCCGGCTGGGCGGCCCCGTGGCCGATCCCACCCTGGGTTGACGGACTTGGGCGCCACGGCGGAAGCTGCCGGCAAAACCAGGGGGGACCGATGAAGCGTTTCGCAGGGCTGCTGCTGATCGTGCTTGCGCTGGCCGCGCCGGCGCGGGCGCAAACCGGCATGGCCGGAACCGACGAGATCATCAAGCGCGGCAAGATCCAGGTCGCCATCGACACCAACAACCCGCCCTGGGGCATGCTCGACACCGCCATGGCGCCGGACGGCATTGATGTCTCGGTAGCGCGGCTGCTCGCCAAATACATGGGCGTGGAGCTGGAGATCGTGCCGGTGACGAGCCAGAACCGCATCCCCTTCATCGTGACGGGCAAGGCCGACCTGGTGATGGCGACCCTGACCATCACGCCGGAGCGGGCGTTGCAGATCTGGTTCAGCAACCCCTATGCCGCGCAGGAAAGCATCATCATGGCGCCGGCGGCGACCACGATCGGCAGCTTCGACGACCTCAAGGGCAAGAAGGTGTCGGTGGTGCGCGGCGCCATCCAGGGGCCGATGGTGGAGCGGCTGGCGCCGGGCGCGAACCTCATGCGCTTCGACAACGACGCCAGCACCATCCAGGCGCTGATGACCCGGCAGGTGGACGCAACCGCCACCGGCTTCCTCATCCCCGCGCAGACCAACAAGCTGCAGCCCGGCGCCAACTACGAGAAGAAGCTATCGCTCGGCTGGCAGCACCTCGCGATCGGGATGCGCCGCGGCAACACGGACCTGCTGCGCTGGGTCAACACCTTCGTCTATTTCACCCGCAACAACGGCGAGCTTGCGGCGATATTCCAGAAGTATGCCGGGGTGGAGTTACCGGCGCTGCCGAGTTTCTGATGGCGGCTCAGAAGTCCGTGCAGCGGCCTTTCTGTTCCCAATCGCCGTAGCGCGTCGGCTCCGGCCCCTTCGGACCGTCGACTTCGGGCGGGAGCTTGGGGGCGGGCGCCTTGGGTTCAGGTGATGTCTCGTCGTCCATGCTGCTCAGATGGGCTGGGGCGCCGCCGGGGCAAGCGGCGGACGGCGCAGGATGCGCCATAGCCACAGCGCCAGCAGGGTGATGCCCCCGGCGTCGAGCAGGAACGCGACCGGGTAGTCCCAACGGGCGATGGCGGCGCCGACCAGCAACGCCCCGGCGCTTTGGCCCAGGAACAGCAGGCAGGCGAAGGTGGCCACCGCCGTCGCGCGTGCCTGCGGCAGCAGCTCGGTCGCCTGGGCCTGCAGCACGGAATGCAGCATGAAGAAGCCCAGGCCCAGCGCCGCCTCCACCGGGATGAACAGCCACCAGCGGCCCGAGACCACCGACAGCGCGAGCCCGCCCGCCATCAGCAGGCCGCCCGTCAGCACCATGCCGCCCTCGCCGAGCCGCTTCAGCATCGGCCGGGCATATTGGGTGTACAGCAGCGCGCCGAGGCCGAAGCAGGCCAGGATCAGCCCGACCTGCGCATAGGGCAGGGCGAAATGCTCGTGCAGATAGGGCGCGAGATAGGGGAAGCAGCCGACGAACAACGCGCCGTCCAGCGCCGCGGCCAGCAGCACCAGCCGGCCGGTGCGGTTCTGCGCCATGCGCACGTAGTTCTCGGGGTTATACATCCGGCCGGGGCCCCGCCTGTCCGGTATGCCGCGCACTCGCAGGGCAAAGGCGAGCGCGACCAGCACCGCAAGGCCGCCCAGCACCACGAACACGCCGCGCCAGCCGATATACTGGCCGAAGATGCCGCCCACCGGCCCCGCCAGCACCTGCGCCAGCACGATGCCGGTCAGGAACTTGCTCAGCGTGACCTGGCGGCGCTCGTAAGGCACGGCGTCGCCGATATAGGCCATGCCGACCGGGATCAGCCCGGCGCTGGCCGCCCCCGCCAGCGCCCGCCACACCGAGAGGCTGGCCAGGCTGGTCGCCAGCGCGCAGGCGCCGGTGAACAGCGCATAGCCGACCAAGGCGCCCAGGATCACCCGCAGCTTGCCGAAGCGGTCGCCGACCGGGCCGAGGATCAATTGGTTCAAACCATAGGGCAGGGTGTAGGCCGCGATGACGATCCACAGGTCCGGCACGGTCACGCCGAAATCGGTCGCGATGGGGTGCAGCAGCGGGTCCACCACCCGCGACCCGGCCGAGGATAGGAACCCCGCGGCGGATAGCAGGCCGAGGGGGAGCGCGATCCGCGACGCCTCGCTCAAGCCACGGGGCGAGCCCGGCGGCTCTCCGTTCGCAGTTGCCCGCAGGCGGCCAGGATGTCCTGCCCGCGCGGGGTGCGGATCGGCGAGGCGAAGCCGGCGTCGGACACGATGGCGGCGAAGCGGGCCAGCGCCTCGCGCGTGCTTGGCTCGTAGGCGCTGCCGGGCCAGGGGTTGAACGGGATGAGGTTCACCTTGGCCGGGATCCCGGCGATCAGGCGCACCAGTTCGCGGGCCTCCGCCTCGCTGTCGTTCACGCCGCGCAACATGACGTATTCGAAGGTGATGCGCCGGGCGTTGCTGGCCCCGGGGTAGCGGCGGCAGGCGGCGATCAGCTCCGCGATCGGGTATTTGCGGTTGAGCGGCACGATCTCGTCGCGCAACTCGTCCCGCACCGCGTGCAGCGACACCGCGAGGTTTACCCCCAGCTCGGCGCCGCAGCGGTCCATCATCGGCACCACCCCCGACGTGCTCAGCGTGATACGCCGGCGGGAGAGGCCGATGCCCTCGCCGTCCATGACGATCCGCATCGCGCGGGCGACGTTCTCGTAATTGTACAGCGGCTCGCCCATGCCCATCAGCACGATGGTGGAGAGCAGCCGGGGCGTCTCGCCGCGCGGACTCGGCCATTCGCCGTAGGCGTCGCGCGCCGCCATGAACTGGCCGACCACCTCCGCCGCGCCGAGGTTGCGCACCAGCGCCTGGGTGCCGGTGTGGCAGAACCGGCAGGAGAGCGTGCAGCCGACCTGGCTGCTGATGCATACGGCGCCGCGGTCCTCCTGCCGGTCCGGAATGTAGACCGTCTCCGCCTCCTGCCCGTCGCGGAAGCGGAACAGCCACTTGCGGGTGCCGTCGGCGCTTTCCTGCGCGGTGGCCGTCTCGGGCCGGCCAATGACGAATTGCCCGGCGAGGCGCTCCTGCAACGGCCGGGCCACGCTGGACATGCGGGCGAAGTCGGTGACGCCCTGATGGTAGATCCAGTGCCAGAGCTGCTTGGCCCGGAACGGCTTTTCGCCAATGGCGGCCAGTTCGGCGGCCAGCTCCTCGCGCGAGAGGCCGACCAGGTCCCGCCTGCCGTCGGCCAACTGGGCCGGGGGCGGGTTGAACAGGGCCGACTTGGCGAGGATGCGTTGCCGCTCGGCCTCGGTCAGGCTCGCGTTCATTTGGCGGGGCACGCCTTAGAGATCGCCGCGTAGGCCGGGCTGAACCCACGCAGGCTGAAGGTGTCCGCCACCGGCGCATTGCGCGGGCCCGGCGACCTGGCCACCGCCTGGCGCGCCTTGTCGAAGCTGGTGACCGCCGCCTTGCCGTCCCGCGCGAAGGCGGAGCGGTTCGCCGTGTAGAACGGCAGCGTCGCCTGGTCCGCGACCACCTGCACCTCGGCGCTACTGGCGTAGGCGAAGCCAGCGGTGATCGCCACGGCGTCCCGCCCGCCCTGGCGCTGGGTGACCGTCAGCACCACGTCGCCGCGGCCGGGCAGGCTGGGGCTGGATGCGGTGGCGCGGGTGAAGGCGTAGCAGACCAGTTGCCCCGCCTCCTGGTGGGTCGCTGCCTGCCAGTCGTCCCATTTGCCGATGCTTTTAGGCGCGTTGGCCGGGGGCCGCGCGGGCGGGTGCGCCGGCGGGTGGGCCGGCCGGGTCTGTGCGGCAGCCGGTAGGCTGGCCAGGAGGGCGAGCGCCGCGAGCGCATGGGGCCGAGAGGGTTGCATGAGCCGAGAGATACGGCGGAGACGGGGACGGGACAAGCTTAGGGCAGCCAATCCGGCGTGGTGCGGCGGAACCTGGGGTCGCCGTGCCCGGCCGCCGGCTGCAGCGGCGCGGCGGGCCCGCCGCTGGCGACGGGACGCTCGGCGAACCGGCCGTGCTGCAGCAGGCGGTCATACAGCACGAGGGCGCCGGCGACGGCCAGGTTGAGGGCGAACCGGGTGGGGATGCGCACCACGTGCCGGCACCGCGCCCGCATCGCCTCCGACAGGCCGGACCGCTCCGGCCCCAGGACATACGCCGCGTTCAGCGGGTGGCGGAACGAGGGCAGGTCGACCGCTTCATCGAGCAGTTCGATGCCCACGAGGGTGCATTCGCGCGGCAGAAGCAGCCCGTCTACGTCGGCGAAGCGCCAGAGCGGCACGTGGGCGGGCGTGTCCGCCGTGTCCGAGGTGCGGCCGGCCCGCGCGTCCCATCCGGCGCCCACGGTGAAGCAGAACGCGGCGCCGAAGCCGTGCGCGGTCCGCAGCAGGGCGCCGACATTGGCCGATTTGGACACGCCCTCGGCGCCGATGCCGCAATAGCCGCGGGTGTGTTGCGGTTTGGCGTTGTGCATCGGCGCGGGATATGCGTTCGGCATGAGCGACGCAACCGACACAAGGCTGGCGGCCCAGTACGAAGCCTACCCCTACCCCAAGCGGGACCCGCGGGACGAGGCGAAGCGGCTGGTCATCGGCAGCCCCAGCCACCTGCGGGAGATCGACCATTGGGTGTTCCAGGCCGCCCGCCCCGCCGCCGAACCGCTGCGCGCGCTGGTGGCCGGAGGCGGCACCGGCGACGGCGCGATCATGCTGGCGCAGCAACTGGCAACGGCGGGCCGGGCGGGCCGGGTCACCTATCTCGACCGCTCCGCTGCCGCGCACGGGATCGCGCGCGCGCGCGCCGGCGTGCGGGGCCTCGAGCTGGATTGGCGCCGCCTCTCCTTGCTCGACCTGCCGGGCTCCGGCCTCGGTCCCTTCGACTACATCGATTGCTGCGGCGTGCTGCACCACCTGCCTGACCCGGCGGCGGGCGTGCGGGCGCTGCTCTCCGTCCTGGCCCCAGGCGGCGGGCTCGGGCTGATGGTCTATGCGCCGCATGGCCGCACCGGCGTCTATATGGTGCAGGAGGCGATGCGGCTGCTGGCGCCCGAGGACGAAGCGCCGCCGGCCCGGCTGGACGTGGCCCGCCGGGTCATGCGGCATCTGCCCGATACGGCCTGGCTGCGCGGCAACCGCTATTTCGGCGACCACATCGAGGGCGGCGACGCCGGCCTGTACGACTTGCTGCTCAACCCGCGCGACCGCGCCTATACGGTGCCCGATCTGGCACGCCTGCTGCACGGCGAAGGGCTGGCGATCACCTGCCTCATGGAGCCGATGCGCTACGACCCGGCCGCCCTGCTGCCCGACCCCAAGCTCCGCGCCCGCGTGGCCGGGCTGGACCCGATCGCCCGCGCCGCGCTGGCCGAGGCGCTGGCCGGCAACATGAGCACCCACGTCGCCTATTGCGTGCGCGCCGCCGAGGCGCGGCCGGCGCCGGACCCCATGCAGCCCGCCGCGGTGCCCGTCGCGCGCGAGATGCCGGCGCCCGAGATCGCCCGCAACATCCGGCCGGACGGCACGTTGCCGTTCCTGTTCGATGGGCTACGCGTGCCCGTGCCGTTGCCGCCATTGGCCGGGGCGATCCTGAACCTGATCGATGGGCGCCGCTCTGTGGCCGCGATCGGCGCGGCCCTGCAGGCCCGCGGTACCCCGGCCGAGGCCGCCGCACGTGCGTGGCGGCAGAGCTACGACGCGCTGTCGTCCGTAAATCGCATCCTGCTGGCCGCGCCGGGTTGACGGCGACCATCATCATCTTCGGCGCAGCGGTGCAGCCCAGCGGCTCGCCCAGCGGCGCCATGCGAGACCGGGTGGAGGCGGCCGTGCGCTGCGCCGCCACGCTGGATGCCGCCCGCTTCATGCCGACCGGCGGGGTCGGGCGGCACGGCCCGGCGGAGGCGGAAGTGATGGCGAACCTGCTCGGCGAGCACGGCATCGCTTCGGAGCGCATCGTCCTCGAACCGACCGGGAAGAACACCATCCGGTCGGTGCTGGCCTGCGCCCGGCTGCTGCGTGGGCAAGTGGGGCCGGTTTACGCCGCGACGTCGGCCTACCACCTGCCGCGCTGCGTGTTGCTGCTGCGGCTGGCCGGGCTGCGTGCCCGGCCATGCCCGCCGCCGCCCGGCCCAGCCAGCAGCAGCCGGCCCAAGCGCTGGTATTGGCGCCTGCGCGAGTTACCCGCCGTGCCGATCGACAGCGCGTTGCTGCTGTGGATGCGATTGGGGCGGCGCCTGTAGCGGACGCTGGCGGAAACGGAGTAGTATCGGCCAGGGGTTGACGCTGGGTGGGAGGCTTGGATGCGTGGATCATTGCCTAGGCGGGCAGGTCTGGTTGCCGTGCTTGCCGGGTTGGCGGGCTGCGTCGCCGTGCCGCCGCCGCAGCCGGCGCCGCTGGTGGTGCTGCCCGGACAGCAGAAAACCTATGTCCAGTTCCAGCAGGATGACGCCGCATGCCGAACGGGCGGCCCGGCGGCGCTGCCGCTTCCCGCCCAGGCCGGTTCGGTGGCGGCGCAGCCCCTGACGGACCCGAACCTGAACGCGCAGCCCCACCTCGCCTACGTCCAGTGCATGGCGGCGCGCGGCAACGATGCCGTGCCGGTTCCGCAGGCCTATCCTTATCCTGCCTATACCTACGGCTACACCAGCTACTATCCCTGGGTATATGGCCCGGCATTCTGGGGCGGCTACGGCTTTGGGCTGGGCTTCGGCGGCTATTACGGCGGCTATTACGGCCGCGGCTGGGGCGGGTACGGCGGGTACGGCTGGCGCGGTGGGTACGGGGGCGGCAACTGGGGCGGCCGTTACGGCGGCGGATACGGCGGCTACGGGGGCCACCGGGAAGGCGGTGGCTTCGGTGGAGGCGGCTTCCGCGGGGGCGGCGGTGGTGGGGGCGGCTTCCGCGGGGGCGGCGGCGGGGGCGGCGGCCGGCGGTGACTTGAACGGCCGCGGCCAACACGCCTAGTCTCGGAACGAACTCGAACGCAGCGAGGCGCCATGATCACCCTGAGTCCCGAAGCCGTCCGGGCCCGGCACATCCGCCGCGCCGACATGGTCGCCTGCAAGATGGCGTTCATCGATTGCAAGATGCCGGGCTCCGAGCTGAAGGAGAACTATTCGCTCGTCGGCCCCGGCGTGACCCAGTCGCGCGACCAGGTCGTGAACCTCACGGAGCCGCACGGCTTCAGCCTGGGCGTGGCCGCGATGCCGCCGGGCACGGTCAACAACCTGCACATCCATTTCACGGCCGAGGTGTTCATGGTCAGCCGTGGCACCTGGACCTTCCGCTGGGGCGCGGACGGGGCGGATGGCGAGATCGTCGGCCGGCCCGGGGACGTGGTCAGCGTCCCCACCTGGATCTTCCGCGGCTTCACCAACACGGGCGGGGACGACGGCTGGATTTTCACGGCGCTGGGTGGGGACGATACCGGGGGGATCATCTGGCATCCCTCGATCCTGGAAACGGCCGCGACCTATGGCCTGTTCCTCACCCAGGACAATATGCTGGTCGATACCGATCGCGGCGTGCCCAGGCCGGCGCCCGAGAGCCTGATGCAGGCGCTGACGCCGTCGCAGATCGCCAGCCTGCCGCGCTACTCGCCCGAGCAGATGCGCCGCCGCGTGGTGCCGGCCGGCGAGCGGGCCTGGTCCGCCCATGCCTTGCTGGATGGCGTGCTGCCGGGCCATGCGGCCGAGCTGGCGCCGGTGCTGGGCCACGGCATGACCGAGGACCGCGCGCACGCCGCGCCGATCGGCAATCCGCACGGGTTCAGCATCGAGTGGCTGCGCATTCCCGGCCGCCAGCAGGTTGGGCGGCATGCCTTGGCGGAACAGCAGGTGGCGATCGTGTTCCAGGGCGCGCTTCGCGTCATCCTGAACGCGCCCGGCGCCGAAACCACTGTGGATGTCGGCACAGGCGAGTGCTTCTCCACGCCAGGCGCAGCGTGGCGTGGCTTCGTCAACCCGGGGGACGCGCCGGTGGAAGTCGCGCTGATCACGAGCGGCGACCAGCGGAAGCGGATCACCTGGGCGCCTGACATCGTGCAGGCGGCCATGCAGCAGGGCGCCTGTATCGACCATGACGGCTACCTGGCTCCGCTCGACCTGCTGCCGCCCACAACGCGGGCCGCGGTGCAGGGGCGGATGCTTCCGGCTGCTGCTGAGTAGAGCGCGTCCCACGACGCTTCGCCAATCCGAGGATATCATGACCCAACGCCGCACAATGTTGATCGGCTTGGCCGCCGCTGCCGCGACCCCAGCCCTGACGTCCGCCGCCACCGCCGCGCCCGGCGGCGCCGACGAGTTCCGCATGGCCGAGTACTGGACCGAGCTCGAAGGGGTGAAGCTGTGGCTGTTCCGCAAACAGCTCGCCGCCGCGCCGGCCGGCGGGCCGGTCCTGTTCCTTGCGCACGGCTCCACGGTATCGAGCCGGCCCTCGTTCGACCTGGAGGTGCCCGGCGCCGGCGAATACTCGATGATGAACGTGTTCGCGCGGCTGGGATACGACGTGTGGACCATGGATTTCGAGGGCTACGGCCATTCCGGCGCGGCGCGCGGCAACTCCGATGTGGCGGCCGGGTCGGCGAACCTGCTTGCGGCCGCGGCCCTGGTGCAGCGGGAAACCGGGCAAACGCGCTTCCACCTCATGGGCGAGAGCAGCGGTGCGCTGCGGGCCGGGCGTTTCGCCATGGAGCACCCGGACCGGGTGGGCCGGCTGGTGCTCGCGGCGTTCACCTATACCGGCAAGGGCTCTCCCACGCTGGGCAAGCGCGCCGAACGCCTCGCATATTTCCGCGCGAACGCGCGCCGGCCCCGCCTCGAGGCCGACATCACGCAAATCTTCACCCGCGACATGCCGGGCACATCCGACCCGCGCGTGCCGGGCGCGATGGCGAAGGCGGAGCTGCCGTTCGGAGATTCCGTGCCGACGGGCACCTACCTGGACATGACCGCGAACCTGCCTTTGGTGGACCCGACGCGCGTGCGCTGCCCTGTCCTGCTCATCCGCGGCGAGCATGACGGCATCGCGACCGAGGAAGACCTGATGGACTTCTTCATCAAGCTGCCGAGCTTCGACCGGCAATACGTGGTGCTGCCGAACTCCGCCCACTCCCCGGCGATGGGCAACAGCCGGGCGCAGTTCTGGCACGCCATGCAGGCGTTCCTGACACAGCCGCAAGCCACGTCGGCCTGACCGCGATACGCCGGCCTGATCAGGGCTTGCGGCCGCGTGTCCCCGGCACGCATGGCGCGGCGGCTCAGCCCATGAACTCTGCCTCGCGGCCGGCATGGATTTGCGCCAGGATCGCGATCTCGTCGAACAGGCGCCATTCGCGCAACACCTTGCCCTCGCGCAGTTCGAGGTGGCTTGCCCCCAGGACGTTGACCTTGGTGCGGGTGATCGGCCCATAGGTGGGCACGCCGGAATACGTCCCGCGCAGCAGCCAGATCACGGCCACGCGCAGCCCCAGCTCGGGGCCGTCGAGGACGGCGATGTCGCGGACTTCCACCCGCCCGTCCGGGAAGCTGGCCAGCAGGTTGATCAGGTCGATCTGATACGGCGCCACGCCCTGCACGCGTTTCATGCGCACCGTTTGCAGGGCGATCTGATGGCTGCAGAAATCGGTGACGCGGTTGAACATGCGGCCGTTCCAAACCTCCTCGAACATCTCCCGCACCAGTTCCCACTCGGCCTGATGCCGGCGCGGACGGCGACCGGAGACGCCGGCCGTGAACGGGTCCGCGATGCGGCCCTGGAACGCGCCCTGCTCGCCGCCTGCCTGCATGCCGGCGCCGAGCACCGGGCTCGCGGCGGCAAGCTCGCCGGCGATGCGGTAGGGGTCGAGGCCCAGGCATTCCAGGACCGACCATTCGTCGCGGACCAGCCACTCCTCGGTCACCTTGTTGTCCTGCACCAGGCAATGCGCGACGGTGCGGGAAACCCAGTCCTTTCCGGTGGGCGGACCGTAGGTCCAGAAACCGGTGTGGGTGCCGGACTTGAACACGCGGTGGCTGCTGATGAAGCCGCCGGGCCCACGCTGTTCCCAAATCACGTCTTCGCCCATGCCGCCGCCGCCGTTCGGGAAGGCGGCGAACTTCTGGAGGCTGTTTTCGATGACATGGTCATAGTCGTAGGTTTCGCCGTACGCCGAGAACACCTTCACATCCCTGGAATAGTGGTCGCGCAACCGGCCCAGGCCCCGATCGATCCAGATGGCGTCGGTCCAGCTGAGGATGTAGTCGCGCGGGTCGCGATAGGGTGCATAGGCCTCGGGGCAAAGCGGTTCGTCGCTCATGCGGATGTCCTTAGAAGGTCTTGTAAACCACGTCCGGCGCCGGCGAGGCGAGCAGGGTGAGCGCGGCCCCGGCGACCGCACCCATCGTGGTGACCCAGACGGTACGGCTGTAGCGGGACAGCAGCACCGGCGTACCGGCCGCCCGCACGCTCAGGCAGGCATCGCGGCCCTTGATGCCGAGGGCGAGTACCACGCTGGCGGCCAGCGTCAGCAGCAACGCCGCAAGCCCGATCCCAACCACGCCGAGCCCGGCGCCGAGCTGGTCGATCACGGGCCACGTGCCCCAGAAGAACACCAGCCCGCCGGTGAACCAGGTGAAGGTCAGGCCACGCGCCAGCGTCTGGTACCAAGGCCGGCCGGAGAGCGCCCGATAGGGCTTGCGCCCGAGCCGCCGGACCATCTCGACCTGGTAGAGCTTGTTGGCGCTGACACCCAGCCCCTGCAGCACGCCGAATATGGCAAAGACTGAAGTCTGGCCGTGCCACAGGCCGATCAGGAAGAAGGTGAAGAACAAGGCGGCTACGCCCAGGAACGGAGCGGCCGCGGGAGAGGGGAACCGTGCCATCAGCGCGAGGACGAGGGGATTATAAACGTAGGTCTTGAGCCAGCCCGAAAGTGTCATGTGCCAGTGCGACCAGAATTCGAGGAAGCTGGTCGCCGAGAATGGGCGATCGAAGTTCTCGGGCAATTCCAAGCGGTAGAACCGGGCGGCACCGATAACCATGTCGATGTAGCCGGAGAAGTTGCAGTATAGGTAGAAGGTATAGCCGACCATGGCCCCAAGCGCGGTCAGCACGTGGCCACTTAGGGTGGTCTCGGCATCGAAGGCCGTCAGCATTCGCTGGTGCAGGCCATAGAGGAGCGTTGCGAGCACGACGACTTTGAATAGCCCGGTGGCAATCCGCTCCACCGCACGTCCGGCGATCACCCAGTCGAGGGCCGGCGGCCGCGTGACAAGCTGTTGCTGGGCGTAGTCCTGGTAACGCTGGATCGGGCCGGATACGAGGCTGGTGAAGTTGAGCACGTAGTTGAGGTATGCGACAGGAGAGACACGCTGCGGCAAGTCACCGCCGTTCGCATCGATGACGACATGCAAAGCACGGAAGAAGATGTATGACAGCCCGATTACGCTATAGGCGAACGGCAGGAAGCTTGCTTGCGGCAGGAAGCTGTAACGCTTGAGCCAGAAGAACAGGAGGACGATCACTGTCAGCAATGCGGCAAGCGCGGCGCTGGACAGGCCGCGTTGCGCCAGCACCAGAGCGCCGTATCCGACGGCGAGAAACCCCAGCAACGGCAGCATCGCCCCGACGCCAGGGGCAAAGCTGGCCAGGAAAACCAGGTTCGCGATCAGCAACACGCCTTGCCGCCACCAGAGGGGGCGGGCCAGATTGTAGACGAGCGACACCGCGACGGCGAAGCCGAGGAACGCCAGCGAGGCGACCGTCATGCGCCGCGGCAGTCCCGGAACGCGCTGGCATCCTGCAGCAGGCGGCCCACAACGGATTGGGCGAAGACGGCGTGGCCGGCGGCGTCCATGTGGCCGTCCACGGCATAGAACATCGCGTCGGGGTCGCCGACCCGCGCGAACCCTTCAAGCGTGTCCTGAAAGAGCACGCCATGCCGGGCGGCGATGGCCGCGAGCCGTCGGCCGAGTTCCGCCGGGTCCACGCCCGGTGACCGCACCGCGGGGTCCAGCAAGCTGGCCTGGATGCGTTGCGGTCCCAGGACAAGCATCATCGGCACCCCGGCCGTGCGGGCCCGGGCGGCCATGTCCCCGAGCAGGGTGTCCATATCGCGCAGCCGCTGTTCCCATCCGGCGCGGAACGGAACCCGAAGGTAGTCGGCGTCCTCGCCGTGCAACATGAACAGCTTGGTGAAGGTCGGCCTGTCCTGAAACAGGAAATGCTGCGCCGCCACCAGGATACGGCTGTTGAATGCAAAATCGCTGATACGGCTTACGAGCGACTGGGCGAGGGGCGGCCCATCCTCGCCCCGGACGGTCGCCGTCAGGGGTGTATCCCTGTTCGCCAGTTGCCCGGGTTCGATGGCGGCCTTCATCTCGTAAGGGGTCATCGCCAGCATGATCAGGTCCGGCCGCATCGCCAGGGCCTCGCTCAACCGACGGTACACGGCCAGCAGCCCGGCGCCGGCTACGCCCATGTTCTGCACCTCGACGGGCCGGCCGCATGCTCGGCTTAGTTCCTGCGACATGAGTGCCGCGAAGCTCTCGGGGTAGCGCACCTTCAGCCCCTGCGCCGTCGAGGCGCCCATCAGCGCGATGCGCAAACTCCCGGCGGCGCGCGAACCACAAGGTTGGGGCGTGCGATAGCCGCAATCGTTGTAGCTGTTGACGGTGTCTGGCCCCTCGGCGGCCTTGCGCCGAGACGTGCAGTTCGATCGCATCACCTGCACGCCGGCCGGGCCGACGGTGGTGCAGGTCTCCTGCCCGCTCTCGACGAAAATCTGGCGCGCGGCGAACTCGCCCAGGCCGAACAGCGCCGCCAGCGTCAATAACGCGATAAGCGGGATGACGATGAAATCGGAGCGGGGCAGGCGCTCGGCAGCGTCCGTGTTCATGCCTCAACCAGCGCACTGTGCAGCCGCCGCACCGCCATGGGAGCCGGCGCAATGTCGGCCGCTCCGACATCATAGGCCCACACGGTCTCGCCCTCCCGGCCATCGGGTTGTTGGGCGAAACCGAGCTTGGCGTAGTGCTGCTCCACGAGTTGGTTGCGCGGCGTAGGCCGGTACACGCCGACGATGCTGGTGATGCCGCGCTCCCGCGCCACCGCGACCAACTCGGCGAGCACGGCCTGCTCCACCTTGCGGCCCAGCACGCGACAGCTCATCAGCCAGGTGTCGATTTCCCAGGTCTTGGGTCCCGCGGGCCGGCAGACGACCACCGAGATCATGCCGTTGTCGCCGAAGATGTCGGCCAGGCGGATCTGGAGCGTGTAGCACGCGGTGTCGCGCTCTGCGGCCCCGACTTCGGCTTCGCTGTAACGGCGGGTGGTGAGGTTGAACTGGTTGGACTTGTTGATCAGCTGGGTGATCCGCGATCGCCCCGTTTCGTCGAAGGGTTGGAAGGTGATGGTCATGTCGAGTGAAGCCAGGTAGGCGTCCACGTCGCCCGCCTGCTGCTGCAAGGCCGCGCGTTGCGCGTTGCCCTGGTAGAAGTCCGATCGCTTGCGGTCTTCGGCAGAGAAGGTGGTTGCCTCGAAATACCCGGCGGCGAGCAGGGTCCGGGCGTAAAGCGCTGGGTCGGACGGCAACTCGGGCACGGCGACCTCGGGCAGCAGGCTGCGCACCAGGCCGCGTTCGGCCGGATTGTCATCGAGGAAGACCATGCTTTCCAAGCCGAGGGACAGCTCTGCGGCGATGGCGGTGATGTTGGTCGCCTTGTCGTTCCAGTTCGCCTGGAACACCGCCACGTGGTTTTCCCGCAGCAGCATCTCGGGGTGGTTTTGGAAGGGCAGCCGGGCCACCTCGTCGTTGTTCTTGGACGAGACCGCCAGCACGATCCCGCGTTCGCGCAGCATGAGCGCGGTCTGCTGCACCGAAAGGTGCGCCTCTCCGGTCGGGTCGCCCTGGCCGATGACGATGCCCTCCAAGCCGTCATCGCCGATCACGCCGTGCCACACGGTGTTGTCCAGGTCGAGAATCAGGCAGCGCCGGCTCCGGCCCTTCGCTGCGGCCAGCAGACGGCAAAGGTGCTCGGCGTAGAGCGGCACGAACTGGCTCGCGAACGGCAGCTTCGCCATATTCCACAACGTTGGGTCGTGCCAGTCGGCCAAGCCCACCAGTTCCGCCAGGCCGGCAACGTCGAACAGCAGGTCGGGCGTGCCCGCGAGGCTTTCGGCCATTCCGCGGTTGACCGCGTCGACCAGGTGCCTGTGGGTGCCGGGTAGGACCAGGTCCAGGCTGCCGAAATGCGCCTCGGGCGGCCGGGCCACGGTCTGGACGATGCACTGGCCGGCGCCGTTCTGCCGCAACCCTTGGCGGATCGTTTGCAGCATTCCGAGGCAGCCCTCGACGGTTTGCCGCGCAGCCTCCGGGTCGCCTGGCGAGAGCCGGAAGGGCAGCCCGCGATGGTCCAGCGCCACGAGCACGGTGTCGGGGCGGGCACGGGCGAGCTTCGACTCCGGCGAGAGCGCCTCCTGCATCACTTGGCCGTATTCGGCTTCGATGCACTCGAGCGCGAACCCGTGCCGGGCGGCGGTCGCTACCAGGGCAGGGACGAGCAGATGGGTGGTGGCGTTGCTGATCAGGCCTAGCCGTAACGGGGCTAGCGGCGCGAGCGGCCGGCCCGCGCCCTGCGCGCGGCCGATCGCGCGGGCCAGGCGGCTGAGCTGGTTTTCGTCGAGCCCGCAACTCGCCAGGGTTCGAATGCGGCGCCCCAGCGGCGCGCCGTCATCCGTGTCCAGGGCGCGGCATTGGGCGGCGAAGCCGTCCGGCGGTGGCGGCAACCATGCCAGCCCGGCATGCAGCCCGCTCATTGCGGCTCCCCATGGATCAACTCGATCAGCCCCACCTGGTCTACCAGGTGGAACGAGACAGGGACGCCGCCGAACAGCTTGGCTGGCTTTGGCATGCCAAGCGATTGCACCCTCAACCCCTCCGCCTTCATCGCCGCAACGGATGCCTCGGCGTCACCTGTAACGTAACACATATGGTAGATCATGTTGCCGCGGCGGACCATCTGGTCGATGGGCGACGCGCCTTCGCCGGGCCATATCACCTCGACATCGGGCATTTCCGCGTGGTGCCGCATGGCCAGGTTCACGTTCTGCAAAGGATCGAACGTCGATGCGCCCTTGGTGTAGCCGAGCGCGCCCAGAAAATGGAACGCCTTGTCTGGCGCAGGAACGGCCAGGCCCAAATGATGGAATCGCAAGCCATAGCCCTGCATGCCGCCGCTCCGCTAAGCCGCTTTCGTTTGGATGAGCTGCACGAGGTCTCCGACATTCTTCAGCCGCCCGATCTCGCCGGCGGAGAACTTCACGCCAAATGCCTTCTGCACCGTCATGACCAGGCGGAGATGGCTCAGGCTATCCCACTCCTCGACGTCATCCGCAGTCAGCCCAGGCGTGGCCACTACCGTCTCGTCGTCGAACACATCCTGCAGTATCGCAGTCAGCTTCGGATAGATGGCCTCGGCGTCCATGGTGCTTCCCGTTTCGGTGCGGCGATCCCGCCCCCCAAACTACACTCACTCCGCCTAAGCAAGCGTTAATACGTGAAGGCCGCTCACCGCCGCAGAGCAAGCCCGGCCGCGCCCAGCATCAGCGCCATCCCGACAGCATCCTCCACGCTCATGCGCTCGCCGAACACCGCGATCCCCAGCAGGACCGCGATGACGGGTGAGATGAAGGCATAGGTGCCCGTCCGGCTCGCGCCCCAATCCCGCACCAGGAGCAGGAAAATCATGGTGGCGCCCAGGGAGCCCACCAGTAGCAGGAACCACCACGCGGCCCAGGCGGCCCTGCCCCACTGGCCTGCGAGCGCCTCCTGCGCACCGGGCTCGAACCACAGGGAGCAAACGAGCAGCACCAGGCCGCCGATCAGGTTCGTCGCACCCGCCACCTGCGCGGGCGGCATCGTGCGCATCAGCGGGCGCACCATTACGGTGCCCGCCGTGTAGCACAGGCAGCCCGCCATGATCCCCGCAGCGCCCAGCAGCTCCGCCGTGTCCTGCTTGCCCGCGAGTGCATCCGGGCCGAACAGCACCAAGATGCCGCACACGCCCAAGGCGATGCCGCCGAGTTGCCTGCGGCTCGCCCGCTCCTGCCCGGTGGCCACGGCGAACCCCAGCAACGAGATGGGCGTGAGCGCCGCGCTGATGACCGATGCGAGGCCGCTGCTGACGTAACGCAACCCGTAGAGCATGATTACGGCGTTGAAGGTGATCATCAACAGGGCGACCAGGGTAAGCCGCCCCAGCAGGCGCGTGCGGACCCGCACCGGCTCGCCGCGGGCGCCCTGCCAAAGCAGCAGGATCGCCCCCGCGACGGTCCACCGCGTCCCCGAGAACAGACCCGGCGGCACCGCATTCACGCCGGCCTTCAACGCCAGCCACGTCGTGCCCCAGATGAGGCAGAGCAGGCCGAACAGCACGCGCTGGGTTGCAAGCCGCGAGAGCGTCATCGCGGCACGGCCTCATGCTGCCGCGGGGGAGGGTTAGCCCTTCAGGCTGTCCGGCACCTTGCCGCCGTTCTCGGCCAGCTTCTGCATGACTTGCTTGTGCAGCCAGACGTTCATGCCGGCGGAGTCGTTGGTGTCGCCGGTGTAGTGCAGCTCGGCCGCGAGGTCTTTGCGGGCCTGGAGGCCGCTGTCGAGGTCGAGCAGCTTCATAAGGTCGACGATGGAGGTCTGCCAGTTCAGCGATTGCCCGTTCTTGGACGCCATGTCGGTCAGCACGGCGCCGACATCGACCGTCTGGGCCGGGGCGCTGCCGGGCGCGGCCGTAGCAGGCGAGGCCTCCATCGGTGCGGGCGACGCAGAAGTGGCGGCGCCGGGGGCTGCGCTCGCATGGCCAAAGATTTTGGACATGATGGAACCGAACATGCTCATGAGGTGTACCCTGATCTTCTGAGATGCCCCCTCAACGCCGCCTGCCAGGCTAAGTTCCTCCGGAAGCCGGTCGATGGCCTCAGCCGTGGCCGACGAGAGGGGCTGCATTCTGGTTGACCTCGCCGCCTGGATCAGGGCGGGATGCCGCATGCCCCACGATAGCACGCCGCTCACGCGGTACAGCCTGCCCCCCGGCCCGGAAGACATCGCCGATCTGGCCGATCATGCCTTGGCGGCCATTCCGGCGCGGCTGCGAAGCCAGGTCCGCGGCGTCTCCATCCTGGTCGAGGAAGTGGCGGACGACGAAACGCTGGCCGAACTGGGCATCGAGAACGCTTGGGAGCTGACCGGCCTGTATCGGGGGGTTCCCTTGGGCCAGAAGGGCGCGGGCGAAACACGACAGGAGCCCGACCTTATACTGCTGTACCGCGAACCGATCCTGCTGGAGTGGATCGAGACTGGCGAGGACCTGTTCCGGCTGGTGAGGAACGTGCTGATTCACGAGATCGCCCACCATTTCGGCTTCAGCGACGCCGATATCGCCGATCTCGAGCGGGACGGCCGCTGAGTTTACGGTTGATTCATCCTTCGCGTGCAAGCTGGGGCGCATGTCTGTAGAGGCTGCCAGCGAGACATGCCTGTTCGAACATCCAGCGTTCCTCCGCCTGGGCGAGGTCGCGTTCCGTCCGGCCGAGGCCGATGGTGCGCCGGTGATGATATTGCAACTGGGCAAAAGCAGCGGGGCCCTGACGCTGCGCTCGCTGCAGGCCGAATTGCGGGTCGAGAGCGGCTCGGCGGATGGAAGGATGTTTGCCCTGGTCGCCCGGGCGCTGGACTTTGTGCCGGAACTGCGCCCGGGGGACCGGCTGCCCGTGGAGGTGATCGGCGGCGAAGCCAGTTGGCAGCCCAGCGCCGCGCACCAGCAAGTGGCCGAAGCCCGGCTGAAATTGCGGATGGTCGGGGCGGCCGAGGGCGCCGGGCCGGACTGGGCCATGGCGGAACCGCAAGCCGTGCTGGCGGCAATCGATTCGCCGGGGATGCCGGTCCGGCTGAGCACGGCCTACGCCGCGGCAATGGCGGAACTGGGCGCGCCGGATATCGCCACCGTGCACCGCCTCGTCGAGCAAGCTGCGAAGGACCTTGGGTTCGCCGAGGCGCTGCGCGACCGTTTGCTGCGCCGCGTGCTGCGGATGGCCGGCCGGGTGGAGGCGCTGACGCCGGGGCTGGCGCAGAACCTTCCCGCGGCGGAGATGGTTTCCCGGGTCTTGCGCCTGTCCGGCATCGCCACGGCGAAGGTTCGTGCGCGGTTCGACGCGATGGACGCCAGCATGGAAACCTTGCCAGCCGCGCTGGCCGAGCTGGACGCGCATCGCGTGTCCGTTCGGCAGCACCGAGACTGGCTATATTGCAGCCTCCGCGCCTGGGAGGCGACGTTGTCGGCCTGGGAGGCGGCGGGGCCTCTATGGACGGATGCGACGCTGCCCTTGCTGGGCCGGACGTACCGGTTTCTCGCGCAACGCTTCATGCCGGTGCAGGAATGGCAAGTCGGCCGCGGCCGCCGGGCGGAGCCCGTGGACAAGACGCGGATGGTTTGGTGATCCAGAGCGCGTTCCGTTGGCAAAGGCTCGGCCCACGCTCTACCCTTTTGTCTTATCGCTTTATGCGCGCGAGCGTCCCGTGCGGCGCCGGGTCCATCCGGCCAGCCGGGCCATGCGGCGCAGCCCGGCCATTTGCTGCTGCACGTAGCTGCCGGTGGCCAGTGCCTCCTCCGCGCCCGGGTCTCCGGTGCGCACGTAGGCGCGGGCGAAATCGGCGGTGCGGAACAGCATGTCCCACCACGGCAGGATGGCGCCGTAATTGGCGCTGCGCTGCCCGGCGGCCAGCACCCCGTGATGCGCCCGATGGAACCGCGGCGAGATCAGCAGCCGGTCGCCCAGCCAACCAAACGACAGCCGCGCATTGGCGTGCGACAGGCTCTCCAGCAGGCGCAGCAGCAAAACGAGCAGGGGGAACTGCAGTGGCGGAATGCCGATCAGCAGCGCCACGGCGGTGAACCACACGAACCCGATCAGGTCGTCCAGCACGTGGTTGCGGTCGTCCGACCAGAAGGTCATTTGCCGCTGGGCGTGGTGCAAGGAGTGCAGCCCCCACCACCAGGCGTAACGATGCGACAGCCGGTGGCGCCAGTACTCGGCGAAATCGAGGATGACGGCGTAGAGGCAGAAGGTGGCCAGATGATGCCCGAGCAGGAACGGGAACAACCGCTCGAGGGTGGGCGGCACCCACCCGTGGTCGGTCATCCAGCCGTTCAGCGCGACCTGGATTTGGTAGAACAGCACGAAGGTCACGAGCGGCAGCACGCCGACCCGGGAGATGAAGGTGTACAGCACGTCCACCCAGACCGCCTTCTGGTCCGGCCAGCGCTCCACAGGGCGCCAGCGCTCGAGCGGCAGGCAGATGGCGAACGTCGCCGCAACCTGGGCGGCGCCGTAACAGGCAAAGAGCGCCCAGCCGAAGGCGATCTCCTCCCACTCCATGGCGCCGACCGCGTACAGCATGGGCAGCAGCAACGTTTCCTGCAGCCAGCCGGCTGCCAGGCTGAACGGATCGGCCATCAGGGGACCCGCGTCGCTGCCGTGAGGAAAATGCCATGTGGCGAACGCCCAACCGGTACGGATTGCAGGGCGCCCGTCGCTGGGTCGAGGATGCCGACCTTCTGGATGAAGCGCTGGGTGATCCACAGCTTGCCGTCGGGCGCGAACTCGATGCAGTCAGGGCCGCCGGGCACGCGGTATGTGCGGATGGGCAGGAGCGTGGTGGCATCGAGCGAGATCGTGGTGCCGTCGACACGGTTGTTAACCCAAAGCAGCTTGCCGTCGGGCGAGGGGAAAATCTGATGCGCGCCGCGCCCGGTGCGGATGCGGCGCTCGACCCGGCCGTCCACGGGATCGACCACGGCCACGTAGTCGGTGCCCATATTGGCCACCAGCAGCTTGCCCTGATGCCAGATCACCCCGGCCGGCGTATTGCCGACCTCGACGGTCCATACGACCGCCTGCCGGTTCAGGTCATAGGCCGCCAGCCGGTTGGTGCCCTGCAATGTGGCGTAGGCCATGCTGGAATCCGGCGAGTAGGCCAGGTGGCTCGGCATGGAACTCGCCGGAAACCGCTTGGCCAACTGCATGGTCCCAGCGTCGTAGACGTCGACCTGATTGCGCGCGAGGCCGGTCACCACCAGCCACTTGCCGTTGGGACTGAACAAGAGGTGGTAGGGGTCGGCCACCGGCATGCGCCGCCGGATCTCCCCGGTGCGGGGGTCGAGGAACAGCATCTCGTTCCCGCCGGCGTCGCCCACCAGCAACTGCTTGCCGTCGGGGCTGAGGGCGAAATGGTGCGGCTCCCGCAGCACCGGCACGCGCCGCAGCTCGGCGCCCGTCGTGCCGTCGAGTACGCTCAGCGTCGCGTCGCCGGAGTTGATGACGATCGCCAGGCCGTCCGCCAAGGCGGGGGTCGCGGCAAGGAGCAGCAGGCAGGCGAGCAGGGTGCGCATTGGGTCCGGTCCAGGAGGGCCTGGTGTTGATGTGCAACGGAAGCTAACACAAACAGGTCCATCGCGCCGCACGGTTTCAGTGCCAGGAGATGCCCATGCACGTCATGGCCTGCATCACGCTGTCCGGCCACCAGCCATAAAGCCGACACGATCCTTGACTATCTCGCGGTCGTGAGCACCTCACAGGCGCGTCACGCGGCACCGAAAGGTCAAGACCAAATGTCTCCGCCTCCAGTCAAAGACGTCCAAACACGCGTGCTGGTGGTGGAGGACGAGTTCCTGATCCGCATGACCCTCGCCGAAGCGCTGGGTGACGAAGGGTTCGAAGTCATCGAGGCGGAGACTGCCGATGCGGCGCTGCCGTTGCTGCACGCCGATCCCGCCATCCGCCTCCTGCTGACGGACATTCAATTGCCGGGTGTGCTGAACGGCCGATCCCTGGCCAAGAAGGCGCGCGAGCACCTGCCGACCCTGCCGATCATCTACATGACCGGCCGGCCCGACCCGACCGATGCCGCAACGCCGCTCGATGTGTTCATCGCCAAGCCGTATACCCTCAACGACATCTGCCAGGCGGCGCGCCGGCTCACCGAATAGGCTGCGTCGCCATGATGCTGCCTCTGTTCACTCTGATATAACGGCATGCGGCTCAGTCCAGTGGAGGGTTCCATGGTGAAGCGTTTCGTTCGGCGGGCAGTGCTTCCCGCAATCCTGCTCGCCGCCACCGCCCTGGGTGGCTGCGTTTACCCGTACCCGGGTTACTACGGCTCCCCATATTACGCTTCCGGTTACCCGGCCTATGTGGCGGCGCCGGTGGTGGTGGGCGGCGGCTATTACGCGGGCGGCTACCGCGGCCGTTACTGGCGCTAGGCTGCCGGGCGCAAACTACTCCGGGGGCGCCACTTCCGCCTCGCGCTGGCCGCTCGCGTCCAAGGCGCGGCGGACCAGGCCGGAGGCCTTGGCCTCCTCCACGTAGGCGCGCAGGTAGGCCGCTGCCGCGTCCCGCCCCTTTGGCGTGGCCATCGCCTGACGGATCGACATGAACCGGCCTGGCACGTGGTGCAGTTCGGGGTGGAGCTGCACGAAGGCCATCAGCGCCTGCTTCACGCCGGCAATGGCGTTGTAGCCCCCGGCCAGGAACGCCGCCTCCGACGCCCCGCCGCCTGCGAAGCGCACCAGTTCGGCGTGCTTCAGGTTGCGCTTGAGGAAAAGGTCGTAAGCGCTGTTCGTGGCCACTGCGATACGTATGCCGGGCGCATCCACCTGGGCGGGGCTGTCGAGCGTGGAGCCCGGCGGCACGACGTAGGTGCCCTCGATCAACACGTAAGGCGGAGTGTAGTCGATGGTGGCGCCGCGCACCGGGTCGATGGCCAGGAACGCCACGTCCCAAACGTTCCGCACCGCATCCGAGGCGACCAGACCGGCCTCGTCATAGGCCAGGAAGACGACCGGCACGCCGAGCCGCCGGCCCAACTCGCGCGCCAACTCCGCCGAGACGCCGCGCGGCTCGCCCGTCGCCGGGTCGCGCTGCGCCAGCACGATGTTGCCGAAGTTGATGGCCACACGGAGCGTGCCGCTTGGCGCAAGGGCCTGCACCGCCTCCGGCGTCGCGGCCATCGCGGTGGAGCCAAGCAGCATCCCGCCTGCCAGAACCAAACCCAACAAGCTGTCCATCAAAGCCCCGCCCGTTCCAACTGCACGATCGCCCGTGCGCAAGCCTGCGCCCGCGGCACCAGGCTGTCCAGGTTCAGGAACTCGTCCGGGCTATGCGCCTTGCCGCCCACCGGACCCACCGAGCAGATCGTCGGCGTGCCCATGGCGGCGGTGAACCCGCTATCGGCGCAGCCGCCGGAGAACTCGCCCTCGACGTGCAGGCCGCTGCGGGCGGCGGCGTCCACATACAGCTCGAACAGCCGCTTGGCCGCCGGGGTCTGGGTCAGCGGCAGGAACTCGCCGCGGATGGCCAGCTCCGCCTTGGTGCCCGGCACCGCGCTGCGCTCGATGATGGCGCCGATGCGTGCCATCACGTCGTCCCGGTCCGCCGGTTCGATGTAGCGCAGGTCGATCTGCCCCTCGGCCCAGGGGGCGACGGTGTTCACGCTCTGGCCGCCGCTGATCAGCCCGACGTTGAGCGTGATGCCGCGGTCGAGGTCGGTCAGCGCGTGGATCGCCTGGATCTTGCGGGCCAGCTCCTCGATGGCGCTGATGCCGTCCTTGAAAGCGCCGCCGGAATGCGCGGCGCGTCCGGTGACGCGCATCGCCATGAACACGCCGCCCTTGCGTCCAGTGACCACGTTGCCGGTGGCGCGGCCGGGCTCGCTGTTGAACACCACGCGGGCGCGGCGGGCCTCGGCCTCGATCACCGGGCGGCCTTCGGGGCTGCCGATCTCCTCGTCGCCGGTGAACAGGCCGACCAGGGGCGC
>CAXSDH010000045.1:0-8539 GCA_964235765.1 uncultured Acetobacteraceae bacterium
ATCTGGCTGTGGTCGCGCGGCCACCAGGGCGGCGGGCCGCAGGCGGAGCTGCTGCGCCGCATCGCCCATTGGCTGATGAAGGAGCCGGCGCTGGAGGAAGAGGCGCTGCGGGCCCGCATCGTGGACGGCCGCATGCTGATCGAGCGGCGGACCCTGCAAGAAGGTCCGCTGGGCGAGGTCACGGTTACGTCGCCCAGCGGCGTCGGGGCCCGGCTGGCGATCACCGGTTCGGGACCCGGGCGGGCCGAGATGCCGGCCGCCGAACCCGGCGTGTGGCAGGTTTCCGACGGAGTCCGCACCGTGTTCGCGGGCGCCGTCAACGCCAACCCGCGCGAGTTCGCCGACCTGCGCGCGACAGCCACCATCCTGGCGCCTGCGGCCCGGGCCTCGGGCGGCAGCGTGCGGTTCACCGCCGCGGGCCTGCCCGAGTTGCGCCGGACGGAGCCGGGCCGGGAGGCGTACGGCAGCGGCTGGATCGGCCTTCCCCGGCGCCACGACCATGTGGTGACCGGGCTGGACGCCATTCCCCTGCTCCCGCCCTGGGCCGCCTTGCCGCTCCTGCTCGGCCTCGTGCTGGTTGCGTGGCGGCGGGAAGGTGCGGGATGACCTCGTGTTGCGCCGCCGGACCAAGGAGCCTGTGTCTTCCAGACCTATGAACCCCCACATCGCCGGGCCGCGCGGGCGAATCTGCTCGCGCTGATCGGCTTCGTCGGCCTGTGCCTGCTGGTGCTGGTGGCCAATGGCGCAATCACTGCCGCCAGCTTGCGCACATGGTATGCCGCGCTCACGCCGCCGCCGGGCAATCCGCCCGGCTGGGTATTCGGGCCGGTCTGGACGACGCTCTATGTGCTGATCGGCGTCGCGGCCTGGCTGGTGTGGCGCCGCATCGACGTCGGTGCGGAACGCAAGCGGGCCGCGCTCCGGCTTTGGGGCTGGCAGTTGCTGCTGAATGCCCTGTGGCCGCCGGCGTTCTTCGGCCTGCACAACCCTCCGCTGGCCTTCTTCGTCTTGGTGGCGCTGATCGCGGCCGTGGCCTTGACGATCAAGGCGTTTTTGCGGCTGCGCCCCCTCGCAGGGGCGCTATTGCTGCCCTATGCGGCGTGGCTCTGCTATGCGGCCTACCTCAATGCAGGCTTCTGGTGGCTGAACCGCAGCTAGGCTATGAGGGCCGCATGAACCGTATCCTCATCGCCGCATTGGCCGGCTTCGCCGTGGCCGCCGCTCCTTCCGCCTGGGCACAAGGCGGCAACCCTGCCGCCATCCAGGCGCCGGGGCTCGGCCCCTCCAAAGGCCAGCGCGACAAAACGCCGCGGCAGCCTGCGCCCCCCGCCCTGCCCGGCGCCCGCGCCGAGCCGGCCGCGGTGGCCCCGGCCGAACGCGCCGCCGCCGACCTGCCGCCGACCGAAGCCCTGTTCGACGCCGTGAACCGCGGCGACCTGCCCGCCGCCAAGGACGCCGTGGCCCGCGGCGCAGACCTCAACGGCACCAATGTGCTGGGGCTGACGCCGCTCGAACTTTCCGTCGATCTCGGGCGCAACTCAATCTCCTTCCTGCTGCTCTCGCTCCGCGGCGGGTCGGGCTACAGCGTGTCTCGCGAGCCGCAGCCTGCCGGCGGCCCAGCCGCGCCCACCCGGGCCGAGCGGCTTGCGGCCCAGCGGGCCGAGCGCGCCGCCCGCCAGCAGGCTTCCATCCGCCAGCCCACCCCGACCGCGCCGCAAACCGCCCGGCTGTTCGCCGGCAATGGCGGCGCGCCCATTCCGCAGGCAGGGTTCCTAGGGTTCGACTCTGGGCGATAGCTCGCTCTCGGGGGCGGACGACCTTCCCGTCCCGCTCCCGAAAGACAAGCGGCCCCGTGCGGCTGGCACCATCGGCGAATATTGGCGTCTTGCCGGCGGGTACTGGACGGGGCCGACCGCGCGCACGGCCTGGCTATGGACCATCGGCACCATCGCCCTGGTCATCGCCAACATCTCCGTCCAATACGGCGTCAACAAGTGGAACGCCTTCTTCTTCAACGCCATGGAGCAGAAGCAGCAGAACGCCGTATTGAGCGCGATCGGCGTGTTCGCCGTGCTGGCGGTGGCATCGTCGGCCGTCAGCGTGTTCCAGCTCGTGGCGCGGATGCGGCTGCAGGTGTTCTGGCGCCAGTGGCTGACCGAGCGCCTGGCCGAACGCTGGCTGGGCGACCAGCGCTTCTACCGCCTCAGCATCGCCGCCCCCGACATGGACGCGCCGGAGTTCCGCATCGCCGAGGACGCCCGGGTCGCGACCGAGCCGGTGGTGGATTTCGGCAGCGGCATCATGAACGCCGTGCTCACCGCCGTCGTGTTCTTCAGCGTGCTGTGGACCGTGGGCGGCGACGCGGACGTGTTCGGCGTGCACATTCCAGGCTTCATGGTGCTCGCCGCGGTCGCCTACTCCGCGGTGATGTCCGGCTCGATGCTGCTGTTCGGCGGCCCGCTGATCGCCCGCATCGAGGAAAAGAACGCCGCCGAGGCCCGCCTTCGCACCGAGATGGGCCGGGTGCGGGAGAACGCGGAGAGCATCGCGCTCATCGGCGGCGAGGCGGACGAGACCCGCGGGCTGCGCGGCACGCTGCAACTGCTGGTCGATGCCTGGATGCGGCAGATCCGCCAGCTCGCCCGCATGACCTGGCTGATGGGCAGCAACTGGGCCGTGGCGCCCGTGTTCCCGCTGCTGCTGGAAGCGCCCAACTACCTGGCGGGGACCATGACCCTGGGCTCGCTGATGCAGACGGCCGCGGCCTTCGTGCAGGTGCAGGTCGCGCTGAACTGGCTGTTCGACAACTACCCGCGGATCGCCGAATGGCTGGCGTCGGCCGGCCGGGTGACCGGGCTATGGACCGCCTTCACCCAGCTCGACGCCTCGGTCGGCACCAACGCGCACGACCGTATCGTCATCTCCGGCAGCCCGGACAGCGCGGTGCGGCTCGAGGGCCTCTCGGTCGCGCAATTCAATGGCCGCGTGATGATCGACGAGGCGGATACCGCCATCGAGCGCGGCGACAAGGTGCTGCTGACCGGCGAGAGCGGCACCGGAAAGAGCACGCTGATCCGCGCCATCGCCGGGCTGTGGCCCTGGGGGTCCGGCCGCGTTCTGCTGCCCGAGGGCGCGCGCGTCGCCTTCCTGCCGCAGCGCGCCTACATCCCGCACGGCACGATGCGCCAGGTGCTGAACTACCCCGTGATGGCGCACGAACCGACCGATGCCGAACTGGTCGCCGCCCTCGAACGCTGCGGCCTGCAGCACTTGGCGCCCCGCCTCAACGAGGAGGACCGCTGGGACAAGCAGCTTTCCGGCGGCGAGCAGCAGCGGATCGGGTTCGCGCGGCTGCTCGTGCAGCGCCCGGACGTGGTGATCATGGACGAGGCCACGGCGGCGCTGGACGTGCACAGCCAGGCGTCGATGATGGAGCTGTTCCGGCACGAACTGGCCGACTCCACCGTGATCAGCGTCGGCCACCGCCCCGAGCTCGAGGAATACCACACGCGCAAGCTCGCGCTGCGCCGCTACGGCGCCGAGGACGAGTCCGGCGCGGAGGACACGGCCCGGCGGCGCAAGCTCGCCCGGCTGTTCCGCCGCACCCTGCGCCCACGCGCCACGCCGGACCCCTCGCACCCGATCTCGCAATAGGCAGGCTACTCCGCGTCGGGCGCCGCGCGCAGGCGTTTGGTCTGCCCACGCTGCACCTTGGCCTCCACCCGCCGGCGTTTGGAGGCGCGGGTCGGCTTGGTGTCCCGCCGCAGGATGGGCAGCACCGCCGCCTCGCGCAGCAGCGCCACGATCCGCTCCAGCGCGTCCTGCCGGTTGCGGTCCTGCGAGCGGAACCTTTGCGCACTGACCACCAGCACGCCATCGCCGGTCACCCGGTGCCCGCCCAGCGCCTCCATCCGCTCCCGCACCCGCTCGGGCAGCGAACCCGGCCGCCGCAGATCGAGCCGAACCTGCACGGCGGACGACACCTTGTTGACGTTCTGCCCGCCGGGCCCGGACGCGCGCACGAAGCTCTCCTCAAGCTCACGCGGGTCGAAGGCAATGCCGGGGGCGATCGGGATGAGCATGCAACCAGGTGCGGCGGGGAAGCGCCCGGTATAGAGTGGCTTGGCCTTTGGGGGAATGCATCGATGGCGACGATCCGGGTCGGCTTGGCCAGCCAAAGCGGCAGCGTGGACGCCGATGCGCTGCGGAAAGTGGCGGCAGCGCTCGACGTGCAGGTCAAGCAGCACCTACGCCTGGTCTGGGACATCGACGCGGCCGTGTCGGCGGTCGAGGACCCGCTCCGCATCCCGCGCGGCATGTGGCCCATCATCGTCTTGGACCACACCCCTTCCAGCGTCGGCGGCCTGCACACGACGGACCACGGCATCCCGTTCGCGGTGGTGCTCTCATCCCGCAACTGGGGCTTGGCGGCCAGCCACGAGTGCATCGAAATGCTGATCGACCCGACCGGCAACAAGACGGTACGCTCGATCGGGCTCGAGGTGGTCGACGGCGAGGTGCGCGAGACCGCCCAGCCGGTCGATTACCTGCTGGAGGCCTGCGATCCGATCGAGGACGAGGACCACGCCTACGACATCGACGGCGTTGCGGTCACGGATTTCTACACGCCGAACTACTTCGACGACCGGTTTGTCGCCGGCCGGCAATACAGCTTCAACGGTGCCCTGACCCGGCCGCGCGAGGTGCGCCCGAACGGCTACCTCAGCTGGCGGCACCCTGTGCTCAACCGCCTGCAACAACTGCGCGCCTTCGGCACGCCCTCGATCGTCACCCTGCCGGAACACGACGCAGCCGGCGTCCAGGCCGGCAACTCGGTGCGGGAGTTCGTGGACAGGCACACCGACACGCCCCGGCTGAAGCCGCAGGCGCGCTCGCCGGTCGGGCCGTCCCAGACCTGATCCGAACGATCAAGGCGCCAGCGCCACCCCATCGAGCCACGGGTGCGCGCGGTTGTCCGGCTCTTCGAGCCGCTGCCGCAGCGACGCCGCGAGCGGGACCAGGCCGAGCGCCGCGGCCCCGGCCAGCGCTTCCCTGAACATCGCGCCTGAACGCTCCATGTCGCCGCGGCGCAGCGCCGCCTCGCCGAGCAGCCCCCGCGCATAGGCGCCGGCGCCGGGCTCCTTGATCCGTAGCGCCAGGTCACAAGCCCTCGTGGCGGCCGTCTCGGCGCTGTCCAGGTCGCCCCGCACTAGATGCGCCTGCGCCAGGATCGCGAGCCGCATCGGCTGCAAGGCCAGGAACTGCATCCGCTCCGCCTCGTCCACCGCCTCCCGCGCCAGCACCACGCCCCGGTCCGCCTGGCCCGCTTCCACGTAGGCGAGCGCCAGGAACCCGGCCACCACGGGGCGCAGCAGCCTTATGTCGGCCTTCGTGCAGCTCTCATAAGCCTGCTCCAGTGGCCCGACGGCCTGGTGGGGCCGGCCTTCCGCGATACGCAGCACGCCCTCGGCGGCGTGGACGAAAATCCAACTCTGCCGCTTGTCGGCCTGCCGCGCGAGTTGGGCCGCCTCGTCCACCGCCCGCTGCGCCGCCTCGAACCGGCCGGCCGCCGACAGCGCGCGGGCCAGGTAGCCGAGCGACGTGACCGAGAGTTCCGCCTCCAGCCCGAAGCGTCCGCTCGGCGGCGGCGGCCGGCCGATATGGTCCAGGACCCGGTTCAGCGACGCCTCGATCTCGGGGATGCGGCTTTGCGAGAGGTGCACCAGCGCGCTCTGAAACTCGGCGCGGATCTCGAGGTCGCGGTCGCCGCGCTCCGCCCCTATCCGCCGCGCGGCGTCGGCGGCGGCCTCCGCCTCGTCGGGGTTGCCGGACAGCCACAGCACATGGCTGCGCAGCGCGTGGCTTTGGCCGAGGCTGGCGTGGTCGTCGTGCACCCCCGCCAGGTGCACCGCTTGGTCGAGGTGCGGCCGCAGCCCGGCCACGTGGCCCAGGCGGAACAGCGGCCAACGGATGGCGATGTGCAGCCCGAGTTGGGTGCGCTCCTTCTCCGCCCCATCCGGCCAATGGCCCGCGGCCGCCAGCGCCTGCTGATAGTACCGCGCCGCCTCCGGGTTCGCGTAGCGGTCATAGGCCTGCGCGGCAGCGGTGCGGGAGTAGGCCACGGCCTTGGGCCAGGCCTCGGCCTGGGTGGCGTGGTCGGCCAGCAGGTCGGCGCCCAACCCGCCCGTGCCCGGCTCCACCGTACCCGGCTCGATCAAATCCGCCTGGCCCTCCAGCGCTTCCAGCACCGCACCGTGCATCCGCACACGGCTGCGCATCAGAATGCCGTTATAGGCGGCTTCCCGGATCAACCCGTGGCGGAACGCGTAAACCGGCGCGCCGCCGCCGGCTGCCGGCATCAGAAAGCCCGACCCGCACAGCCGTTCCAGCACCGGCGCCAGCTCCGCCTCCGGCAGCTTGGCCACGGTCCGCAGCAGACCCACCGGCACGCTTGTGCCGACGACGGCGGCAGCCTGCAGCACGTCCTTGTCCATGTCCCCAAGCCGGTCCACGCGCGCATCCAGCAAGCCGCGCAGGCTGTCCGGGACCCGCAACACGCTCACGGGCCGTTCCAGCCGGAACCGATCGCCGACCCGCACGAGCTCGCCCGTGTCCACCAGGGATTGCAGGCATGCCTCAATGAACAGCGGGTTGCCGCGCGTGTGTTCGATCAGCTTGCGCTCCAGCCCGGCCACGTCGGGGCCCGGCAGCAGCAGGCTGCGCAACAGCGATTGCGTGCCCCGCTCGTCGAGCGGGCGCAGGTGGCAAGCCGACCAGGACTCCAGATTGGTGAACGTCGTATCGGGCGGTCGTTCGGTGGCGATGGCCAGCATCCGCTGCCCCGGCCGGGCCGCGCTGAGCCGCTGGATGCCTTCGGCGCTCTCGGCGTCCAGCCAATGCGCATCCTCCACCACCAGCGCCATCGGGCGATGCAGGCTCACGCGCTGGAAGGCCTCCGCGGCGGCGGCGATGGTGCGCTCCCGCCGTGTCCGCGCGCCCAGGGCGTCCCACCCGGCCGGCGCAGGGCGAAGCCCGAGCAAGGACGAAAGCGGCGGCAACATCCCGTCCTGGCCTTCCCGGGCGGACATGGCCAGCCCGGCGAGCACCTTTTCCTGGCGCACCGGCGGGTCGTCGCTGGGCGCGAGGCCGAACAGGCTGCCCAGCAGGTCCACGACCACGCCGTAGCTGGTACGGCGATGCGGGGGCGCCTCCGCCTGGCACAACGTCCAATCCTCGGGCAAGCGGCCGGCCGTGAACTCCCGCACCAGGCGGGACTTGCCGCAGCCGGCCTCGGCGATCACGCGGATCGCCTGCGTCTCGCCCGCGGCCGCGTGGTCCAGCGCGGCCTGCAACTGCGCCATTTCGCCCTCGCGCCCCACGAAGCCCGGCCGGCCCCGCCCCGTGCCCGGCACCCGGTTACGCCGCTGCAGCACCCGCACCAGCTCGAACAGCTCCATCGGCTCGGCGAGGCCCTTCACCGGAACGCGCCCCAGGGGGCGCACCTCCGCCACGCCGCCGGTCAGGTGCAGCGTCGCCGCCGTCAGCACGATCTGATCGGGCCCCGCGACCTGCTCCATGCGGGACGCCAAATGCACCGCCTCCCCCGCTGCGCTGTAGTGCAGCGCCACGTCGCCGGCCACGGCCCGCACCACAACCTCGCCCGAACTCAGGCCCACGCGCACCTGCACGCGCGGCCGCACCCTTTCGTGCACCGCGGCGCGCATGGCGAGGGCGGCCAGGCACGCCTGCGCGGCATGGTCCTCGATCGCGAGCGGCGCGCCGAACAGCGCCATCACGCCATCGCCCATCACCTGGTTCACCACGCCGCCGAAGCGGCGCACGGCCTCGCTCATTTGCTTGACGACCTGGGCCAAGGTCTCACCGGCCTGCTCCGGATCCTGCCGGGAGACCAGGTCGATCGACCCTTTGATGTCGGCGAACATGACGGTGACCATCTTGCGTTCGGAGCGCATGAGCGCCGCGGCGGGGGCGCGCGCAGCCTGCCCGAGCCGACGCCCGCACCCCGGGCAGAACGCAGCGCCGGCTGGAACCGCGCCTCCGCAAGCCTCGCAAGTCCGCATGGTCGCGCCGAGGTCCCCCAGGCCAGCCGCTTGGCGGCAGCAGCAGGCCCATGTCATGCTCTGACAGGCTGGGTCCCCCCCGGTCAAGCAGGTTCCGCGCACGCGGCCAGAAGGAGACACTCCATGCCGTCCGAACACTACCGGGTCGACGTCATCCTGAAACATCCGAAGGCGAGCGTCTCGCAGGTGCATCTCGCCGCCGGGCACGAAACGCCGGTGCACGCGCACAAGCACGACTACGTGGTGCACCCCCGTGCTGCGGCCAAGCTGCTGAAGACATCGTTCAAGGATGGCGCGGTGGTCGCCACGGAAGAGATCTCGCACAAGCCCGGCGAGCCTTACTTCGTCGCCGCCACCGAAGACGGCGTCACCTTTTCGCTGAAGAACGTGGGCGACAGCCACATGCTCTGCGACAAGACGCTCATTCCGCCGCGGGCCTAGCCTCGCCGCCCCTGGCG
>CAXSDH010000045.1:8639-29651 GCA_964235765.1 uncultured Acetobacteraceae bacterium
GCCGCCCCTGGCGCAAAGCCCAGTCCCGATGGGGATGGATGACTACATCCGTCGCGACCTTGCAGGGATAAACATATCCTTATATAGCGGCGCTCAACCCAAGGAGCGCCGATGCCTGACGTGAATATCGCCCACGACTACAAGGTCCGCGACATCAGCCTTGCGGGCTGGGGCCGCAAGGAGATCCTGATGGCCGAGGACGAGATGCCCGGCCTGATGGCGCTTCGGGCCGAGTATGGCGGGAGCAAGCCGCTCACGGGCGCGCGCATCGCCGGCTCCTTGCACATGACCATTCAGACCGCCGTGCTGATCGAGACGCTGACGGCGCTGGGCGCCACCGTGCGCTGGTCCAGCTGCAACATATTCTCGACGCAGGACCATGCTGCCGCCGCCGTGGCCGTGGCCGGGACCCCCGTGTTCGCCTGGAAGGGCATGAACGAGGAGGAGTTCTGGTGGGCCATCGAGGCCACCATCAAGGGGCCGAACGGCTGGGCGCCGAACATGATCCTCGATGACGGTGGGGACCTGACGAAGCTGGTGCACGAGAAGCACCCGGAGCTGCTGCCGGGCATCAAGGGCCTGAGCGAGGAGACCACCACCGGCGTGCACCGGCTGTGGGAGATGGCCAAGGCCGGCACGCTCAAGGTGCCCGCAATCAACGTGAACGACAGCGTGACGAAGTCGAAGTTCGACAACCTGTATGGCTGCAAGGAAAGCCTGGTGGACGCCATCCGCCGCGGCACCGACGTGATGATGGCCGGCAAGGTGGCCGTGGTCGCGGGCTACGGCGACGTGGGCAAGGGCTCGGCGGCGAGCCTGAAGAACGGCGGCTGCCGCGTGCTGGTGACCGAAGTGGACCCGATCTGCGCCTTGCAGGCGGCGATGGAGGGCTTCGAGGTCGTCACCATGGAGGATGCGGCGACGCGCGGCGACATCTTCGTCACCGCCACCGGCAACATCGACGTGCTGACGGTCGACCACATGCGGGCGATGAAGAATCGCGCCATCGTGTGCAACATCGGCCACTTCGACAGCGAGATCCAGATCGAGGGCCTGCGCAACTTCAGGTGGGAGAACGTGAAGCCGCAGGTGGACGAGGTGGTGTTCCCCGACGGCAAGCGCCTGATCGTGCTGAGCGAGGGCCGGCTGGTGAACCTGGGCAACGCCACGGGCCACCCGAGCTTCGTGATGTCGGCCAGCTTCACCAACCAGGTGCTGGCGCAAATCGAACTGTGGACGGCGCCTCCGGGCAAGTACGAGCTGCAGGTCTACACCCTGCCGAAGCAGCTTGACGAGAAAGTGGCCGCGCTGCACCTGGACAAGGTGGGCGCCAAGCTGACCAAGCTGTCGCCGAAGCAGGCGGAGTATATCGGCGCTGGCGTCTCCGGGCCCTTCAAGCACGACCTGTACCGTTACTAAGAGGCCGTCATCCCCCGGCTCGTCCGGGGGACCCACGGCTGCCGCTACGCCGCACGACGGCATCACCATCTCGGCCGACGATTTCGGCTTGTCGGAGGGCGTGAACGAAGCCGTTGAACTGGCGCATCGGCAGGGCATCCTCTCGACCGCAAGCCTGATGGTGGCCGGGC
Source organism: uncultured Acetobacteraceae bacterium (assembly GCA_964235765.1). Lineage (GTDB taxonomy): Bacteria > Pseudomonadota > Alphaproteobacteria > Acetobacterales > Acetobacteraceae > JAVVHH01. The sequence goes on from CAXSDH010000045.1 coordinate 10,229, forward strand.
CGGCGGCGGCCGATGCGGTTCGGCGGGCGCGGGCCATGCCCGGCCTGCGCGTGGGCCTGCATCTCGTCGTCGTCGAGGGCCCGGCGGTGCTGCGGGAGCTGACGCCCGGCGGCCAGTTCGGCTCGGACCAGTTCCGGCTCGGGGTCGAATACTTTTTCCGCCGCGGCGTCAGGCGCCGGCTCGCGTCGGAAATCCGGGCGCAATACGCGGCATTCGCCGCCACCGGGCTGCGGCTCGATCACGCCAATGCGCATAAGCACATGCACCTGCACCCCACGGTCGGGCGGCTGCTGATCGAGATCGGCCGGGAGTTCGGCCTGCCGGCCATCCGGATTCCGGCCGAGCCGCCCGCGGTGATGCTGGCGTGCGGGGCGCCGCAGGGAGCTGGTGCCCGAGCGCTCTATGCGTGGTGCCGCGTGCTGCGCCAGCAAGGCCGGCGTGCCGGCCTAGGCATGAACGACCACGTGTTCGGCCTGGCCTGGAGCGGCCGCATGACGCGGGACCGCTTGCTGCGCCTGGCGCCGCACATTCCGCCGGGGCGCAGCGAAATCTACTTCCATCCAGCGACGCGGCGGGACGGCGTGCTGACGCAGGTCATGCCGGATTATCAGCACGAAGCCGAGTTGGCGGCCTTGCTCGACCCCCAAGTGCGCGACGCGTTCGATCGGGCGGGCCTCAACCTGCGTTGAGGCTGAGCGCCGCTTGCGGCACATGCGCCAGGCCCTGGTGGCGCAACGCCGTCCAGCCCAGCAGCAGCGCCACGATAATGATTGCGGTTCGAACGAACGCCATAGGCAAGCTCCGGCTCCAGAAGCGGGATCAGCCCTGGAGCCCCAACCTTTTGCCATGAGTGTGTGAAGAAAGTATGGCGAGCGCCGCCGGAACGAACACGAGGCTCGACAAAAGCGTGCAGCCGAGGCTGAGCAGCAACAGCGCTCCCATGCTGGCCGTGCCCGGATGGCGGGACAGCGCCAGCGAGCCGAAGGCCGTGCCGGTGGTCAGTGCGGAGAACACCACCGCGCGCGCCGTCGGCGAAGCGAGCTGGCACGGCAGCCCGGCCCGCCAATTCATGACGAAGTAGATATTGAACGACACGCCCACGCCGAGCAGCAGCGGCAGCGCGATCACGTTGGCGAAGTTGAGCGGCAAGGGCAGCAGCACCGCCGCCAGCACGGTCATCAAGGCCGAGAGCAGCAGCGGCGCCAGCACCAGCGCCACGTCCAGCACCCGCCGCAGAGCTGCGAACAGGATCAGCACGATCGCCAGCAGCGCGCCGAGCGCCGCCCGCTCGAAAGCTCGGATGATCGTCGCCGCGGTCTCGGCGATGGCCACGGCGGACCCGCCCGCCTCGGGCGCCGCGCCGCGAACCTGCTCCACGAAACGGCGCAGCCCGGCCGGGTCGGACGCTTCCTTGCGGGCGGACACCTGCACCCGCCACCGGCCGTCCGGCAGCAGCCAATCGCGCGCGATGCTGGGGGGGATGGCCGCCTGGGTGACCGGCTGGGCCGAGAGGGCGGCGCGCAGGCGACTGATCTGCTGCGGCAGGAACCGGGTCAGCGCGGCGTCGGCCGCCAACAGGCTCTCGTCGGGCAGCGCGTCCAGGGCACGGATGTCGGCGGCGATGGACCGTAGCGGGTGCCCGGCCGGCAAGCGCGGCAGGGCCCGATCCAGTTGCGCCGTCGCCGCTTGCGCGGCCAGGCGCAGATCGGCCGCCGTCACGGCGGCGGCCGGCGCGCGCGGGGCCAGGGTGGGCGCCAGCAGGCCCTTGGCGTCGGCGATGGCGGCCAGCTTCTCCGGCTGCTCCTGCGGCACGAAACTGGCCAGGCTCGTCACTTGGGCCACTAGCGGCAGGGCCGAGACCCGGGCGGTGATCGCCGCCGCCGCCGCCGCGTCCGGCGCGAGGATATCGATGCTGTAGGGATTGGTCAGCGGCAGGACGGCGAGGTCGGCCAGCGTCCGCATCGCCTCGGTCGAGGGATCTTTGGTGTGCAGCGGGTCGCTGTCGAAGGCCAGGCGCGGCAGGGCCAGAACGCCGCAAGCCGCTATCGCCGCAAACACCGCGACGATCGGCCATCGCGCCCGCACGATCGCCCGGTCCACCCATGCCGCCCCGCGAAAGCCCGCCTCGCCGGCCGCGCCCGGCCGCGGCGGCCGGCATAGCATGATGCAGGCGGGCAGCACCGTCAGGGTGCAGGCAAACGCGATCAGCATGCCGGCGCCGGCAATGAGGCCCAGCTCGGCCACCCCGCTGAAATCGGTCGGCACGAAGGCGAGGAACCCGGCCGCCGTGGCTCCCGCCGCCACCAGGATCTGGCCCCCCGCCCGGTCGGCCGTCGCGGCCAGGGCGGATAGCGGATCGGGTTGGCGCTGCCGGGCCTCGCGGAAGCGCACGCTGAACTGGATGGCGAAATCCACCGCGATGCCGACGAACAGGATCGCGAAGGCGACCGAAATCAGGTTCAGCGGCGAGCTGGTCAGCGCCGCGAAGGCGGCGGTCAATAGCAGGCCCAGCGTGAGCGTCAGCACGATGGGCACGATCAGCCGCCAACTGCGCACCGCCAGCGCCAGCCAGACCACCACCAGCACGAAGCTGCCGGCCAGCCCGGCCACGGCGCCCTCGGCCACCGTCGCGAACTCCTCGTCGGCAAGGGCGACCGCGCCGGTCACGCGCACCCGCGCCTGCCCGGACTTGACGAACTCCAGGCCGGACGCGGCGGCTCGCAAGGCGGCGGTGGCGACGGCGCCGGGCTGCAGCGCGCCGAAATCGAGGCGCGGCTGCGCCAGCACGAGACGGTAGGGGCCGCCCATCTCGGCCGCGGGCCCGGCGAGCAGGCGCTGCCACGAGAGCGGCTTCGGCGTGCCCGCGGCGGCAGCGGCCAGGGCCTCGTGGAAGCTGCGCAGGGCCGTGGCGAAGGGTGCGAGGTCGGCTTGCCCGCGCTCCACGCCGACGCCCAGCAGCGACAGCGCCGCGAAGAGGCCGCGCAGGCTTGGGTCAACCACGAGCTGCCCGAGGAAGGGCTGCGCGTCGATCGTCTGGTCGAGGAGGGTGGTGAGCGACGCTTTATTGAGGAACAGCAGGCCGTTCTGCTCGAAGAAGGGCGAAGCATCCGGCCGGCGCACCGTCCTGAAATGGGCGGTGTCGGCCGCGAGCGCCGCCTCCAGGCCGGCGGCCGTCGCGTCTGCGATCTCCGGCAGGTCGGCGTCAACCACGGCCACCAGCAGGCGTTCGAACTGGGGAAACAGCCGGATCAGCTCGGCCTCCCGCTGCTTCCAGGGCAGGCTGGCGGCAAACAGCGTGCTGATGTCGGTGGTGACGCCGAGCCGGGTCGCGGCCAGCCAGCCGGACCCGAGCGCGAGCACCGCGGCGAGCAGCAGGACCAGGACGGCCCGCCGTCCACAAAAAAGGACGAGGCGGACGAGAAGGCGAGGCTCGGGCATGCGCAGGGCTAAAGCCGAAGCGGCGCGCCGCCGCAAGGGTCCCCGGCGATCAGGGGGGCGATTAGGGGTGCAATTAGGGCATCAGGGGCCGCGTGCCGGCACCGCGCACGGTGGGCATCATGATGAGGTCCCAGATACTCGGCATCTCGCCCACGGGCACATGCACCAGCGCGGGCGCGTCGAGGGCAAAGGCTTCGTGCAGCCGCGCCGCCAACTCGTCCGGGGTGCGCGCGCGATAGGCGGCAATGCCGAAGCTCTCGGCAAACTTGCAGAAATCGGGGTTGGCGAGGTCCCAGGCGATCAGCCGGTTGTTCCACGCCTGCTGCTGGATGCGGCGCACGTTGCCGAAGGCGCCGTCGTCGAACACCACGACCACCACGGCCAGGTTGTGCCGCTTGGCGGTGGCCAGCTCCATCGCCTGATAGGCGAAGCCGCCATCCCCGGCGATGCTGAGCACGGCGCGGCCCGGACAGGCGGCCTTGGCGCCCAGCGCGGTGCCGTAGCCGTAGCCCAGGTTGTCCTGGTAGCCGGAGAAGAAGCTGCGGGGATGGTGGACCGGGAAGGCGATGCGGGCGGCGAAACCGAGTTGGGTCACTTCATCGACCAGGATGCCGTTGTCCGGCAGCGCCGCCCGCATCGCGCGCAGGAAGCCCATCTGCGGCTCGAGCTTGCCCAGCCGCTCGGCGAGCCAGGCGCGGTGCCCCGCCAGCTCATCCTCGCGGGAGGGACGGACCGAATTGTGCCGGGGCAGCCGGTCCAGCAAGGCCTGCACCCCGGCCGCGGCGTCGGCGACCACGGCGCAGTCCGGCCGGCGGTAGCGGCCGGGCTCCTCCGGGTCGATGTCGAGCCGCACGACCTGCAGCCCGGCATCGGCGCCCCACTGGCTCTGTTGGCTGTAAAGGCGGGTGCCGATGCCGAGCACCACGTCGGCCCCGGCCCAGAGCCGGTGTCCGATGGGGTATGGCACGGCCAGGCGGTGGCTGGTGGGAATGACGCCCCTGCCCCGGCGGTAGGACACCACGGGCGCCTCCAGCATCTCGGCCAGCCGCTGCACCGCCGGCCCGGCATCTTGCGCGCCGCCGCCGACCACGATCAGCGGGCGCCTTGCGGCGCCCAGGATGCGGGCGGCCTGCTCGACGGCCTCGGTGTCCACGGGCGGAGCCACCGGCGGGATGGGTCCGACGAGCGGCGCGGGGCCGGCCTGGCCCCACACGTCGATCGCGCACTCCAGCGCCACCGGGCGGCGGCGGCCGGAGCGCGCGAGGCAGATGGCGTCGGCGACCCGGGCCGAGGCCTCATGCGGCCCGGTGATGCGGGCGGCGTGCTTGGTCACGTGGCGCAGCAGGCCGAGTTGGTCGGGGATTTCGTGCAGATGGCCGTAGCCGCGGTCGATCGCGTGCGCGGGGATCTGCCCGGCGAGCGCCAGCACCGGCGCGTCCATCCCCCAGGCGGTCAGGAGGGCCGCGGTGGTGTTCAGCATGCCGGGACCGGGCACGGCCGCGTAGGCCTGGACCTGCCCGGTCGCGAGCGCGGCGCCAAGGGCCATGTAGGCGCCGGTCTGCTCGTGCCGCGCGTGCAGCATCCGGATGCGGTTTCGCGCGCCATAGAGCGCATCGAACAAGGGGTCGTTATGGATGCCGGGCACGCCGTAGACCGTGCCGATCCCGTGCCGGATCAGGGTTTCCACCACCGCCCCGGCCGCCGTCATCCGCTGCATTCCGCCGCCTCCTGGAGCCCGTCCCACATTCTTGACACGTTCCGGAGGGGGCCATACCACTGCGCCCATAATAAAGGTCGGGGATGCGGTCCATGCAGCGGCGATTGGCGGTCATGCTACTGGCGGCGACGGTGCTTTCCGCAGGCGCCGGGGCGGCGAACGCGCAGATCAAGATCGGCGTGACCATATCCACCACGGGCCCCGCCGCCAGCCTCGGCGTGCCGCAGCGCAACTCCATCGCCTTGCTGCCGACCGAGGTCGGCGGCCAGAAGATCGAATACATCGTGCTGGATGACGGGGCGGACAGCACCAAGGCGGTCGCCAACGCGCGCAAGCTGATCGACGAGAACAACATCGACGCCCTGATCGGGTCCAGCACCACGCCGGCCTCGCTCGCGCTGATCGACGTGGCGGCCGAGAAGAAGGTGCCGATGATCTCGCTGGCCGCCTCGGCGCGGCTGATCGAGCCTATGGATGCGCAGCGGCATTGGGTGTTCAAGACCCCGCAGAACGACAGCCTGATGGCCGACGCCATCGCCGACCACATGGCCCGCGCGGGCGTGAAGACCGTGGGGTTCATCGGCTTCAACGACGCCTACGGCGATGGCTGGCTGGCCGAGGCGACGCGGGCGTTCAAGGCGAAGAACATCCAGATCGTGGCCACCGAGAAATACGCCCGCAACGACACCAGCGTGACCGGCCAGGTGCTGAAGCTGATCGCCGCCAAGCCGGACGCCGTGCTGATCGCCGGCGCCGGCACCCCGGCGGCGCTGCCGCAAAAGGGCCTGCGCGAGCGCGGCTATGCCGGGAAGTACTATCAGACGCATGGGGTGGCGAACTCCGATTTCCTGCGTGTGGGCGGCGCGGACCTCGAGGGCACCGTGCTGCCGGCCGGGCCGATCCTGGTGGCGGCGCAACTGCCGGACAGCAACCCGATCAAGAAGGTCGCGATGGATTACGTGAGGAAGTACGAGGCGGCGCAGGGACCGAACACGGTGGCCACCTTCGGCGCGCATGCCTTCGATGCGGCGATCCTGCTGGAGCAGGCCATCCCGGTCGCGCTCAAGGCCGCCAAGCCGGGAACCGCCGAGTTCCGTTCGGCGCTGCGCGACGCGCTGGAGGGCGAGCACGAGGTGGTGCTGACCCATGGCATCGCGACCATGTCGGCCAAGGACCATAACGGGTTCGACCAGCGCGCCCGCATGATGGTCACCATCCAGGGCGGCGCCTGGAAGCTGCTGCCCTGACGCCACCCGTCCGCGTCTGACCGGTCCTTACGGTGGACGCGGACATCCTCCTGATCCTGTTGCAAGACGGCGTCGTCAACGGCGCCATCTACGCCTTGCTGGCCCTTTCGCTGGTTCTGGTGTTCTCCGTCACCCGCGTCGTGTTCATCCCGCAAGGCGAGCTGGTGGCCTTCGGCGCGCTGACCTATGCGGCGCTGGACGCGGGCAGGCTGCCGGGCAGCGTGTGGCTGCTGGCGGGGCTGGGGATGGGCGCGTTCGCCGCCGGGCTGCTGCGGGAGCGCCGGGCGCTGCTGGGCTTGGCGGTCGAGACGCTGGCGGTGCCGGCGATGGTCGTGCTGCTGGCGCTGTGGCTTGCGCCGCGCAAGCCAGGCGTCGCAGTGGAGGCGCTGCTGACGCTCGCCATCGTCACCCCGATGGCGCCGTACCTGTACCGGGTGGCGTTCCAGCCATTGGCCGAGGCCTCGGTGCTGGTGCTGCTGATCGCGAGCCTGGGCGTGCACCTGGCGCTGGTGGGGCTCGGCCTCGGGTTCTTCGGGCCGGAGGGCTACCGCGCGCAGGGGTTCTCGGACGCCCGCTATGCCCTCGGCAGCATGGTCGTCCCCGGCCAGGCCCTGTGGATCGTCGGCGCCACCGTGGCGCTGATGGCCGGGTTGGCCGTGTTCTTCGAATACACGCTGGCCGGCAAGGCGCTGCGGGCGACGGCGGTCAATCGGCTGGGCGCGCGGCTGGTGGGGATCGCGACATCGCTGTCGGGGCGGATCGCCTTCACGCTCGCCGGGCTGATCGGCGCGCTGTCGGGCGTGCTGATTGCGCCGCTGACCACCGTCTATTACGACAGCGGCTTCCTGGTCGGGCTGAAAGGCTTCGTCGCCGCCATCATCGGCGGGCTGGTCAGCTATCCGCTGGCCGCCCTGGCCGCGATCCTGGTGGGCTGCGTGGAGAGCCTCTCCAGCTTCTACGCCAGCGCCTTCAAGGAGGTGATCGTGTTCACCGTCATCATCCCGGTGCTGCTGTGGCGCTCCTTCCGCAGCCCGGCGGAGGAGGACGAGTGACGCGGTGGCATTATGCCGCGCTGCTGGCCGCCTGGCTGTGCGTGCCCTTGATGCCCGTGCCGAACTTCTGGATCACGCTGGCCAACTACGCCGGGATCGCCGCCATCGTCGCGATCGGGCTGGTGGTGCTGACGGGCTATGGCGGCATGACCTCGTTCGGCCAGGCGACCTTCATGGGGTTCGGGGCGTACATCACCGCGCTGCTGACCACGCAGGCCGGGCTGTCGCCCTGGCTGAGCCTGCCGGCGTGCCTGCTGGGGGCGGGGATGGCGGCGGTGGCGATCGGGGCGATCACGCTGCGGCTCTCGGGGCATTATCTCGCGCTGGGCACCATCGCCTGGTCGGTGAGCCTCTACTATGTGTTCGCCAACCTGGACCTGTTCGGCCGCAACGATGGCATTTCCGGCATTCCGCCGCTCCGCCTGGGTAGCCTGGCGCTGACCAGCAGCCGGGCTTACTTCGGGGTGGTCTGGGTTGCGGTCGCCTTGTCGATACTGGCCACGCACAATCTGCTGGATAGCCGGGTGGGGCGGGCGATCCGCTCGTTGCGGGGCGGGGCAGCCGCCGCGGCGAGCTTTGGGGTCGACCTTACCCGCACGCGCATGCTGGCCTTCACCTATGCCGCCGTGCTGGCCGGGTTGGCCGGCTGGCTCTATGCGCACATGCAGCGGAGCGTGAACCCGACACCGTTCGGGCTGACGGCCAGCATCGAATACCTGCTTATGGCGGTGGTCGGCGGCGCCGGGTCGGTCTGGGGCGCGGTGCTCGGCGCCGGCCTGGTCACCTTCGTGCAGAATCAGTTGCAGGACCTGCTGCCGCGCCTGCTTGGGCATAGCGGCAATTATGAAAGCGTGGTGTTCGGAGCCTTGCTGGTGCTGATCCTGCAAACGTCGCCAGAGGGGTTGTGGCCGCATGTGCGCCGGCTCGTGCCGGGCGGCACCCGGCGGCGGATCGTGCGGGACGCACCGCCGCTGCCGGCCCGGACCATGCCCGAGGCAGGCGCGCCGGTGCTGGATGCCACCGGCCTGCGCAAGACCTTTGGCGGCCTGGTGGCCGTGAACGACCTCGCGCTGCACTTGGCCGGGCGCGAGATCGTCGGCCTGATCGGCCCCAACGGCGCGGGCAAGAGCACCACGTTCAACTTGCTGACCGGCGTGGCCCGCCCGACCGCGGGGCGGATACGCTTCATGGGGCAGGATCTCGGCCGCGCCACCCCGCCGATGGTGGCCCGGCTCGGCGCCGCCCGCAGCTTTCAGCACGTGAAGCTGGTGCCGGGCATGTCGGCGATCGAGAACGTCGCCATCGGGGCGCATCTGCGCGGGCGCGCCAGCCCTTGGGCGGCGCTGCTCCGCCTGGACCGGGCGGAGGAGGCGCGGCTGTTCGCCGAGGCCCGGCGGCAACTCGCCCGCGTCGGCCTGCTCGAGCATGCCTACAAGCCGGCCGACAGCCTGGCGCTCGGCCAGCAGCGCGTGGTGGAGATCGCCCGCGCGCTGTGCCTGGACCCGGCGCTGCTGCTGCTCGACGAACCGGCGGCCGGGCTCCGCCACGCCGAGAAGTCGGAACTGGCCACGCTTCTGCGCCGACTGCGGGACGAGGGCCATACCGTGCTGCTGGTGGAGCATGACATGGAGTTCGTGATGAACCTGGCGGACCGGCTGGTGGTGATGGAGTTCGGCGCCATGCTGGCCGAAGGCTTGCCCGCCGCCATCCGCGCCAACCCGGCAGTGATCGAGTCCTACCTGGGCGCCGCGGCATGACCACGCTGGAGGTGCAGGACCTGCACGTGGCCTATGGCGGCATCGGCGCGGTGCACGGCGTGAGCCTGACGGTAGCGCCCGGACGGATCGCCACCGTCATCGGGCCGAACGGGGCAGGCAAAACGACTTTACTGAACGCGGTCATGGGCGTGCATTCCGGGCGGGGCGCGGTTTGGTTCCAGGGGCGGGAGATGGGCCGGCTGGGGATCGAGGAACGGGTGCGCGCGGGCATGTGCCTGGTGCCGGAGAAGCGCGAGCTGTTCTCCACCTTGTCGGTGGAGGACAATTTGCGCCTGGGCGGCTTCCGCTTCCGCCGTGGTGGGCGTGCCGCCGCCCGGGCCGCGCTGGCCGAGGTGCTCGCCCTGTTTCCGCGGCTGGCCGAACGCCGGCGGCAGTTGGCCGGAACGCTGAGCGGCGGCGAGCGGCAAATGCTGGCGATGGGGCGGGCGTTGATGGCCCGGCCCGACCTGCTGATGTTGGACGAACCGAGCTTGGGCCTGGCGCCGCTGATCGTGCGCGAGATTTTCCGCATCGTCGTGGAGCTGCGCGGCCGGGGTTGCGCGGTCCTGCTCGTGGAGCAGAATGCGCGCGCCGCGTTGCAGGTTTCGGATTACGGCTATGTGCTGGAGACGGGCCGGGTGGTGCTGGAAGGCCCGAGCGCCGCGCTGGCCGGCGATGCACGGGTGGTGGAGACCTATTTGGGCGGGAGCGGTCAGAACTCGCGCTCGTAGCCCAAAAACCGTGGCCACCGGCGAACGCACCTAATTTCGACACGTTGATGCCTCACTGTCCGCTTCGATATCAAGAAAGGTGCCCTTTATGCGTAAGCTTATGCTCTCCCTCGTCGTGCTCGGCGGGGTCGGTGCCGGGTTCGGCAACACGGTCGAGGCGGCGCCGGTGCAGCCGGGAGCGATTGCGCCCGTCCTGCAACTGGCGGAGCTGCAGCCGGTGCAGTATGGCTATGGCGGCCGCGAGGAGTTCCGGCGTCGGCAGGAGTTCCGGCGCGAACAGATGCGCCGCCGGCAGGCCCGGCGCTTCTATCGCCGCTATTAGAGCCTTCGTTTCGGCACGCGCTGCTCCCGGCCAGGCAATTCCGCCTGGTCGGGACGTGCTCTCACGCCCGCTAACGCACCCCGGCCTGCCGCAGCCTTTGCTCGAGGGCGGCGCGCCAGGGTGCATCGGGGGCGGCGGCCAGTGCGCGGCGGAACAGGGCGGCGGTGCTTTCGCTGACCCGGCCTTCGGCGCGCACGGCCGCTTCGCCGGTCCGGGCGGCCAACCCCGCGTCGAACTTTCCCTGCAGGGCCATACGCCAGGCGGCAGCCGCGGCGGCGTCGTCGCCGCGGGCTTGCTCGACCGTGCCTAGCAGCACGTAGCCTTGCCGGGCGCGTTCGCTGGCCGGGTCCATGCCGGCCAATTGTGCGCGAAGCTGGGCCACCAGGGTTGCCTCCTCGGCCAGCCTTGCCCGTTGACCCGCCGCTGGTACGGACGGCATGCCCGGTTGGCCGCCAAGGCCATAGAGGGCCAGCGCCGCCAGCGGCACCAGAACCAGCACGAGAAGCACCGGCGTCCGAGAGCCTGGCTCCGCGACCTCCCCAGGCTCGGCGGCCGCGGCGAGCAGCCGGCGCTGCACCTCCAGCGTCGCCGTGCCGTGCTCGGCGGGCAGGATGCGGCCTTCGGCGAGATCGCGGTCGAGTTCGGCGAGTTGGGCACGGTGCAACGCCACCGCCGGGTCGCGGGCGCCGCGCATCATGGTCCGGCGCTTGAGCACGGTCCCGAGCGGCGCCAAGACCGCGAGCGCCAGCAAGGCCACGAGCAGCCAGATCATGCCTTCGACTGCGGCCCCGTCAGATCGGCCAGCCGGTCCCGCTCGGCTTTGGTGAGCGGCGCGGGGGGCGGCGGCGCGCGGCGGCGCGCCACCAGCACGAACCCCAGCCCGGCCAATACCGCCAGCACCGGCGAAGCCCACAAGGCCGCGGTGACGGCGTTCACCGGCGGGCGCAGGCGGACGAAGTCGCCGTACCGCGCCACCACCCAGTCCGTCGCCTGCTGGTCCGCGTCCCCGGCGGCGATTCGGGTCCGGACCATGCGGCGCAGGTCGCGGGCGAGGTCGGCGTTGCTGTCCTCGATGCTCTCGTTTTGGCAGACGAGGCAACGGAGCTGCCGGCCGACCGCCTCCGCGCGGGCTTCCTGCGCCGGGTCGGGCAGCATCTCGGCCGGGTCGCTGATGGCAAGCGCCGGCCCGGAGAGCAGGAGCAGGAGTGCGAGCGCCCTCACGCCAGGCCCCGCAGAACGGGGCGGAGCTGCTCGGCGACGATGCTCGGCGTCAGCGGCCCGGCCAGGCGCCAGCGGACCACGCCTTTGCCGTCCAGCAAGTAGCTTTCGGGCACGCCATAGACGCCCCATTCGATGGCCACGCCGCCCGGCTCATCCCGCGCCACTCGGGCGAAGGGGTTGCCGTGGCGGGCGATGAAGCCGGCGGAGGCCTCGGGCTTGTCCTTGTAGGCGATGCCCCAGATCGGCAGGCCCTCACGCGAGAGCGCCATCAGTTCGGGATGCTCGATGATGCAAGGCACGCACCAGCTGGCGAAGAAGTTGACCAGCATGGGCCGGCCCGCGGCAAGGTCGGCGCTGCCGAAGCCCCGCGCGGGCGGGAGCGGCGGCAGCGCGGCGAAGTCGGGGGCGGGGCGGCCGATCAACTGGCTCGGCACCTCGTGCGGGTCGAACCGCCCGGCGCGCATGCGGGACAGGACGGTCCAGAACCCGGCGCCCGCCACCGCGGCCACGCCAAGCGGCGCCAGCAACACGACCCGGCGGCGGTTCACGCCACCGCCGAACCCGGCGCACCCTTGGCCGCGCGGGCCGGCGCACCGACGCGGGCGCGCCGGTCGAGCAAGGACAGCGCGCCGCCCGCCGCCATCACCAGGGCGCCCAGCCAGATCCAGGGCGCGAGCGGGTTGTAGTGCAGCCGCAGCACTGCGCCGCCGTCCCGCTCCTCGCCCAGCACGGCGTAGATGTCGGCAAAGCCGTTGGTGCTGATCGCGGCCTCGGTCGTGGTCATGCGCTGCACCGGGAAGGCGCGGCGGGCCGGCTGCAAGGTTACCACGGGTGCGCCGTTGCGGGTCAGGCGCAGGGTGGCGACGCGCTCGGCATAGTTGGGGCCAGCTTCGTCGCGCACGCCATCGAGCGTCCAGGTGTAACCGGCGGCCTCCGCGCTCTCGCCGGGGTGCAGCAACACCACGCGCTCGCTGGCGAGCGACATGCCCGCCACGCCCGCGGCCAGCACGCCCATTCCGGCGTGGCCCAGCGTGGTGCCGAAGGTGGAGAGGCGCAGGCCCGCGAGCCGGGCCAGGCTGTCCCGCAACGGCAGCCGGAACAGGCGGATGCGCTCCACGATCTCGGCGAAGGCGCCGAAGATGATCCAGGCGGCGGCGGCAAACGCCAGGGAGGGCAGCGCCTTGGCAGGGCCGAGCGCCGCGCAAAGGCCGACCACGAGCGCCGCCAGGGCGGCCCACCACAGGCGCATCAGGGCGGGGCGGAGCTGGGCGCGCTTCCAGGCCAGGGCGGGCGCGATGGTCATGGCGGCGAACACGGGGGCGCAGAGCGGCAGCACGGTCATGTTGAAGAACGGCGCGCCGACGGAGATTTTCGAGCCGAACGCCAGGTCGGCCACCAGCGGATACAGCGTGCCGGTGATTACCACGGCGGCGATGCTGCACAGCAGGACGTTGTTCAGCACCAGCGCGCCCTCGCGCGACAGCGGCGCGAACAGGCCGCCCGGCGCCAGCACCGGCGCCCGCAGCGCGAACAGCAGCAGGCTGCCGCCGATCACGATGCCCAGCAGGCCGAGGATGAACACGCCGCGCGTGGGGTCGTTGGCGAAGGCGTGCACCGAGTTCAGGATGCCGGAGCGCACCAGGAAGGTGCCGGACAGCGACAGCGAGAAGGTGCCGATGGCGAGCAGCACGGTCCAGACCTTCAGCGCCTCGCGCTTTTCCACCACGATGGCCGAGTGCAGCAGCGCGGTGCCGGTGAGCCAGGGCAGCAGGCTGGCGTTCTCCACCGGGTCCCAGAACCAGAAGCCGCCCCAGCCGAGTTCGTAGTAGGCCCACCAGCTGCCCAGCGCGATGCCGCCGGTCAGCAGGGACCAACTGGCGAGCGTCCAGGGCCGCACCCAGCGGCCCCAGGCGGCGTCGATCCGTCCTTCGAGCAGGGCGGCGACGGCGAAGGCGAAGGGCACGGCGAAGCCGACATAGCCCGCGTAGAGGATGGGGGGATGAAAGGCGAGGCCGGGGTCCTGCAGCAGTGGGTTCATGTCCCGCCCATCGAGCGGCGGGGGCCAGATGCGGTTGAAGGGATTGCTGGCGAGCAGGCAGAACAGCAGGAACCCGGCCGAGGTGCCGCCCAGCACGCCGATGACCCGCGCGCGAAGGACCGAGGGCAGGCCACGCCCGAACGCGGCGACCGCGCCGCCGCAGAGCGCCAGGATCAGGCCCCAGAGCAGGATGGAGCCCTCGTGGTTTCCCCAGGCGCCGCTGATTTTGTAGATGAGTGGCTTCAGCGTGTGGCTGTTCTCGGCCACGTTCAGCACGGTGAAGTCGTCCGCCACGCTGGCCCAGACCAGGGCGGCGGCGGCGGCGGCGAGCGCCGTCAGTTGGCTGATGGCGAGCGCCGGGGCGGCGGCCATCAGCCTGGAGTCGTTGCGATGGGCCCCCCAGACCGGCAGCACCGCTTGCGCGAAGGCAAGCGCGCAGGCCAGGGCCAGGGCAAAGTGGCCGAGCTCTGGGATCACGACCGTATACCTGCGGTCACGACCGTATACCTACGGTCATGTCTTGCCGGCTTTGTCGGGCGCCAGGGTGTTCCAGGTGGCGGCGGGCGGCGGCGGTCCCTGCTCCGGCCGCCACTGGCCCGTGCGCTTCAAGGCGTCGGCGACGTCCTTCGGCATGTAAGTCTCGTCGTGCTTGGCCAGCACCTCGGCGGCGCGGAAGGTGCCGTCCGGCTGCAGGGCGCCCAGCATGACCGCGCCCTGCCCCTCGCGGAACAGGTCGGGCAGGATGCCGGCGTAGCTTACATCCACGGCGGCGCGGCCGTCGGTGATGCGGAACCGGGCGGTGGGCACGCCGCGCTCCTGGCCGCGGTGGATGCTGCCGGCCTCGACCAGGCCGCCGAGGCGCAGGGTGCGGCCGGCTCCTGCGGCATGAGCGGCGAGGTCGGAGGGGGCGACGAAGAAGACGAGGCTGTCGCTGAACGCGGCCAGGCCGAGGGCGGTGGCCGAGCTCAGGCCGATCCCGCAGGCCAGCACGATCCAGAGGCGGCGGCGCTTGCGGGTCATGCCGCCATCCGGGGGTCGAGCGCCGCCAGGCGGCGCCGCGCCTGGCGCAGCCGCACCCAGGCCGAGACGGCGAACGCCGCCGGCACGGCGGCGCCCAGCGTATAGGCGGCAACGACGAAGGGCAGGTGCGTCATGCCCGCTCGGCCCGCGCAATCAACAGGCCGCGCACCCGGCGCTCCATCACCGCCGACCGGGTGCGAGCGACCACGATGGCGGCGAAGGCCAAAGTGAAGCCGAGCGCGCAGGCCAGCAAAGGCCACAGCATGCCGATATGCAGGCCGGGCGCGCCGGTGAGCGTGATGGTGCTGCCCTGGTGCAGGGTGTTCCACCAATCGACGCTGAACTTGATCACCGGCAGGTTCACCGCGCCGACCAGGGCCAGGATGGCTCCGGCGCGGGCGCCCCGGACCGGGTCGTCGAAGGCCCGGACCAGTGCGATATGGCCGAGATAGAGGAAGAACAGCACCAACACGCTGGTCAGCCGCGCGTCCCAAACCCACCAGGCGCCCCACATCGGCTTGCCCCACAGGCTGCCGGTGACGAGGCACAGCGCGGTGAACCCGGCGCCCACCGGGCCGATCTCAGCCGCCGCGAGGTCGGCCAGCGGGTGCCGCCACACCAGGGAGGCGAGCGAGCACAGCGCCAGCGCGGCATATCCGGCGGAGGCCAGCCATGCCGCGGGCACATGCACATACATGATGCGCACGCTGTCGCCCTGCTGCCAGTCGGCCGGCGACATCAGCAGGCCCCAGAGCAGCCCGGCGACGGTCACCACGAGGGCGGGCCAGCCGAGCCAGGGCTGCACGCGGGCGGCCACGCGCAGGAATCGCCCGGGGTTGGCGAACCAGTGCAGGGAGCGCGAGGGCCGCGCGGGCAGTGCTGTGGCGTCCACCCGGCAAAGATAGCACGGCTGCGACCACTTTGAAGCCACCGCGCGCTGCCTTACGGTGCTGCGTGAACGATTGGGCTGCGCAAGCGATTGGAACCCTGGCATGCAGTACTGGCTGGTAAAGACCGAACCGGACGCCTTCGGCTGGGACCAGCAGGTGGCGCACGGCGTCGAACCCTGGACCGGGGTGCGCAGCCACCAGGCCCGCAACAACCTTGCCGCGATGCAGAAGGGCGACCGAGCCTTCTTCTACCATTCCAACATCGGCAAGGAGATCGTCGGCATCGTGGAAGTGGCGCGCACGGCGTACCCGGACCCCTCGGCCGAGGCGGGCAACTGGGTGTGCGTTGACATGAAGACGGTTGCGCCCCTGCCCCGCCCGGTGACCCTGGCGGAAGCCAAGGCCGACCCGGCCCTGGCCGACATGGCGCTGGTCCGCTCCTCCCGGCTGTCGGTGGGGCCGGTGACCGCGGCGGAGTGGAAGCACGTCCTGAAGCTCGGCCAATGGCGGGGCTGACTCGCGCGCGCTGTTCGGCATCGAGCACCGGGTAATGCTGGTGCCGGTGAAGGCCGGGTTGTAGGATCGGGGCAACGAAGAAGCCTCAGGGGAACGTCCTTGTCCGACCAAGTCTATCCCGTGCTGCCGCAAGTGGCGGCGAACACCCACCTGACCGCGGCGCAACACCAGGCCTGGACCGCGCGCGCCAAGGGCGACCCCGACGGTTTTTGGGCCGACCAGGCCAAACGCGTCAGTTGGATGCGGGCGCCGACGCGGGTCCGCGACGCGAGCTTCGCCGGCGACGTGCGGATCCGCTGGTATGAGGACGGCACCCTGAACGCGTCCGCGACCTGCCTCGATCGACACTTGGCCGAACGGCCGAACCAGGTCGCTATCATCTGGGAGGGCGACGACCCCGGCAGCCAGAAGTCCGTCACGTACAAGGAACTGCACGAGCAGGTCTGCCGGCTGGCCAACGCCATGCGCGGCCTGGGCGTCAAGCGGGGCGACCGGGTGACCATCTACCTGCCGATGGTGATCGAAGCCGCGGTGGCTATGCTCGCCTGTGCCCGGCTGGGGGCGATCCACGCCATCGTATTCGGCGGGTTCTCGCCGGATAGCCTGGCCAACCGCATCCAGGACTGCGGCAGCACGCTGCTGATCACCGCCGACGAGGGCCGGCGAGGCGGGCGGCGGGTGGCGCTGAAGGCGAACGCGGATTTGGCGCTGGCCCAATGTCCGACCGTCCGGCACGTCATCGTGGTTCCGGTGACGGGCGGCGACGTGCCGATGCAGCCGGGGCGGGACCTCGCATACGAGGCATTGCTGGCCGGCGCCAGCCCGGATTGCGCGCCCGAGGAAATGGGCGCGGAGGACCCGCTGTTCATCCTGTACACCTCCGGCAGCACCGGCAAGCCGAAAGGCGTGGTGCACACCACCGGCGGCTACATGGTCTGGGCTGCGATGACCCATCAACTGGTGTTCGACTATCAGCCTGGCGAAGTATATTGGTGCACGGCCGACGTGGGCTGGGTGACCGGACACACATACATCGTTTACGGGCCGCTGGCCAACGGCGCGACAACCCTGATGTTCGAGGGCATCCCCAACTACCCCGACAACTCACGGTTCTGGCAGGTGGTGGACAAGCACCGGGTCAACATCTTCTACACCGCGCCGACCGCGATCCGCGCCCTGATGCGGGAGGGCGAAGGCCCGGTGCGCGCCACCTCCCGCGCCAGCTTGCGCATCCTCGGCAGCGTCGGCGAGCCGATCAACCCGGAGGCCTGGAGCTGGTATCACCGTGTGGTGGGCGATGGGCGCTGCCCGATCGTGGACACCTGGTGGCAGACGGAGACGGGCGGCATCCTGATCTCGGCCCTGCCCGGCGCGGTGCCGCTCAAGCCCGGCTCGGCCACCCTGCCGCTGCCGGGCATCCTGCCGGTGCTGGTGGACGGCGAAGGCAAGTTGCTGGAGGGCGCCACCGAGGGCAATTTGTGCATCGCGGAGAGCTGGCCCGGCATGATGCGGACGCTCTACAACGACCATGCCCGGTTCGTTCAAACCTACTTTTCCACTTTCCCCGGCCTGTACTTCACCGGGGACGGGGCGCGGCGCGATGCCGACGGGTTCTGGTGGATCACCGGCCGGGTGGACGACGTGATCAACGTGAGCGGCCACCGGATGGGCACCGCGGAAGTGGAAAGCGCGCTGGTGTCGCACCCGAAGGTGGCCGAGGCCGCGGTGGTCGGCTACCCGCACGAGATCAAGGGCCAGGGCATCTATGCCTATGTCACCTTGATCAGCGGCGAGGAGCCGAGCGAGGCCTTGCGCAAGGAGCTGGTGGCCTGGGTGCGGCGGGAGATCGGTCCGATCGCCTCGCCGGACGCGATCCAGTGGGCGCCCAGCCTGCCGAAAACCCGGTCCGGCAAGATCATGCGCCGTATCCTGCGCAAGATCGCCGCCAACGAGACGGACGGCCTGGGCGACACGAGCACCCTGGCCGATCCGGGTGTCGTCACGGACCTTGTCGGGAACCGGGTCGGGTGATTCTGGCTTAGGGATGTATCAGGAGGACACATTATGACCGCACCGAAGCTGCTTGTTGCTGCGTGCCTGGCGATCGCCCTTTCCGGCGCGGCCGAGGCGCAGGGATACAAAACACCTGACCAGGGGTATGCGCCCGGTCCCAACCAGGGCCAGGGCTATAACCAGGGTCCGGATCAGGGCCAAGGTTTCGGTGGGGGCCAGAACTATCCGGGTCGGGGCAACTACCAGCAGCAACAGCAGCAGCCGGCTCAAGGCTTCAGCTTCCAGGGCGACCAGATCCCGCCCTCGCACGACCAGCGGCAATATGGCCGGTATGATCAGCGCTACTCGCAGACGTACCAGCAGCAGCGGGCCGAGCCGCAGCGGCCGGGCGGCGGCTGCCTTCGGTATGGCGCCGTGGGCGCAGCCGGGGGCGCCCTGGCAGGGCATGGCGTATTGGGCGCGGTGGCTGGCTGCGTGGCCGGCCGCGTCGTCCGCAACCGCGACCGCGCACGCATCGAGCAAGAGGAACGGTCCGCGCCGCAATAGGACATCCCGAGGGTTCGCACGCAGGGCGGTGCGGAGGCCTCGCAGAGTAGGCTACAGGGCGCCGCCCTTGCGTCCGGCCATCGCGCCGAGCCGCAGCCGAAGCGCGTTCAGCTTGATGAAGCCCTGGGCGTCGAACTGGTCGTAGGCGCCCTGATCATCCTCGAACGTGACCATCTTCATCGAATACAGGCTGTTCGGGCTCTCCCGCCCGATGCAGCTAACGTTCCCCTTGTAAAGTTTGAGGCGCACCCGGCCCCGCACGCTGCGCTGGCTCTCGTCGATGGCGGCCTGCAGCATGCGGCGTTCCGGGCTGAACCAGAACCCGTTGTAGATCAGCTCCGCATAGCGCGGCATCAGGCTGTCCTTGAGGTGGGCGGCCTCGCGGTCGAGCGTGATGGACTCGATGGCCCGGTGCGCGGCGAGCAGGATGGCGCCGCCCGGCGTTTCGTAGATGCCGCGCGATTTCATGCCGACGAAGCGGTTCTCCACCAGGTCGAGCCGGCCGATGCCGTTGGCCCGGCCCAGCTCGTTCAACCGCGTGAGCAGGGTTGCCGGGGACATCGCCTGGCCGTCGATGGCGGTCGGGTCGCCCTGTTCGAAATCGACGGTGATGACGGTGGCGCGGTCTGGCGCGTCCTCCGGGCGGATGGTGCGCTGATAGACCATCTCGGGCGCTTCCTCGGCCGGGTCTTCGAGCACCTTGCCTTCCGAAGAGGAGTGCAACAGGTTGGCATCGACGCTGAACGGCGCGTCGCCCCGCTTGTCTCGGGCGATGGGGATCTGGTTCTGCTCGGCGAACTCCAGCAGGCGGGTGCGGCTGGTCAGGTCCCATTCGCGCCAGGGGGCGATGACCTTCACGTCGGGCTTGAGCGCGTAGTAGGCGATCTCGAACCGCACCTGGTCGTTGCCCTTGCC
>CAXSDH010000046.1:0-29204 GCA_964235765.1 uncultured Acetobacteraceae bacterium
CTACCCGGTGCGGAACGGGTCCGTCAGCCGCCGGTGCTCCTCCAGCGCGAAGCGGTCGGTCATCCCCGCGATATAGTCAGCGACCGTCAGTGCCGCCCGCGACCCGTCGCGCTCGCCGGCGAGCGACCGCCAGCCGTCCGGCAGCAGGCTGGTGTCGGCGTGCAGCAACGAAAACAGCTCCTCGGTGACGCGGCGGGATTTCGCGGTCATGCGGTTCACCCGCCAATGCCGGTACATGCGCGCGTGCAGGAACTCCTTGATGGCGCGGTTGGCCTCGCCCATCGGCTCGCTGAAGGCGATCACCGACTTCTTGGCCCGGCGGATGGCGTCGGCGTCGGCGGGCTCGCGGGCGGCGATGCGGCGGCGGCTCTCCTCGACCAGGTCGGTGACGAAGCCGTTGATCACCCGGCGGATCGTCTCGTGGCGCAGCCGCGGCGGCGGCACGTCGAGGCTGGAAACCCGCGCCTTCGCCAGCGCGGCGCCCACCACCGGCAAATGCTGGATGTCGTCGGGGCCGAACAGCCCGGCGCGCATGCCGTCATCGAGGTCGTGGCTGTGATAGGCGATGTCGTCGGCCAGCGCCGCCACCTGCGCCTCGGCCGAGGGGTGGGTGTGCAGGTCGAGCTTATGGCGCCCGTCATAATCGGCGATGTAGGGCGGTGGGTTCCGGAGGGGCCCATTGTGCTTGGCCAGGCCCTCCAGCGTCTCCCAGGTCAGGTTCAGGCCATCGAAGGCGGCATAGCGGTTCTCCAGCTTGGTGACGATGCGCAAGCTCTGCGCATTGTGGTCGAAGCCGCCGAAGGGCTTCATGCGCGCGTTCAGCGCATCCTCGCCGGCATGGCCGAACGGGGTGTGGCCGAGGTCGTGCGCCAGCGCCAGCGCCTCGGTAAGGTCCTCGTCGAGCGCCAGCTCGCGGGCGATGGAGCGGGCGATCTGCGCCACCTCGATGCTGTGGGTCAGCCGGGTGCGGTAATAGTCGCCTTCGTGGTTCACGAAGACCTGGGTCTTGTATTGCAGCTTGCGGAAGGCCGAGCTGTGGATGATGCGGTCGCGGTCGCGCTGCCATGGGCTGCGGCCACCGGCGCCGGGTTCCTCGTGCAGGCGCCCGCGCGAGGTTTCGGGCCGGACGGCGTAGGGGGCGCGTGACATGGCCTACTTCAATAGGGCCGCCTTGCGCGCTATGTAAGGCGGATGAGCAACACCTTCTCCGTGTCTGACCGGGCTGCCGAGCGCGTGGCCGAGATCGTCGCCGCCCAGGGTAGGCCCGCCTCGCTGCGGGTCGCCGTGCTCGCGGGGGGCTGCAGCGGCTTCCAATACAAGTTCGAGCTGGACGAGGCGCCGCAACCGGACGACCTCGTGGTGCAGGCCGGCGCCGCACGCGTGGTGGTGGACCCGGCGAGCATGGACCTGCTCGGCGGCTCGCAGCTCGACTATACCGACGAGTTGATGGGCTCGCACTTCACGGTGCGCAACCCGAACGCCACCTCGGCCTGCGGCTGCGGCACCAGCTTCTCCATAGATTAGGTGAAAATCGCCACCTGGAACGTCAACTCCGTCCGCATGCGCGAGCGGCTGGTGGCGGATTGGCTGGGCCGGGTGCAGCCGGACCTGCTGCTGCTGCAGGAGATCAAATGCGAGGCGGCGCAGTTTCCCGCCGCGGCGTTCGAGGCCTTGGGCTATCGCGCCGAGGTGGTCGGCCAGAAGTCGTATAACGGCGTGGCCGTGCTGTCGCGCCAGCCGGTGGACGTGGTGCACCGTGCGCTCCCCGGCCTCGATGCCGAGGACGCGCAGGCCCGCTACATCGAGGTGCGCGCGGGCGGGCTGACGGTCTCGAACCTGTATCTGCCTAACGGCAACTCGGGCGGGGAGGCAGGCTTTGCCTACAAGCTGCGCTGGATGGCATGCCTGGCCGCGCGCGCGGCGGCGTTGCTGGAGGCGGACGAGCCCTGCCTATTCGCCGGCGACTACAACGTTTGCCCGGCCGACGAGGATTACGCGCCGGGCACCTTGCCCCCCACCGACGCGCTGGTACGGCCGGAGACGCGGGCCGCGTTCCGCAGCATGCTCTGGGCCGGGATGACGGACGCGATCCGCGCCGTGCAGCCGCAGGGGCGGGTTTATACCTTCTGGGACTACCAGGCGGGCGCTTGGCGCCGGGACGCCGGCTTGCGGATCGACCACGCGCTGCTGTCGCCCGCGGTGGCCGAGCGGCTGGTCTCGGCGCGGCCGGACCGCGACGAGCGCAACCAGCCGCAGCCGTCCGACCATGTGCCGGTGGTGGTCGAGTTGGCGGCTTAGGCGCGCAACTGCGCCGGCGGCGGGACGCCCTGCACCGCCACATAGGCCACCACGAACGCTGCCGCGGCCATCAGGAACGGCGCGCCCGGCAGGTAGATTGGCCCGTCCGGGGCGGCGAAGGTGCTGAACGCCCAGCCACAAACCAGCGGGGCCACGATCGCCGTCAGCCCCTGCACGGAGGCGAGCGCCCCCTGCAAGCGGCCCTGCTCGTCCGCGCCCGCCCGGGCGGACAGCAGGGATTGCAGGGCCGGGCCGCTGATGGCGCCCGCCGCTTGCAGCACGATCCCCAGCAGCAGAATCCATACCTGGCCCGCAAAGGCGAAGGCCAGGTATGCGGCGCCCGCCAGCACATACCCGGTCAGCGCCGCCCGCCGCTCGCCAAGCCACGGCACCAGCCGGCGCACCAGCAGGCCTTGCACCAATGCCGAGCCCACGCCCACCATCGCCAGCGCCAGGCCGTTCTCCTGCGCGCCCCAGCCCAGCCGCAGGTCGTTGGCCAGCACGAAGCTGCTTTGCAACGCGCCCAGCGCGAACCAGCCGCAGCACCAGGCGATGGCCAGCCGGGTATAGGCGCTGTCGGTGAAGATGACGTGCATGCTGCCGATCGGGTTCGCCTGCGCCCACCGCACGGGACGCCGGAGCGGCAGGGGCAGGCTCTCCGGCAGCATGAACGACGCGAACAGCATGTTGGCGCCGGCTAGCCCGGCCGCGGCCAGGAACGGCCAGCGCAGTCCGTAGGAACCGAGCAGCCCGCCCAGCGCGGGACCGGCGACGAACCCCAATCCGAACATCGCGCCCACCAAGCCGAAGCGCTGCGCCCGCTTGGCCGGTGGCGTCACGTCGGCGATGTAGGCCGTGGCGGCCGAGTAGCTGGCCGCGGTGCCGCCCGCCACCAGCCGCCCCAGGAACAACCAGGCCAGGCTCGGCGCCCAGGCCAGCATGACGTAGTTCAGGCACATGCCGGTCAGCGCCATCAGCAGAACCGGCCGGCGGCCGAAGCGGTCACTGAGCGCCCCCAGCAGCGGCGCGCAGAGGAACTGCATCAGCGAGAACGCGGCCAGCAGCGCGCCTATCCACACCGAGGCGCCGGACGGTTGCTGCCCCGAGAGTTGCATGACCAGCGAAGGCACCACCGGCACCACGATGCCGAACCCCAGCGCATCGATGGCGACGGTGGCGAGCACGAGCCCGATCGAGGCGGGGCGCGGCGGAACGGAGTCGTTGGGAATGCTGCTCACCCGCGGTGATGGAGCGCCGCGCTATACACCGGCCGGCGTCACCGTCCTACCTTCCCGCGCCAGCAACGCCCGCTTGCGGCCGATGCCCCAGCGGTATCCGGACAGCGCGCCGCCCGCCCCCACCACGCGATGGCACGGTATGGCGACGGCCAGCTTGTTGGCCGCACAGGCCCCGGCCACGGCGCGCACCGCGTTGGGGCTGCCCAGCCGCGCCGCGACATCCTTGTAGCTGAGCGTGGCCCCAGCCGGGATGGCTTGCAGCACCTCCCAAACCCGGCGCTGGAACGCCGTGCCCTGGATGTCGAGCGGCAGCGCGAGGCCCTCGCCGGGCGCATCGACATGCGCGACCACCTGCGCCACCCAGAGGTGGAACCCGGCATCCGCCGGCTGCAGCCGGGCGCGGGGGAACCGCGCCCGCAAGTCCGCCGCCAACTCGGCAGCATCGTCGCCGAGCAGGATCGCGCACACGCCGCGCGCGGTCGCCGCGACCAGGACCACGCCCAGCGTGCTGTCGCCCACCGCATGGCGGATCAGTTCGCCCTCCCCGCCCGCGCGATAGGCCGAGGGCCGCATGCCCAGCATGCCGTCCGCCGCCTCGTAGAACCGGCCAGAAGAATTGAACCCGGCATCGTAGATGGCTTCCGTCACGCTGCCGCCGCCCTGCAGGCCGTCCTGCACGCGCCGGGCCCGGTGCGCGCTGGCATAGGCCTTGGGCGTCACCCCCACGACCCGGCGGAACAGCCGGTGGAAATGGAACGCGCTCAGCCCGGCGGTAGCAGCCAACTGCTCCAGTGCCGGCGCCTCCTCGGCGGCCTCGATCGCGCGGCAGGCCCGGGCGACCAGCGCCGCCTCACGCTCGGCCCGCGGCGGCTGGTCGGGCTTGCAGCGCTTGCAGGCGCGGAAGCCGGCCTGTTCGGCGCTGGCGCGGTCGGGGTGGAAGCTGACGTTCTCCGGCCGGGCCGGGCGGGCGCCGCAGGAGGGGTGGCAATACACGCCCGTGCTGGCGACCGCATAGAGGAAGCGGCCATCGGCCTGCTTGTCGCGAGTACGCAGCGCGGTCCAGCGGGCCTGCTCGGTGTCGAAGGCGGCGGGATGCATGGCGTTCATCGTGAAGTCTCCCGGTTACGATGGCCGCAGAGTGGCCGTCCGCCGCCGCGCCCGCACTCCGCGCCTTGCGCCGCAATCCGTCTGGGCCGCGCCGGCTTGCCAAGCACGATGCTGGCCTCGCTCTGGCCCGGGGCATGCCTAGACGCTCGCCGGCACCCCCGCCTCGGCCAGCGCGGCAGCCTGCCGAACCGCGACCTCTTCGGTGTTGAAGTCATCCACCAGCTCGTGGAACATGCGAAACCAGTTCTGCTCGGCCCGCAGCCGCAGGAACACCGCGCCGAGGCCCAGCGCCGAGCGGTCCATCAGCACGAACTCCCGCGGCGGGCGCACGCCCCCGGTCTGCCGCAGCCCGGCATGCACCTTCTCCGCCACCGAGCGGCCATAGCTCGGGTCGCCGTTTTCCTGGATCCGGCGCACGCGATCCTGCAGCAACGGCTCGTAGACGAATTGCGCCCACTGGTTCAGCACCTCCATCTGCTCGCGGCTGAGGTTGAGGAAGCCCCACCCCTCGTAGGCGTGCCGCGCCTTTTCGTTGTCGCCGTCCCGGATGGCCTCATACAGGTCGATCACGCCGCGCACGAAGCTGGGCGGGAACACGCGGATGGCGCCGAAATCCAACAGGTTCAGCCCGTCGTCGGCGCGGATTTGGTAATTGCCCAGATGCGGGTCGCCGTGGATGACCCCGTAGCGGTAGAACGGCACGTACCAGGCCTGGAACAGCGCCCGGGCAATCCTATTCCGGACCTCGAGCGGCGGGTCCTGGTCGATGCGGGTCTGCATGGGCGTGCCGTCGAGCCAGGTCATGGTCAGCAGCCGCTTGGTCGTATAGGCGTCCACCGGCTCGGGCACGCTCACCAGCGGATGGTCCCGCAGCATGAGGCTATACAGCCGCAAGTGCGCCGCCTCCCGCAAGTAATCCAGCTCTTCCCGCAAGCGTTCGGCAATCTCGGTGTAGATGTCTTCGCCCTGGATCACGCTGTCGATGCGCTTGTACACGCTCATCGCCAGCCGCAACTGGCGCAGGTCGGCATCCACCGTGCTGGGCATGTCCGGATATTGCAGCTTGCAAGCCACTTCCTTGCCGTCCGGAAGCGTGGCGCGATGCACCTGGCCCAGGCTGGCCGCAGCGGCGGCGGTCTGGCCGAACTGGGTGAACTTCGACTGCCAGTCCGGGCCCAGCTCGCCCGCCATGCGCCGGCGCACGAAGGACCAGCCCATCGAGGGCGCGTTGGCCTGCAACTGCGCCAGCTCGGCCGAATACTCCGCCGGCAGCACGTCGGGGATGGTGGAGAGGATCTGCGCCACCTTCATCAGCGGACCCTTGAGGCCGCCGAGAATGCTCTTCAGGTCCTCCGCATGCGCGGCGCGGTCGGTTTTGAAGCCGAACACCTTCTCGCCCGCCACCCGCGCCGCGATGCCGCCCACCGCGCCCGAGGTGCGGGCGAATCGCCGGATTTCCCCGAACAGGGTGCCGCCGTCGGCGCTGCGTTCGGCCATCAGGCTTGCTCCAGCTCGTCGATGAAGCCGGAAATCACGTCCAAGCCGCGCCGCCAAAAGGCCGGGTCGGAGGCGTCGAGCCCGAAGGGGGCCAGCAACTCCTTATGCCGCTTGGTGCCGCCGGCCCGCAGCATGTCGAGGTATTTGCGCTCGAAGCCGGGATGCCCGTCCTGAAACACGCTGTACAGCGCGTTCACCAGGCAATCGCCGAAGGCGTAGGCATAAACGTAGAACGGGGAATGGATGAAGTGCGGCACATACGCCCAGTACACGCGGTACTCCGGCGTGAAGTTGAACGCTGGCCCCAGGCTCGCCGTCTGCACCTGCATCCACAGCTCGCCGATCCGCTCGGCCAACACCTCGCCGCCGCGCCGCTCCTCGTGTAGCAGGGTCTCGAACTGGTAGAACGCCGTCTGGCGCACCACCGTGTTCAACATGTCCTCGACCTTGCTCGCCAGCATGACCCTGCGCCGCGCCGGGTCGGCCTCGGCGGCCAGCAGTGCCCGGAACGTCATCATCTCGCCGAATACGCTGGCCGTCTCCGCCAGGGTCAGCGGCGTGCCGGACATGAGGTAGCCCTGCTCGGCCGCCAGCACCTGGTGCACGCCATGGCCCAACTCATGCGCGAGCGTCATCACGTCCCGCGTTTTGCCGTGGTAGTTGACCAGCAGGTAGGGGTGGACCGAGGGCACCGTCGGATGCGCGAAGGCGCCGCCCGCCTTGCCCGGCCGCAGCCCGGCGTCGATCCAGGGCTTGTCGAAGAACCGCCGGCCCACCGAGGCCAGCTCCGGCGAGAACCCGCCATAGGCCGACAGCACCCGGTCCCGCGCCTCGCTCCAGGATATCGGGCTGTCCTGGTCGTCCGGCAGCGGCGCGTTGCGGTCCCAATGCTCCAGCTTCTCCAGCCCAAGCCATCTCGCCTTCAGCGCGTAGTAGCGGTGCGAGAGCCGGGCGTAATCGCCGGTCACCGCCGTGGTGAGCGCATCCACAACCTCGTCTTCCACCATGTTGGACCGGTTGCGGTAGCTGGCCGGGCGCTCGTAACGGCGCCAGACGTCGATGATCTCCTTGTCCTTGGCGAGCGTGTTGGTGATGAGCGAGAACAGCCGCACGTTGCCGCCGAACACCTCACCGATCGCACCCGCCGCATCCGCGCGCACCGCCCGGTCCCGGTCCGAGAGCTTGTTGAGCGCGGCCG
This sequence comes from uncultured Acetobacteraceae bacterium, assembly GCA_964235765.1. Classification (GTDB taxonomy): domain Bacteria; phylum Pseudomonadota; class Alphaproteobacteria; order Acetobacterales; family Acetobacteraceae; genus JAVVHH01. The sequence continues at coordinate 7,339 of CAXSDH010000046.1, forward strand.
ACACCGTCAGTTCCTCGCCGCGCACCGGCACCCGCAGCCCGGCCACGGTTTCGTCGAACAGCCGGCTCCAGGCGCTGCGGCCGGTCACTTCCTTCTCGTGCAGCAGCTTCTCCACCTCGTCGGAAAGCTGGTGCGGGCGGAACACGCGCAGGTCGCGCAGCCAGGGCTGCCAGCGCAGCAGCTCCGGCTCGGCGAACTTCGCGTCCAGCACGGCGTCATCCAGCCGGTTCAGCTCGAGCGTGAAGAACAGCAGGTTCGCGGAAATGGCCGTCACCCGCTCGTTCACCGATTGGTAGAACTGGCCGATCGCCGGGTCGGTGCTGTCCGTGCTGAATTGCAGTTGGGCGTAGGACATCAGGCGGCCCTGGATCTCCTCGATCCGCTGGTACTCCAACAGCGCCGCCGCGAGGCCGGCGCCGGACAGCGCGCCCAGCTTGTCCTTGTGGTCAGCCTGGAACGCCCGCGCCGCTGCGTCGGCGGCCTTGAAGTCGGCCTCGATCTCCGGGCTGCGCGTGCCGGGGTAGAGGTCGTTCAGGTCCCAGGCCGGCAGGGCGCCGATCTGGGTTGCGGCCGAGTGGCCGTCGGGGGCGCGCTGCATCTGGTGCTGGTCCTGTCGTGCTGATACGTGCATGCCCGTAAAGGTGGGGCGCAGGCCGCGCAGGGCAAGCGCGGAAGCGAGCATGGGAGCAGGCGTGGACAGCTACCCGCAATGGCCGAACCTGGCCACGATGATGTTCGCACGTGCCCGCGAGTGGCCGGACAAGCCGATGCTGCGGCACTATCAAGAAGGCGCCTGGCATGGCGTGACCTGGGGCGAGTTCGCCCGCCGGGCCGCCTCGGTGGCGCGCGGCCTCCGGGCTGCGGGCGTGGCGGCCGGCGACCGCGTGCTGATCGTCAGCGAAAGCCGGCCGGAGGTGCCGATCCTGGAAACGGCGCTGATGGCCATCCGCGCCGTGCCGGTGCCGGGCTACCCCACCAACACGCCGGAGGACCACGCGCACCTGCTGCTGGACAGCGGCGCCCGGGTGGCGGTCGCCTCCACGCTGGTGCTGGCCGAGCGGGTGCAGGGCGGCGCGGCGCTGGTCGGCGGACTGGACCTGCTGCTGTGCATGCAGCCCGGCCGTTTCGCCAATTTCGGCCCCTTGGAGGCCGGCACGGCGCCTCCGGACGACATCGCCGCCGAGGCCGAGACGATTCCGCCCGGCGCCCTGGCCTGCCTTATCTACACCAGCGGCACCTCCGGCCTGCCGCGCGGCGTGATGCTGCCGCACCGGGCCATCCTCTCCAATTGCCGGGGCGCCTTCGAGCTGGTGCGGCCGCTGCGCTTGCGCGACGAGGTGTACCTGTCGTTCCTGCCGCTCTCCCACAGCTACGAGCACACGGTGGGCCAGTTCTTCCTGATGAGCCTGGGCGCCGAGATCGCCTATTCGCGCGGGCTCGAACACCTGCCGGCCGACCTTGCCGCCATCCGGCCCACGATCCTGACCCTGGTGCCGCGCATCCTGGAAGTGATCCAGGCCCGCATCCTCGGTGGCGTCAAACGCGAGAAGCCGTTCCGGCAGTTTCTGTTCGGGCGGGCGCTGGCGGCCGGGCTGCGCCGGCTGGACCGCGAAATGACGCTGATGGACCGCCTGGCCGACCCGGTGCTGGACCGGCTGGTGCGCCGCAAGGTCCGCGCCCGCTTCGGCGGCCGGTTCCGCGCAGCGATGTCGGGCGGCGCCAGGCTGGACCCGGACGTCGGCCGCTTCTTCATCGCGCTCGGCGTCACCCTCATGCAGGGCTACGGCCAGACCGAGGCCGGCCCGGTCATCTCCGCCAATCCGCCTGGCGCGCCACGCATTCGCACAGTGGGGCTGCCCCTGGCGGGCGTGGCGCTGCGCATCGCCGGGGACGGCGAGATATTGGTGCGGGGCGACCTGGTGATGGACGGCTACTGGAACCAGCCCCAGGCCACCGCCGCCGCCATCGTGGACGGCTGGCTGCACACGGGCGACATCGGCGCCCTGGACGCGGAGGGCTACCTCACCATCACGGACCGCAAGAAGGACATCATCGTGCTATCCGGCGGCGAGAACGTCTCCCCGGCCCGCATCGAGGGCCAGTTGATGGGCGAGCCGGAGATCATCCAGGCCGTGGTATACGGCGACGGCCAATCCGGCCTGTCGGCGCTGCTGGTGCCGGCCGAGGGCGGCGATGCGCGGACGGTGGCCGCGGCGGTGGCGCGGGTGAACGCGCGGCTATCGGTCACGGAGCGGGTCCGGCGGCACCGGCTGGCGCCGCCGTTCACCGTGGAGAACGGCTTGCTGACGGCGAGCCTCAAAATACGCCGGGGGCTGGTGTTGCGGACGCACGGGGCCTTACCAGAAGATCCGGGCTGACGCAGCCCGTCGAACCAGCACTGTGTTTGGTCGACGACCTGTAGCAGGGTTCTCAGGTGCGCTTCAGCGCATCCAGAGCCTCGTGCAAGCCGTGTAGCAGGCGATTGCGCGCCCGGACGGCGCCGGTGGCCAGCAGTTGAACCTCGCCTTGGTCGGCTCCGGCCTTCACCGCAGCAGCGAGCAGGACCAGCGGCTGCAGGCAGGGCCAGGCGGGCAGCGGCAAGGCCGGGTCATGGGCGAAGCGGTCGCCCGTGGTGTAGTCGAGCGGGACAAGGGCACGAGACGCGCGGACCAGCGCTTGATTGACCGCTTTGCAGCTCTCTGCCGCAGCGCCGTCGTGCAGCGCCCCGGCGGCTGCTGCCACGTCGGCCGCCGCCTGCGTCAGAGTGTTCAAAGGCATCACCTCGCGCAGGACCGCGTCTAGTGACCCCAGCTCCGCAAGCAAGGACGCCATCTGCGCCGCATGGTCGATCGGCAGCACGGCGACGGTCAGCAGCTCGCCCAGCACGCGGGTGGCGATACGGGTGTCGCGAACTAGGTTCTCCGGGTCGATCTTGTCCGCGTTGTCGTGCTTGGTGTGCCACCACCAGCCGAGCGCGTTGCGCATCTTCGCCGGGCTCTTGGCCTGATGGCTCAGGCTGCCGAACATGGACGGGATGCCGATGCCCAGAAATGACTGGTCGGCCGCCCGGCTGTGCCGCTTGCCCGCGTGCTGCTGGCCCGTTTCCGCCCGCACCGCGTCGGCGGCCAGGCGGCCGAGCTCGGCCGAGACCGCGGAGTCCGTCAGCACGGAGGCGCCGGTCGCCCCGGTGGAGTCCAGGTTCACGTGCGCGACGCAGCGCCGGTCCAGCTCCGCCCAGTGGTGGTCAACGTACCAGGCGGAACCGGAATACCGCCCGTGCGAATGGCCGGACCAGAAGCAGACCCGCAGCCCCCGGCGCCACTGGTTCCGAAGCCCGGCGCAGAGCCGCGCCGCCTCGATCATCGTCGCATTGGCACCGCCATTGTCCATGACGCCCTGGAACCAGGTGTCGTGGTGGCCGGAAAACAGCACGAAGGGGCCATCCGGCTCCGGCCCGTCCAGCTCGGCGACCAGGATCGGCGTCTTGCGCCAGCCCGTGTCCACCTCGGCATGAATCGTGACCTCCAGCGCTTCGCCGGCGTCCAGGCGCCGCCGCAGGGCGGTGCCATCGTCCAGCGACACCGTGGTGATCACGCCCGTCGGAAGCTGGTCCAACGTTTCGGCCGAAGGACTGCCCCAGACCGGGGAGATGCACATCTCGTGCAGGTGCTCGTGCGGGCTGACATGGATGTGGCCCGCCGCTCCCGCCCCGGTGGCGCGGACGGCGGCGACCGGGCTGGCGATGCCGTTCACCAGGAGGATCTTGCCTCGCAGGTCCCTGCCCGCGAAGTCCGCCGCCTCGCCATCGCCCAGGTCCACCAGCGTGCCCCGCCGGCCGGCCGGCGCCGAAGGGCGCGAGAACGAATGGGTGATGCAGGCGAGCACGTCGCCGCCGACCTCGATCCGAGCGGGACCTGGCAGGCTGATCAGCGCGTCATGCTGCAGCAGCTCCGTGCGGAAGCCGATGCCGTCCATCCGTTGCCGGAGGTAGTGGAAGCTTTCCAGCTCCTCCGCGGTGCCGGACAGCTTCGTGCGTTGCGCGAACACGCCGATGTCGGCCATCAGCGCACCCCGGTCCACGCCACTTAGAAAGGTGTCGATCCCGCCGTCTCTCATGCTGCTTCCGCCTGCCACCTCCTTCAGATTGGCTCCAAGAACGGCAGCACTGCAAGCGAGTGCCGGTTTCAGCCGGAGCGTGGGTCCGCGGCAGCCCGCTTGCGCTCGGTCTGCCGGAGGTGCCCCACCATGGCCGTTCGCAAGGCGTCCCGGTCCCGCGCGCGCGATGCTGCTAGCATCGCCGCATGGTCGCGAATCGATTGGCCGATCCAGCCGCGCGTGGACCATTGGTAGACCAGGGCGGAGGGCATCCGCCCCGCACGAGTTCATCCAACGCTCGACGCACGTCGCTGCGACCGCAGCCGTAGCGAGTTTCAGGGTCGACCTGCTTCAGACAGGCGCCGGGCGGCAGCAGCCCGGCCTGGACATCCCGGGCCAGCTGCTCGGCCACGGCACGCCATTCCTGTTGCTCGGCGGGGTGGGCCGCAGGTGCCGCAAAGGCGTGGGACGGCATCGTTGCTCCGAATGGATGTTGATTGGCACCAAAAATGGTTCCTATGATCCCGCGTGATGGTTCGTCGCGCTTCCTATCGACGCGCTTCGAGCAACCGGTCCGCAGCCCACCGTGCACGAGTTCGAGGCCTTCATTGGCTGGCCGGTCCGGTCCGAGGTGAGGCTGGGTGCCCTGAACATCGCCAGCGGCAGCATCGGCGCCGTCCTGTTTCCCGCCAACCCCGGAGCCTGAACTCATGGACCGCCGCCGCTTCCTCGCCGCCGCTGCTTCCGCCGGAGTCCTGGCCCGTCCCGCTTTGGCCCAGCCGGCCGGAACGCGCGTCCTGCGCTTCGTGCCCTATGCCGACCTGGTAGGCCTGGACCCGATCTGGACCACGGCGGACGTGGTGCGGGACCATGGCTACCTCGTCTACGACACGCTGTTCGGCACCGATGCCGCCTTCCAGCCGCGTCCGCAGCTGGCGGAGGGGTATGCAACCGAGGATGGCGGCCTGCTCTGCACCGTCACCCTGCGGCAGGGCATCACCTTCCACGACGGCGAACCCATCCGCGCGCGGGATTGCGTCGCCAGCCTCCGGCGCTGGATGGCGGTGGCGCCCATGGGCCAGAGCTTGAACGCTGTGCTGGACGAGTTGGCAGCCCCGGACGACCGGCGCGTCCGCTTCCGGCTGAAGCGGCCCTTCCCGCTGCTGATCCCCAGCCTGGCGCAGGTCATCGCCCCCGTGCCGTTCATCATGCCGGAGCGCGTGGCGCAGACGCCTCCCGACAAGCAGCTGACGGACACCACGGGTTCCGGCCCCTTCCGCTTCAAGCAGGACGAGTATCAGCAGGGCAACCGCGCCGTGTATGAGCGCTTCGGTGCCTATGCCCCCACGCCCGATGGCGGCAACGGGCTGACCGCCGGGCCGAAGCGGGCGCAGTTCGACCGGATCGAGTGGCGAATCATCCCCGACGCCTCCACGGCCGCCGCGGCGCTGCAGCGGGGCGAGGTGGACTGGTTCGCCGACCCGCCAGCGGAGATCCTGGACCTGCTGCGCCGGTCGCGTGATATCCAGGTGAACCGCATGGAGTTGCTCCCCGGCGTCAACGTGATGCGCTGGAACCAGCTCAACCCGCCCTTCGACAGCAAGCGGATGCGCCTGGCCCTGCTGCCGGCGGTCGACCAATCGGATTTCGTGATGGCGGTGGCGGGCACGGACCCTGGCAACTGGGCCGTCGACACCGGCTTCTTCCCGCCGGGTTCCCCCATGGCGAGCGATGCCGGGCTGGCGCCGTTGATGGGGCCGCGGGACCTGGTCAAGGCCAAGCGCCTGCTGAAGGAAGCAGGGTACGACGGGCAGAAGGTGCGGCAGATCGGGCCCACGGACACGGTGGTGACCGGGGCGCTGGCGCAGGTGACCGCCGACCTGCTGCGGCGGCTGGACATCAACGTGGACGTGGCGCTGTCCGACAGCGGCACCGTGACGCAGCGCCGCCGTTCGACGGAGCCGCTGGACAAAGGCGGATGGTCCGTCGGCTGCTGGTCCTTCCCGGGGCTGTGGTTCCTCAACCCCGCGACCCACATCCTGCTGCGCGGCAACGGGCGGGACGCCTGGTTCGGCTGGCCCACCGCGCCCCGGCTGGAAATGCTGCGCGACGAGTGGATGGCAGCAACCGGCCTGGGCGAGCAGAAGCGCATCGCGCGCGAGATCCAGGTCGTGGGCATGGACGAGCTGCCCTGCATCCCGCTGGGCTGCGTGTACCGCAACACGGCGCTGGCGGCGAACTTGAAGGACCGGGTGGTAGGCATGCCGTTCTTCTGGAACATTCGTCGTGCGTAGGGTCGCCGCCTGGGCGGTGGGCCTCGTGCTGTGTGCCGCACCGGGCCCGACGGGGGCGCAGGAGCTGCGGATCGGCATGAAGGCCGCGGTGGACAGCGCCGACCCGCACTTGCTGTTCACCCCAAACCGTGACCTGGACCTGCACGTCTATGAGCCGCTGCTGATGCAGGACGCGCAGATGCAGCCGCAGCCCGCGCTCGTCCAGTCCTGGAAGGCGGCCGGGCCGGACAGCTGGGAGCTGACCTTGCGCCCGGACGCGGTGTTCAGCGACGGCACGCCATTGACCGCTGCCGACGTGGTGTTCTCCATCCGCCGGGCGCAAACCATCGAGGGGCTGCGGACCTATCGCGCCTATCTCCGGGACATCGCGTCGGCCGAGGCGGTGGACGCCCATACCGTCCGGCTGCGGACCCAGGGGCCGGTGTCGCAGCTGCCGTTCAATCTCACGACGATCGGCATGGTCTCGGCAAAGGCGGCAAAGGATGCGACGGCGGAGGACTTCAACGGCGGGCGCGCCGCGGTGGGCACCGGCCCCTATCGCTGGGTGAAGTGGACCCAGGGGCAGGACGTCGTGCTGGAGCGCAACCCGGCCTTTCGCGGGCCGCCGGAGCCCTGGTCCCGCGTCACCTTCCGCTTCATCCCGAACGACAGCGCCCGGGTGGCCGCCCTGCTGTCGGGCGACGTGGACGTGATCGATGCCGTGCCGGCCAGCCTGTATCCACGCGTGAGCGACGACCGGCGGACGAAGCTGCAGACTGCCACCTCGGTTTTCATGCTCTACATCGCGCTGGACCGGCGGGAGACTTCGCCCTTGGTCACCGGGCGGGACGGCCAGGTGCTGGCCCGGAACCCGCTGAACGACCATCGGGTGCGCCAGGCCATGGACCACGCGCTGAACCGGACCGGGATTGCGGAACGGGCGATGGAGAACGGCGCCGTGCCCGCGAGCCAGTTCATGCCGGCGGGTTTCGACGGGAACGACCCCGACCTGAAGCCCGCCAGCTACGACCCGGCACTCGCCCGGCGCCTGCTGGCCGAGGCCGGCTTTCCGCAGGGCTTCGGCCTGACGCTGCATTGCATGAACGACCGCTTCGCCGGGGACGCGCAGACCTGCCAAACGGTGGCGCAGATGCTGACCGCCGTGGGCATCCGCACCAAGGTGGAGGCGATGCCGGCCGCGATGTTCTTCCGCCGGGCGCGCGGGGCGGGCGGCGAGTCCGAGTTCTCGGCCTTCATGGTCGGGTTCGGCACCGCGTCGGGCCTGGCCACCAGCGCGCTGTCCACCAACCTGATGACGCGCGACCCGGCCACCGGGCGCGGCGCCTCCAACGACAGCCGCTACAGCAATCCCGAGTTCGACAAGCTGGTGATGCAGGCGGAATCGACCTTCGACGAAGCCGCCCGCACCGTTCTGATCCGGCAAGCGACCCGGCTGGCGATGGAGGACCAGGCGATCCTGCCGATCTTCCACATGAAGGCCGCCTGGGGGCTGCGCCGCGACCTGTCCATGCCGGTCCGGGGCGACGGCTACACCTTCGCCACCACTATCAGGACGGCGCCATGACCGATCCAACCGCATGATGTCGCATTTCCCCCTCGCGCCCGGGCGGCGCAGCCTGCTGCTTGCCGGACCCGGCGTCGTGGTCGCCGCGGCGCTGGGCAGGTCGGCCAGGGCGGCCGAGGCGGAGACAAGGCTCCGGATCGGCCTGGCCGCCCCCAACACCACCATGGACCCGCACCTGCAAAGCAATGCGCCCAACAACGCGGTGGCGAGCCATATCTTCGACGCGCTGGTGACCAACGACGAGCAGTCGCGCTCGGCGCCGGGCCTGGCCGAATCCTGGCGCGTGGTGGACGACACGCATTGGGAGTTCCGGCTGCGCCAGGGCGTGCGGTTCACCGATGGCGCGCCCTTCACCGCCGCCGACGCCATCGCCTCCATCAAACGGGCGACGGACCTTCCCAGCACCGCCTCGTTCCGCACCTATACGCGCGGCATCAAGACCATGTCGGCGCCCGATCCGCACACGCTGCTGATCGAGACGCATACGCCGGACCCGTTGCTGACCAATTCGCTGAGCCGAATACGCGTCATCAGCGCGCGCTTCGCGGATGCGCCGTCGAGCGACTTCAACAGCGGCAAGGCCGCGGTGGGCACCGGGCCGTTCGTGTTCAAGGAGTACGTGCCGGGCAGCCATGTGGCGCTGGCGCGGAACGAGGGTTGGTGGGGCAAGAAGCCGGTATGGACCGAGGTGGTACTCCGTACCGTCACCGACCCGGGCTCCCGCCTGGCCACGCTGCTGGCCGGGGACCTGGACCTGATCGAGAGCGTGCCAGCGCAAGGCAGCGAGCGGCTGAAGGCCGATGCCCGCTTCCACCTGATCCGCGGCGTTTCATCCCGCCTGGTCTACATCGGCATGGACCAGAAGCGCGACGTCACCCCCTTCATCACGGACAAGGATGGCAAGCCGCTCGCTACCAACCCGCTGCGCGACCTGCGGGTGCGGCAGGCGCTGGATTGCGCGATCAACCGGCAGGCACTGGTGGAGCGGGTGATGGAGGGCAACGCGGTGGCCGCCAGCCAGTATCTCCCAACAGGCAGTCCCGGCACCGCGCCGGGCCTGGAGCCCACGAAGTATGACCCGGCACGCGCCAAGGCCCTGCTGACCCAGGCAGGTTTTCCGCAGGGGTTCCGGCTGACGGTGCATGGGCCCAACGACCGCTACGTCAATGACAGCCGGATCGTGCAGGCCGTGGCGCAGATGCTGACCCGGGTGGGGATCGAGACCAAGGTCGAGGTGATGCCCTGGGCGGTCTATGCCGGGCGCAGCGCGAATGGTGATTTCAGCGTGTTCCTGGCTTCATGGGGCGTGAACACCGGCGAAACCAGCAACCCGCTTTCCGCCACGGCGGCGACGCAGGACAAGCCTGCCGGGCTGGGCATCGCCAACGACGCCGGCTACTCGAACCCCGCCGTGGACGCCAAGCTGAAGCAGGCGCTGCGCACCATGGACGACGCGGTGCGCAACGCCATGCTGGGCGAGGCCTGTGCGATCGTGTTCCACGACGAAGCGATCCTGCCGCTGCACCACGAGGTGACGGTCTGGGGTGCCCGGAAGGACATCAGCTATGCCACCCGCGCCGACCAGTACACGCTGGCGACCGGGATCGGGAGGACGGCATGAGCGACGCGCAAGCCAAGGAACTGCCGCAGGAGGCCGGGGCGAAGGCCGCGGCGATCTACGACCTGGGCCCGACCGCGATCTTCGCGTGCAAGGCGGATCCGCGGTTCCACTACTGCCTGTACGTGCCGCCCGCCGTGGGCGACGGGGCAAAGGTGGACCTGCTGGTGGCGGTGCATGGCACGAGCCGCACCTCGTTCCTGGACTTCCGCGACGGCTTCGCCGGTTTCGCGCGCTGGAACCGGGTGGCGGTGCTGTGCCCGATCTTCCCGATCGGGGTGCGCGGCGACGGGGCGCGCAGCGGCTACAAGTACCTGGAGGAAGGCGACATCCGCTACGATCAGGTGCTGCTGGCGATGGTCGAGGAAGTGGCGGCGAAATATCGGCAGGACTGGTCGAGCTTTGCCATGTTTGGCTTCTCCGGCGGCGGCCACTTCACCCACCGCTTCGCCATCCTGCACCCGGACAAGCTGTGGGCCGCCTCGATCGGCGCTTCCGGCTCCGTCACGTTGCTGGATGTGGACAGAGACTGGTGGGTGGGCATCCGCGACCTCGAGCAACGCTTCGGCATCGCCTTCGACGCCGCCGCCCTGGCCCGGGTGCCCGTGCAGATGCTGGTGGGCGATGCGGACCTGGAAACCTGGGAGATCACCCACAAGCCCGGCGGCACCTACTGGATGGAAGGGGCGAACGACGCCGGCGCCACGCGTCCGGAACGTCTTCGCGCCCTGGCCAACTCGTTCGGGCGCGCGGGCGTGACGGTGCGCTTCGACCTGGTGCCCGGCGTGTCCCACGAGCGGACCAAGGTGCTGTCCCGGGTCGAGGACTTCCTGGCAGACGTGCTGGCAAAGCGCCGGCAAGGCTGATGGGCATGGTCGTCACCCCGCAGCCCGAGGCGGCGGAAGCGGGGGCCGATATCCTGGCCGGCGGCGGCAATGCGGTGGACGCCGCAGTCGCCGCCGCCTTCGTGCAGGGTGTGGCGGACCCGCTGATGTGCGGAATTGGTGGACAGGCTGGCAACCGGCGCCGGCGCACGGCTAAATTATGGACGAGGACGATACCAAATCGCCGCGATGAGCCTGGGATCACCGCTTGTCCACGTTCCACAACGGGATCACCTCCGGCAGCTTCACCCAGCCGCTGGTGTTGCTTCGATAGGCCACCGGCTTGGTCCACTGCCCGACTGGCAGCAGCACGCCCACCTCGAAGTTGCGCGTCTGCAGCTGGTCCATGATGGCCCGCCGCTGTGCCGGGTCGGACGCGTTCGCCCAAGCCTCCCGCAGCTCCTCGATCTTCGCGTCGCAGGGCCAACCGAACCAGGCCTTCTCGCAACTGGCCGCCGTCGCCAGCAGGCCCACCGGCCCGATCAGCGAGCCGTTGTAGCCGGTGTGGAAGATGTTCCAGCCGCCGTCGGCCACCGGGCTGCGGCTGGTGCGGCGCTGCACCATCGTTGCCCAATCCATGGCTTGCAATTGCGCGTTCACCCCGGCTTTCTGCAACAGGCTCGCCGTCACTTGCGCCATCATATGATACCAGGCGAGGTCGGTCGGATCGAGCACCACCACCGGCCGCCCGTCATAGCCGGCTTCCCGGAACAACTGCCTCGCTTTTTCGATGCTGTGGCCCTTCACCCACTCAGTCCCCGCGCTGCTTTCGAGCGTGGAGCCGCAGGAGAACATGGAGCCGCAGGTGCGCCAGTAGTCGGGGTTGCCGATCACCGCCTGCATGTATTGTTCCTGGTCGGTCAGCCAGATCATCGCCTGCCGCGCCTTCGGGTTGTCGAACGGCGGCTGGAGGTGGTTCATGCGCGTGGTGCCGCGATAGCCGGTGGTGTCGAACAGGTCGATCGTCACCCCCGGCACCTTCAACGTCTGCAGCAGATCGAGGTTGACGATCTCGAGAAAGTCGATCTCGCCCTTGATCAGCGCCTGGTGCGCGGTCTGCGCGTCGGGGATGCTGAGCAGTTCCACCCGGTCCACCTTCGCCACCTTGCCGCCGGCCAGCCCGCTCGCGGGCTCCGTCCGCGGCTTGTAGTTGGGGTTGCGGACATAGACCGCCTTCTGGCCGGGGTTCCATTCGTCGGCCTTGAAGATGAACGGGCCGGAGCCGACCACCTCCTTGATCTGGATGTTCGGGTCGGTCTGCGCGTCCTTCTCGCGCATGATGAACAGCAGCGGCGTGCCGTTCTTGGCAAAGCTCTCCAGCACGAGGCCGTATGGGGCTTTCAGCTTCAGCTCGAAGGTCTGGTCGTCCACCACCAGCAGGCTCGCGGCCTTTTCCATCAGCTTGGTCCCCGCCGCATCCCGCGCGGCCCAGCGCTTGATGGAAGCGACGCAGTCCTGGGCCGTGACGGGCGAGCCGTCGCTGAACGCCAGGCCGGGGCGGAGGTGGAAGCGCCAGGTCAGCTTGTCGTCGCTGAGGGTGTACGTGTCCACCATCTGCGGCTGCGGCCGGTCCTCGGCGTCCACGCCGAACAGCATGTCGTAGACCAGGGCACCGTGGTAGGCGACGATGTTGGCGGTGGTCCAGATCGGGTCCAGGTTGCCGACGCCCGCGTGCATGGCGGCGCGCAACGTCGTCTCAGCCCGGACGGGCGCGGCCCACAGCGCCGCCGCGGCGATGCCGGCCAGCAAGACGTTGGCAAACTTGCTCTGCATGTGGTGCTCCCCGCAGGCGCCAGGCCGTTCCGGCCCTTGACCGCCGAGCTTGCGCGAGCCTGCCGCGCCGTGCAAGCCAGGGCTGGTTGGCGTACACGAGCAGCCCACCCGGAACATGGCTTCCTCGACGCGGCGCATGCTCTCTCCTACCCGGCGTCGCGCAACCCGGCACGCACCCGGTTGACGGTGGTTACGGCCAGCAACACGGCGAACGCCGGCATCAGCCAGGCGGACCAGGGGGGCAACGGCAGCCCCACCCCGGCCCAGGCGCCGAGCGTGCCGAAGGCGAGCGCGCGGTCGCTCTTGCCGAGCGGCCCGTCATACCGCCGGGTGCGGCCCAGCACGCCCGCATATTCCGACACCAGCGCCAGGACGACGACGAGGCCGACGCCCGCCGGGCCGAACGGCGGCAACAGGGCGAAGGGGGCATACAGCGCGGCATCCGACACCACGTCGCCCAACTCGTTTAGATAGCCGCCCAGCCGGCTTTGCTGGCCGAATTCGCGCGCCAGCATGCCGTCGACGGCGTTGAGCGCCATGCGCAACAGCATCCAGACGGGAACGAGCAGGAACACCGCACGATGGGCCGACCCCCATGCCACGAGGGCGCCGACGAGCAGCGAGCCGGCCGCGGCCGCGCTGGTCACCTGGTTGGCGGTAACCCCGGCGGCGGCCATCCGGCCGACCATGGGTCGGAGCAAGGCCTGGAAGCGGGGCTTGAGGCCATACAGCGTCATGCCACACTCTTGCGCCAGCGCAGCGGTTGCGGAAAGGCCGTTTGCACCCTGACCCCTTCGCCACTTACCCTGGGTGATGAACCACGGGGTGCGCGGCCATGATGAGCGTGCAGCAGAACGACCTGATCACCCGCATCACGCCCGGCACGCCCGCCGGCGCCCTGATGCGCCTGTATTGGCAGCCGGCGGCGCTGGCCGACGAGCTGGCGGGGCCGCGCCCGGTCAAGGCCGTCCGCCTGCTGGGCCAGGACTTCGTGCTGTTCCGCGACCCCGCCGGAAGGCTCGGCCTGCTCGACCGCGCCTGCCCGCACCGCGGCGCCGACCTCGCGTTCGGGCGGCTCGAAGACGGCGGCCTGCGGTGCAGCTTCCATGGGTGGCTGTTCGACGCCGCCGGCGCCTGCCTCGACACCCCTGCCGAGCCCGAGGGCAGCACGCTCTGCACCCGCATCCGCACCGGCAGCTACCCCGTCATCGAGCGCAGCGGCGTCGTGTTCGCCTATCTCGGCGCGGGCGAGCCCCCCGCCTTCCCCGATTTCGACTGCTTCGTCGCCCCCGGCACCCACACCTTCGCCTTCAAGGGCCTCATCGAGTGCAACTGGCTGCAAGCTCTCGAGGTGGGCATCGACCCGGCGCACGCCTCGTTCCTGCACCGCGTGTTCGAGGACGAGGACATCGCGCAATCCTACGGCAAGCAGTTCCGCGGCGCCTCGGCCGGCACCGACATCCCCATGACCCGGCTGCTGCGCGACCACCCCCGCCCCACCATCGAGGTCGAGCCCACCGCATTCGGCCTGCGCATCGCGGCACTGCGCCGCATCGACCCGGCGCGGACCCACGTGCGGGTCACCAACCTCGCCTTCCCCAACGCCTTCGTCATCCCGATGAGCGCCGACATGACCATCACCCAATGGCATGTGCCGATAGATGACACGTCCTGCTACTGGTATGCCGTGTTCACCAGCTTCGCCGCCCCGGTGGACCACGCGACCATGCGGGCCCAGCGCCTCGAACTCTACGAATTGCCCGACTACCGCCCCCGCAAGGGCCGCGCCAACGACTACGGGTTCGACCCGCACGAGCAGCGGACCGCGACCTATACCGGCATGGGCGCCGACATCAACGTGCACGACCAATGGGCCGTCGAGAGCCAGGGCCCAATCCAGGACCGCACGCAGGAGCACCTCGCCTCCAGCGACAAGGCCATCGCGGCCAATCGCCGCCTGCTGGTGCGCGCCATCGCCCAGGCGGAGCAGGGCGAGCGGCCGCTGATGGTGCTGTCTCCCGAGGCGGCGCGCGGCATGGCCGGGCCGCCGGCCATCGACGGCATCGGCCCGGCCGAGGACTGGCTCGGCTATGCCACGCAGGTGGACGCCGAGCGCCGCGCCCGCGCGCCCTGGGCCCAGGCGCTCCGTGCCGCCTGAGGACATCGAGGGCCGCATCAAGCGCGACGGCATCGAGGTCATCCGCTTCTCCTTCGCCGACCAGCACGGCTTGCTGCGCGGCAAGACGCTGGTCGCCTCCGAGCTGGGCCGGGCGCTGCGGAGCGGCGTCGGCTGCCCCTCCTCGCTGCTGCTGAAGGACACCGCCCACCGCACGGTGTTCTCCGCCTTCGAGGCGGGCGGCGGCGTCGGCCTGGCCGCGATGCAGGGCGCGGGCGACGTCCTGCTGATCCCGGACCCCGAGACCTTCCGCGTGCTGCCCTGGGCGCCGCACACCGGCTGGATGCTGTGCGACCTGCGCTTCCCCGGCGGTGCTGCGGTGCCGTTCTCCACCCGCGACATCCTGCGCCATCAACTCGCCCGGCTCGCCGAGCGCGGCATGACCTTCGTGGCCGGGGCGGAGCTGGAGTTCCACCTGTTCCGCGTCACCGACCCCAGCCTGGACCCGGAGCACGCCGGCCAGCCCGGCGCCCCGCCGCAAGTGGGCCTGACCACCCGCGGCTACCAATACCTGACCGAGGAACGCTACGACGCGCTCGATCCCATCCTGGAGCGCATAAGGGTGGCGCTGCAGGGGCTCGGCCTGCCGCTGCGCTCGCTAGAGGTGGAGTACGGGCCCAGCCAGGTCGAGGTCACTTTCGCACCGGGCGAGGGCCTGGCCACGGCGGACCTTGTGGTGCTGGCCCGCAGCGCGATCCGCCAGGTCGCCAGCCGGCACGGCCACCACGCGACCTTCATGTGCCGCCCGCGCATCCCGGGCGTGGTCAGCTCCGGCTGGCACCTGCACCAGTCCTTGCGCGGGCGGGACGGCCTGAACCTCTTCATGCCGGAAAATGGCGAGCCGCTCTCGCCGCTCGGCCGCGCCTATCTCGGCGGGCTGCTGGCCCATGCCCGGGCCGCGGCCTCGTTCAGCACGCCCACCATCAACGGCTACCGCCGGTTCCGCCCCTTCTCGCTGGCGCCGGACCGCGCCATCTGGGCCTGCGACAACCGCGGCGTGATGGTGCGCGTGCTGGGCGGCGCCCGCGACCCCGCGACTCGGCTGGAGAACCGCATCGGCGAGCCCGCCGCCAACCCTTACCTGTATGTGGCAAGCCAGATCGCCGCCGGGCTCGACGGCGTCGACGCCGGGCTGGATCCCGGGGCCTCGGCCGACACGCCCTACGACACGGCCTACGACACGGGCGCCCCCATGCTGCCCCGCAGCCTCGACGAGGCCCTGGCGGCGCTGGAGGCCGATACCCTGTTCCGCGCCCAGTTCGGCGACGCCTTCATCGCCTACTGGCTGCACCTGAAGCAGGCCGAGCTTGCGCGTTTCCACGCCGACGTGTCGGAATGGGAGCAGCGCGAGTACTTCGCCACGTTCTGATGAGGAAACGCCAATGAGCCGCCTGGCCGTCGCCGCCTTCCTGGCATTTGCCCTTCCCGCCCTGGCCCCCGTCCTGGCCCCGGCTCAAGCTGAAGTGGCGGGCAACCTGGTGCGCGTGGGCGTGCTGACCGACATGTCCGGGCCGTTCTCCGACCAGGTCGGGCCCGGCTCCGTCGCTGCCGCCCGGCTGGCCGTCGAGGACTTCAACGCCGAAGGCGGCGCCCTGAAGGCCGAGATCGTCGCCGCGGACCACCAGAACAAGCCGGACGTCGGCACCGCGCAGGCGAGCCGCTGGGTCGATGCGGAAGGCGTGGCCGCCGTGGTGGACCTGCCGAACTCGGCGGTGGCGCTGGGGGTCAGCACCATCATGCGCCAGCGCAACCGGGTCGCGCTGGCCTCCTCCTCGGCCACCTCCGACCTGACCGGAAAGGCCTGCTCGCCGACCACGGTTCAATGGGTGCTTGACACCTGGTCGCTTGGCCACAGCACCGCGGCTGCGCTGCTCGCCAAGGGCGCCAATAGCTGGTATTTCGTGACGGTGGACTACGCCCTCGGCCAGGCGCTGGAGCGCGACGCCGCCGAAGCGGTAAAGGCCGGCGGCGGCACGGTGTTGGGCCAGGTGCGGCACCCGCTGGGCGCGGCCGACCTCTCATCCGCGCTCGTGCAGGCGCAAAGCTCCGGCGCCAAGGTGCTGGCGCTGGCCAATACCGGGGTCGACGTCATCAACGCCATCAAGCAGGCGGGCGAGTTCGGCCTGACCCGGTCGATGCAGGTGGCCGCCCTGTTCATCCAAATCTCGGACATCCATTCCCTCGGCCTGGAAGCGGCCCAGGGCCTGCTGACCACCGAGGCGTTCTACTGGGACCTGAACGACGGAACCCGCGCCTTCAGCAAGCGCTTCGCCGAGCGAATGGGCGGGCGGATGCCGACCGAGGACCAGGCGGGCGTGTATTCCGCTACGCTTGCCTATCTGCACGCGGTGCGCGCGACCGGCACGATCGAGGGTGACAAGGTGGTGGCCGAGATGAAGCGCCAGCCGATCAACGACAAGGTGTTCGGCCGGGTGCAGATCCGCATCGACGGGCGCACGACCCATCCGATGTACCTGTTCCGGGTCAAGGCGCCCGCCGCCAGCAAGGGGCCTTGGGACTATTACGAGCTGGTCGAGACCATCCCGGCCGAGCGCGCCTTCCGGCCGCTCAACGAGGGAGGTTGCCCGCTGGTGCAGTAGGCCCGCTCACCCCGCCGGCGGAACCCGGCAGCCGGCGATTGGGCCCCTCCGTCGCCGCCATCGCGCTGCCGCCGTTTCCATCCGGACCGGTACCGCCCTAGAACGCCCCGCATGACAATCGAGGTGCCGCTCTCGCTCGAGCCGATGGAAGCCAAACCGGTGGCCGCGCTACCGGCCGGCGAGGGCTGGCTGCTCGAACCGAAATACGACGGGTTCCGCTGCATCCTGTTCCACGACACGGACACCACCCACCTGCAATCCCGCCGGCAAAAGCCGCTGCAGCGCTTCTTCCCCGAGGTCGCCGCCGCGGCGCATGTCCTGCCACGCTGCGTGCTGGATGGCGAGCTGATCATCGAGGGCCAGCCGTTCGACATGCTGCAAGCCCGCCTGCACCCGGCCGCGACCCGCATCGCCAAGCTGGCCAAGGAGGCCCCGGCGCAGTTCGTCGCCTTCGACCTGCTGGCCGACGCGGCCGGCCGCTCCCTGCTGGAACAACCCTTCGCCGCGCGCCGCAGCGGGCTGGAGGCGCTGTTCGCCCGCCTCGGCCCGCACGCGACGTTCCGCCTCTCCCAGGCGACCCAGGCAAGCGGCGACGCCGCAGCCTGGTTGCAGGCGCTCGGCCACGGGCTGGACGGCATCGTCGCCAAGCGGCTCGACCTGCCCTACCGCTCCGGCGAGCGGGCGATGCAGAAATACAAGCTGTGGCGCAGCGTGGATTGCGTGCTCGGCGGCCTCTATCTCCGCACGGACGGCACCATCGAATACCTGCTGCTCGGCCTCTACGACGATCAGGGCCGCCTCGACTACGTCGGCCGCTGCAATTGGCACGGCGAGGACGCGCCCCTGCTGGCCCTGGCCGACGAGACGGCGCCCGGCTTCACCGGCGCCCGCATCCCCGGCGGCAAAAGCCGCTGGTCCGGCAAGGAGCGCACCGCGGTCCTGCTCCGCCCGGAGCGTGTGGCCGAGGTCAGCGCCGACCACATCGAGAACGGCCGCTTCCGCCACGGCTCCCGCCTGCTCCGCTGGCGCGACGACAAGGACCCGGCGCGTTGCACGATGGACCAGCTCGAGCGCCGGCCCGGCGCGCCCGCGGAGTAGCGATGCCGCTCCGTCCATTGGTGCCGGCCGGGCCGCCCCGTCCCCGCCGGACCCTGCCGGTCGCGGCCTCGACGCTGCTGCATGCGGGCGCGCTCGCCGCCCTTCTGGCCGTCGCCGCACGTCGTCCGTCCCCAGGCGCCGGCGCGCCCTCCTACGACCTCGTGTTCGAGACGGGCGGTGCGCCGCCCGCCGGACCGCCCGCGCAGGTGCCGGCGCCTGCCGCGCCTGCCGAGGTGAGTGCGGCCCCCGAACCGGCCCCACCCGAGGACGTCTTGCCCGGCCCACCCTCGCCCGCGCCGCTTTCCCCGCCAGAGCCGGACAACGTGGCCTCGTCGCCGGCCGTGGCGGCGCCTGCGGAGACCATCCCGGAGACGCCCAGCCCGCCCGCGGTGCTCGCCTTCGCGTCGCCTCCCCAACCAGCCGAAGCCCCGCCAACCGAAACCCCGCCAGCCCGGGCGCTGCCCGAGCCCATGCCAACCCCGCCGCCGCCCCCGCCCCCAGTCGTGCGGCTGGACGGCCCGACGCTCGCGATGCCGCCGTTCCGCTCCGTTGAGCCCCTGCCGTCCCCGCCTCCACCGCCGCCGCGACCCCGCGCGTCCCCCCCGGCCCCACCGCGGACACAGTTCGCGGCCCCCATGGACCTCAGCTTCGGCCCGGCCTCGCCCCGTTCCGCGCCGCCGCCCCGGGGCTCCATCGCGTCCCGCGCCATCGACCTCTCGCCCGGCCCCCCAAGACCGGGGCCGAACCGGGCCGAAGCCTTCTTCGACGCCCGCGCCCGCAACCTCGGCGCGGACTGGATGGACGGGGTGAGAAGCTACTGGTACCGCCACCGCTACTACCCGGCGCAGGCCGTGGCAGCCCGCGAGGAAGGCACCGTGGTGATCGAGATCACCGTCGACCGCTCTGGCCGGGTCCAGGCGGTGGAAGTGACGTCGCGCTCAGGCTCCTCCTGGCTCGACATGGCCGCGGTCGGCACGTTCCGGAACGCGCAGTTGCCGCCGCTGCCGGTGGAGTTGGGGGAGGACCGTGTGAAGCACACGGTCTCGATCACCTACTCCCAAAGCCGGTAAGTTGGAGCGGGCGATGGGAATCGAACCCACATCAGTAGCTTGGAAGGCTACCGCATTACCACTATGCTACGCCCGCGCCGGGCTATGATAGGCAGCCCGGCCTAGCCCGGCAAGCCAACATGGGGGCGCACGGGGGGGCGCACGGGGGGCGCACGTTCTCCTGAACCGGCGCCACCCTCTGAACGTTGGCGGCTGGCGATGCACGGGAGCGGGCGGCAATGGACGAGAACAAGCGCGGCGTGGTGCTGGCTCCGGGCGGGGCCGCGGCGATGCCGTTCCAAATCCCCGGCGCGGATGGCGAGTTCCGCATCCAGATCCTGAACGAGGACGAGGCGCTGGGCGTCGTCACCACGATCGTGCATCTGCCTGCCGGCAGCCGCATTCCGGCGCATCGGCACCAGAAAGGCGCCGAGATGCATTTCGTGCTCGAGGGCGACCTGATCGAAGCCGGCCAAACCCTGGGAGCCGGCAGCTTCCTGAGCCACGCCGCGGGCCAAGTGCATGGCCCCCACGAAAGCCGCGGCGGTGCGAAGGTGCTGACCGTGCAGCACTGGCAGTCCAAGGACGGCAGCTTCGATTTCGAGCCGGTGTGAGCGGAGGTTGGTGGGCGCTGTTGGGTTCGAACCAACGACCCGCTGATTAAGAGTCAGCTGCTCTACCACCTGAGCTAAGCGCCCGCACCACGGCGGAGCCGCGCTATAGCAGCCCTCGCATGCGATGAAAAGCCGCCTCGGCGTCCGCCGCACGCAAGCCTTGCAACCCTGCCCAGGCCCGTGCTTCCTGCAACACGGC
Organism: uncultured Acetobacteraceae bacterium; assembly: GCA_964235765.1. Lineage (GTDB taxonomy): Bacteria > Pseudomonadota > Alphaproteobacteria > Acetobacterales > Acetobacteraceae > JAVVHH01. Next base: position 27,303 of record CAXSDH010000046.1, read on the forward strand.
ACGGATCATTGCAGGGGGCGGCTTGGCCTACGCGTTGCAACAGCTTATCAACGGCGTCACGTTGGGCATGATCTATGGCCTGATCGCCGTGGGCTACACGATGGTTTACGGCATCATCGGCATGATCAACTTCGCCCATGGCGACGTGTTCATGATCGGCGCCTTCCTTTCCCTCATCTCGCTCCTCGTGCTGTCGTCGCTCGGGATCACCTCCGTCCCCCTGGCGCTGGCGCTCACCCTGGTGTTCGCCGCCGCCATTGCGGCGTTGTACGGCTGGGCGGTCGAACGGGTCGCCTATCGCCCGCTGCGCGGCAGCTTCCGCCTCGCGCCGCTGATCAGCGCCATCGGCATGTCGATCGTGCTGCAGAACTTCGCCCAGGTCAGCCAGGGCGCCCGCGTCAAGCCGATCGCCCCGCTGATCCCCGGCGGCATACAAGTCATGCACATGGACGGCTTCGCGGTGCAGCTCAGCTGGATGCAGATCGCCATCGCTTGCACCACGCTGTTCGTATTGGCCATCTTCACCTGGCTGGTGGCCGCGACGCCGCTCGGCCGCTCCATGCGGGCCTGCGAGCAGGACCTCAAGATGGCAGGGCTGCTCGGCATCGACACCGACCGCACGATCAGCCTGACCTTCGTGATCGGCGCGGCGCTGGCTGCCGTCGCCGGGCTGCTGTTCCTGCTGTATTACGGCGTGATCGACTTCTTCATCGGCTTCGAGGCGGGGGTGAAGGCCTTCACCGCCGCCGTGCTGGGCGGCATCGGCTCCCTGCCCGGCGCCGTTCTCGGCGGGCTGGCGATCGGGCTGATCGAGACGTTCTGGTCGGCCTACTTCAGCGTGCAATACAAGAACGTGGCGGCGTTCAGCGTGCTTATCCTGGTTCTGCTCTTCATGCCGACGGGGCTGCTCGGCCGGTCGGACGTCGAGAAAGTATGAGGCCCGCCCTCAAGGACGCATTCATCTCCGCCCTGGTTGCGCTGGGCCTGTTCGGGCCGATGATCGGGTTGCGCACGGATTCGGCCGCTAACGGGCTGTTCCTCTCGACCCGGCCCGGTCCGCTTGCCGTCGCCGTCGCAGCCGTGTTCTTCGGCCGGCTCGCGCTATTGCTGTTCCACGCCCGGCGCGGCACCGAATACCGCCGCAACCGCCGCGTCGCCGAGGCGCTCACCCGGTCCGGACGGTATGTGGCGCCGGCCTTGCTGGCCTTCGCCGTCGTGCTGCCCTTCGTCGCGGGCCGCTACGGGCTCGATCTCGGCATCCTGATCCTGACCTACGTCATGCTCGGCTGGGGCCTCAACATCGTCGTCGGCCTCGCCGGCCTGCTCGACCTCGGATACGTCGCCTTCTACGCGGTGGGCGCATACTCCTACGCCCTGCTGGCGCAGACCTTCGGGCTCGGGTTCTGGACCTGCCTGCCGCTGGCCGGGCTGCTGGCCGGGCTCTGGGGGGTCATGCTGGGGTTCCCCGTGCTGCGGCTGCGCGGCGACTACCTGGCCATCGTCACCCTGGCCTTCGGCGAGATCATCCGCGTGGTGCTGCTGAATGCGGCTAGCATCACCGGCGGTCCGAACGGCATCAGCGGCATCCCGCGGCCCACGCTGTTCGGCCTGCAATTCAACATGTCGGGCGGGCCCGGCACCTTTGCGGGGTTCTTCGACCTGGAGCCGAGCCCCACGCACCGTGTGGTCTTCCTGTACTACTTGATCCTGGCACTGGCGCTCCTAACCAATTGGGTGACCCTGCGGCTGCGCCGGGTGGCCCTTGGCCGGGCTTGGGAGGCGTTGCGCGAGGACGAAGTCGCCTGCCGGTCGCTCGGCATCAACGTGACGGTCACCAAGCTCAGCGCGTTCGCCATCGGCGCCACCTTCGGCGGCCTCGCGGGCGCCTTCTTCGCCACCCGC
>CAXSDH010000047.1:0-26928 GCA_964235765.1 uncultured Acetobacteraceae bacterium
TCTGGCTGCACGGCTACAACTGGCCGGCCTGGCGCGGCGGGCCGATGTTCTACGCCGACCTGGTCGGCCTGCCCCGCATCCGCGACCGCCTGCAGGATTTCGCCAGCGCGACCGGCGACGCCTCGCTGCAGGCCGCGCCGCTGCTGACGAAGCTGGCGGATACGGGGCAGGGGTTCAGCGGTGCAAAGGCCGCCTGATCCCCGCCCCTGGGAGGCCAGCTACCCGCCCGGCCTGCGCTGGGACACGCCGATCGCCACCAGCACCCTGCCGCTTCTGCTCGGCCGCGCCGTGGCCGCCTACGCCGACCGGCCCGCCATCGACTTCCGTGGCCGCACCATCGCCTACGCCGAGCTTGGCCGCCGGGTCGATCGGGCGGCGCGGGGGCTGGCCGCGCTCGGCCTGCTGCCGGGCGATGCGGTGGCGCTGCTGCTGCCCAATACGCCCGCCCACCCCGTCACCTTCTTCGGCGTGCTGCGGATGGGCGGCCGCGTGGTGCATCTGAGCCCGCTCGACCCCGCCCGCTCCGTGGCCCGCAAGCTGGCCGATAGCGGCGCTCGAACGCTGATCACCACCAATCTCGCGGGCACGCTGCCGCAGGCGGTGCAGGCCTGGCATGAGGGCGCCTGCGACCGGCTGATCGTGGCCGAGGACGCCGATTGGGGCGGCACCGGCGCCGGGCTGGCCGTGCCCGGCGGCGCCCGCACCCTCGATGGGCTCGACGGGCCGGACCTCGCCTGGCCCGAAGCCGCGCCGGACGACGTGGCCCTGCTGCAATATACCGGCGGCACCACGGGCCTGCCGCGGGCCGCCATGCTGACGCACGCCAACCTGACCAGCGCCGTCGGCATCTACGACGCCTGGAACCAGGGCATCGGCCGCGCCTATGGCCGCGGCGACCGCGCGATGTGCGTGCTGCCGCTGTTCCACATCTATGCCCTGACCGCGGTGCTGCTGCGGGGCCTGTCGAACGGCGCCGAACTGCTGCTGCGCCAGCGCTTCGACGTGGAGGCGGCGCTGGCCGACATCGAGAGGGGCCGCTGCACCCACTTCTTCGGCGTGCCGACCATGTGGATCGCCATGGTGAACCACCCGGGGATCGCCAGCCGCGACCTCTCCAGCCTGCGCGTGGCAAGCTCCGGCGGCGCGGCGCTGCCGGGCGAGATCATCGGCCGCTTCCACCAACTCACCGGGCTCCGCCTGGGCGGTGGCTGGGGCATGACGGAGACCGCGCCCGCCGGCACCAACCTGCTGCCCGGCCGGGTGCAGCTTCCGGGCGAGATCGGCGTGCCGCTGCCCGGCATCGACATGGACGTGGTGGCGCTCGACGACCCCCGCCGTGTGCTGCCCCTGGGCGAGGTGGGCGAGGTGCGCATCCGCGGCCCGAACGTGATGCCCGGCTACTGGAACCGCCCGGCCGAGAACGCCGCCGCCTTCGTGGATGGCTGGTTCCTCACCGGCGACGTCGGCCGCATGGACGGCGACGGCGTGTTCACCCTGGTCGACCGCAAGAAGGACATGCTGATCTCCGGCGGCTTCAACGTGTATCCCCGCGCCATCGAGGACGCGATCCACGAGCATCCGGACGTGCGGGAGGCGGCGGTGATCGCCGTGCCCGACCCCTATCGCGGCCAGGCGGCGAAGGCCTTCGCCGTGCTGCGCGAGGGGTCCGCGCCGCTGACGCTGGATGCGTTGCGGGCTTTCCTGGCCGACAAGCTGGGCCGGCATGAGTTGCCGGCGCAGTTGGAGATCCGCACGCATTTGCCCCATACACCCGTCGGCAAGCTGGCCAAGCTCGAGCTGATCGCCGAACAAGAAGCACGGGAGCCCCACCATGGTTGAAGCCGTCATCGTCTCCACCGCCCGCACGCCGATTGGCCGGGCGATGCGGGGTGCGTTCAACCTGACGCACGGCGCCGACATGGGCGGGCACGTGATCCGCCACGCGGTGGAGCGCGCCGGGCTGGAGGCGGACGATGTCGAGGAGGTGGTGATGGGCTGCGCCAACCCGGAAGGGGCCACCGGCGGCAACATCGCGCGGCAGGCGGCGCTGCGGGCGGGCCTGGCGCCCAGCACGGCGGCGATGACGGTGAACCGGTTCTGCTCGTCGGGACTGCAGGCGATCGCGATCGCGGCCAACCGGGTGGTGTGCGACGGCGTTCCGGTGGCCGTCGCGGGCGGGCTCGAGAACATCAGCCTGGTGCAGACCACGCTCAACCGGAGCCACTACCGGGACGCGTGGCTGGATGAGCACCTGCCGGCCATCTACATGCCGATGATCGAGACGGCGGATATCGTCGCGTCCCGTTACGGCATCAGCCGCGCGGCGCAGGACGAGTATGCCCTGGAAAGCCAGCGCCGCACGGCGGCCGGGCAGCAGGCGGGGCGGTTCGACCAGGAGATCGTGCCGCTGCCGAGCACGATGGCGGTGACCGACAAGGCCACGAACGAGGTGCGCGAGGAAGCCACCGAGCTGCGCCAGGACGAGGGCAACCGGCCGGAAACCACGCTGGACGGCCTGGCCAAGCTGAAGCCGGTCCGCGGCGAGGGCCAGTTCATCACCGCCGGCAACGCGAGCCAGTTGAGCGATGGCGCCAGCGCCTGCGTGGTGATGTCCGACAAGGAGGCGGCGCGGCGGGGCCTGGCACCCATGGGCTGGTTCCGCGGCCTGGCCGTGGCGGGGTGCGAGCCGGACGAGATGGGCATCGGACCCGTCTATGCCGTGCCGCGCCTGCTGGCCCGGCACGGGCTGACGGTGGACGACATCGACCTGTGGGAGCTGAATGAGGCCTTCGCCAGCCAGGTGCTGTATTGCGCGGGCAAGCTGGGCATCCCGCATGAGCGGCTGAACGTGGATGGCGGCGCCATCTCGATCGGCCATCCGTACGGCATGAGCGGCGCCCGCATGCTCGGCCACGCCCTGATCGAGGGCAAGCGCCGGGGTGCCAAGCGCGTGGTCGTCACCATGTGCATCGGCGGCGGCCAGGGCGCGGCCGGGCTGTTCGAGATCGCATAGGGGGGCACCGCCAATGGACCTGAGCTTCACGGCCGAGGAACGCGCCTTCCGGCAGCGGATGCGCGACTTCTTCCACCACGAAATCCCGCACGCCATCCGCGAGCAGGTGCAGCGTGGCGAGCACGTGCCGCGCGAGCAACAGGTGACATCGCAGCGCATCCTGAACGCGCATGGCCTGGCCGTGCCGCACTGGCCGAAGCAGTGGGGCGGCCAGGACTGGACCCCGGTGCAGCTGTACATCTACCAGGACGAGATGCAGCAGGCCTGCGTGCCGCCGCCGCTGGGCTTCAACGCCAACATGGTCGGCCCGGTGATCGCCCAGTTCGGCTCCGACGAGCATAAGCGCCGCTTCCTGCCGGCCACCGCCAACCTCGACATCTGGTGGTGCCAGGGCTTCTCCGAGCCCGGCGCCGGGTCGGACCTCGCCTCGCTGCGCACCACCGCGGTGCGGGACGGCGACCATTACGTGGTCAACGGCCAGAAGACCTGGACCACGCTGGCGCAGTACGCCGACTGGATTTTCTGCCTCGTCCGCACCAATCCGGCCGTCAAGAAGCAGGAGGGCATCAGCTTCCTGCTGATCGACATGCAGACGAAGGGCGTGAGCGTGCGCCCGATCCAGACCATCGATGGCGGCATCGAGGTCAACGAGGTCTGGTTCGACGAGGTGCGGGTGCCGGCTGAGAATCTGGTGGGCGAGGAGAACCGCGGCTGGGATTATGCCAAGTTCCTGCTGGGCAACGAACGCACCGGCATCGCCCGCGTGGGCGTCAGCAAGGCCCGCATCCGCCGCATCAAGCAGCTTGCGGCGCTCGAGCGCGTGGGCGACCGCCCGTTGATCGACGAACCGCATTTCCGCGAGAAGGTGGCCGCCGTCGAGGTGGAGCTGAAGGCGCTGGAGATGACGCAGCTTCGGGTGGTGGCCGACGAGCGGAACCGCGAGCGCGGCAAGCCGAACCCGGCCAGCTCGATCCTGAAACTCAAGGGTTCCGAGTTGCAGCAGGCCACGACGGAGCTGCTGATGGACGTGGTGGGCCCGTACATCCTGCCCTACGACGACCACGAGGAGGGCAGCAACGAGCCGCCGGTGGGGCCGGAATACGCCGCCGAAGCGGCGCCGACCTACTTCAATTGGCGCAAGATCTCGATCTACGGCGGCTCGAACGAGATCCAGCGCAATATTGTGGCCAAGGCGATCCTCGGGTTCTGACTACAGCGCCGGCAGCACCACGCCCCGGCACTCGCCGAAGCCGATCGGCGCCGCGCCCGTCCGCCGGGCGCGGGCGCGCAGCACGACCTCGTCGCCGTCTTCCAGGAAGCGGCGGACCTCGCCGGAGGGCAGCGTGATCGGCGCGCGGCCCCCTTGGGTGATCTCCAAAAGGCTGCCGCAGCCATCCGGGCTCGGGGACGAAATCGTCCCGGTGCCCAGGAGGTCGCCCGGGTTGAGGTTGCAACCGTTGCTCGCGTGGTGCGCCAGCAACTGCGCGGGCGTCCAATACAGGTCGTTTGCCCGGCCGAGCGATAGCCGGTGCGGCGCCAGGCCCTGCTTCTTCATGGCCGGCGTGCTCAGCAGCACCTCCAGCTCGAGATCCAGCGCGCCCGCCTGTTGGTCCGCCTCGTCCAGCAAGTAGGGCAGGGGCGCCGGGTCGCCCTCGGGGCGGGCGGGTTGCGGCACGCGGAAGGGGGCCAGCGCCTCGGGGGTGACGATCCAGGCGCTGATGGTGGTGCGGAAGCTCTTGGCCAGGAAGGGGCCGAGCGGCTGGTATTCCCACCCCTGGATGTCACGCGCCGACCAATCGTTCAGCAGGCAGTAGCCGGCGATGTGCTGGTGCGCATCGCCGATCGGGATCGCGGTGCCTAGCGCGTTGCCGGGGCCGACCCAGATGCCCAGCTCCAGTTCGTAATCCAGGTTGCGGGTGGGGCCGAAGGTGGGGACCGTCTCCGCGGCCGGCTTGCGCTGGCCGTTGGGGCGGCGCACGTCGCCCGACAGGAACAGCGAACTGGCCCGGCCGTGATAGCCGATCGGTACCCACTTGTAGTTCGGCAGCAGCGGGCTATCCGGGCGGAATTGCTTGCCGACCGCGGTGGCGTGGTGGATGCCGGCGTAGAAGTCGGTGTAGTCGCCGACATGGGCGGGCAGGTACATGATGCAGTCGGCGGCGCGGTGCAGCAGATGCGGCCGCTCGTCCGAGCCCTCCTGCAGCAAGGCGCTGGCCGCATCCCGCAGCGCCTGGCGCGGCCCCTCGCCCATCGCCAGGAAGGCGTTCAGGCTTGGCCCGGCGCAGGCGCCAACAGCCGTATGCGCCTCCTCGTCCAGCAGCCCGGCCTCATGCACCGCCCGCAGGTCGAGGATTTCGTCGCCGATGGCGATGCCGCCGCGGGGCGCCCCGGCCAGCGGGCTGAACACGCCCAGCGGCAGGTTCTGGATGGGGAAGTCGGCGTGGCCGCGGGCCGAGGCCACCCAGCTTTGCAGGCTCGGGTCGTGCGTATGGTCGATCATGGGCGCGCCGGGTTGAAGTGCTTGGGCAGGCCGGCCCAGCAATCCTGGTAGCCGGCCTGCAACTGCGGCGCTTCCGCGGCATGGCGCGACACGCGTTGCAGATGCCGGCTTTCGAACATGATGGCCATGGTTCCCTCCAGCTTGCGGGGTTTCAACTCGACGCGGCTGGCCTGCTCGAAGGCGTCCGCGTCCGGGCCGTGCGGCAGCATGGCGTTGTGCAGGCTGAATCCGCCGGGCACGAAGCCCTGCGGCTTGGCGTCGTACTGGCCATAGACCAGGCCCATGAACTCGCTCATGACGTTCATGTGGTACCAGGGCGGCCTGAACGTGTCCTCGGCCACCAGCCAGCGGTCGGGAAAGCAGACGAAGTCCACGTTCGCCGTGCCGGGCGTCTCGCTGGGCGCAGTCAGCACTGTGAAGATGCTGGGGTCGGCGTGGTCGAACAGCAGCGGCCCGACCGGCGAATAGCGGCGCAGGTCGTATTTGTAAGGCGCGTAATTGCCATGCCAGGCCACCACGTCGAGCGGGGACTGGCCGATATCGGCCAGCCACAGCGTGCCGCCCCATTTCACGGTCATGCGGGAGGGTGTCTCGCGGTCCTCGTAGGCGGCGACGGGGGTCATGAAGTCGCGCGGGTTGGCGAGGCAGTTGGCGCCGATCGGGCCGCGCTCCGGCAGGGTGAAGGCGCCGCCGTAGTTCTCGCACACATAGCCGCGGGCCGGCCCGGCCGGCAGCTCGGCGCGGAACTTGACCCCGCGCGGGATCACCGCGATCTCGCCGGGCTCGATGAGGATCACGCCGAACTCGGTGCACAGCCGGAGGCGGCCTTGCTGCGGCACGATCAGCAGCTCGCCGTCCGCGTCGTAGAAATACTCGTCCTGCATGGAGCGCGTCGCGCAATAGACGTGCGCCGCCATGCCGGATTGCGCGCCGGCGTCGCCCGCCGTGGTGATGGTGCGCATGCCCTCGATGAAAGTCGCCGGGTCATCCGGCAGGGGCAGCGGGTCCCAGCGCATGGGTGCGGGCGGCAAATCGACCTCGGCGCAGGGCGCGGTGCGCCACAGCCCGGCATCGGCCCACTGGAACCGGCCCCAATGCCGCACGGTCGGGCGGATGCGATACAGCCAGGACCGTTCGTTGGTGGTGCGTGGCGCGGTGAACGGGCTGCCTGAAAGCTGTTCGGCGTAGAGGCCGTACGGGCAGCGTTGCGGCGAGTTGCGGCCGGCCGGCAGGGCGCCGGGCAGCGCCTCAGTCTCGAACCCGTTGCCGAAACCGCTCTGGTAGGCGAGCGAGGTGCGGACGGCAACGTTCATGGCAGGCCTCCTTGCGCGATGCGGATTGCGTCCAGCACCACTTGCTGGTCGCCGATATGATTGGCCAGCAGCAGCACCAGTTTCGCGTCGAGCCGGCGGGACGTGGCCGGGTCCAGCCCATCATGCGCCGCCACGAGCGCTGCGAACAGGCCGTCGGGGTCGGCCAGGCGGGGCGAGAGGTCGAGCGTCACGCCAGTTCCAATGCGGGCTGCATCAGGGCGTGGCCGATGGCGGCGCGGATGCGGGCCGGGTCGTAGCGGCGAAACAGGGCGAGCACGTGCTGGTCGGGCCGCAGCAGCACGCAAGCGCCGGGGAACGCGCCGTACCGGGCGGCGGCCAGGCCGGCGGCGGGAAGGTGGACGGCGGTGAAGCCATCCTCATCCGGCGTGTCCGGGCTCCCGAACACCAGCAGCGTGAACCCACGCACGAGCTGCAACAGCCAGCCGCTCCCGACGGGCGTCTCCACCGGCGCGTCCACCGCCGCGGCGCCCGGCGGCAGGCAGCCCGGCCACTCGTCCCCGGCCGCGTTGAGCGGGCTCTCCGCCATGGCGTAGGGCCGCGAGAGCCGGCCGGAGTTCACCAAGGGCCGGGCGAAGGCGTGCTGCCCGGCGAGCGCCAGCGCGGCGTCCCGATAGGCCCGTGCCGCGTCGGTCTTGGGGGTGATGAAGTCGGTCGCGCGCGTGCTGTGCAGGATGTTCTCGTCGGCCGCCGGCACGCGCTCGTCGTCATAGGTTCCAATCAACGCCAGGGGCGCCCGGCCCTGGATCACGGCGGCCAGCTTCCAGGCCAGGTTGTCCGCATCCTGCACCCCGCCATTGCCGCCGCGCGCGCCGAACGGGCTCACCTGGTGCGCGCTGTCGCCGACGAACACCACGCGGCCGTGCACGAACCGCTCCAGCCGGCGGCAGCGGAAAGTGTACAGGCTGACCCACTCCAGCTCGAAGGCCACGCCCGGCCCCAGCATCGCCTGCACGCGCGGGATCACCCGCTCGGGCAGCAGCTCCAGCTCGGGGTCGGCGTCCCAGCCGAGCTGCAGGTCGATCCGCCAGACCCCGTCGGGCTGCTTGTGCAGCAGGGCGGACTGGTTGCGGTGGAACGGCGGGTCGAACCAGAACCGGCGCTCGGTCGGGAAGTCCGCGCGCATGACGACGTCGGCGATCAGGAAACGGTCGCGGAACACCCGGCCCACGAAAGGCAGGCCGAGCGCCCGGCGAACCTGGCTGCGCACGCCGTCGGCGGCCAGCAGCCAGTCGGCGGTCAGCGCATAAGGGCCATCCGGCGCCTCCACTTGGATGGTGGCGCCGCCCTCGTACGGCTGCACGCCGGCCAGGCGATGGCGCCAGCGCAGGTCCACCAAGCCCGTGGCGGCGCAGGCTTCCACCAGCCATTCCTCGGCATAGTACTGTTGCAGGTTGATGAATGCCGGGTATTGGTGGCCGGCCTCCGGCAGCAGGTCGAAATCGAACAACTTCCGGTCACCCAGGAACACCCGGCCGGTGTTCCAGGTCACGCCCTTGGCCAGCATGCGTTCGCCCAGGCCGAGCCGCCCGAAAATCTCCAGGCTCCGCTTGGCCATGCAGATGGCCCGGCTGCCGGTGCTGACCGTGTCATCCTCGTCGAGCAGCACCACGGGCACGCCCTGCTGCGCCAGGTCCAGCGCCAGGGTCAGCCCAACGAGCCCCGCACCCGCGACCACGGCCGGATGATGGCCCGATGCGCCCCGTCCAGCCCGGTAGCGCGGCGAGGCGTGCGGCATCAGGCTTCCGCGGTGGGGACCGGCGCGCCCTGCTCCAGCGCGCGCCACATCTCGACGTCGCGCTCGGCGGTCCAGATGCGGGGGTGGTCGAGGCCGCGCGCCTCGTCATGCGCGCGGGTGACGTTGAACGGCATGCAGTGCTCGAAGATGACCCAATGCCCGTATTTGGGCCGCATCTCGGCCATCGCCTGGTCGTACACCGCCTTCAGCGGCGCCCCCCCGGCGCTCGCGCGCTTGACGATGGCGAACAGGTCGGTGGTGAACGCGCGCGTGCCCTCGATGGCCTCGTTGCACTCCTGGGCGTTCATCAGGCTGCGGCCGCGCCCGGGCACGAGGGCCTCGGCGCCGAGCGCCTGCACGGCGGCGAGGGTGGCGGGCCAGTCGGCGAAGTGAGCGTCGCCGCAATAGGGGGTGGCGCCGAACTCCACCACGTCGCCGCTATAGAGCACGCGCTCCTTGGGCAGCCAAACCACGGTGTCGCCGGCCGTGTGGCTGCGGCCGATGTGGATGACCTGCACCTCGCGGCGGCCGAGGTGCAGCGTCATGCGCTTGTGGAAGGTGAGGGTCGGCCAGGTCAGGCCGGGGATGCCCTCCTTGCCGCGGAACAGGCGCGGGAAGCGGCCGATCTCGCTGTCCATGTCCTGCTGGCCACGCTCCGCCGTCATGTCGCGGCACACGTCCGACGCGATCACCTCGGCGTTCCGGTATCCGCTGGCGCCCAGCACCCGCACGGCGTGGTAGTGCGTGAGCACCACATGGCGCACCGGCTTGTCGGTGACGGCGCGGATGCGCGCGACCACGTCGGCGGCCATGGCGGGCGTCGCCTGCGCGTCCACCACCAGCACGCCCTCGTCGCCGATCACCACGCCGCTATTGGGGTCGCCCTCGGCGGTGTAGCCGTAGAGGCCGGGGCCGAGCTCGTCGAAGCTGATGGCCTTGTCAGCGAGGTCCCTGGTGCTGGCGAAACCTGACATGGGATGACTTTCGGTCTTGCGGACGACACGCTATGCCAGCCGGGCACGGCCTTCAACAATCGGCCGCCCGGGGAGGTGTCCATGCTCGGACTGATGCAAACGCAGCCGTTGCTGATCTCGTCCATCATCACCCATGCCGCCCGGCACCACGGCGAGGCCGAGGTGGTGTCCAGGCTGGTCGATGGGGCGACGCACCGCACCACGTATCGCGAGGTCGAGGCCCGGGCGCGCCGGCTGGCCCGGGCCATGCAGGGACTGGGCGTGGCGCGGAGCGATCGGGTGGCGACGCTGGCGTGGAACAGCCACCGGCACCTCGAGCTGTACTATGCCGTCTCCGGCATGGGGTCGGTGATCCACACCGTGAACCCGCGCCTGGCGCCCGACGACATCGCCCACATCCTGAACGACGCGGGCAGCGTGGTGCTGTGCGCCGACCTTACCTTTGCGCCGTTGCTGGAAACGCTCGCCGCCCGCATCCCGGGCGTCCGCGCCGTGGTCATGCTGGCCGGCGAGGACGAAATGCCCGAGGTGGCCTTGGCGCCGGGTCAGCGCCTGCTGTGCTACGAGGCGCTGCTCGCGGCGGCCGGGGAGGATTACGAGTGGCCGGCGCTGGACGAAGGCCTGGCCAGCGCGCTGTGCTACACATCGGGCACCACGGGGCGGCCCAAGGGCGTGCTGTACAGCCATCGCAGCACCCTCATCCACGCCTACGCCATCAACATGGCCGACGTGTTCGGCTTCCGCAGCGTGGACCGGGTGATGCCGGTGGTGCCCATGTTTCACGTCAACGCCTGGGGCATGCCCTACGCGGCGCCGATGGCCGGTGCGAGCATGGTCATGCCCGGCCGCCATCTGGACGGCCCAAGCGTCCATGCGTTGATGCAGCAGGAGCGGGTGACGTTCTCGGCCGGCGTGCCCACGGTTTGGATGGGGCTGTTGCAGCATCTGCGCGCCACCGGCGGCAAGCTGGACACCTTGCAGCGCCTGGTGTGCGGCGGCTCCGCCTGCCCGGCCATGCTGATCGACACGTTCCAGCGCGAGTACGGGGTGCGGGTGGACCATGCCTGGGGGATGACGGAGACCAGCCCGCTAGGCACCTGCTACGGCACGAAGGCCGGCTTCGAAGCCTTGCCGGACGCGGAGCGGAGCCGCCTGCGCTATAAGCAGGGCAGGGCGGTGCCCGGGCTGCAGATGCGCATCGTGAACGACGGGGGCGCCGAGTTGCCGTGGGATGGAACCACCTTCGGCAACCTCGAGGTGCGCGGCCCCTGGGTCACGAGCCGGTATATGAACGCCGACGCCGACGCGACCGACGCCGCGGGCTGGTTCGCCACCGGGGACGTGGCGACCATCGACGCGCATGGCCTGCTGGAGATCACCGACCGCACGAAGGACGTCGTCAAGTCGGGCGGCGAGTGGATCAGCTCCATCCAGTTGGAGAACATCGCCGTCGCGCATCCGGACGTGGCCGAGGCCGCGGTGGTCGCCGCCCGGCACCCGAAATGGGATGAGCGCCCGCTGCTGATCGTCACCGCGAAGCCCGGCCGCACCGTCGATCCCGCCGAACTGCTGGCGCTGTACGCCGGCCAGGTCGCGAAGTGGTGGACGCCGGACGAGGTGGTGGTCGTGGACGACCTGCCGCACACGGCGACGGGCAAGCTGAACAAGCTGGCGCTGCGGCAGCGGTTCCGGGATTACAGGCTGGCGTCGCTGCTCGAGTAGTGGCGAGGTCGGCCGTTGTGTTAGCCTGGCCGCCATGAACATCGCCCTCCGCACGCCACAGATGACCCGCGAACACTTCCTTCGCTGGGCGGAGGGCCAGGATGTGCGGCACGAGTTCGACGGCTTTCAGCCGGTCGCGATGACAGGGGGTTCAAGGAACCACAGCCGCATCATTCAGAATATAACCTTTGCCCTCCGGAGCCGCCTCGAGGGCAGCGGCTGCGAAACGCTCGGGCAAGATGCCGGCGTCGCCACGATCGGCGACGCCGTTCGATACCCGGACGCGCTGATAACCTGCACCGGAGGCCCGGGCACGGACCAGCTCATTCCAGGCGTTGTCATCGTGTTCGAGGTGCTCAGCCCGAGTTCTGGCCGGGTCGATCGGACTGTCAAGCTGCGAGAGTACCGCGCCCCGCCGTCGATCCGCCGCTATGTCATACTGGAACACTCGGGTATCGGCCTGAGTGTGTTCGAACGCGCGAGCGGCGACGCTGACTGGACGGCGACAGCGCTGACGGCCGGCGATATCCTCCGGTTGCCGGAAGTTGGGATCGAGGTTCCCGTCGACGAATTCTACAAGGGTGTCGACCTTCCCGAACCGATCGATGATGGGCGCTGACAGGTCGGAGTTTCGCGGGGCGTCCTGACGTGCCGCGGCACGTCAGGACGCCCGAAGGCTTACCGTTCCAGGCACATCGCCACCCCCATGCCGCCGCCGATGCACAGCGTGGCCAGGCCCTTCTTGGCGTCTCGCCGGCCCATTTCGTGCAGCAGCGTGGTGAGGATGCGTCCGCCGGAGGCGCCGATCGGGTGGCCGATGGCGATGGCGCCGCCGTTCACGTTCACCCGCGCCGTGTCCCAGCCCAGGTCCTTGTTCACCGCGCAGGCCTGGGCAGCGAAGGCCTCGTTGGCCTCGATGAGGTCGAGGTCGCCGGCGGACCAGCCGGCGCGTTGCAGGGCCTTGCGGGCCGCCGGGATGGGGCCGGTGCCCATGACTGCCGGGTCCACGCCGGCGGTGGCGAAGCTGGCGATGCGGGCGAGTGGCTTGAGGCCGCGCCGGGCGGCTTCGGCGGCCGACATGACCACCAAGGCGGCCGCGCCGTCGTTGATGCCGCTGGCATTGCCGGCTGTAACGGTGCCCTCCTTCGAAAACGCCGGGCGCAGCTTGGCCATCAGCTCGGGGGTGGAATCGTGGCGGATATACTCGTCGTCCGCGGTCACCACGTCGCCTTTGCGGCCCTTGACGGTGACGGCCACGATCTCGTCCTTGAAGCGGCCCGCCTTCTGCGCGGCGCTCGCCTTGTTCTGGCTGGCGGCGGCGAACTCGTCCTGCTGCGCGCGGGTGATCTGGAACGCGGTGGCCACGTTCTCGGCCGTGGTGCCCATGTGGTAGCCGTGGAAGGCGTCCCAAAGGCCGTCCTTCAACATCGTATCCACCAGGCCCAGCTCGCCCATCTTGGTGCCGGCGCGGAGATAGGCGGCATGCGCCGACTGGCTCATGCTTTCCTGGCCGCCGGCGATGACGATGGCGCTTTCGCCGGTGCGGACCTGCTGGGCCGCCAGCGCCACGGTGCGCAGGCCGGAGCCGCAGACCTGGTTCACGCCGAATGCGGTTTTGTCGTCGGGGATGCCGGCGTTGCGGGCGGCCTGGCGGGCCGGGTTCTGGCCTTGCGCGGCGGTCAGCACCTGCCCGAGGATGACCTCGTCCACGTCGGCCGGGTCGATGCCGGCGCGCTGCATGGCGGCCTGGATGGCGACGGTGCCCAGCACGTGGGCGGGGACGGTGGCGAATGCGCCGTTGAAGCTGCCCACCGGCGTGCGCATGGCGGATACGATGACGACGTCTTCCATTTTGGCCTCCCAGGTATTTCTGGGAACATAGGCGCTCACAGGCCTTCCAACCAGCCCAGCAGCGGCGCCCACAGCGCGGCTTCGGCGCGGGGGCCGGCCGTCATGCCGATATGGCCTGCGGCCGGGCGGTGCAGCACGGCGCCCGGGATCAGCCCCGCCAGGGGCAGGGCGCTGCCCGGCGGCACGATGCGGTCGCGGGCGGGGGCCGCCACGAAGCACGGCATCTTCAACTGGGCCGGGTTCACCGGGGCGCCTGCGACGCACCAGGCGCCGCGGCCCGGCTGGTTCTCGCCATACCAGCCGGCCAGGGTCTCGCGGGCGATCGGGGCCGCAAGAGGCACGCCGTCATTCAGCCAGTCCTCGAGCGCTACGAAGCTGCGCGCGGCCTCGCCATCCCGGTCCATGCGGCCGAAGGCGCGGTATTTGGCGGCGATCGAGCCGGGGTCGGGCGCCGCGAACATGGCCTGCATGGCGTCGATCGGCAGGGCGCCAGCGGCTGCGAGCAAGGGCTCCAGCAGGGGCAGGCTGGCGCCCAGGCGGATCGCCTCCTCGTGGTGCTCGGCATGGAAGTCCCACGGGGTGGCGAGCAGGGCCAGCGCCCGCACCCGGTCGGGGCGGCGCAGCGCGGCCGCGAGCGCCAGCAGGCCGCCCATGCAATACCCGGCCAGCACGACGGGCGCGCCGGCGGCGGCGATGGCGCGCTCGAGCCGCCCGGCGATGACGTCGGTCAGGGTAAAGCGGCGCTCGGCGGCGCCGGGCCAGCCCCAGTCGAGCAGCAGCGGCCGGACGCCCTGCCCGGCGAGCCAGCGCAGCATGGAGCGGCCGGGGGCAAGATCGAGCACGTATGCGCGATTGACCAGGCTGGGCACGAACAGGACGGGAAGGCCGGAGGCCGCGCCATAGTCCAGCAGGCGGCTGTCGCCCTCCTGCCACAGGCAGGCGGGGTCGGGCAGGTCGCGCTGATAGGGGTGGCGGCGATAGGCGGCGATGCCGGCGATCAGTTCCGGGTCAAGCCGGGCTGGCCAAGCGCCGTTCGAGTTCGGCGATCCGGGCGTGGAGCCGCTGGACGACCCGGTCCCGTTCATCGCCCCGTTCATCGTCCCGGTCATCCCTTGGGGCATCAGGTGCATGAGCAGCGGACGCGGCCCGCGGCGGCGCAGCGGTCCCGGGGCGTCGGGCCTGGGCATCAATCGCCTGCCCGACGACGCGGACGGCGGCGATGGCCTGGGCCGCCCAGAGATCGATCGTCCGCTGCATCGCCTCCTGCATCTCGCGGTCCGCCAGCAACGCCGCGGCTTCGCTTTGCCAGATCGTGATCCAGTTGATCCAGTGATCGCTGGAGGCCGAGTCGTCCGCCATTCCGTTTGCTCATTGCCCTGCGTGCATTGCTGTCGCGCAGCATAGGCCGGAATCCGGTTGTCGCCCATGCTGCAAGTGCGTGGTAAGGATGCGGACCGACGCAAGCCGAGGACATCATGCCCGAGACCCCATTGTCATCTTCCGGTTCACCCCCGGCTTCACCCGCGGCGCCGGATATGCCGGCGCAGGTGCCCGTCGTGGTGAAGAAATACGCGAACCGGCGGCTGTACAACACTGAAACTTCGAGTTACATCACGCTCGACAACTTGGCCGAGATGATCCGTGCGGGGCGGGACTTCGTGGTGTATGATGCCAAGTCGGGCGAGGACATCACCCGCGGCGTGCTGACCCAGATCATCGTCGAGGAAGAGAGCAAGGGCAGCTCCATGCTGCCGACCGCCTTCCTGCGTCAACTGATCGGCTTCTATGGCGGCAGCCTGCAAGGGGTGGTGCCACGCTACCTGGAGCAGGCGATGTCGAGCTTCGCGCGCCAGCAGCAGCAGGTTCGGCAAGTGGTGCAGCAGACGATCAGCCCGTTCCTGCCGGTCGGCGTCGAGGAGATGGGGCGGCAGAACATCGCCATGATCGAGCGGGCGATGAGCATGTTCAACCCATTCCACCGCGGCAGCGAGGCGCTGCCGCCTGCTCCGGAGGGCGAGCCGGGCGCCGCGCCGTCGCTGGCGCCGCCCGTGGCCGAGCACGCCGAGCTGGAGCGTCTGCGGGGTGAGATCGCGAGCTTGCAACACCAGTTGGCGGTGGCGCATGCCGATGCCGTGGCGCGGCCGCCGCTGCCTGCCCTGCTGGCTGGCACGACCGGAGCCGCCGAGGCGCCCTTGAACGTGTTGGCCGACGCGCCGGCGGCGGAAGGCGGCCAGGTCAAGGCTGCGCGAAAGGATCGTTCGCAGCGCATCAAGCTGAACTGACCGGCCGGCCGAGGTATCACGCGACTACGGCGGCCCCCAATCCAGCTTGGGCAGGCGCAGCAGGGGAAATCGGGCGACGATGAGGACGCCGTCCCGGATCTGGACCGGGAGGCTGACCGGCTTGTCCGGCGCCGGGGCGGCGAGGAGGGCCAATACCGCATTGATGGCCATCGCGGTGCGGGCCGGCAGCAGGCCGGCCCGGGCCATGGCCTCCAGCGCCGGCGCGTGGCCGACGACGTCGAGCGTTCCGTCGGCCTCGGGCTGCAGCCCGGCATCGAGGCGCATTACGGCGTGCCCGGTCAACGCCAGCGTGCCCCAACGCAGCGCGAGATCCGGCATGTCCACGGTGCCGCCCGCCTCGCGCCAGCGCTGGGCGCGGCTGGCCAGCGCCGTGCCGGGTGGAATGGGTTGAGCCAGGATGACGCCCAGGCGAAGCTCGTCGATCTCGGCCCCGGGTGCGCTTTCGCCGATGCTGATGCCCTGTGCCTCGAGCAGCGCCGATCGCTCCGCCGTATGCAGGACAAACGACCGCACGCGCACCGGGCGGGCCGCAACGTTTGCTGCCACGTCCAAGCCGGACAGGATCGGCCGCGCCGCGCCATCAAGCGCGATTCGTGCCGAGAGTTGGCCGGCGTCGATCGAAATCGGCGGCGCCGGCTCGATCTCCAAGGTTTGATGGCCCTGCACATTCGCGATGAGCCGGCTCGGGTGCGCAAGGTGGACGCTCAGCGTCAGCCGCTCGGCCGTCCATGCAAGGCCGCCTGGAAACACCGCTGGGTCGCCGGTGATGGACAAGCTGGGAAGCTCGATCGATGCGGCCGCCGGCCAACCCGACCAGACCGGCTGGCCGGCGGCAACCGTCCAGCCTTCGCGCCGAGCCTGAGCCACGACCTCCTGATACCCCGATTGCAGCCTTGAACACGCCAGGCTCCAGAGCGCGCCGTGGACAACGAAACCCACAACGAACGCTGCCGCGAGCCAGGGGGAGATGCGCCTCGAAGTCAGCGGTTTGCCCTCCGTATGTTGCGCCCAGTTGCCGGTTCCGGGCGGCCTTTCTGTCGCTTATCCACAACAAAGGAGATCATGCACGCTTCGTGAGACTTCTTTGCCGTGCTCACAGCGCGTTTCGGATGCAGCAACTTCAGGATAGCACTGCCTTCCAGCAGCAACGTCAGACGCTTGGGCGCAAATAGCCGGCAGGTAAAACCGTGTTCGCAATATCCCTTCATCATGACCGAGTAAAATCTGCGTTAGGCAAACCGAGCCGTGCGCTCAGCTTCTCTCCCCAGCCCGAGCGGACACCGGGGCCGAACCGGGCTAATCCACCGCTTTATCCACAGCCCCGGCCTGCGCGCGAGCCTCGCGCCAGCGATCCTTCACTGCTTCGATGAGGGCGGCTTGCGGCAAGCCGGGCGGGACCGGCGGGCAGATGAGGATATGCACCAGGCCGGGCCGCTTGCGAAAGGCGCGGCGGCCCCAGAGCCGGCCGGAATCGGTTGCCACGGGAATGACCGGCAGTCCGATGCGCGCCGCCACAGCCGTGAAGCCGGGCCGCAACTCGGCGTCCTGGTCGAAGCCCACGCGCGTCCCTTCGGGAAAGATGACGATCTGGCGGCCATCCGCCTTCGCCCGGTCGGCCCCGCGGAGCAAGCTGCGGATGGCCGAGAAGGACCCGCCGCGGTCCAGCGAGATTTGGCCGGCAGGAACCAGCAGCGGCCCGAACAGGGGAATGCGGCCCAGCTCCGCCTTGAACACGTAACTGACCCTGGGCACGATGCATAGCCAGACGATAGTGTCGAATGCGGACTGATGCTGCGAGACGATAAGGGCCGCCCCGGGCGCCAGGTTCTCGCGCCCGCTGACCACAACGCGGATGCGGCAGATCACGCGCGCCCCGGCCAGCACCGTGCGCGCCCAGGACTGGGCAACGCCGAGCGCATAGCGTGGAGCGAACCAGCGCACCGGCATTCCCGCCAGGCCGAACACGATCGTGGCGCCGAAGAACCAGACGTTGAAGATCGCCGAGCGCAGCAGGATCAAGGCCCATCCCCCATGCGGACCAGCCGCGTCAATCCAAGCCGGACGGCCAGGAGCTTGTCGTATTCGCTGGCCAGCATGCGCGCGGTCGCCAAATCCGGGGGGCCGCGCAGCGCCGGGGGCAGCACCGGGACGGGATACAGCGTTATTCCCGGCAGCGCGCGCCCGATCTCGAGCAGCGCACGCGGCATGTGATAGCCGGCCGTGACCACGATCAGCCGGCGCATGCCATGCGCCCGCACCCACGAGGCTGTTTCCGCGGCATTGCCCTGGGTGGACGTCGCGGCACGGCCGAGCGTGACCTGCGCGCCGAGCTGGCCGGCATCGGCCTGGACGCGCCGGGCAATCTCGGCAAGGTCGCTGCCGCGGCCCACGCCGGAGACGAGCAGCAGCGGCGCGCGGTTTTCGGCCAGCAGGTGCAGCGCCGTCTCGATCCGGTCGGCCCCGCCGGTCAGCGCGACGATGCCGTCGGCGCTGGGCGGGGCCGTCGCCGGCTGCCGCGCGGCTTCGTTGAACTGCACGAAGCCGATACCCCAGCAAGCGGCCAAGGCCAGCGCGGCGGCCGGTATCCAGGTGAGCAAGCGCCGCATCACGGCAGCCGCCGCAGCCAGCGGCGGACCGTGCCCTGCGCAGTGAGCCAGCCGATCGTCGCCGCGACCGGGGGCAGGGCGGGCAGGCCGAGCCATAAGATGGCAGGCATGGCGCCGATCAGGCCGCCGAAGTCCTCGGGTATGTCCTGGCCGCTGAACGGCGCGGCCAGCCCGGCCATGCCGAGCAGCACCGGCAAGGCCGCGACGGCGCCGGCCGTAGCCCCTGCCGTGGCCAGCGTCGTCGCCCGCCGGGCAAAGCGGCCGGCGATATACCCGTCGGTGGCGCCCAATCCGTGCACGACCTCGATCGCGTCGCGCCGCGCCGCGAGGCCGGCGCGCGTCGCGACCGCGATGACCGCCACCGCCACGAAGCCCACGACCGCGAGCGCCAGCGCCGCGCAGGCTTGCAGGCTTCGGGCCAGCACGGCGAGGCGGCGGACCCAGACGTCGTGCCCTTCCAGCAGGGTGCCCGGTGCTGCCGCGGTCACCCGCGCGGCCAGGCCCGCCGCATCGAGATCGGGCCCGGCGAGGCGGACCTCGATCACCGCCGGCAAGGGCAGGGCGATGCGGCCGGCGCCGCCGCCCAGCCAGGGACGCAGCAGCGCGGCCAGTTCCTCGTCGTCCAGCGCACGGACGGAGGTGACGCCCGGCGTGCCGCGCAGGATGGCGATCACGCGGTCCTGCCTCGTGCCGGCGCCGCTGGCCGCGGGCGCAGCGGGCTGCGTGACCTGGACGGTCATGACCGAGCCCGCGCCCTGTTGCCAGTGCCGGGCCAGCGCCGATGCGGCGACGGCGCCCGCCAGCGCCAGGGCGGCCAGGAACGCCATGGCGGCGACCAGCATCGGCAACAGCCGCTCCGAAAGCGCCCGTTTCAGGCCGAGGTCGTCGAAGCGGGCGGGGCGAAGAAGCGACCTAGTCATCGCGGATCAACTGGCCCTCGGCCAGGCGCAACGTATGCGCGGGGTGGCGCCCGACCAGGGCGGCGTTGTGCGTGGCGACGATGACCGTGGCGCCGAGGCGGTTCATCTCATGCAGCAACTGCATCAGCCGCTCGGCCTGCGCCTCGTCGAGGTTGCCGGTGGGCTCGTCGGCGAGCAGGAGCAGCGGCCGGGCCACCACCGCACGGGCGATGGCGACGCGCTGCTGCTCGCCGCCGGACAGCTCGGCCGGGCGGGATTGGAGCTTGCGGGAGAGGCCGACCCAACTGAGCAGTTCCACAACATCGACGCGTATCTGGCCTTCCGGGCGGCCAGCCAGGCGCAGCGGCAGGGCCACGTTGTCGAAGGCGGAGAGGTGCGGGAGCAGGCGGAAATCCTGGAACACCATGCCGATCCGGCGGCGCAGCATGGGGAGATCGGGGCGCCGGGCAGCGCCGATGTCATGGCCCAGCAACTCGAGCCGTCCATGGCTGGGGCGGGCGGCGAGATGCAGCAGGCGGAGCAAGCTGGTCTTGCCGGCGCCGGAGGGTCCGAGCAGCCAGCGGAAGCCCCCCTCGGGCACGGCGAACGAGATGTCGTGCAGCACGGCGGCCTTTATGGCACCGCTGCCGTAGTCCAGTCCGACCCCGTCCAGCCGCACCATCCGACTCGGCCCACCCCACCCTGCATGCTGCCGTTCTGCCATGCCCGGCAAGGGGCCGGAACGGGTCATCGGCATCGGAACGGGCACAGGCCTGTTCAGCCCGGCCGCGGGCTTGTATCACGAACGTATGAGGATTGCCTGCCCGGCCTGCGCCGCAACCTACGACGTGCCGGATGAACGGCTGGCGCCCGGCCGCTTGGTGCGCTGCATGCGGTGCGGCGCGGATTGGGCGCCGCTGGCCATGGTGGCGGCGCCGGTTGCCGCTCCGCAACCCTTACCGGAGCCCGAGCCGCCGCCCTCAATGCCGCCACCGGCTCCGGTTGCACTCGCACCCCAGCCCGAACCCCGAGCGCCCGAACCCCGAACGCGGCGACCCTCCCGCGGCAACAGGCCGTTGGCGCTCGCGTGGTTGCTCAGCCTTGCCGTACTGGCGGCCGGGGCCTGGCTCGCCGTCAATCGGCGTCCCGACGTGGTCAGCGTCTGGCCTGCCAGCGAGCGGGCCTACATGGCCCTGGGATTGTCGGACCGGCACTAGCCGAAGCCCTAGAACGGCTTCAACAAACGGTCGATATAGTCCAGTTCCGGCTGGGGACGGCCGCGGTCCGCTCCGCGACGGCGAAGCTCCTCCTGGATCTGCCGCGTGCGGGCTTGCTCCATGGCTTCCGGCACCTTCACGTCGCCACTCTCGTCGCTGCCCGAGGTGCCCTGCTGCAGCGGCCGGCCGAGCGGGTCGCGGCGGGTGGAGCGGCGGCGGGCGGAGCCCTGCTGTTCGCCGGGGCGGGGGCCGGTGGTTTGGCCATCACGGTTCTGGGTGCCGCCCTGGCCTTCGCCGGACTGGCCTTCGGCGCCTTCTTGGCCCTCCTGGCCCTCTTCGCCTTCGCCGGGCTGGGCGCCGCTGCCGAACTGCCGGCTGAGCTGCTGGCCCATCTCGCGGCCGCCCTTCTGCAATGCCTCGATGGCGCGCTGCTGGGCACCCCCGGCGGCTGCGTCCCGGCCTTCCGCCAGGGCCTGGCCGGCCTCCCGCATGGCCGTGTCGGCTTCGCCGAGCGGGGCGGGCACTTGCCCGGTAAGATCGCCGAACCGCTGCATCAGTTCGCCCAAGGCACGCCGCATCGCCTGTTGCGACTTGGCGTCGGCCCCGCGCTGCTGGGGGGCCGGAGGCGGCGCGGCCGAGGGCGCGGCGCGGCTCTGGCTGCGGTCCAGCAGGCCGCCCTCGCGCTGCACCATGTCCTGCACCGCGTCCATTTGCTGGCGGCCGCGCTGGCGGCGCTCGGCGTTCTGCTTGTCCTTGTTCTCGCCCCGCTCCGGCCGGGCATTCTGCAACTGCTCCAGCAGCCGCTCCAACTCCGCCATCTGGCGGCGGGCGTCGTCCATGCGGCCTTCGCGCGCCGCTTCCTGCATGCGCTGCGCCATGCGGTCGAGGTCGCGGGCGTTCATCTGCGGCGCTTGCGGATCGAACGGCATCTCGGTCCCGTCCCGTTTCGCTTGCTCGGTCAAGGCCTCGATGTGGCGCTGGATCGCGTCCCGCAACTCTTGCATGCGCCGCTCGACCTCGGCCCGCTCGGCCGGGGTCTCGCGGTTCGCGTCCACCGCGTCCCGCAGCGCCTGCCGCGCCTCCTCGAGCGCGCGTGCGGTGCGCTCGGGGCCACCTTCCTCGAGCGCGAGGGCCAGTTCCCACATGCGGGCCTGCGCCTCGTCGATGACGGGGGCGCCCCGTCCGCGGGTGAGCAGGGCGGCGATGCTGCGCAGGTTCAGCATGATGCCGACCGAATGGTCGAACGCCTCCGGCGCGTCGGCCAGCCCGTCCAGGGTCATTCGGGCCTGCCGCCGTTCGTCCGGCGTAAGGCTGAGTTGGCGGCGGACGGCGACGAGGGCGCGGGCGACCGGGTTTTGGAAGGCCCGCTCGGGAAGGGTGAACCCGGCCTCGGCGCTCGATCCGGTCTGGCCAGCACCGTCCCTCGCCACGATCCGGCCCAGCACCGGCAGGCCGGCCCAGGGATGGGCGGTCAGGTCCTGCACGATCGTGCCGCGGGCCGACTTCGGGCTGCCGGCTAGGGGCGCTGGCGCCACGAGCGGCGGTGCGCCGGGCCGCTCCCGCAGCCGCAACTCGCCGTGGATGCCGGCGACCCCGTAATCGTCGGTGGCCTGCCAGGCGAGACGGGTCTGCAAGGTCGGGCGGCCGCCGATGCTGGCCGGGCCCGGCGCGTCGGTAAAGGCGGGGACGGGGGGCTGATCGGGGATCAGGGTCAGGACCCACGACGCGATGGTGGCGCCGCCGCGCTGGATGGTGACGCGGCCCGTTTCGCCCAGCCCGGCCTCGAGTTCCCGCTCCGCCTGCCAACTTGCGGCGTCCAGCGCGCGGAAGGGTTCGCGGGCGTCGTTAAGCAGCAGCGCGGGCTCGCCGCCGCTGCCGCCGGTGAGGCTGACGGTCAGGCGCGACCCGGCGGGAACGCCCACCTTGGGTGTGGCCGCCTGCAGAAGCAGCGGCGGCAGGCCGGTGTAGGCGGGCGGCGTGATCCAGGCCTGCACCTGGGTGCCCGGCGCGGCAGCGGCGGGGGGCAGGCCAGGCACCAGGGCGCGGCGCAGGCGCGGCAGGGTCTCGGGGCCGGCGATCACGAGCGCTGCGGCGAGGGCGACCAGCAGCCCGCCGCGCAGGGCCCATCCGTCGCGCCCGGCCAGGCCCGGGCGGGGGCGGCCCACGCGCAGGCGGGGGATTTGGAGGAGAAGCCGCGCCCTGTGAACCTGCCAGAGCGCGGCGGCCTCGGCGCTGGGCGCGGCTGGCTGATCGGCCAGGGCGGCGAGAGGGCGGTGCCGCAGGCCGGTCTCCTGCTCGAGCCGACGGTCGGCCCTCGCCGGGGTGGGCCGGGCGACCCGGCGGAGGCCGCGCCACAGCAAGGCGCCGCTCCCCAGCACGACGGCCGCCAGCAGCAGCAGGCGGGCGAGGGGCGGCAGGACGGCCGGCAGGTCCAGAAGCGCCGCAGCGGCATAGGCGCCGAGCAGGCCCAGCGCGGGCCAGCAAGCGGGCCAAAGCTGCTCGAACCACAGAGCGGCGCGTGCGGCGGCGCGTTTCCGCGCGAGGAGCGGCGGCTGGCTCACCCGAGCCAGTCCGGGATTGTTTCGCCGGCCCACAACGCCTCGAGCGGTTGGCGGGCGCGGATCGTGGACCATCGGCCGCCGTCGACCAGCACCTCGGCGGCCAGCGGCCGTGCGTTGTAGGTGGAGCTCATCACCGAACCATATGCGCCTGCATCCAGGATCGCCAAGCGCGCGTGCGGCTGAAGCGGCGGCAGGGCGCGGTCGCGCGCAAACGTGTCCCCGGTTTCGCAAACCGGCCCGACGATGTCGGCCGGGCTGCCGGGCTGCGCCGCGTCCGACGCCGAGACGGGCACGATGCCGTGCCAGGCGTCGTACATCGCGGGGCGCAGCAGGTCGTTCATGGCGGCGTCCAGCACCACGAAGCGGCGGTTGTCCGTGGTTTTTACCAGGATTGCCTGGGTCAGCAGCAGGCCGGCTTGGCCGACCAGCCAGCGGCCGGGCTCGACCGCAAGCTGCAGGTCCATGCCGCGGAAGGCGGCGCCGATGGCGCCGGCCAGGGCTTCCGGCAGCGGGGCGGGCTCGCCGCGGTAGCCGATGCCCAGGCCACCGCCGCAATCCACCATGCGCACGCTCTGCCCGGCGCCGCGGAGCGTGCGCACCAGCTCCGCGGTGCGGGCGTATGCGGCGCGGTACGGGGCGGTGGAAAGGATCTGGCTGCCGATATGCAGCGCGAGGCCGACCGGTTCGAGGCCGGGCAGGCCGGCCGCATGCGCGTAAAGGCTGGCTGCCGCGTCGTAGGCGATGCCGAACTTGTTGTCGGCGCGGCCAGTCGTGATCTTGGCGTGGGTGCCGGCGTCGACGTCGGGGTTGATGCGGAGCGCGATCCGGGCCGTGCGGCCCATGCCGGCGGCGATGGCGGACAGCATCGCCATCTCCTCGGCGCTTTCCACGTTGAGTTGCCCGACGCCTTCCTCCAGCGCGAGGCGCATTTCCCACTCGGCCTTGCCGACGCCGGAGAACACGATCGCCGCAGCGGGGATGCCCGCCAGCAGGGCGCGCCGCAGCTCGCCGCCGCTGACCACGTCGGCGCCGGCGCCCTCCCGGGCCATCAGGCGCAGGATCGCGAGGTGGTCGTTGGCCTTGACGGCATAATGGATCCCTGCCGGCAGCCCAGCGCCGCCGAGGGCCGCACGCAGGCTGGCGAGCCGGGCGCGGATGCTGCCGGCGGAGAGCACCCAACTGGGCGTGCCCACCGCGTCGGCGATGGCGTTGAGCGGGACGCCTTCGACCAGCAGCCCGTCCATGGCGTGCATGGCGAGGTGCGGCCGGGCGGCGATCAGCTCCGCGATGGTCGGGTCGGCATCGCGGACAAGCGCGGCTGAGGTGCTCACCGGGAGGGGTAGCTCCGGGGATAGATGATCTCGTTGGCCGGCCCGGGCGCCGAGGGGGCGCCCTTCTTGCCGCACGCCGCCAGGAGTGCCACGGCAAGCAGCAGCGCGACGACCTTCATGCCAGCGCCCGCCTTCATGCCAGCGCCCGCCTTCATGCCAGCGCCTGGCGCCACCGGGCCGCCTGCTCGGCCACGCGGGCGGGCGCGGTGCCGCCCAGGCTGGTGCGGCTCGCCACTGAGGCGTCCACCGTCAGCACGCCGAAGATTTCGGCGGTGATGCCGGGCTCCTCGGCCTGCATCTCGTCCAGGGTGAGCCCCGACAGGTCCACGCCGCGCGCCTCCGCCAGGGCAACCAGGCGCCCGGTGACGTGGTGCGCAGTGCGGAACGGCACCCGCAACACCCGCACCAGCCAATCGGCGAGATCCGTGGCCGTGGCGAAGCCCGCGCCGGCCATGGCGCGCATGCGGCCGGTGTCGGCGCGCAAATCCCGAACCATGCCGCCGATCGCCGCCAGCGAGAGGGCGAGCGCATCGGCGGCGTCGAACACCGGCTCCTTGTCCTCCTGCATGTCCTTCGCATAGGCCAGCGGCAGGCCTTTCATCACCGTCAGCAGCGCCACCAGCGCGCCGGTGACGCGCCCGGTCTTGGCGCGGGCCAGCTCGGCCGCGTCCGGGTTCCGCTTCTGCGGCATGATGCTGCTGCCGGTCGTGAAGGCGTCGGACAGGCGGATGAAGCCGAAGGGGGCGCTGCACCAGATGATGATCTCCTCGCTCAGGCGGGAGAGGTGCATGGCGCAGACGGCGCAGGCCGACAGGAACTCGAGCGCGAAGTCGCGGTCGGACACGGCATCGAGCGAGTTGGCGGTCGGGCGGTCGAAGCCGAGGTCGCGGGCGGTCATCGCGCGGTCGATCGGGAAGCTGGTGCCGGCGAGCGCTGCCGAGCCGAGCGGGCACTCGTTCAGCCGGACGCGGCAGTCCGTGAGGCGGCCGCGGTCGCGCGCCAGCATCTCGACATAGGCGAGCAAGTGGTGCCCGAAGGTCACCGGCTGCGCCGTTTGCAGGTGGGTGAAGCCCGGCATGGGGTCCGCCGCGTGCTCGGCGGCGCGGCCGGCGAGTTCGCGCATGACGTCGGCGACCTGCGCATCCAGCCCGTCGATGGCGTCCCGCACCCACAGCCGGAAATCGGTCGCGACCTGGTCGTTGCGGCTGCGCGCGGTGTGCAGCCGCTTGCCGGCCTCGCCGATGCGTTCCACCAAGCGCGACTCGATGTTCATGTGGATGTCTTCCAGCGCATCCACGAAGGGGAAGCGGCCCGCCTCGATCTCGTCGGCGATGCCCTCCAGCCCCCCGCGGATCGCCGCTTCGTCCGCATCGGCGATGACCCCCGCCCGCGCCAGCATGGCCGCATGGGCAAGGCTGCCGCTTATGTCCTGCCGCCACATCTTGCGGTCGAAGCCGATCGAGGCGTTGATGTCCTGCATGATCGCCGAGGGGCCGGCCGCGAACCGGCCGCCCCATTGGGCGTTCGCCGGCTCATTGCGGAGGCGGGCATTGCGGAGGCTGGCCTCGGCCACGATGTTCACCGGCGTATTCAAGGACGCACCATGACCCTTTTGCTGCGCCGCACCCTGCTGGCGACGGGCGCGACCCTACCGGTCGGGCTGGCCCTGCGCAAACCATACGCGGCGTCCGCGGCCGCCTTGCCGGCTTTAGGCAAGCTGCAACCCGCCCCTGGCGTGGCGGTGGCGGAGTTCCGCTTCACCCTCGCCGATGGCACGCCCCGCACCTTGGCGGACTATGCCGGGCAAGGGGTGGTGCTGAACCTGTGGGCGACGTGGTGCGTGCCGTGCGTGGCCGAGATGCCGGCGCTGGCCGCGCTGGCCGGCCTGGTCGGGGATGCGCCGATCGCGGTGCTGCCCTTGTCGTCGGACCGGGGCGGGGCGGCGGCGGTGGAGCGGTTCTATCGCGAGAGGGGCCTTCAGGGCTTGCCGGTGCTGCTCGATCCGCGAGGCGAAGCGGCGCGGGCCTTGGGCGCACGCGGCATTCCGACGACGCTGCTGATCGACCGCCACGGGCGGGAACGCGGACGCTTCGAAGGCGCGGCCGACTGGGCCGGCACGGCGGCCGTCGCCGTGGTCCGCGAATTGGCGAAGTAGCGGCCTAGGCGTCCAGGCTGCCCGGCGCGCGGCTGCCGATCATGGCAAGCAGTTCGCGCCGGGTCGTGGGGTCGTTCCGGAAGCAGCCGGTCATGCGGCTGGTGACCATGCTGACGCCGGGCTTGTGCACGCCGCGGGTGCTCATGCACTGGTGGCCGGCCTCGATGACCACGCCCACGCCGTGGGGTTGCAGCACCTGGTCGATGGTGTCGGCGATCTGCACGGTCAGCCGTTCCTGGATTTGCAGGCGCTTGGCGTAGGCATCGGCGACGCGGGCGAGCTTGCTGATGCCGACTACGCGCACGTTCGGCAGGTAGGCGATGTGGCAGTGGCCGATGATGGGCACCATGTGGTGCTCGCAGTAGCTCTCCAGACGGATGTCGCGCAGCAGGACGATCTCGTCGTAGCCGTGCACTTCCTCGAACGTACGTTCCAGAAGCGCCACCGGGTCGATGTCGTAGCCGCTGAACAGCTCCTTGTAGGAGCGCACGACGCGCTTTGGCGTATCGCGCAGGCCCTCGCGGTCCGGGTCTTCGCCGGCGAGGCGCAGCAGGGTGCGGACGGCTGCCTCCGCCTCCTCGTTGGAGGGCCGGGGCGCTGAGGGCCGGGGCATGCTGGTGAATGGCTTTGCCGCCGTGGCCGGGGTGATGCTGTTCAAGGCTGCTGTCCCTTACCGCTGATTGAGGATGTGGGCGCGCGGGGCGGCCCAACAAGCCAGTGCAGCAAG
>CAXSDH010000047.1:27028-29033 GCA_964235765.1 uncultured Acetobacteraceae bacterium
CAGTGCAGCAAGTCAGTGCAGCAGGTGCGGCTGGTCGGGGCCGTCGAGGCTGAAGGCGGGGATGGCGATGTCGAAGGCCTCGCCCGAGGTGGTCAGGATCATGTGATAGGCGCCGACCATGAAGCCCGAGGCGGTCTCGAGCGGGGTGCCGGAGGTATATTCGAAGGCGTCGCCTGGCTCCAGCACGGGCTGCTCGCCGACCACGCCGACGCCTTGCACGACCTGCATGCGGCCATGGGCATCGGTGATGCGCCAGGTGCGGCGAAGCAGTTGGACGCTCTCCCGCCCTTGGTTTTCGATACGCACCTGGTAGGCCCATACCCACTTGCTTTCTTCGGGGCTCGACTGGTCCTCGAGGAAGAAGGTCCGGACGGTGACCAGGATGTCGTTGGTGGTGGTCTGGTAAGCTCCGGCCATTGGGGGCGCTATTCGGCCGCTTGCCGCGTGGGTGCGGCAAGCGCGTGCAGGGCCTGGGCGAGGTCGTCCTTGATGTCGGCCGGGTCCTCCAGGCCGACCGATAGGCGGATCACCCCGTCGGTGATGCCCAGGCGCCCCCGCTCCTCGGCGCCGATGCGCATGTGGGTTGTGGTGGCGGGGTGGGTGGCCAGCGACTTGGAATCGCCCAGGTTGTTGGAGACGGCGATGAGCTGGAACGCGTTCATGGCGCGGAACGCCGCCGGCTTGCCGGCCAGTTCGAAGGTGACCAGCGTGCCGCCCGCGCTCATCTGCCGCATGGCCAGCGCGTGCTGCGGGTGGTCGGCGCGGCCCGGATACCATACGCGGCGCACGGCCGGGTGATTTGCCAGCATGTCGGCGACCGAGGCGGCCGACGCGCAGGCGGCATCGACCCGCAGTTGCAAGGTTTCGAGCCCTTTCAGCAGCAGCCACGCGTTGAAAGCGGACAGGCTGGGGCCCGTGTTGCGGATGAACGGCTGCAGGGTGCCGTCGACCCAGGCCTTGCTGCCCAGTACCGCGCCGCCCAGGACCCGGCCCTGGCCATCGATGTGCTTGGTGCAGGAATAGACCACGACGTCGGCGCCCAGCTCGAACGGCTTTTGCAGCAGGGGCGTGGCGAACACGTTGTCCACCACGACGATCGCGCCCGCCTGATGCGCCAGGCGGGCGATTTCGGCCACGTCGAGCACCTCCAGCATCGGGTTGGACGGGCTTTCCACCAGCACCAGGTTGGCCGGCTTGGAGAGCGCCCGCGCCCAGGCGTCGAGGTCGGCGCCATCCACGAACTCGGCTCCGATGCCGTAGCGCGGCAGCAGGGTGGAGACGATCCAGTGGCACGAACCGAACAGCGCGCGCGAGGCGACGACGCGGTCTCCGGTCTTCAAGTGCGACAGCATGGCGGCGTGCACCGCAGCCATCCCGGTGGCGGTGGCCCGGCAGGCCTCGGCGCCCTCGACGGCGGCCAGGCGCTCCTCGAGCATCGAGACGGTCGGGTTGCCGAAGCGCGAATATTGGTAGTGGCTGACTTCGCCGGCGAACGTGGCCTCGGCCTGCTCGGCGCTGTCATAGACGAAGCCGGAGGTGAGGAACAACGCCTCGGCCGTCTCGCCGAACTGGGAGCGCGTGGTGCCGCCATGCACGAGTCGCGTGGCGGGACGGAACAGGGAGGGGTCAGGCATCGGCCAAGCCTTCTCGCAAGGGGCCGTGAGCGCCGACGGAACGCCGATGGAACGGCTTTCCGCGGGCCTCTTTAGCGCGTTTGTTTCACCTCGCCGCAATCCGGCCGTACAAATCACGAGGGGAGCCCTTCTGGCGCCGACTCCCAAGTTAAGCGCGGGCGATTGCACGGTCAACGTCTAAACCTTATACAGGGCGCGGACGTGCCGGCACGCGGGTGTAGTTCAATGGTAGAACGGCAGCTTCCCAAGCTGCATACGAGGGTTCGATTCCCTCCACCCGCTCCAGTCCGGGCGCTACGCGTTCGCCGACCTTTATGAGGACGTCGACCCGCCCGGCGGCCAGCCTATCGGGTCGGGCGCGGCGGCGTGAC
>CAXSDH010000048.1:0-28993 GCA_964235765.1 uncultured Acetobacteraceae bacterium
CCGCGCCCAGCGCGCCGCCCAGCGCCAGGCTGCCGGTGTCGCCCATGAACACGGCTGCGGGCGGGGCGTTGAACCATAGGAAGCCGAGCCCCGCGCCGACCAGGGCGGCCAGGAACACGCCCAGCTCGCCCACTCCCTGCACCGGGTGCAGTTGCAGGTAGTCGGCGAACAGGCGGTTGCCGACCAGGTAGGCGATCAAGGCGAACACGCCCGCGGCGATGATGGTCGGCACGATGGCCAGCCCGTCCAGCCCGTCCGTCAGGTTTACCGCGTTGCTGCTGCCGATCATGACGAACATGCCCACCAGCGGGAAGGCGAAGCCGAACGGGATCAGCACCTCCTTGAACACCGGGATGGTCAGCCCGGTGGCCAGCGGCCCCCGCGTGAGCGACGCGATCCAAACCGCGCAGGCCAAGCCCATCACCAACTGCGCCGCCAGCTTCCCGCGCGCCGAGACGCCGCGGGTGTTGCGGCGGGACAGCTTCAGGAAGTCGTCCACGAACCCGACCGCGCCATAGCCCAGGGTCAATAGCAGCACCGCCCAGACATACTGGTTGCGCAGGTCGGCCCAGAGCAGGGTGGAGATGGTCAGCGACAGCAGGATCAGCACGCCGCCCATGGTGGGCGTGCCTTTCTTCTCGATCAGGTGCCGCGCCGGGCCGTCCTCGCGGATCGGCTGGCCGCCGCGCTGGACGGACTTCAGCCAGCGGATGACGATCGGGCCCAGCAGGAAGCTGAGGAACAGCGCCGTCAGGCACGCCGCCCCGGAGCGGAAGGTGATGTAGCGGAACAGGTTCGCCAGGGCGATCTGGTCGGCAAAGCCGCGGGCCAGGTTGTAGAGCATCAGCCGGGTCCTCCGGCCAGATGCGCCTCGAGTCCAGTCACGATCAGGCGCATGCGGCTGCCGAGGCTGCCCTTGACCAGCACGGCATCCCCAGGCCGGACGGCCGCGGCGACGATCGGCGCCAGGTGCTGCGAGTCGTCCGCCAGCGCCCCCCGCTTGCCTGGCGGCACCGCCTCGAACAGATGCCGCATCAGCGGGCCGCACGCGTACAGGACATCGGCCGAGGCCGCCACGTCGTCCGCCAGCCCAGCATGTTCCGCCGGGCCGAACGCGCCCAACTCCAGCATGTCGCCCAGCACTGCCAGCCGGCGCTGGCCCGGCATGCCGCCGAGCACGCCCAGCGCCGCCCGGACCGAGGCGGAGGATGCGTTGTAGCTCTCGTCCAGCAGCAGAATCCCGCCGAGCCTCCGCTGCAGGCCGCGCCCGGCAACCGGGGCGAAGCCCTCCAGCGCGGCGGCGGCCCGCCGGATATCGAGCCCCAGCGCGGCACAGGCGGCCAGCGCGGCGACCGCGTTCATCGCCATGTGCGCGCCGGGCGCGGCAATGCGGAACTGCACCTCCTCGCCGCCGACCCGGGCGCTCCCCAGGCTGAGCAGGCGCGCATCGGCGTTGCGGGCGCGGCCGAAGGTGCGTACGCCGCCCGGCGCCGCATCCGCCATGCGTTGCAGGTAGGCGCTATCGGCCGGCAGCACCGCGACGCCGCCTGGCTCCAGGCCGCGCAGGAGGGCCGCCTTCTCGTCGGCGATGGCCTCGAGGCTGCCGAGGTGGCCGATATGGGCGGCGGCGATGGTGGTGATGACCGCGACATGCGGGGCGGCCAGCCGGGCCAGCGGCTCGATCTCGCCTGCCTGGTTCATGCCGATCTCGGCCACGCAGAACCGGGCATCCGCCGGCAGCCGGGCCAAGGTCAGCGGCACGCCCCAATGGTTGTTGTAGGACGCCTCGGCCGCATGCGTCGGCCCGAAGGCGCCGAGGGCGGCGCGGAGCATCTCCTTCGTCGTGGTCTTGCCAACGCTGCCAGTGACGGCCACGACCCGGCCCGCAAATCGCGCCCGGCCGGCGCGGCCGAGCGCGTGCAAGCCCGCCAGCGTGTCGGCAACCACCAGCGCCGGAGCGCCCGGCGGCACGGCGTCCGCCCGGTGCCCCATCACGCCCGCCGCCCCGCTCGCGAGCGCAGCGGCGGCATGGGCGTGGCCGTCCCTTTCGCCCACCAGCGCCACGAACAGGTCGCCCGGCTGCAGCGTCCGCGTGTCGATGGACACGCCGGCCGCAGCGAAGGGCGTCGCCATGGTGCCGCCGGTGGCGGCCCGCAGCGCCTCCGCAGTCCAGAGGGGAGTCATGCCAGCCGGCGCACGGTGGCCACGTCGTCGAATGGCAGCGTGGCCGCCCCGATCGTCTGGCCCTGCTCATGGCCCTTGCCGGCGACGGCCAGCACGTCGCCGGGGCGCAGCCCGTTCAGCCCAGCCGCGATGGCCGCGGCGCGGTCGCCGACCTCGAACGCGCCGGGGCAGGCCGCCAAGATGGCGGCGCGGATCGCTGCCGGGTCCTCGCTGCGCGGATTGTCGTCGGTCACGATGGCCCGGTCCGCAAGCCGGGCCGCAACCTCGCCCATCAGCGGACGCTTGCCACGATCGCGGTCGCCGCCGGCGCCGAACACCACGTGCAGCCGCCCGGCCGTGTGCGGGCGCAGCGCCAGCAGCAGGCGCTCCAGCGCATCCGGCGTATGGGCGAAATCCACATACACCGCCGCCCCGCCCGGCTCGGCCGCCAGCTCCATCCGGCCGCGAACCCCGTGCAGCCCCGCCAGCAACTCCAGCGCCTGGCCGGTCCCGGTGGCGATGGCGAGGCCAGCCGCCAGCAGGGCGTTGTCGGCCTGGAACCGCCCGGGCAGCGGTAGGTCGATGGCGCCGAAGCCGGCGATCTCCAGGGTCTGGCCGCCGGGCCGCGGGATGGCGCACAGCAGGCGCAGCGCTTCGCCGCCCTCGCCGACCGTGCGGAGGTCGATGCCGGGGATCGTCCGCAGCGCCTCCAGGGTCGCCGCATCGAGCATGGTGCTGGCCACGGCAGGCGCCCCTCGCGGCAGCAACTCGGCGAACAGCCGGAGCTTGGCGGCGCGATAGGCGTCCATGCCGCCGTGATAATCCAGGTGGTCGCGGGTCAGGTTGCTGAACCCCGCCGCGGCCAGGGCGATGCCATCGAGCCGGAACTGGTCGAGCCCATGCGAGGACGCCTCGATTGCCGCCGCGCGCACGCCGCGGCGGGCGAGCGCGGCCAGCGTCTCGGCCAGGGCGACCGGATCGGGCGTGGTCAATCCGGCGCCGGCCTCCACCCCGGGGGCCACCCCGGGTGCAATGACGCCCAAGGTGCCCAGGCTGGCGGCCGGAATGCCGGCACCGGCGAGGATCTGCCGCAGGAACTCGGCCGTGCTGGTCTTGCCGTTGGTGCCCGTGACGGCGATCACCCGCTCCGGCTGTGGACCCGCCTGCCAGGCCGCCAGCCGCGCCAGCAACCGGCGCGGCTGCGGATCGAGGATCAGCGGAACCGGGGCCACGCCCTCCGGCCAAACCGTGCCCGTCGGCGCCAGCACGGCCGCGGCGCCCCGGGCGACGGCGTCCCCGATGAAGGCGCGGCCATCCTGGCGGGCGCCGGGGAGGGCCGCATAGAGCATCCCCGGCCCGATCCGCCGGCTATCGGACGATAGGCCGGACAGGCCCGGCGGCAAACCGGGCGGCGCAGCGGCCCCGAGCCCGGCCAGCATCTCAATGAGCCGCGATGCTGGCGGCAAGGCTGGCCTCGTGCTGGCGCGCGGCCGGTGGCGCGGCCGGGCTCCGTACCATCGGCACGTCGCGCGCCCCCGCGGGCCGGCCCACCACCATGGGCATTGCCAGGGTCGCCTGCGTCGCCGCGGCGGTCGTGGTCTCCGGCATCAGCCCCAGCATCGGGCCGATGCGGGCGATGACCCGGCCCGCGCCCGGCGCGCTGACCGCGCCCGCGGTGGAATAGCCGCCGGTGCTGGCGTTGCCCTTCGGCTCGTCCAGCATGAAATATACGGCGTAGCGCGGCGCGCTCATCGGGAACACGCTCATGAACGCGCTGATGTTGGCGTGCTTCTTATAGCCGTGCGCCGTCGTCTTCTCCGCCGTCCCCGTCTTGCCGCCGACGAAATAGCCCGGCACGTCGGCCGGCTTGCCGTAGCCGTCCGTCACCACCAGCCGCATCAGCTTGCGTAGCGTGTCCGAGGTCGATTGCTGCATGACGCGCGTGCCCTCCCGCGTCGTCGTGCCCGGCTCCACGGCCAGGATGGTCGGCTTCAACACGATGCCGCCATTGGCGATGGCCGCCGTGCCGCGCACCACGTGGAGGGGCGAGACCGCGATCCCGTGGCCGAAGCCCACGGTCATGGTCGCGATCTCCTTCCAGTTCGCGGCGGGCTGCACGATCGGCTGGCCCTGCTCCGGCAACTCGATGCCGACCCGGGTGAACATGCCCATCGCCTGCAGCCACGAGCGCTGCCGCTCGCCGCCCACCGCCTGCGCCATATGCGCTGCGCCTAAGTTCGAAGAGTAGGCGATCACCTCCGGGAACGACAACGCGCGGTGCTTGCCCTGGAAGTCCTGGATGGTGAATCGGCCGATTTTGATGTCGTGCCCGGCGTCGTACGAGTTCCACAGGTGCCCGGCGCCGCTATCGAGCGACATGGCGGCGGTCTGTAGCTTGAAGGTGCTGCCGGGCTCGTACATTCCGGTCACGGCGCGGTTGAACCGCTCCTCGTTGCGGGCCTCGCCGGGCTTGTTGGCGTCGTAATCCGGCAAGCTGACCATGGCGACCACCTCGCCGGTCCGCACGTCGAACACGATGCCGCAGGCGCCGATGGCCTGGAACTCCGCCATGCTGCGGGCCAGCTCGTCGCGCACCACGGCCTGCACCCGCACATCGAGAGAGAGGCGCAGCGGCGTCGGATCCTCCCGCAGCCGCTGGTCGAAGAAGCGTTCCACGCCGGCCACGCCCTTCGCGTCCACGTCCACGCCGCCGACCACATGCGCCGCCACCCGGCCCTGCGGATAACGCCGGCGCTCCGTCGGCTGGAAATAGATGCCGGGGATGCCGAGGTTGTTCACCGCCATCTGTTCGCGGGGCGAGATGCCGCGCGCGAGGTAGACGAACTGCTTCTCGCTGCCCAGCCGCGCGCGCACCACGTCGAGGTCGAGCCGGGGCAGCACGGATTTGAGGCGGCGCGCCGCCTCGGCCGTGTCCATCATCTCCTTGGGATTGGCATAAAGCCCGGCGGTCGGCAGCGACACGGCCAGGATCTCGCCGTTGCGGTCCGTGATCGTGGCCCGGGTGCGCGGGCCGGTGCTCGGCGCGGGCGCCGCCGCGGGTTGCGGCTCGGCCATAGGCGTGCCGTCCGAATTCATGGGCGCCGCGGCGGGCGTCGGGTCGGGCAGGCGGGCCATGCGTTCGAGACGGCGCGGCTGCACCGGAAAAATGACCGTGGCGGCAGCGAGCTTCACCACCACGGCACCGAACAGGATCGAGAAGCCGGCGGCCGCAAACACCAGGCGCGCGCGCGTTTTCTCGACCACTGCGCGCCGCGCGAGGTCGGGCGCGGTCACGCGCACCGTGTGCATCCGCGGCTGGCGCGGGGGCAGCTCCTCCGGGGCGGGCGAGGTGGGCATCGCTGGCGGTCAGCGTGCCGCGTAAGGCACGGGCGGCGGCAGGGCGGCGCGGGTGCCGCCCAGGAGGGAGCTCGCGGCCGGCACGGATGCTGGCACGGACGCCGGCACGTAAGCGGGCACGGCAGGCGACCTATACGGGGCGGAGCCGCTGGCCTGCATGGCGCGCAGCACCGCCTCGCCGATGGTGCCTGGCGCGGTCGCGCTGCCGGTGGCCGGCCGGGCGGTGATCGGCGTGGCGGCCACGGACATGACGGGCGCGAGGATGGCGCGCGGCGGCGGCGCGGCGGCGGCGACCTGCACCGGGCGGACCGGTGGGGCAATTTGGGCCAGGGTGACCGGCGCCGGGCCGGGCCGGGCCGGGCCGGGCGGGCGGGCGTCGGCATGCACCACCGCCGGCACGGCAGCGGGCGCGCTCACCATGCGGGGCGGCAGGGGTTTGGCGGGCGGGGGCGCGGCCTGCGCGACAACGGCCGGCGGCGGCAAGGCCGTCTCTTCCGGCGCGAACCCCGGCGGCAGGAACGTCGTGCCGGGCGCCACCGGCGCGGGCAGGCGGGCGCCCATGTCGGCCAGCGCCACGAACTGCGTCGGCGCCAAAGTACGCAGGCCCAAATGATTCTTCGACAGCTCGCTCAACCGCTCCGGCTCGTTCAACAACGCCCATTCCGCCTTCAGCATGCCGATCCGCTCCCGCGCGATCTCGGTCTGCTTGATGGTGCGGCCGATCTCCCGGTCGAGCATCTGGGCGCGGTGCTTGGATTGGTAGAGATACAAGCCGGACGCCCCGGCGAGCAGCATGCATACGCAGGTGATGGGACGGATCATGCGGCGGCTTCCAATACGGCAGCAGGCAGACGGGCCAGCGCGCGCAGGCGGGCGCTGCGGGCACGGGGATTGGCGCGGATTTCGGCCTCGGCGGGGCGCTGGGCGCCGCGGGTGAGCAGGGCGAAGCGCGGCGCCGGACGGCCCAGCAGCACGCTCGGGTCGTGGCGCGAGGGGGCCGGCGTGCGGCCGGCCGCCTCGAGCATGAAGCGCTTGACCAGCCGGTCCTCGAGCGAATGGAACGACACCACCACAAGCCGCCCGCCTGGCGCCAGCAGCCCGGCCGCCGCCGCAAGCGCCCGCTCGATCTCGCCCAGCTCATCGTTCACCCGGATGCGCAGCGCCTGGAAGCTGCGCGTCGCCGGATGCATGCCGGACTTCTCGGGCGGCGCCACCGCGCGGATGATGCTTGCCAGTTGCAGCGTTGTGGTGATCAGTGCCTCGGCCCGGGCCGCCACGATGGCGCGCGCGATTCGGCGGGACAACCGCTCCTCGCCGAACTGATACAGCGTGTCGGCCAGCTCGGCTTCCGCCAAGGTGTTCACCAAGTCCGCCGCCGACGACCCGGCGGCGGACATCCGCATATCCAGCGGGCCGTCCTGCCGAAAGCTGAAGCCACGCGCTGGATCGTCGATCTGGAACGAGGACACGCCGAGGTCGAGCACAACGCCATCGAGGCCGCCGATGCCGTGTTCGGCCAACAAGGCGACCATGTCGCCGAACCGGCCCTCCAGCAGATGCAGCCGGCCGGGGTGCCGGGCCGCCAGCGCCGCGCCCCGCGCGATGGCCTGGGGGTCCCTGTCGATCGCCCAGACGGTGCAGGCGGCAGCGTCGAGGATGGCGGCCGTATAGCCGCCGCCGCCGAAGGTGCCGTCGAGTAGGAGGTCGCCGGGACGGGGCGCCAGGTGCTGCAACACCTCCGGAAGCATGACGGGGGTATGGATCATGGCGCCGCCGGCTTGCCGGGCAGGGTCAGGCCCCGCGCGACGACGCCCTTCCGCGCCTCCGCGATGCGGCGCGCGGCTGCGGCCGGCTCCCAAATCTGGAACAGGCGGCCTAGGCCCATGAAGACGACGGATTCTGCCAAACCAGCGTGCTGCACCAGGGACTCGGGGACGACGATCCGCCCCTCTTTGTCTGGTTCCACAGGCCAGGCGTCGGCGTAAAGGGCAGTCGTGAGGTCGTCCTGGTCGGCGCTGAAGATGTCGAGCCGCTCGAACGAGGCCGAAAGGCGCTGGAAGGCACTCGCCGGCCAGGCCTCGATGCAGGGGTGCTGGTGCGACGGCCGCATGATCAAGGCGGCGCCGCCATCCTCGGAGCCCGTCCGCAAGGCGGTGCGGAAAGCGGCCGGAACCGACATTCGTCCCTTGGCGTCGAAGCGGGTCTGATGCGTTCCCATGAACTGGATCAACGGACCTGGGCCATCGTTTGAAACCCGCCCCCTATGACCCAGTCACCCATCGTGCGGCGGGCTCGCTCGTCCCCGGGCTGCGACCTTGGGATGACATGGGATAACATGGGATGAAGCGGGCCGTCTAGCGGTTCGTTGTGTCTGATCGGCTTCGACTGTGAAAAGCTTGCTGGGAAATCAGAGACTTATCCGTGTCATGTTTGAAGCCGCTGAACCGTGGCGGAAACGACACGATTTTCTTAGTTTGTTCTCGGTTTCGTGAGAAAAGGCGCCAGACGGCCTGTAAGCCGGGTTCTGTCCACGCCGGCTCTCGCCTGCATGGGACGGCCATTCCTCTGGGACGTGCGTCGCCGCACGCCTCACGCGACCAACCCGGGGAACGAGGCGGAAACGCCCCTGCGCCACGCCGTAAGGCGCCGCCGGCCCCCCCTATTCGGTCTTGCTCCCGGTGGGGTTTACCCTGCCGCCCCCGTCACCGGGGGCGCGGTGCGCTCTTACCGCACCGTTTCACCCTTCCCCAAAGCTCCGGAGAGGTCTGGGAGGTTTGTTTTCTGTGGCACTTTCCCTAGGGTCGCCCCCGCCGGCCGTTAGCCGGCACCGTGTTTCCGTGGAGCCCGGACTTTCCTCCACCCAGGACGGGCCTTCCGGCGCGTCAGGGGCAGCGGCCGTCCGGCCGTCTGGCGGGGGGGTGATGGGCGTGTTGCCCGGCCGGGTCAAGGGCGGCCAGCACGGCGCCGAGGCGGGCCAGGGTGCCGGCGTCCGCTCGTCCATCCACTTGCACCGGCCGCCAATGACGCTGGAACGCGCGGAGCGTGGTCGTGAGATCAGGCACAGGGTAGCCGATCCGCTCCAGGGCGGCGGTGACCTCGTCGTCCGTGATTGCCGGTCCCTCGCCGCTCGGCCAAAGGCCCACGCCGTTGCGGGCGAGGCCCTCCCAGTCGAACAATTCGCCCGGATCGTCCTTGCGATCCGGCGCGACGTCGCTGTGGCCGACCACGTTGCGGGCTGGAATGGGGTTGCGGGCCAGGATGCCGAGACAGAGGTCGCAGACCGCAGCCATTTGCAGGGCGGGGAAGGGGCGGTACCCCCATTCGTGGCCAGGGTTGACGATCTCGATGCCGACCGACCGATCGTTCAGCACGCGGCGTCCGCGCCAGTACGAGATGCCGGCGTGCCACGCGCGGCGGTCCTC
The DNA here is from genome assembly GCA_964235765.1 of uncultured Acetobacteraceae bacterium. Lineage (GTDB taxonomy): Bacteria > Pseudomonadota > Alphaproteobacteria > Acetobacterales > Acetobacteraceae > JAVVHH01. The sequence goes on from CAXSDH010000048.1 coordinate 8,943, forward strand.
GGCGACCAGGTTCCAAATTTCGCCGTCCTCCTCGACCACGTAGTGGGACGAGACACGGGCGGCCGGGTCCCGCAGGCGGTCGATGGCCGCTTGGCCCGATTGCATGCCGGTGTAATGCAGGATCAGCATGTCGGTCGGCGTGCCCGGCGGCCGTTCGTCCCAGTTCGGGCTGGGCGCCCGCTTCACAGCCCCCGCTCGCGCTTGATCCGGTCCCAGGCGGCATTGATCCGGGCGACCTTGTCACCGGCGCGGGCGATGAATTCGGCCGGCACGCCACGGGCGGCCAGGCTGTCCGGGTGGTTTTCGCGCATCAGCCGCAGCCAGGCGCGCTTGAGTTCCTCGTCGGTCGCCGAGCGGGCGGCGCCCAGCACCGCATAGGCATCGTCCGCCTCCGGGGTGGGGCGGGCGGCGGCGCCGCGCGCCTGGTCCCAGGCCAGATTGTCCAGGCCGAACGCGTGATGCACCCGGCGCAGCAAGTCGTGTTCGGCGACCGTCAGCGGCTTGTCCGCCCGCGCAATGGCGAACAGCGCCGTCAAGACGTCTTCCAGCAAACCGCGATTGTCGGCAAAGCTTTCGCCGAGCTGCACCGCATAGGGCTCGAACCCGCCCGGGCTGTCGCGCGCCTGGTCGAACAGCCGGCCGATGTCGCGAACCGATTGGGGTGGGATACGGAACTGGCGCTTGAAGGCATCGATCTCGGCGCGGACCACCGGGCCGTCGCACTTGGCCAGCTTGGCGGACAGCACCACCACGCCGATGGCAAACAACTGATCCTTGCGGCCCAATGCCGCCGCGATGCGGGCGGGGTTGAACGGCGAATTGCCCAGCGCGTCCGCCAGGCTGATCCGCGGCAACGCGCCCCCATCGGCGGCATGACCCAAAGCCGCGCCCACCACGGCGCCAAATGGACCGCCGACCGCGAACCCGGCCACGCTGCCCAGCAACTTGCCCCAATAGCTCATACCAAGCACCCTAGCCGGGTTTGCGCGTCCAAGGAAACGCGCCCCGTTCCGGAGCAACCACCGACTTGATCCCTAATCCTAGGCCTGCCCGATTTGTCTAGAGTGCGCACGAGGCGGCTCCTGCTCGGCCTGGCCGGGCTGTTGGCAGCGGTGGTCGCGACAATCTGGGTGGGGCCGGGCTGGCTCGACTGGAACCGTTATCGGGACGGCATTGCCGCGCTCGCGACCGCCGGGATCGGGCGGTCCGTGCGCATCGGCGGGGGCGTCACCCTTCATTTGTTGCCGCAGCCGATCCTGACGGCATCGGGCATCGAGGTCGACGACGCGGGCGATGGGCTGGTGCTCACGGCCAAGGAGCTTCGGCTGCGGGTGGCGCTCGGGCCGCTGCTCGGCGGGCGGGTGGATGCGCGGGAGTTAACCCTGCGCGGCGCGGACCTGCGGCTGCCCTGGCCGCCACAGGCTGGCGCACTGGCGCAGCGGCCGCCAGTGTGGCTGACCGGGTTGCAGGCCCGGCTCGAGGAGAGCCGGTTGCAGGTCGGCAACCTGGTGCTGACCGATATCGAGGCGTCGCTCGCCACCGATCCGGATACCGGCACGCTGTCGACGGCGGGGCTGGCGACGATGGGCGGGCGGCCCTGGCGGTTCACGGCGCGGCTGGCGCGGCCCGGCCGCGACGGCGCTGCCGGGCTCGATGTCAGCCTCGACGGACAAGGCCCGCTGCGAGACACCGGCGGCACGTTTTCGGGCGCGCTGGCCGCCGATGGAGCGCTTTCCGGCCGCGTGGCGGGCCGCGGCCCCGATCTGTCCCAGTTGATGCCGGGCCCCGCCGTGCCGTGGCGTGGCGATGGGCGGCTCTCGGCTGCCGCCGGGCTCGCCGTGGCCGACGAACTGGCTTTGGAGATCGGCGGCTCGCCCGCCCGCGGCGCCGTTGCCTTGCGAGTGCAGCCGCAAGCCCGGTTGGATTTGGCGCTCGCGGTGGGCAGGCTCGACCTCGACGCGTGGCTGCCGGTGCTGATGCAGGGTGCGCCTCCAGGCATGCCGTCCGGCTTGCCGACCGGCATCGACCTCTCCGCGGAGGCCGCGACCCTCGCTGGCGGCACCCTTCGGCGCCTGCGAGGCGCGTTCGACCTCGACTCGGACGGTGTGACTGTGCGGGACGCCACGGCGCTGCTGCCAGGCGACGCCCTGCTGAGCCTTTCGGGCCGCGTGCCCGGCCGGGCACGCGGCCCCTTGTTCGAGGGTACTGCCCGGCTGGCGGCGCCGGACCTGCGCAACACCCTGCGCTGGCTCGAGCCGCTGGCGCCGCAGGTACTGGGCGTGCTGCCGCCGGAGGCGCTGCGACAGGCGGAGCTAACGGCGAAGGTGGTCGTAGAGCCGGCGCAAACCTCCCTGTCCGACCTGCGCGGCACCTTGGACGGCGGCCGGTTGCAAGGCGGCCTCAGCGTGCGGATGGGCGCCCGGTTCGGGCTCGGCGCCGGCCTGTCGATCGATCGGCTGGCGCTCGATCCATGGGCGCCGGACCCCGCTTCCGTGGCCACCCCGTCGCTTGCGCGGGCTGCGTTCGCGCAGTTCCTGGCCCGCGCCGCCGCCTTCGATGCCGAACTCAAGTTGCAGGTACGGCAAGCAACCTGGCGCGGCGTGGAAATGGGCCAGCTCGCGATCGACGCGCAAACCGAAGCGGGGCGCATCACCTTGCGACGCCTGGAAGCGACACCCCTGGGAATACGGATCACCGCCTCGGGCACGCTGGGCGAGGGCGGGCGCGTGTCGGAAGCGCGGCTGGACCTCTCCACGCAGGATGTTTCGCCGCTGCGCGCCCTGGCCGGGCCGGGCCGGGCGGAACTGCCCGGGCTGTTGCGCGGCCCCGGTAGCGCGCTTCTGATGCTGTCCGGCCCGCCCGACGCCCTCGCGGCCCGGGCGACGTTGGACTTGGGTGACTTGCGGATAGAGGCCCAGCCAATCCTGAACCTGCCGGCGCGGCGCTGGTCCGGACCGGTCATGCTGCACCACCCCGGCGCGCCGCGGCTGCTGGAGGTGGTGGGCCTGTCCGGGACCGCCGCCTGGCTCGGCGATGGCTCATTTTCCTTGCTCGGGCAAGCGACCGTCACGCCCGAACGGATCGAGTTGGACAATTTCGACCTTGCCGCAGGCGCGATGCGGGCAAGGGGCGGGCTGCTGCTTGAGGGCCAGGTCATTTCGGGCCAGGTGCTGGCCGAGACGCTGCCGCTGCCCATGCCATATCCGCGCTCCCCGGACCCGCTTCCCGCGCTTGTCCTGAATGGCAAGGAGGCAACGATACGGCTCGAGGCCAAGCAGGTGCTGCTCGGCCTCACCCCGGTCGTGCAGGATTTCTCCGCCGACGTGATCTTGCGGGACGGAGCCGTGCGACTCGGGCGGATTGCGGCGAAGCTGGCAGGCGGCGCACTGGCTGGCACGGCCGCTTTCGACGCCGGTGAGCCTCCACGGCTGCTCGTGCAGGCTACCGCGACGGCTATCCCGATCTCAGGTCCCCTGCTCGGCTCGGCGCTGGACCTGGCCTCCGGGCAGCTCGAGGCCCAGGTGAACCTTTCCGGCGAGGGCCATAGCCCGGCGGCGCTGCTGGCCACCCTGAGCGGCGACGCGAACGTGTTGATCCGGGACGGCTTGGCAACCGGGTTCGATCTTGCGGCGACCCAGGCGGCACTGGCGGGCGCCGACCGGACTGAAATCGCCGAGTCCGTGCGGACTGCCCTGCTCGGTGGTGAAACCCCGTTCACGCGGCTGGAGCTGCCGTTGATGATTCGCCGTGGCGTGCTGTCCGGGGCGGCGCAGATCTCCGCCGGAGTGGGGGCCGCCACGCTGTCTGGCAGCCTGGACCTGCTTGGCGGCGTGGTGGATGCACGCCTTGCCGTGCGCCCCGGCGGCGATCTGCCGGAGCTTTTCGTCCGCCTGAGCGGCCCTGCGGCGCAGCCGGCGCGCACGCCGGAACTGGCCGGCCTGGCGCGCTGGCTGGCGGAGCGGCCGTAAGCCTCAATTCTTCTCGCCGGGCGCGGTATCGAGGACCGAGTAGACCAGACCGACGATCTGCGACGCCGCCTCGGTCAGTCCAGCGCGGTCGGCATCCTGGGCTAGGGTGATCAGCCGGTCCGCCAGCATCAGCGGGCTGAGCGGGGCGGAACCGGCGAGCAGTCCGGCCGGGAAGGCGGAGGGAGCGAAGAGGTTCAGCGCCATGGAGTTTCTCCTGCGAAGCGGCGTTTATTCGCCGCAGGAGCAGCATCGCCCACAAAGTATTTCCACTTGGTTAACGGCGCGCGTTTAATGCGAAAATTCTGAGCGCGGAGGCCAGCGGCTGCTGCGGCTCGCGGTCCGCATCCACCGCCACCACCAGGGCGGATAGCGGCTGGCCGCGCCGATCGGCCAACTCGGCGAGCGCTGCCCAGAACTCCGGCTCCAGGGCCACGCTGGTGCGGTGCCCGGCCAGGCTGAAGCTGCGCTTGGCCAGCGGCAGCCGGTCAATCCCCCAAGGTGGCGCCGGGCTGGACCATGTCGGCGGGCACCACCCAGCGATCGAAGTCCTCCGGCGCGACATAGCCCAGCGCCGCCGCGGCATCCCGCAAGGTCGAGTTCTCCGCCAGCGCCTTCTTGCCGATCTGCACGGCCTTGTCGTAGCCGATTCGCGGGTTGAGGGCCGTCACCAGCATCAGCGACTTCGCCAGGTTCTCGGCAATGCGCTCCCGGGCCGGCGCCAGCTTGTCGACCATGTTGTGCGCGAAGCTCTCCGCCACGTCGGCCAGCAGCCCCGCCGATTGCAGCACGTTGTGGATGATCAATGGCTTGAACACGTTGAGTTCCAGGAAGCTTTGCGCGGCGCCGATCGTCACAGCCACGTGGTTGCCCATGACCTGGGCGCACACCATGGTCAGCGCCTCGCTCTGCGTGGGGTTGGTCTTGCCGGGCATGATGCTCGACGAGAGGCCGTCCGCCGGCACGGTCAGCTCCGACAGGCCGGAGCGGGGGCCGGAGCCGAGCAGGCGGATGTCGTTGCCCAGCTTGTTGAGCGAGACGGCCAGCACATTCAGCACGCCCGACAGTTCTACGAAGGCGTCGTGCGCGCCCATGCCCTCGAACTTGTTCGGGTTGGGGGTAAACGGCAGGCCGGTCAACGCCGCCATCCGCTCGCAAAACACGCGGTCGAAGTCGCGGTGGCGGTTGAGCCCGGTGCCCACCGCGGTGCCGCCCTGCGGCAGGCTGAGCAGGCGGGGCATGGCGTCGTCCAGCCGGGCCAGGCCCAGTTCGACCTGGCGCGCCCAGGCCGCGAACTCCTGCCCGAGCGTCACCGGCACCGCGTCCATCATATGGGTGCGGCCCACCTTGACGATGCCGTCCCATTCCGCGGCGCGCCGGGCCAGGCTCGCGTGCAGAATGGCCAACGCCGGCTTCAACCGATGCTGCGCCGACTCGGCGGCGGCCACATGCATCACCGTGGGAAAGCTGTCGTTGCTGCTCTGGCCGCGGTTGACGTGATCGTTCGGGTGCACCGGCGCGCGGCTGCCCCGCGGCTGGCCTAGCGCCTCGTTGGCACGGTTCGCGATCACTTCGTTGGCGTTCATGTTGGTCTGCGTGCCGCTGCCGGTCTGCCATACCGGCAAGGGAAACTCAGCGTCCATGCGCCCGGCCGCGATCTCGGCGGCGGCGGCGGCAATCGGGCCGGCGATTTCGGCGGCCAGCTCGCCCAGCGCCTGATTGGCCTCGGCGCTGGCCTGCTTCTGCAACCCGACGGCGCGGATCAGCACGGGCGGAAAGCGCTCCACGCCGATACGGAACAGCAGCCGGGCGCGTTCGGTCTGCGGGCCCCAGTAGCGGTCTGCGTCAATGTCGATGGTGCCCAGGCTATCGGTCTCGGTGCGGGTCATGCGGTGCCTCCGGTGCTTATACGCGCGACTGCCCACTCGGCTGCCTCGGCCACCACCGGGTCGGGGTCGGCGCGCAGGCGTTCCGCCGCTTGCAGCAAACCGGGGTCGCCGGAGTTGCCGATGGCGATCAGCACGTTGCGGACGAAGCGGTTGCGGCCGATGCGCTTGACCGGGCCGCCGGCGAACAGCGCGCGGAATCCGGCATCGTCGAGCGCGGCGAGGTCGGACAGGCGCGGCGCCCGCAATTCGTCCCGAGCCTGCAGCCTGGGGTGGGCAGCGTGTGCGAAGCGGTTCCAGGGGCATACGGCCAGGCAGTCGTCGCAGCCATAGATGCGGTTGCCCATCAGCGGGCGCAGCGGGTGCGGGATGGGGCCGGCGTGCTCGATCGTCAGGTACGAGATGCAGCGCGTGGCATCGAGTTGATAGGGCGCGGGAAAAGCGCTGGTCGGGCAGGCGGCGACGCAGCGCGAGCAGGCGCCGCAATGGTCGCGGCCCGCCTCGTCCGGCATCAGCTCCAGCGTGGTCATGATCTCGCCGAGCAGCAGCCAGGAGCCGTGCGCGCGGGAGACGAGGTTGGTGTGCTTCCCCTGCCAGCCCAGGCCGGCCTGCTGCGCCAGCGGCTTCTCCATGACCGGCGCGGTGTCCACGAACACCTTCACGTCGGGCCCGAAGCGGCTGGCGATGAAGGCGGCCAGGTGCTTCAGCATGCCCTTGACCACGTCGTGGTAGTCGCGGTGGCGGGCATAGACGGAGATGCCGCCGCGCGCGGGTTGGGCATGCACGGCCAGCGGGTCGTCATCCGGCGCGTACGACAGGCCGAGCGCGATCACGGTGCGGGCCTGGGGCCACAGGGCTTGCGGGTGGGCGCGCTGCTCCGCGCGGTCGGCCATCCAGGCCATCTCGCCGTGCTGCCCGGCAGTGAGGAACGCGGTCAGCCGTTCGCGGGCCTCCGGGCCGAGGGAAGCGGGGGCGAAGCCGACGGCGTGGAAGCCCAGCGCGAGGGCTTTGGCCCGGATGGCGGTGCGCGGGTCAGCCGCGGCCACGGTAGGGCGCCACGCCTTGCTCGGGGATCCAAACCCCCGGCGGCGGCGCGCCGGTCTGCCAGAATACGTCGATCGGGATGCCGCCGCGCGGGTACCAGTAGGCGCCGATGCGCAGCCAGCGGGGGGTGAGCAGCGCCCTCACCCGTCCGGCGATCTGCATGGTGCAGGCCTCGTGGAAGGCGCCGTGGTTGCGAAAGCTGCCGAGGAACAGCTTGAGCGACTTGCTTTCCACCAGCCAGTCGCCGGGCACGTAGTCCAGCACGATATGGGCGAAATCGGGCTGCGCCGTCAGCGGGCACAGGCTGGTGAACTCCGGCGCGGTAAAGCGCACGAGGTAGTCCGCCCCGGGCTGCGGGTTGGGCACGCGCTCCAGCACGGCCGCCTCCGGGGAGGCCGGCTGCGGCGTGGGATGCCCGAGTTGGGTGAGGGTCATGCAGGGTCTCCGGCCGTCCAGGCGTCCCGGAGCCCGGCGGCGTGCTGGGCAAGCCGCCCCGCGATGATCGCCTCGCGCAGGCCGCGCATCAGGGATTGATAGTAGGTCAAATTGTGCTGGGTCAGCAGCATTGGCCCCAGCATCTCGCCTGCGCGGAACAGGTGATGCACGTAGGCGCGGCTGTGCCGGGCGCAAGCCGTGCAGGCGCAAACGGGATCGAGCGGGCCTGCGTCAACCATATGGCGGGCGTTGCGCATGTTGAGCACGCCCCGGCTGGTGAACCCGCGCCCCGTGCGGCCGGCGCGAGTGGGCATCACGCAGTCGAACATGTCGATGCCGCGCGTCACCCCGCCCACCAGGTCGTCCGGCGTCCCCACGCCCATCAAATAGCGTGGCCGGTCCGCGGGCAACAGCGGCACCGTGCATTCGAGCGTGGCATACATCGCCGCCTGGCCCTCGCCAACCGCTAGGCCGCCCACCGCATAGCCCTCGAAACCGATCTCGAGCAGCGCCGCGCCCGAACGCGCGCGCAATGCCGGATGCACGCCGCCCTGCACGATGCCGAACTGCGCGTAACCCGGCCGGGCCACGAATGCGGCGCGGGAGCGGGCGGCCCAGCGCATCGATAGCTCCATGCTGGCCTCCACCTGCTCGGCGGCGGCCGGGAAGGGCGTGCATTCATCGAGCGCCATCGTGATGGTGGCGTCGAGCTGGTGCTGGATGGAGGTGGCGCTTTCGGGCGTCAGCCGGTGCTGGCTGCCGTCCAGGTGCGAGCGGAACGTGACGCCGCCCTCGTCCATCGTGCGCAGCCCGGCCAGCGACATCACCTGGAAGCCGCCGCTGTCGGTCAGGATGGGGCCGGGCCAATCCATGAAGCGGTGCAGCCCGCCCAGGCGCTCCACCCGGCCGGCGCCGGGCCGCAGCATGAGGTGGTAGGTGTTGCCCAGGACCAGACCGGCGCCGGTGGCGCGCACCTGGTCGGCGGTCATGGCCTTGACCGTGCCGGCGGTGCCGACCGGCATGAATGTGGGCGTCTCCACCGGGCCATGCGCGGTGTGCAGCACGCCCGCGCGCGCCGCGCCGTCGGTGGCCAGCACGGCGTGGCCGAAGGTCAAGCCCGCTCCAGCAGGCAAGCGTCGCCGTAGCTGTAGAAGCGGTAGCCCCGGGCGATCGCGTGGGCGTACGCCCTATGCATGCGGGCGTGCCCGGCGAAGGCGCAGGCCAGCACGAACAGCGTGGAACGCGGCAGGTGGAAGTTGGTCAGCAACGCGCCCGCCCGGCGAAAGCGGTAGCCCGGCGTGATGAACAGGCTGGTCTCGCCCCGGAACGGCCGCACCCGGCCGGCCTCGTCGGCGGCACTTTCCAGCAGGCGCAGCGAGGTGGTGCCGACCGCGACGACGCGGCGCGCGGCATTGATCAGGTCCGCCGCCTCGGGCGTGACCTCGCCGCGTTCGCCGTGCATGCGGTGCGCCGCAAGGTCGTCGGTGCGGACCGGCAGGAAGGTGCCGGCGCCCACGTGCAAGGTGACGAGCGCGCGTGGAATGCCGGCCCTCTCCAGCGACGCCAGCAGGGCGGGGGTGAAATGCAGGCCTGCGGTGGGCGCCGCCACCGCGCCGTCGTGGGCGGCGAACACGGTCTGGTAATCCGTGGCGTCTTCTGCGGTCGGCCCCTCGGGGCGGCGGATATAGGGCGGCAGCGCCAGGGCGCCGGCTGGCTCAAACGGGCCGTTGAAGCGGATCGTTGCGCCGCCTTGCCCATCGAGGGCGACGATCTCGGCTTGCAATGCCGGGTCGGCCTCGAAGGTCAGCCGGTCGCCGGGGCGGAGGCGGCGCGCGTTGCGGGCGAGGGCGGACCAGGTGCCATCGGGGCCGGGCTGGTCGAGCGTGAGGCCGATGCGCGCCGCGCCGCGCCGGGCTTCAAGCTGGGCGGGGATGACGCGGGTGTCGTTGGCCACGAGCACGTCGCCGGGCTGCAGCAGGGAGGGCAGGTCGGCAATGGCGGCGTCGCCGAGGGCGTCCGCAACGTGCAGCAGCCTGGCCGAGTCGCGCGGCCGCGCCGGACGGTGCGCGATCCGGTCCGCCGGCAGCGCGAAGTCGAAGTCGGAGAGGTTCACGCCGGCGTCGGCGCGACCCGGCGCAACAGGCGGATCAGCGGCAGGCTGAACAGCACCGCCCAGGCCTTGCCGACGACCTGGCCGCCAAGGAACTCGAAGCTGCCGAACGCGAGGCCGAGGAACACCACGCTGTCCACCACGAGCCCGGCCAATGCGGAAAGGGCCACGGCCAGCACCAGCCGCCGGCGCTGCAATGGCGTGTAAACAGCGAAGTCGGCCAGCTCGCTCAGCAGGAACGCGGCGCCGGAGGCCATGACCAGCGCGGGCGGCGCGATCAGGCTGGAGAGCAGGGTTCCAGCCACGATCGCCGCCAGGCCCCAACCGGCGCCGAGGCAGCGCTGCACCACATCGCGCAACACCAGCGCGGCGCCGGCCGCCAGAACGCCGGAAGGCGCCAGCAGGCCGGGGGCCACCGGCACCAGGCAAGGGCCTTGCGGGACGCAGACCGTGCCGACGTGCTGGATCAGCCAGTTGGCGAACGGCACCGACGCCAGGAACAGCACGAGGCTGGCGAAGCCGATCTGGCGCGTCATCGGTCGAGGTAGGACGCGATCTCGATGAGGTTGCCGTCCGGATCGCGGCAATACACCGACTGGATGATGCCCAGCGCGCCGACCTTCGGGCCGGGGCCGGCCTCGATGGCGATGCCGCAGCTATGCAGGTGGTCGATCACCTCGTCCGGGCCAACCGCGGTGATGAAGCATAGGTCGCCGCTGCCCGGTTCGACCGTGGTTCCGGTGATCCAGGCGCGCTTATCCGCGTCGTGCGGGCGCAGGTTCAGCTTCTGGCCGCCGAACTTGAGGGCGGTGCGCCGGTCCTCGCCGAATTCCTCCCGCTCCATGCCCAGCACGCGCTGATACCAGGAGGCGAGGATCTCGACGTCATGGGTGTTCAGGACGAGATGGTCGAGGCGATCGACTGTGAAGCGCATTATTCCATCCCGTCGTAGAAGTCATTTCCCTTGTCGTCGATGACGATGAAGGCGGGGAAGTCCTCGACCTCGATGCGCCAGACGGCTTCCATGCCCAGCTCCGGGTATTCCAGCACCTCGACCTTGCGGATGCAGTCCTGCGCCAGCCGGGCGGCCGGGCCGCCGACGCTGCCGAGGTAGAACCCGCCATAGGCCTTGCAGGCGTCCCGCACGGCGCGCGAGCGGTTGCCCTTGGCGAGCATGACGAAGCTGCCGCCAGCGCGCTGGAACTCCGCGACATAGCTGTCCATGCGCCCGGCCGTGGTGGGCCCAAAGCTGCCCGTCGCCATGCCCGCCGGCGTCTTGGCCGGGCCGGCGTAATAGACGGGGTGGTCCTTCAGGTAATCCGGCAGGCCCTCGCCGCGGTCGAGCCGCTCCTTCAGCTTGGCGTGCGCGATGTCGCGGGCCACGACCACGGTGCCGTGGAGCGCCAGCCGGGTCTTGACCGGATAGGCCGAAAGCTGGCGTCGGATGGCCTCCATCGGCTGGTTCAGGTCCACCCGCACCACCTCGGCGCCGAGGATGTCGTCGGTCGCCTCGGGCAGGTATTGCGAGGGGTCGTGCTCGAGATGCTCAAGGAACACCCCCTCGGGCGTGACCTTGGCGAGGATCTGCCGGTCGGCGCTGCAGGAGACGCCGATGCCCACCGGCAGGCTGGCCCCGTGCCGCGGCAGCCGGACCACGCGGACGTCGTGGCAGAAGTACTTGCCGCCGAATTGGGCGCCGATGCCGAGCGTGCGGGTGAGCCCAAGCACCTGCTGTTCCATGTCGAGATCGCGGAACGCGTGTCCGGCCATGCTGCCCGCGGTCGGCAGGGTGTCCAGCCACTTGGTCGAAGCGAGCTTCACCGTCTTGAGGCACAGCTCGGCCGAGGTGCCGCCGATGACGATGGCCAGGTGGTAGGGCGGGCAGGCGGCGGTGCCGAGCGTGCGGATGCGGGTTTCGAGGTACGACAGCAGCTTGGCCGGGTTCAGGATCGCCCGGGTCTCCTGGAACAGGAAGCTCTTATTGGCCGAGCCGCCGCCCTTGGCGACGAACATCAGCAGCATCTCGTCCGCATGATGGTCGCCGGGGGCGGCCATGATGTCGAACTGCACGGGCAGGTTGTTGCCCGTGTTCGCCTCGTCAAACATGGTCAGCGGCGCCATCTGCGAATAGCGCAGGTTGGTCTCGGTGAAGGTGCGGTGCACCCCGTACGACAGCGCCTCCTCCTCGTCGCCTTCGACCCAGACGCGCTGGCCCTTCTTGCCGAACACCAGTGCGGTGCCGGTGTCCTGGCACATGGGTAGCACGCCGCCGGCGGCGATGTTGGCGTTCTTGAGCAGGTCGAGCGCCACGAAGCGGTCGTTGGCCGAAGCCTCGGGGTCGTCGAGGATCGCGCGCAACTGGCGCAGATGGGCGGGGCGCAGCAGGTGCGAGACGTCCCGGAACGCCTGGAAGGCCAGTTCGCTCAAGGCGTCGGGCCTGACCCGGAGCACCGTCTGGCCGTCGCAGACGGCGCTGCTGACGCCGGCGATATCGAGCTTGCGCCAGGGCGTGTCCGAGGGCCCCAGCGGGAACATGGAAGAGTACAGGAAATCGGCCGGACGGGCCTGGCTGGGCGAGAGGGGGGCGTTCATCGGACGTTCATCCCTGGGGGTCCTTGGACGGAGGGCGTTTGCGGAAAGCGTCCAGGCTGACCACCTGGCGCTCTTCGGCCGGCGGCGGCGGCACCTCCGCCGTTTCCGCCGCGGGCGGCGCCTCGCCGGGCTCGTCGTTGGCGGCCTCCTCGCCTTGCGGGCGGAAGCGCAGGCTGAACTGCACATGCGGGTCCGCAAACGCGGTCACCGCGGCGAACGGCACGTTGAGCGTCGTGGGGATGCCGCCGAACGACAGGCCGATGCTGAACCAGCCGGCGGGCTCATCCACCTGCAGGTCCCAGAACTGGTGTTGCAGCACGATGGTCATCTCGTGCGGATATTGCGTCAGCAGGCGCGCCGGGATGACGACGCCCGGCCGGTCCGTGCGAAAGCTGACGTAGAAATGATGGTCGCCGGGCATGCCCTCGGCGCCGACATGGGCCAGCGCGCGCACCACGACGTGGCGCAGCGCCTCCTCGGTCCAGGCATCGTAGGGGAGCAGGCTGTCGGGCCGCTGCGGCGGGGCGCCTTCGTCGTTTTCTTCCATGGGCGCCCCTTTAGCCGTACGTGCCCAGGAAGGGAACGGGCCCAGGCATGGAACGGCCCAGGGAATGGAGCGTGTGGGCCAGGAGAGTAGGGGGGCTTCTGTTGCCCGGTGCCCCCCCGAACCGCGCGTGTCACTGCTTACGCAGCAATCGCGAGCGCCTCATGATTGTCATTGGCACTTGTGATATGACCCGATAACGGCGGTATCATGCCGGGCAAAAAAAGGTCCTTTACCACGCGTGTCGAGCCTGTGTCGCCCCCTTAACCAACCTGGTGGAGGCGCCGGGCACTGCCCCCGGGTCCACAACGCTTATTCCAACCCCTGTTTATCACCATAGTCAGCAAGCTGACCTCCCCTATATAGGCTTGTTCGAGCCGCGATGCTAGGGGTGCCCCCATGCCGATCACCCCCGACCAACAGCTCGAGATCGACGCCCAGCGCGAGGCCGCGGTCCCGACCCGGCGCGCCACCGTCCCCGCCCTCGAAGCGCTGCTCTATCAGGCCGCTCCCGTGCTGGACCACGGCTTCGTCCGCGTGGTGGACTACATGGGCGACGACAACGCCGTGGTGCAGGCGGCGCGCGTCAGCTACGGGCGTGGCACCCGCCGGGTCAGCGAAGACGCCGGGCTGATCCGCTACCTGATGCGCCACCGGCACAGCACGCCGTTCGAGATGTGCGAGATCAAGCTGCATGTCAAACTGCCGATTTTCGTCGCGCGCCAGTGGATCAGGCACCGCATGGCCAACGTGAACGAATACTCCGCGCGCTACAGCATCCTCGACCGCGAGTTCTACCTGCCCCGGCCCGAGCACCTCGCCGCGCAAAGCAGCAGCAACCGCCAAGGCCGCGGCGGCGTGCTGGAGGGCGCGGAGGCCGACGCCGTGCTGGAAATGCTGCGCTCCGACGCCAGCCTCGCCTACGACCACTACGCCCATATGCTGAACGAAGACGGCGCCGACCCCAGCCGCCGCGGCCTCGCCCGCGAGCTGGCGCGCATGAACCTCACGCTCAACACCTACACCCAATGGTACTGGAAGGCCGACCTGCATAACCTGCTCAACTTCCTCTCGTTGCGCGCCGACGCCCATGCGCAATACGAAATCCGCGCCTACGCCGACGCCATGCTCGGCATGGTGCGCGCCTGGGTCCCGGCCACCTTCGCGGCCTTCCAGGATTACCGCATCGGCGCGGCTACCCTCTCCGCCCAGATGCTGGCCGTGGTGCGCCGCATGCTGGCCGGCGAGGCGGTGGAACAGCCTGCGAGCGGCCTCTCCAAGCGCGAATGGACGGAGCTGATGGAGACGCTGGGGCGGTGATCACCGTATTCGGCTCGATCAACCTCGATCTGATCTTCGCGCTCGACCGCCTGCCCGGCCCCGGGGAGACCCTGCTCGGCCCCGACACCCGCATCGAGCCCGGCGGCAAGGGCGCCAACCAAGCCGCCGCCGCCGCGCTGGACGGCGCCGCCGTGCTCATGGCGGGCGCGGTCGGCACGGATGCGCTGGCCGAGGGCGCGCTGGCAGGGCTGCGGGCGGCCGGCGTGGACCTGAGCCGGGTCGCGCGGGTGCAAGCCGCCACCGGCTGCGCCGCCATCTGCACCGACCCGGCCGGCCGCAACCTGATCGCCGTCGGCTCCGGCGCCAACCGCCTCGCGCGCGCCGGCCAAGTGGAGGACGCACTGCTCGGGCCCGGCCACACCCTGCTCCTGCAAATGGAGACCGACCCGGCGGAGACCGCCCTCCTGATCCACCGTGCCCGCGGCGCCCGCATCATCCTCAACCTGGCCCCAGCCCGCACCCTCGACGACGCTGCGTTGCGGGCCGTCGACTTGCTGGTGCTGAACGAGCACGAGGCGGAATGGCTGGCCGCCGAACTCCGCACCGGGGCGGACGCGGCATCTCTGCATCATGCCCTGGGCGCGGCCGTCGTGCGGACCCTCGGCGAACAAGGGGCGGAGTGGGCCGCGACCGAAGGCGCCGGCGTCCTCCCGGCACATCGCGTGGCCGTGGTGGACACCACGGCCGCAGGCGACTGCTTCACCGGCGTGCTCGCCGCCGCGCTCGACGCCGGTGCCGCCCTGCCGCACGCGCTGCGTCGGGCAAGCGTGGCCGCCGGTTTGTGCTGCGCGCGCCGGGGCTCGCAGGGTAGCCTGCCGTCCAGGGAGCAGACGAGCGCCGCGCTCGCCTGACCCCGTCCCTACGCCGCCATCGGCCGTTCCACGGCCGAGGGCACGGTCAGCACCGCCCGCAGGCCGGGATGGGCGTCCTTCAATTGCAAGCTGCCGCCATGCAGCTGGGCTACCGCGCGCACCAAGGTGAGGCCCAGGCCGAATCCGGGCGTGTGCCGGGCCGCCTCGCCGCGGTAGAACCGCTCGGTGGCGCGGCCCCGGTCGTCGGCGGGGATGCCCGGCCCCTGGTCGGTCACCGAAATCTGCAGGCCGTTCGGCGCGGGCTCCCCGCACAGCGCGATGGTGCTGCCCGGCGGCGAGAACTTCACGGCGTTGTCCAGCAGGTTGGCGACGGCCTGCTGGATCAGCTCGCGGTCGCCGCGGACGGGCATGGGCCGATCGGCGTTCAGTTCGAGGCGCAGCCCACTCTCCTCGGCCACGGCGCCGTACAGCTCGGCCAGGTCGGCCAGCAACGGCCCGGCGTCCATGGCCACGAAGGCGGAGCGCCTCGCGCCGGCCTCGATCTCCGAGATGCGCAGCAACGCCTGGAACACGGCGGTGATGCCGTCCAGGTCCGTCACCGCCCGCTCGATCGCGCCCTGCAGATCGGCCGGGCTGCCGGCATGGGCCGCCGCATCCTCCAGCCGGGCGCGGGCGCGGGTGATGGGCGTGCGCAGGTCGTGCGCGATGGCGTTCGAAACCTGCCGCACGCCGTCCATCAGGCGGCCGATGCGGTCCAGCATGTCGTTGATGGTGGCGGCCAGGCGGTCAAACTCGTCGCCCCGGCCGGACAGGCGCACCCGCCGCGACAGGTCTCCCGTCGAGATGGCGGCAGCGGTGTCCGAGACATGCGACAGCATGCGATTGAACATGTGCTGCACCACGACGGCGCCCGCCAGGCTGAGCACGCCGATCAGCAGCAGCGCCCAGGCCAGCGTCTCGGCGAGCAGGCTGCGCAGCGCCGCACGGGGTTCCACATCGCGCCCGACCAGCAGCGAGTAGCCGGCGGGCAGGTCGAACCGGTGCAGGCGGGCCAGGCTGCGGACGCCGCGCCGGACGACGGGGATTTCATAAACCTGGCCGGTCCGCGAAACCTCCGTCGGCCAATTCTCCAGGTTGCCGGCGATCCGCCGGCCAGAGGGGTCCAGCACGAGGTAGATCGCGTCGTCGTCCACATTGCCGTCAACCCGGCTGCTTATGGTGGCGAGCAGCGCCCGCGCGCCGCCATCCGCCCATCGTTCGGAGAGCCCCTGCGCGTCCGCGCTGATGGCCGCATCGACCTGGCCGTTCAGCAGGCTTTTCGTCGCCAGCCACAGCGCCACGATCAGGATGAGCGCGCTGATCCCGAACACCACGGCATAGCCGGCCGCCAGCCGGACGCCTGCGGAGCGCAGCAGGCGCAGCACCGCCTCAGTCCGCGCGGAGCATGTAGCCGGCGGTACGGACGGTATGCAGCAGTGCGGTGTCGAACGGCTTGTCGATCTTCTGCCGCAGCCGCGAGACATGCACGTCGATGACGTTGGTTTGCGGGTCGAAGTGGTAGTCCCACACGCCCTCCAGCAGCATGGTGCGGGTGACCACCTGGCCCGCGTGCCGCATCAGGTATTCGAGCAGGCGGAACTCCCGCGGCTGCAGGTCGATCTTCTGGCCGCGCCGTCGGACGCTGCGGGACAGCAGGTCCATCTCGAGATCCCCCACCGTCAGCTTGGTCTCGGGCCCGGTGGCGCGCATGCGGCGGGCCAGCGCCTCCACCCGGGCCAGCAACTCGCTGAACGCGAACGGCTTTGTCAGGTAGTCGTCACCGCCGGCCTTGAGGCCGCGCACCCGGTCATCCACTTGCGCCATGGCGGACAGGAACAGCACCGGCGTTTGGTTGTCCTGGCCCCGCAGCGTCTCCAGCACCCGCAGGCCATCGATGCCGCCGGGCAGCATGCGGTCCAGGATGATGGCGTCGAACTCCTCGCTATCGGCCAGGAACAGGCCATCCCGCCCATTATCGGCGTGCTGCACGACATGCCCGGCCTCGCGCAGCCCCTTCAGCACAAACAGGGCGACATCCTTGTCGTCCTCGACCACGAGAAGACGCATCGCCCTTACCCCTGCTGCTCTGTCGGCCGGCGGCCGACGGTGACCGGCACCTCCAGGCTCTGGCCCGCGCGCCGCACCGTCAGGTGGATCGCGTTGCCGGGCGAAATGGCCGCCACGGCGCGGATCAGGCCCTGCGTGCTCTCCACCTTGCTGCCGTTGACCGCCACCACCACGTCGCCCGGCCGCAGCCCGGCGCGCGCGGCCGGGCCGGTGCGGTCGATGTTGGCGATCGCCACGCCATTGCCGCCCCGCGCCGAACGCTGGCCGCCCATATCCTGCACCGACACGCCGAGCCAGCCCCGCTCGATGCGGCCCTTCTCGCGCAGGTCATCCACGATACGCATGGCGATCTCGCTCGGCACCGCGAAGCCGATGCCGACGGAACCCCCCGTCGGGGAGACGATGGCGGTGTTCACCGCGATCACCTGGCCCTCCATGTTGAAGGTCGGGCCGCCCGAGTTGCCCGGGTTGATCGGCGCGTCGATCTGCAGGAAATCGTCGAACGGCCCGGCACCGATATCCCGCCCGCGCGCCGAGACGATGCCGGCGGTCACCGAGATGCCCACGCCGAACGGGTTGCCCGCCGCCAGGATCCAGTCGCCCACCTCCACCACCCGGCTGTCGCCCCACGTCACGAACGGCAGCGGCGTCGGGCTGTTGACGCGGATCACCGCAAGGTCGGTCAACTCGTCGTAGCCGACCAGCCGCGCCGCCAGCTCCGTGCCGTCCGACAGCGATACCGTGATCCGGTTGGCCCGGCCGACGACGTGGGTGTTGGTGACGATGATCCCGGTCGGGTCGATGATGAAGCCGGAGCCCGCGCCCAGCACGGAGCGGCGGCGAAGCCGGTCCCGCAGCGCCCGTTCGGCCGGGGTGCCGCGCAACTCGGGGGGGATGGGTGAAGCGGCTTCGGTCTGGCCCTCGATGACGGAAATGTTTACCACCGCCGGCACCACGCGCTTGACTAGCGGCGCGAAGCTGCCCGGGCGGGTCGCCAATTGGGCCAGGCTGGGCACCGCGGTGCAGCCGGACAGCAGGAGCGCCGAGGCGAACAGGGCGGCGCGGATGCGGCGGTTCATGGAATGGGCTCCCGGGACTCGCGCCGTGCGTAATCCTGCCCCAATCATTGGCCCTGCGCGGCGCAAGTTCAATCGCCTAAACGGGCGCGTCCGCCGGGTTCTCCGGCCAGTCGTGGCGCGGGTAGCGGCCCCGCATGTCCTTGCGGGCGTCGGCCCAGGCGCCGCGCCAGAACCCGGCGAGGTCCGCGGTGATGGCGATCGGCCGCCCGGCCGGCGAAAGGAGCGCGATCTGCAGCGGCACGCGGCCTTGCGCCAGCAGCGGCGTGGCCGCGACGCCGTAGAACGCCTGCGCCCGCGCGCTCGCCACCGGCACGGGCTGGCAGTAGTCGATCGAGGCGCGGCCGCGGGGCAAGGACAGGGAGGCCGGCAGGTCGCGGTCGAGCCGGGCGGCGTGCTCCCACCCCAGCAGCCCGCGCAGGATCGCGTGCACGTCCAGCGCCGCGACCCCGGCCATCCGGGCGACGCCGTGCAAATGCGGTCCCAGCCAGTCCCCCGCGGAGGCCGCCAGCGCCGGGTCGCCGAGGTCGGGCGTTGCGGGATCGAGGCCCCGCAGCAGGGCGGCGCGGGCTTGCAACTGCCGTGCGGCCTCGGTCCAGCCCAGCACGGAAAGGTCGGCCGCGACGGCTTGGGCGAGGGCCGCAGCCGTTTCGGCCGGGCCGGCCGGTGCCGTGCGGTCCTCCAGCACCAACGTGCCCAGGCGGCGGCGGCGGCGGGACAGCACGGCCCCGCTGGCGGAATCGTAGCCGCTCTCCACGGTTTCGGTGACCTGTGCCGACACGGCGGGCGGCAGCGCCGCGGGGTCGAGCGGCGCGGCCAGCCGGATGCGGGCGGAGGCCTTCAGGTCCAGGCTGGCCACCACCAAAAGGGGGGCATTGGCCAGGGCATCCGCGCCGGGCAGCTTGGCGCCGCCGCCGCCCGAGAGCCGGAACGAGCCGGCTTCGCTCCGGCGCTGGGCGATGCGGTCCGGGAACGCCGCGGCGAGCAGCGGGCCGGGGTCGCCCTCCGCCGTTTCCGTGGTGCGCAGCCGGCGCCGGTATTGCGCGGCCTGGCGGCGGATGCGGCCGATCGCCCCCCGATCCACATCCCCACTCCCGCCGGCAAGCGCGTCGAGACGCAGCCTGACATCCGCCGGCGCGTCCCGCCCCCGCCACGGATCGCGCTCCTCCAGCAGCGCCGCGAGGTCCGCCGCGAGTGCCTGCTGCGCGGGGCCCGCCGCGGTCAGCATCATGGCCGCGAGGCGGGGATGGGCGCCGAGCGCGGCCATGCGCCGCCCCTGCTTGGTGACGCCGCCGGCATCGAGCGCGCCGAGGCTCGTGAGCAGGGCCGCCGCGGCGGCCAGGGCGCCCGGCGGCGGCGGGTCCTGGAACGGCAGCGCGGCGGGCGGCGTGCCCCAGGTGGCGCAGTCCAGCACGAAGCCGGACAGTTCGGCCTCCAGGATCTCCGGCCGGTCGTGCGGCGGCAGGCCGCGGTGCAGCGCCGGCGTCCAAAGCCGTACGGCCACGCCCGGGGCTTCCCGCCCGGCCCGGCCCGCGCGCTGGTCGGCCGCGGCGCGGCTGATGCGCAGCGTGGCAAGCCGGGTCAGTCCGGTCGCTGGGTCGAGCCGCGGGGTCCGCCGCCAGCCGCCGTCGACCACGACGCGCACGCCGGGCACCGTCAGCGAGGTCTCGGCGATGCTGGTCGCCAGCACGACGCGCCGGCCGCCATGCTTGTCCAAGGGGGCCGGCCGCAACGCCCGATCCTGCTCGGCGGGCGGCAGGTCGCCATGCAGCGGCAGCACCAGCGCGCCGCACTCGGCCAGCAGGGCCTCGGCCCGGCGGATTTCGCCCATGCCGGGCAGGAACGCCAGAATGTCGCCGTCGTGCTCGGCCAAGGCGGCGCGGACGGCCCGGGCCAGCGCCTCCGGCAGGTCGCGCACGTCGGCGATGTCCCGCCCGGCATGGCGCACCTCGACGGGGAACATGCGGCCGGCGCTCTCGATCACCGGCGCGCCCATCAGGGCCGACAGCCGGGCGCCGTCGAGCGTCGCCGACATCGCCAGCAGCCGCAGCTCGGGCCGCAGCACGCGCTGCAGGTCGAGGCACAGCGCCAAGGCGAGGTCGGCTTCCAGCGCGCGCTCGTGCACCTCGTCCAGCAGCAC
>CAXSDH010000049.1:0-13796 GCA_964235765.1 uncultured Acetobacteraceae bacterium
CTGCCCAATGGACTCTGCCGATTGGGCTTGCGCGCCGCGCGCCGGGTGCTGATATCCGTGGCCGTTCCGGAGTGCCGACCCATGCCTGCCTTCTCCATCCTCGACCTCGCCCCCGTCCCGCAAGGCGCCACCCCGGGGGACGCGCTCCGCCGCGGGCTCGACCTCGCGCAGCACGCGGAGCGTTGGGGCTACCGGCGCTACTGGCTGGCCGAGCACCACAACATGGTCGGCATCGCCAGCGCCGCCACCGCGGTCGCCATCGGCTTCGTGGCGGCGGGGACCAAGCACATCCGGGTGGGCGCGGGCGGCGTCATGCTGCCCAACCACGCGCCGCTGGTGATCGCCGAGCAGTTCGGCACGCTGGAATCCCTGTTTCCCGGGCGCATCGACCTCGGCCTGGGCCGCGCGCCGGGTACCGACCAGCGCACCTGGCAGGCGCTGCGGCGCGACCCGGGGGATTCCGACCGGTTCCCGCAGGACGTGCTGGAGTTGCAGGCCTTGCTCGGCCCGTTGCAGCCGGGCCAGCGGGTGCAGGCGGTACCCGGCACGGGGTTGGAGGTGCCGCTGTGGATTTTGGGGTCCAGCCTGTTCGGGGCGCAGTTGGCGGCGGCGATCGGCCTGCCATACGCGTTCGCGTCGCACTTCGCGCCGGAGGCGCTGATGCCCGCGCTGCAGACCTACCGCGCCGGCTTCCGGCCCTCGCAGCAGTTGGCGCGGCCGCATGCGATGGTGGGGGTGAACGTGGTCGCGGCCGATACCGACGCGGAAGCCCGGCGCCTGTTCACCTCCGTGCAGCAGAGCTTCACCAACATGGTCCGCGGCGCCCGCGGCAAGCTGCCGCCGCCGATCGACGACATCGAGCAGTACTGGTCCCCGCCGGAACGCGCCCAGGCCAGCGGCATGCTGGCGTGCTCCTTCGTCGGCTCGCGCGAGACGGTGCGGCGCGGGCTCGAGCGCTTCCTCGAGCAGACCGGCGCCGACGAGCTGATGGTGGCCTCGGCGGTCTTCGATCAAGAGGCCCGGCTGCGCTCCTACGAGATCCTGGCCGAGGTGCAGGCCGCCCTGGCGCCCCAGCCTGCTTTGTCATGAGCACGCCGCCCGACCCGTCCAAGCTGACCCGCACCAAGCAGCGCTGGGCCGGGGAAGGCCGCTTCCTGACCGGCCGGACCGCGCGCGCCGGGGCGGACCGCCTGCCGCCGGGCCAGCACGTCGTGCACGACTGGCCGGTGCTGGACCTGGGCGTGCAGCCCGCGGTGCCGCTCGACCGGTGGGAGCTGCGGGTGTTCGGCGCGGTGGCGGAGCAGGCGACGTGGGACTGGGCGGGCTTCCAGGCCCTGCCGCAGCGGCGCGAGACCACCGACATCCATTGCGTGACCACCTGGTCGCGCTACGACAACCAATGGGACGGGGTGGCCACTCGCGACCTGCTGGCCGTGGTGCAGCCCCAGCCCGAGGCGCGCTTCGTGGTGCTGCACAGCCATGACGGCTACACGACCAACCTGCCGCTCGAGGATTTCGCGGCCGAGGATGCGATCCTGGCCCATTCCTGGCAGGGCGCGCCGCTGCCCCAGGCGCATGGCGGCCCGATGCGGCTGATCGTGCCGCACCTGTATCTTTGGAAGAGCGCCAAGTGGCTGCACCGGATCGAGGTGCTGGCCGGCGACCAGCCGGGCTATTGGGAGGAGCGCGGCTACCACGACCGCGGCGACCCGTGGACGGAACAGCGCTACTCCGAATAGCGCCTTAGTTAAGGCTTGAAGCATCCGTCGCTTCTGCCCACCCTGCACCGGCAACGGTTGGGAGCGGCAGCTTCGATGGACACCTTCGCGCAGGACAACCTGCCACCCTGCGAGCTTTGGCCCGACCTGCTGCTGCACCGGACGGAATTCCGCTACCCCGCCCGGCTGAACTGCGTGACCGAACTGCTGGACGCCTGGATCGCCCGCGGCTGGGGTGGCCGGCCCTGCATGCGGACCGCGACCTTGCAATGGTCGTACGCCGAACTGGCCGAAACGGTGGATCGCATCGCCGAGGTGCTCACCACGCGGCACGGCCTGACGCCCGGCGGCCGGGTGCTGCTGCGCGCGCCCAACACCCCCATGATGGTCGCGTCGTACCTCGCGGTCATCAAGGCCGGGGGCATCGCGGTGGCCACCATGCCGCTGCTGCGCAGCCGGGAGCTGGCCTACATCCTCGACAAGGCCCGGATCGGCCTCGCGCTGTGCGACCACCGGCTGCTGGTGGACCTGGAAGGCGCCGAGGCGCCCGGATTGCGGATCGTGCCGATGGGCGGCGCCGGGCCCGACGACCTGACCGCGGCGATGGCGGACGCCTCCGGGCGCTTCGCGGCGCACGATACGGCGGCGGACGACGTGTGCCTGATCGCCTTCACCTCGGGCACCACCGGGCAGCCGAAGGGCACGATGCACTTCCACCGCGACATGCTGGCGATATGCGACGCCTACGCCGCGCAGGTGCTGCGGGCCCGGCCGGACGACGTGTTCATCGGCACGGCGCCGCTTGCCTTCACCTTCGGGCTGGGCGCCGTGGTGCTGTTCCCGCTGCGCATCGGCGCCAGCGCCATCCTGCTGGAACAGGCCGCCCCGGAGGCGCTGCTGGCCACCATCCGCGCGCTGCGGCCGACCGTGTGCTTCACCGCGCCCACCGCCTACCGCGCCATGCTCGGCCTGATGCAGCAGGGCGACACGGCGAGCCTGCGCATCTGCGTCTCGGCCGGCGAGACCCTGCCGGCCGCTACCTGGCACGCGTGGCACGACGCGACCGGCCTCAAGCTCATGGACGGCATCGGCGCCACCGAGATGCTGCACATCTTCATCGCCGCCCCCATGGACCAGGTGCGCCCGGGCGCCACCGGCCTGCCGGTGCCGGGCTACGAAGCCAAGCTGATCGACCCGGCCGGCGCCGACCTGCCGCGCGGCAGCACCGGCCGCCTGGCCGTGCGTGGCCCCACCGGGTGCCGGTACCTAGCGGACCCGCGGCAGCGCCAATACGTCAGAGGCGGCTGGAACGTGACCGGCGACACCTATTACTGGGACCCGGACGGCTATTTCTGGTTCCAGGCCCGCTCGGACGACATGATCGTTTCCTCCGGCTACAACATCGCCGGCCCCGAAGTGGAGGCGGCGGTGCTGCTGCACCCCGAGGTGGCCGAATGCGCGGTGGTGGGCATCGCGGACGAGGCGCGCGGCACGGTGGTGAAGGCCTATGTGGTGGCCCGGCCCGGTGCCACCACGGGGCCGGAGCTGGCGCGCGCGCTCCAGGACTGGGTCAAATCCGAGATCGCGCCGTACAAGTATCCCCGCATCGTCGAGTTCGTGGACGCGCTGCCCAAGACGGAAACCGGCAAGCTGCAGCGGTACAAGCTGCGTTGAGCCGCCGGCTCGAGGTTCTGTCGCGCGGTATCGTACAGTCCTTCGCTTAACAGTTTCCAACACACGGATGGTTGTCCGCGTTCTCGGAAACCCTTTGGCTGCCGTTCAATTAACGTAGCTGTGACGAATGTCCAGGTTGTTCGTATCCCGTAATTTTCTACTTGATATCCACCCAAGTAAGGCCGGCCCCGTCCAGGCTGCGCCAGCGCTTCAGCCGCTGAAGCGCCAGGCCCGTCCCGGGCGCCTGCCAGTTGGTGGGCGCCCATCTCCCAACACTCATGCACCAGAGGCGGCCTATGTCCGATTACGTTCCGTACAGCGACGCCGTCGAAACCATAGCGGATGGCGAGGTGGAGACGTTCCAGGGAATCGTCGGGTCCATGGTGAGCGAAAGCCGGACCGTCGCCGAGCGGGACGGCAAGACGGTCCGCGCCTCGCATGCCAAGAGCACTGGCCTCCTGAAGGGCGAACTGCGGGTCCTGGACGGCCTGCCGCCCGCGCTGGCGCAAGGCCTGTTCGCCCAGCCCGGCCTGCACCCCGTGATCGCCCGCCTGGCCCAGGGCCCCGGGGAGGTGCTGCCCGACAGCGTCAGCACCCACCGGGGCATGGCGATCAAGGTGTTCGGCGCAGAAGGCCCCATGCTGGGCGGCCATGAAGGCAACGGCACGCAGGACTTCGTCCTCGCCACCGGTTCCGCTTTTCCGCAGAGCAGCGCCGCGACGTTCCTGGTGGCCATCAAGGGCCTCGAGAAAGGCGCCCCGATGCCGGACGCGGTGAAGCAGGCGGCCTCCAGCGCCGCACGCGCGGCGAACGCCGTCGTGACCGCCCTGGGCGGGGACAGCGCCACCCTCGGCTTCTTCGGCCACACCAAGCGCAATCCCCTGGCAGACGCCTATTTCAGCCAGGCCCCCCTGCGCTACGGCGCCTACATCGCCAAGGTCGGCGTGTTTCCGGTTTCGCCCGAGCTGGTGGCGATCGTCGACGAAACGCTCGACACCGGGGCCGATCCCGACGCCTTTCGCACGGCCGTCACGTCCCATATGCGCGCCCACGGCGCCGAGTTCGAGCTTCGGGTGCAGCTTTGCACCAGCCTCGACACCATGCCGGTCGAGGACGCCTCCGTGGCCTGGCCGGAGGATGACAGCCCCTATGCTCCCGTCGCCCGGCTGACGTTCCCGGCGCAAGACTCCTACAGCCCGGCGCGCCAGGCCTATTTCGACGAGGTTTTGTCGTTCCAGCCGGCACACTGCCTGGCGGCGCACCGCCCGCTCGGCTCCTTGATGCGGGCGCGGTTGACAACCTACCAGGCGCTCTCGGCGTACCGGCACCAGCAAAACAAGCAGCAACAGGTCGAGCCGGCGGGCGTGGACCAGGTGCCGGACTAGGTGCGGGACGGGAGCCGGACTGGCCCGCCTTACTCGGCGGCGGCCTTCGAGGGCGTCGCCGCAGGCTTGGGGCGCGCCTTGCGCCGTAGCTCGTCCAGCTCCTGCGCGCCGACCTGTTCGGTGCGCAGCAGTTGCTGCGTGCCGGGCTCGTACTGCTTGGGCGCGGTGATCGCCACGCCGTAGCGGGCCGCCGCTTGCAGGGTGAAGTTGGGGTTGGCGAGGTGCGGCCGGCCAAGCGCCACGAGGTCGGCGCGGCCGGCCGCCAGGATGGTGTTCACCTGGTCGGCGCTGGTGATGTTGCCCACGCACATCGTCGCCAGCCCAGCCTCGTTGCGGATCTGGTCGCTGAACGGCACCTGGAACATGCGGCCATACACCGCCCGCGCATCGGCCACGGTCTGGCCGGACGACACGTCGATCAGGTCGCATCCGGCATCGGCGAAGGCCTGGGCGATGGCCACCGCGTCGGCCCCGGTGATGCCGCCCTCGGCCCAGTCGTGCGCGCTGATCCGCACCGACATCGGCCTGTCGTCCGGCCAGGCCGCGCGCATCGCCCGGAACACCTCCAGCGGGAAGCGCAGCCGGTTCTCGACCGGGCCGCCGTACCCGTCGGTGCGCAGGTTGGTCAGCGGCGAGAGGAACGTCGCCATGAGGTAGCCGTGCGCCGCGTGCATCTCGAGCATGTCGAAGCCGGCCCGGGCCGCGCGCCGGGTCGCGGCGACGAAATCGTCGCGCACCCCGTCCATGTCGGCGCGCGTCATGGCCCGCGGGACCTGGCTTTCGGGGTAATAGGGCAGCGCCGAAGGGGCCACGATGTCCCAGGCGCCGCGTGGCAGGGGGCGGTCCATGCCGTCCCACATCAGCCGGGTCGCGCCCTTGCGGCCGGCGTGGCCGAGTTGCAGGCACAGCTTGGCGGCGCTGTTCTCGTGCGCGAAGCGGACGATGTCCGTCCAGGCGGCCTCCTGCTCGTCGGTCCAGAGGCCGGCGCAGCCCGGGGTGATGCGGGCGGCCGGGCTCACATCCGTCATCTCGGTGAACAGCAGCCCGGCGCCGCCGAGCGCGCGCGCGCCGTAATGCACCTGGTGCCAGGCGCCGGGCACGCCGTCGGCCGCCGAGTACATGCACATCGGCGAGACCACGACGCGGTTGGCGAGCGTCATGCCACGCAGCTTGAACGGCTGGAACATCGGCGGCGCGGGCTTGGCCGCGAACCCGGCCGCCCCGACCGCCTCGGCGAACACCCGGTCCGTCTCAGCGACGAACTCCGGCGCGCGCAGGCGCAGGTTGTCGTAGGTGATGCTGCGCGACCGGGTCATCAGCCCGAAGGCGAACTGCGTCGCGTCCATATGGGCGAACCGCTTGAGGTGCTCGAACCACACCAGCGACACGTCGGCCGCGTGCTGCGTCCGCTCCACGTCCTCGCGGCGATGGCGGTCGAACCGGTCGAGCGCCTCGGGCACGGCGGGTTCGGCGCGGAAGGCCTCGAACAAGGCGGCGGCATCCTCCATCGCCAGCTTGGTGCCGGAGCCGATGGAGAAGTGCGCGGTCGCCTTCGCGTCGCCCAGCAGAACGACGTTGCCCATGGCGTAGCGCGCGGTGCGGATCATCGGGAAGCTGCGCCAGAGCGAGCGGTTGGTGATCAGCCCGTGGCCGTCGAGGTCGTCGGCGAACACGCGTTCCATGAAGCGGGCGCTGGCCGCCTCGTCCATCCGGTCGAGCCCCGCCGCCGCCCAGGTCGCCGGGTCGGTTTCCAGCACCCAGGTGGAGCGGCCGGGCTCGTACTGGTAGGCGTGAGCGACGAAGATGCCCCATTCGGTTTGCCGGAAGCTGAAGGTGAAGGCGTCGAGCGGCTTGGTGGAGCCCATCCAGGTGAACTTGTTCGGCCGCATGTCCACGCTGGGCTGGAAATGCCCGGCGAATTGCTCGCGCACCTGGGAGTTGATGCCGTCCGCGGCCACGATCAGGTCGGCGTCGCCGAACTCCGAGACATTGTGTATGTCGCGCTTGAACTCCATCCGCACGCCGAGGCCGCGGGCGCGGTCCTGCAACAGCATCAGCAGGGTGCGCCGGGCGCAGCCGCAGAAGCCGTTGCCGCCGATACGGTGCACCACGCCCTTGAAGCGGACCTCGATGTCCTGCCAGTAGGCGAAGTTGTCCGTGATGGCCCGGTGGCTGATGGGGTCGTAGCGCTCGAAGGTCTCGAGGGTCTGGTCGCTGAACACCACGCCGAAGCCGAAGGTGTCGTCGGCGCGGTTGCGCTCGTAGACGGTGATGGCGTGGCCGGGCCAGGCCTGCTTCATCAGGATTGCGAAGTAGAGGCCCGCGGGGCCGCCGCCGAGGATCGCGATCCGCATCGAGCCACCCTGTCCGAAGGCCACGAGTTTAAGGTTGAAACATCCATGCGGCAATGGTGTGCTGGCCGGATGGAGCTGTCTGGACGGCAAGCGCTCGTGACGGGCGGCGGGCGTGGCATCGGCCGGGCGATTGCGGCGGCGTTGACCGGGGCGGGGGCCGAGGTGACGGTGCTGGGCCGAGACGCGGCGGTGCTGGGCGAGGTGGTGGAACGCGGTTGGGCGACCGGGCGCCTGGTTTGCGACGTGACGGACGCCGAGGCCTTGCGGGCTGCGCTGGACCGGCCGCTCGATGTCCTCGTGAACAATGCGGGCGCGGTGGAGACGGCGCCGATCGGCCGGCTGGACCGGGCTGTTTGGGACCGCATGCTCGCGCTGAACCTGACCGCGGTGTACGAGGGCTGCCGCGCCGTGCTGCCCGGCATGATGCGGCGGCGGGCGGGGCGCGTGGTGAACGTCGCGTCCACGGCCGGGCTGACCGGCTATGCCTATACCGCTGCCTATACGGCGGCCAAGCACGGCGTCGTGGGCCTGACGCGGGCGTTGGCCAAGGAGGCGGCGACCACGGGCGTGACCGTGAACGCCGTCTGCCCCGGCTACACCGACACCGGCCTGGTGGAGCGCAGCGCGCGCGCGGCCGCCGCGAAAACCGGCCGCCCGGCCGACGAAATCCGCGCCTTCTTCGCCTCGGCCAATCCGCAACGCCGGCTGGTGCAGCCAGACGAGGTCGCGGCCGCCGTGCTGTTCCTGTGCGGCCCCAATTCGGACGCCATGAACGGCCAGGCGATCGCGGTCGCGGGTGGGGAGATATAGGATGCCGGCCCCCAAGCATTTCCGGCTCGACGTCGCCGGCAAGGTCGCCACCGCCACGCTGAACCGGCCGGAGCGCAAGAACCCGCTCACCTTCGACAGCTATGCCGAACTGCGCGACTGGTTCCGGACGCTGGTCTACGACCCGGACGTCAAGGCCGTGGTGATCACCGGCGCCGGCGGCAACTTCTGCTCGGGCGGCGACGTGTTCGAGATCATCGAGCCGCTCACCCGGATGGACATGCCGGGCCTGCTGGCCTTCACGCGCATGACCGGGGACCTGGTGCGGGCGATGCGCGCCTGCCCGCAGCCGATCGTCGCCGCGGTGGACGGCGTGTGCGCGGGGGCGGGCGCCATCCTGGCCATGGCGAGCGACCTGCGGCTCGGCACCGCGCGGTCGCGCACCGCGTTCCTGTTCAACCGCGTAGGCCTGGCCGGCTGCGACATGGGCGCCTGCGCCATCCTGCCGCGGCTGATCGGGCAGGGGCGGGCATCCGAGCTGCTCTACACCGGCCGTTCCATGCCCGGCGAGGAAGCGGAGCGCTGGGGCTTCTTCAACCGGCTCGCTGAACCGGAGGCGCTGCTGGCGGAGGCGACGGCGCTGGCCGAGAGCATCGCCGCCGGGCCGACGTTCGCCAACGGGATCACCAAGGCGATGCTGCACCAGGAGTGGTCGATGTCGGTGGACCAGGCCATCGAGAGCGAGGCGCAGGCGCAGGCGATCTGCATGGCGACGGGCGATTTCCGCCGCGCCTTCGAGGCCTTCGCGGCCAAGCGGCGGCCGGTGTTCGAGGGACGATGAGCAGCGGGGGACATTGACCGACCGCAGCTACCTCGACTGGCCGTTCTTCGAGCCGCGTCACCGCGCGCTGGCGGCCGAGACCGAGGATTGGGCGGCCAGCCATGCCGAACGCCTGGCCGACGAGCACGACGTGGACTCCAGTTGCCGGGCGCTGGCCGCCAGCATGGGGGCTGCCGGCCTGCTGCGCCATGCCGTGCCCGAGGCGGGCGGCGTCCTCGACGTACGCTCGCTCTGCCTCATCCGCGACATCCTGGCGCGGCACGCCGGACTGGCGGACTTCGCCTTCGCCATGCAGGGGCTGGGCACCGGCGCCGTCACCCTGTTCGGCACTGCGGCGCAACGGTCCGCCATCCTGCCCGGCGTACGCGCCGGCAGCCAACTGGCGGCCTTCGCGCTGAGCGAGAAGGCGGCCGGGTCGGACGTGTCGGCCCTGGCGATGACCGCCACGCGGGACGGCGACGCCTGGGTGCTGGACGGCGAGAAGACCTGGATCAGCAATGGCGGCATCGCCGCGCACTACCTGGTGTTCGCCCGCACCGGGGAGGGCACGAAGGGGCTCTCGGCCTTCGCCGTATCCGCCGACGCGCCGGGCCTCAGCATCGCCGGGCGGATCGAGACCGTGGCGCCCCACCCGCTGGCGACGCTCCGCTTCGAGGGCTGCCGCATCCCCGCCGCGGCGATCGTCGGGCAGCCGGGCGACGGCTTCCGCATCGCCATGTCGGTGCTCGACGTGTTCCGCTCCACCGTCGGCGCCGCCGCCCTCGGCCTGGCTCGGCGCGCGCTCGACGAGGCGTTGCGCCATGCCGGCGCACGCCACCTGTTCGGGGCGCCGCTCGCCGCCATGCCCGTTACCCAGGCCGCGCTGGCCGACATGGCAACCGAGGTGGACGCCGCCGCCCTGCTGGTCTACCGCGCCGCCTGGACCAAGGACGCAGGCGCGGCGCGGGTCACGCGGGAGGCCTCGATGGCCAAATTGTATGCCACCGAGGCCGCGCAGCGGGTGGTGGACCGCGCGGTGCAGATCCATGGCGGCCTGGGCGTGACCAAGGGGAACAAGGTGGAAGAGCTGTATCGCGAGGTCCGTGCGCTGCGCATCTACGAAGGGGCGAGCGAGGTGCAGCGGGTGGTGATCGCCCGGCAACTGCTGGGGCCGGCGAATTGAAGGTGCTGCAGCCGGCGGGCTGGCCACGCCCGAAGGGGTACGCGAACGGCATGGCGGGCGAGGGGCGGATCGTGCTCGTCAGCGGCCAGGTCGGCTGGGACGCGGCCGGCGTGTTCGCGGAGGGCCTGGTGGCCCAGGTGCGGCAGGCCTTGCTGAACGTCCTGGCGGTGCTGCACGAGGCGGGCGCGGGGCCGGAGACGGTCGGCCGCATGACCTGGTATGTCACCGACATGGTCGCCTATCGCAACGCCGGCCCGGCGCTCGCCCCGGTGTGGCGCGAGACCATGGGCCGGCATTACCCCGCCATGGCGGTGGTCGGCGTGACGGCGCTGGTGGAGCCCATGGCTTGCGTCGAGATCGACGCCCTGGCAGTCGTGCCGTGAAGGAGACCCCGATGCGCCTTGCTCTCGCCTGCGCCCTTTTGCTAGCCGCCGTGCCGGCCCGGGCGGACATCACGCTCGGCGCCGTGCTGTCGCTCACCGGCCCGGCCGCCGGGCTGGGCATCCCGGAGCGCAACACGATCGAGCTGCTGCCGAAGACCATCGGCGGCCAGGCGGTGCGCTGGGTGGTGCTGGACGACGCCAGCGACACCACGGCCGCCGTGCGGGCCGCCCGCAAGCTGATCGAGGAGGAGCGGGTGGACGCCATCCTCGGCCCGTCCAGCACGCCCAACTCGCTGGCCTTGCTCGACCCGGCCGGGATGGCGGGCGTGCCGTTCATCAGCCTGGCCGGGTCCAGCAGCGTGATCGAGCCGCCGGAGGGCAACCGGCGCTGGGCGTTCAAGCTGATCCCGAGCGAGCGCGTGGCGACGGTGCAGATCGTGGACCACATGCTCCGCAACAACTGGCGCACGCTGGCGCATATCGGCTTCGCCAACGCACTGGGGGACGGCTACATCGCGGCGCTGGACGCCCAGGCGGGCGAGCGCGGGATCAAGACGCTGTTGCAGGTGCGCTACAACCCGGCCGATACCAGCGTGACGCCGCAGGTGTTGCGGGTGATCGCCGCCAAGCCAGACGCGGTGTTCGTTGCGGCCAGCAGCACGCCGGCGACCACGCCGATCATCGAGCTGCGGGCGCGGGGCTATGCCGGGCCGATCTATACGGTGCAGGGCATCGCCGGGCCGGACGCGATGCGCGTCGGCGGCCGGGCGCTGGACGGCACGATGTTCTCCTCGGTGCCCGTGCTGGTGGCCGAGGCGATGCCCGCGGCCCATCCGGTGCGGGCGGCGGCGCTGGCCTATGTGCAGGCCTACGAGGGCAAGTACGGCCGCGGCAGCCGCAGCCTGTTCGGCGCCACGATGTGGGACGGCTTCCTGCTGATCTCGGCCGCCGCCGGGCCGGCGCTGCAGGCGGGCCAGCCCGGGACACCGGCCTTCCGCGCTGCGCTGCGCGACGCCATGGAGCGCGTGCAGGCCCTGCCCGGCGCCGAGGCGGTGTTCACGCTCACCCCCACCGACCATAGCGGCGCGCAGGCGGACAGCCAGGTGATGGTGGAAATCCGCGACGGCGGCTACCGGATACTGCCATGACCGAGCAGCAGCGCGTCTGCGTGGAGCAGCCGCCGCACCAGCAGACGCAGCAGGAGACGCAGCAGGTCGCCGACCGGGCTGGGATCACCTATCTCGCCGCGGGCGACCCCGCCGCGGTGCCGATCCTGTTCCTGCACGGCATCGGCGGCGCTGCCCGCGCCTTCGCTTCGCAGTTGGACCATTTCGGCCGCGAGTACCGCGCCTTGGCCTGGGACATGCCCGGCTATGGCGGCTCCGCCCCGCTGCCGCTGGTCAGCATCGAGGCCCTGGCGGCGTCGCTCGGCCTCTTCATCCAGGAACTCGGCCTCCAGCGGCCGGTGCTGGTGGGGCACAGCATCGGCGGCATGATCGTGCAGCGCTTGCTGGCCGAGGCGCCGCACGCCGCCCGCGCGGTCGTGCTCGCGCAGACCAGCGCCACGTTCGGCTCGCAGGACCCCGCCTGGGGGGACGCCTTCGTCCATGCCCGGCTGGGGCCGTTGGACGCTGGGCAGACCATGGCCGACCTCGCCCCCAGCCTGGCCGCGAGCCTGGTCGGCGATGACCCCGACCCGGCCGGCGTGGCGCTGGCGCAGGACTGCATGGCGCACACGCCGGACAGCACGTACCGCGACATGGTCCTCGCCATGCCGGGCTTCGACCAGCGGGGGGCGCTGGCCCGCATCGCGGCGCCCACGCTGGTGCTGGCCGGCAGCCGCGACCCGAACGCGCCGGCGGCGGCGATGGAACGCATGGCGGGCCGTATTCCCGGCGCGCGCTTCGTGGTGCTGGAAGGCGTCGGCCACCTGGCCAGCCTGGAGCGGCCAGCCCTGTTCAACGCGGCCGTGCACGACTTCCTGCGGGCAGCCCTGGTTTAGAAGATGAGCCCCGGCGAGGTCTCGGCGTCCAGCGGCCAGATCGGGCGCTGCACCCGGGTGTAGGGCAGCTTGCGGTAGTCGCGCGGCAGCGGGCCGTCGCTGTCGATGTAGAGCACCTTCTCGGCGATCGGGCCGAAGGCGGCGTGGAAATGGTTGGTGGACTTGACCACCAGCAGCTTCTTCTCGGTCGGCTCCACGCCCACGTTGCGGAACAACTCCAGTCCCAGCGCCTGGGTGCGCTTGGTGATCAGCACCACGTCGATCCCGCCCACGCGGACGCCGGCGCAGTCGCCCAGGGGCACCTGGGTGGGCCCGAACCCCTGCCAGCAGTCGCGCGCCAGGCCGATGACCTCCACCGTGGCGTCGATCGGCTGGCCGGAGGCGGGGCCGGTCTTGCCGCCGAAGCGCAGCGGGAAGCGGGCGCCGAGCCCGGCGTCGAAGCAGAGCCGCACCGCCACCGGGTCCCAAATCGGGCCAATCGCCGCATCCTCGATGGCGCGATCGATCATGTGGCGCAGGATGGTGGTGTTGTCGCTGGGGGCGCCGCCGCCGGCGTTGTCGGCTGGGTCGGCCATGACGACGGGGTGGCCGTTGATGCCGAGGGCGGTGGTGATGGCGGTTTCCGGGTCCAGGTATTCGGGCGCGGTGCGGCCGCGCATGGCGACGAACTCCTTGCCGAGGCTGGTCGCCAGCCGGTCGGCCTGCGCCTTGTCGCCATCGGTGACGACAAGGATGCGCCCGCCCAGCTCCGGCACGTCCGCATAGGGGAAGCAGTGGCCGGCGGAGATCGAGAGCACGCCGTCATGCCCCTCCAGCGCGGAAAGGCGGTCCACGAAGCCGCGCATCAAGGGCAGCGTGGTGGGGTAGGAGGCGATCTGCCGGCAGTCGTAGAGCGACATCACCGGGCGGATTTCCTTGCGGATGGTGCGCAGCACCAGGTCGAGCACCTCCTCGGCGCGCTCGACCACGTCGGTATGCGGGAACTCCTTGTAGAGGATGATCACGTCGGCATGCCGGACGCGCTTGAGGGTGAGGTGGCAGTGCGGGTCCAGCTCGACGCCGACCACGCAGCCCGGGCCGACGATGGCGCGGACGCGGGCGACGATGTCTCCTTCCACGTCGTCGTAGCCATGCGCCACCATGGCGCCGTGCAGGCCGAGCAGCACGCCGTCCAGCGGCAGGGCGGCCTGGCATTGGGCCATGATCTCGTCCCGCATCGCCTCGTAGTCGGCTAGGTTGGTGAGGCCGGCCGGGCTGGCGGCGAAGCAACTGCCTTCGATCAAGGTGAACCCGTCGGCTGCGGCCCGGCGCCGGGCGACGAACAGCGGCGCGGTGCACATCAGCGGCGTATCGTCCGGGTGCTCGCCGGGGCGGAGATAGACGTTTTCCTTGTAGGCCTCGATCGAGGTGGGCAGCGGCGAGAAGGTGTTGGTCTCGGTCGCCAACGTGGCCGCGAAAATCCGCATCATGCGCTCCTGGCCGTTTCAGCCGGCCGTTTCAGCCGGCCGT
>CAXSDH010000049.1:13896-28980 GCA_964235765.1 uncultured Acetobacteraceae bacterium
CAGCCGGGCGTCTCAGCGTGCGATCACGCCGCAACGGCGAGGGGCGGTCAAGACGGGAGGGTGCGCGAGCCCGGCGCCGGCCGAGCGCGAAAGCGCGACCACAGGTGGACGACTGTCCATGCGGCATACATCGCGATCCAGGGCATCAGGGCGAAGTGGAAGCGCGACTGGCCGGAGAACACCAGCGAGATCGCGGTGAAGTAGGCGATCAGCACCCAGCCGAGCTGCGGCACGGAGGCCCGGGCGCGTGGCCAGAGCAGGGCCAGCGCCGGCAGGGCGAGCAGCACGAGCAGTACATAGAGCAACTGGTTCAGCCCGCGCACGGAGCGGAACAGCACGGCGTTCCGGTCGTAGCGGTCGTAGCCGGCTTGATAGAACCACTCGGCCTCCCCGTCGGGCGCCCAGAGGCGGAAGAACTTGAGCGGCATCAGCCGGACGAAGCCACCGGGGTGGGCGGAGATCCAGGCGATGGCGCGGGCGCGGGCGATGCGGTCGATCTCGACCTGCTGCTCGGGGTGGCCGGCCAGGCCCGCGACCAGGGGGTCGTCCGGCGTGTAGTCGCCCGCGGCGCTGGGGTTGTTGCCCGTCAGCAGGGTGAAGCCGCCATTGGTGGAGACCGGGATGAACGCGCCGAACACCTGGTGATTGCGGATGGTCCAGGGCGCCACCACCGCGGCCATGACGGCGCAGGCGAGCACCGCGTTGCGGGCCAGCTTCGGGATGCCGGGCCGGGACCGGTCGTAGAGCCAGATCGCGCCGATGAGGATGAGCGGCAGGAGGGGGCTTTGCGCCTTGGTCAGCGTCGCCACGCCGAAGACGAGGCCGGCGGCGGCGGCGAACAGGGCGGTTTGCCGCAGCAGGCAATAGACGCCGGCCAGCAGCAGGAACTCGTAGAAGATTTCGGTGGACAGCAGCGGCACATAGGCGATCTGGTTCGGCAGGAGGGCGATGACGACCACCGCGAGCCGGGCGATGCGCCGGTCATCGAACATCTCGCGGGCGAGGGCGTGGATGAGCAGCAGGTTGAGCGCGCTCAGGGCCAGGTTCAGGATTTGCGCGGCGAGCTGGTGCGGGCCGAACACCGCGAACAGGCCGCCCAGCAGGCCGGGCCAGCCGACCGGCCAGAAGGCCGTCAGGGTGCCGCGTTCCGCAAAGCCTTCGCCCGCGGCGATGCCGACCGCGCGCTCGAAATACCAGGCGAAATCCGACGTCTGCTTGACCGGGACCAGGACCAGGACGGCGACGCGCAACGCCAGGTCCAGGCCGACCGCCCAGGCCAGGAACGAGCGGTCGGGGAGTTGGCCCGCCCAGCGCAGCACGGGGCGCTACCGCCGCCAGGTCAGGGTGGAGCCGACCGCGTAGTTCCAAACCAGGCTCATGGCCGCGCCGACCACGCCGGCGGTCCACCAGGTCTGGTGCCCGGCATCGACCATCAAGGAGGCGATGTTCAGGTTGGCGACGGCGCCGATCGCGCACACGGCGGAAAAGACGACCAGGCCGCGCACCATCCGCGCGCCCTTCAGCTTGCGGTCGCGGAAGGTGAAGATGTTGTTCAGCACGAAGTTGCCGATGATCGCGCAGGCGGTCGCTATGGCCTGCGCGGTGGCGAAGTCCAGCCGGCCGACCGTCAGCCCGAACCGCAGCACCGCGAGGTGCGCCACCAGGCCCACCGCGCCGATCAGGGCGAAGATGACGAAGCGGACGGGGATGACGCTGCCCATCAGCTTGTCGAGCAGCAGCAGCACGAAGTCGAACAGCACGCCGGCGTCGAGCTTGCTGGTGCCGGCGACGCGGTTGCGGAAGCTGTAGGGCAGCTCCCGCACCCGCGGCGGCTCCGGCAGGGAGGCCAGCAGGTCCAGCAGGATTTTGAAGCCGATGGCCGAGAGGCGGGGTGCGGCGCGGTTGAACACGTCCCGCGGGAGCATGAAGAAGCCGCTCATCGGGTCGCTGACCTGGGCGCGGAGCACGAGCTGGCTCAGCCGGGTCGCGAGGTCGGACATGCTGGCGCGGCGCTTGTCCCACTGGCCGAGATCGCCGCCGGCCACGTAGCGGCTGCCGACGACGACGTCGACGGGTTCGGATTGCAGCACGGCGAGCATGCGGGGCAGCAAGGTCTCGTCGTGCTGCAGGTCCCCGTCCAGGGCGGCGACGTAGGGCGCGAGGCTGCACTCCACCCCCTCGATGAAGGCGGAGGCCAGGCCGCGGCGCCCCGCGCGGTGCAGCAGGCGGATGCGGGCGTCATGCCGGCCGATGGCGGCCACGGCGTCGCGCGTGCCGTCGGTCGATCCGTCATCGACGAACACCGCCTCCCACGCTACGCCCTGGAGGGTGGCGCGGAGGCGGTCCACCATGGGGGCGACGTTGTCGCGCTCGTTCAGGACGGGGATGACGACGCAGAGGTCCGGGGCCGGGAGGCGGGGCTCGGCGGCGATGTGGGGCGCGATGACGGACGCGGGCACGGCTGGGGCGGATGTCTGCTGGCCTATGCTGTCGATCAAGGGTCACCCACGAGCCTGCTCCCGGCGGCCCGGGCGAGGCCGTGAGTGTTTACCGACTTGGCCCGCCGCTGCAAAGGCATTCGCGCAAGCGGTTGCGCAGGCGCTGGGTCGCACCCCCGATCGGTGGTATGCTGCTGGCGGCTTGGTGGGGCGGCGCCGTGGAATCGTTGATGTTCCTGATCGATACCTTCGCGATCGTGTACTTGGTCGTCTTCTCGTTGAAGAACGACAAGCTGCGGGACGGCGCCCGGCAACTGGGTTTCTTCCGGCTTCGCGAAGAGGCGCCAGTGGTGGCGGACCGCTCGGCCGGGGGGCACCGGGCCGGGCGGGGCCGCCGCCTGTGAGGGACGCGGGCTTCTTCCTCACGTGGCTCGTGCTGCTGCCGCTCT
This sequence comes from uncultured Acetobacteraceae bacterium, assembly GCA_964235765.1. Lineage (GTDB taxonomy): Bacteria > Pseudomonadota > Alphaproteobacteria > Acetobacterales > Acetobacteraceae > JAVVHH01. Next base: position 16,784 of record CAXSDH010000049.1, read on the forward strand.
CGTTGTACTCCGCCCATATCGGCGTGTTGTTGTGGATATGGGTGGCGCTGCTCTCGCCGAACGAGCTGCTCTACGGCTTCATGATCAGCGTGCCGTACAACAAGGTCGTGGCCGCCTCCACCATCCTGATGCTGGTCGTCGGCCGAGAGAAGAAGAAGTTCTACGTGGACCGGGTCGTCGTCATGGGGGGGCTGTTCGGGTTGTGCGTGACCCTCGCATGGCTGCTCAAGGACTATGAGCACCCTGCCGCCGACGTCACCTACGACAAGTTCTGGAAGCAACTTGCCCTTGGCTTGCTGATCACCGGCATCATGTCGTCGCGGCACCGGCTGCACCAGGTCGCCCTGGTCGTCTCGATCTCATACGGGTTCCTGATGGCCAAGGAGGGGTTGATCTCCCTGCTTACCGCGGGCGGGCACCAAATCCTGGGCACCGGCAGCACTGGCGACAACAACGGCCTGGCCATGGCCATCCTGATGACGATCCCCCTCATGCTGTATGTCGCGAACAACTCCGCCGTGCGCTGGGTTCGGCTCGCGATCGTCGCCACCGCCCTCCTCGGGGTGGTTACGGTGATCGCATCGTACTCGCGGGGCGGCTTCGTGGGCCTGGTCGCGCTCGGCATGATGCTGCTGAAGGGAAGCAAGTACAGGGTTCGCAGCTTCGTGGCCGTGGCCGTGGCCGGCGCGGCGATCTACGCCTTTGCGCCCGATGCGTGGTTCGCGCGCATCCATTCCATCTCCGAAGCCGGGGACGACAGCTCGTTCATGACGCGCGTCGTCGCCTGGAAGATCAACTTCCTGCTGGCCATGGATCATCCTTTCTTCGGCGGCGGCCCGCTGGCGTCGCTGCATTGGCTGAACTGGACCAAATACCTCCAGGCCAGCTCCACCTTCCTGTTCTCCACGCCGCTGATCTACCGGACCTTCGTCGCCCACAGCATCTACTTCCAGGTGCTTGGCGACACCGGCGTACTGGGGTTGGCGGTGTTCCTGCTGCTTCTCACCACCGCATACCTCATGGCGCGCCGGACCAGGCTCCGGGTCCGCGCGCACCCCGAGCTGGCTTGGGCCGGCGAGCTCTCGCGCGCGCTGCAAATCAGCCTGGTCGTCTATGGCATCGCCGGCGGGGCACTGAGCCTGGTTTACTTCGAGCTGCTGTTCATTATCCTGGCGCTGGTCTCGCGCACCCACCAGACCGTCGCCGAAGCGATCGCAGCCAAGGCCCCGCCTGCCCGGGCCGCCTTGCCCGCCCGGCTCGTGCCGGCTTACCGGACGGCGGCCTGATGCTGGCGCCGGCGCCCACGCCGGACCTGCTCTCGGCGCTGGCGGCCGTGGTCGGCGAGCGCGGGCTGCTGCTGGGCGCGGATACGGAGCCGTATTGCCAGGATTGGCGGCAGCTGTACCGCGGCCGGACGCCGGCGGTGGTGCGCCCGGCCGACACCGCGGAATTGGCCGCAATCGTCCGCCTCTGCGCCCAGCGCCGCGTGCCGATGGTGCCGCAGGGCGGCAACACCAGCATGGTCGGCGGCGCCGTGCCGTCCGAGGACGGCAGCCAGGTCGTGCTCAGCCTGGCGCGCATGAACCGGGTGCGCGACGTGGACCCGCTGGACATGACGATGGTGGTCGAGGCCGGCGCGCCGTGGCGGGTGGCCCAGGATGCGGCGGCGGCCCAGGGCTGCCTGCTGCCGCTCTCGATCAGCAGCGAGGGCACGGCGCAGGTCGGCGGCATCCTGTCCTGCAACGCGGGCGGCAACAACACCGTCCGCTACGGCAATGCCCGGGACCTCGTGCTCGGGATCGAGGCGGTGCTGCCGGACGGCGAGATCCTGCACGCGCTGCGGCGGCTGCGGAAGGACAACACCGGCTACGCGCTGCGCCATTTGCTCGTGGGAGCGGAAGGCACGCTGGGCGTGATCACCGCCGCCGTGCTGAAGCTGAGCCCGCGGCCGGTGGCGAGCGAGGTAGCGCTGTGCGCCGTGGCCTCGCCGGAGGCGGCGACCCGGCTGTTCCGGCGCTTCCAGCGTCAGGACGCCGCCTCGGTGCAGGCGTTCGAATACATGTCCGCCGCGGGGATGGACTTCGTGCTGCGCCACATCCCGGGCGCCACCCTGCCGCTGTCGAACCCGGCGCCGCATTACGCCCTGGTCGAGCTCGCCACCACCCGCGAGGGCGCCGGCCTCCGCCACCTGCTGGAGACGGTGCTGGAGGCGGCCCTGGAGGCGGACGACGTTTACGACGCCGCCATCGCCGAAAGCGAGGCGCAGCGCCAAGCCATCTGGAAACTGCGCGAGGAGCATGCGGAGGGGCAAAAGCGGGAAGGGGCGAGCGTCAAGAACGACGTGTCGGTTCCGGTCTCCCGCGTGCCGGACCTGATCGCGCGGGCCACCCGGGCCTGCGAGGCGCTGATCCCCGGCGTGCGCGCGGTGCCGTTCGGGCACCTGGGCGACGGCAACATCCATTTCAACCTGGAGCAGCCGGTGGGTTGGTCGGCCGCCGACTTCCTGGCCAGGGACCACGACATCATGGAGACGGTGAACGCCGTCGTCCGCGACCTCGGCGGCAGCTTCAGCGCCGAGCATGGGGTTGGCCGGCTGAAGCCGTACATGATGCCGGGCTGGCGGGGCGGCGCGGAGCTGGACACGATGCGCCGCATCAAGGCCGCGCTCGATCCTCTCGGCCTGATGAACCCGGGCAAGCTGCTGCCGTAGCGCGGCGTGGGCCGGGCAGCTAGGATGGCCGGCATGCGCTTGCCCGGCCCGTCGCAACTCGACCGCTACATCGTCCGCCAGTTGGCCATCGCCTTGGTTGCGGTAACCGGCGGGCTCGTCGCGCTGATTTGGCTCACCCAGTCGCTGCGCTTCGTGGAGCTTGTGGTCAACCGCGGCCTATCCATGCGGGTGTTCCTCGAACTGACCGGGCTTCTCGTGCCGAACTTCGTGGCGGTGATCCTGCCCATCACCCTGTTCGTGGTGGTGCAGTTCGTCTATCAGCGGCTCGCGGGCGACCGGGAACTGACCGTGATGCGGGCGGCTGGGCTGTCGCCGACTGCGCTGGCGCGGCCGGCTTTGGTGCTGGCCGGGCTGGTGGTCGCCTGCTGCTACGTGCTGAACGTCTGGCTGGTGCCGGTCAGCTATGCCGCGTTCCGGGAATACCAGTTCGAGATCCGCAACCGCATGGCGGCTTTCCTGCTGCAGGAGGGCGTATTCACCGCCATTTCGGACGATATGACGGTTTATGTCCGCAGCAGGGACCGTGATGGGACCTTGCGGGGCATCCTGGTCGAGGATGCGCGGCAACGGAACAGCCGCGCCACGATCCTGGCGGAGAGCGGCCGGCTGGTGAACGGCGCGGCCGGGCCGCGTGTGCTGCTGCAGAACGGCAGCCGGCAGGAGATCGACCGGGTCAGCGGCCGGCTGAACGTGCTGACGTTCGCGGAGAACTCGATCGACCTGGCCACGGGCAAGAATGGCGAGCAACGGTATCGGGATGCGGCGGAGATGTCCATCGCCGAGCTGCTGAACCCGCCGGCGACCACCGCGGCCCGGGACGTGGGCAAGCTGCGCGTGGAGGCGCACCGGCGGCTTTCGGCGCCGCTGACCGCCGCGAGCTTTGCGATGGTGGCGCTGCTTTCGGTGCTGACGGGCACCTTCCGCCGCCATGGCAACGTGCTGCGCCCGCTCGTGGCGATATTGAGCGTGGTCGGGCTGCTGGCCCTGGGGCTGGCCATCGCCAACCTGGCGGCGCGGCAGACGGCGCTGATCCCGCTGATCTGGGTGCACGCGATCCTGCCGGGCCTGGTGTGCGGCTGGCTGCTGCTGGGGCCTGAGTTCACCGGGTTCCGCGTGCCGGCGGCGCGGGCGCGGGCGGCCTGAGCCCGTCCATGTACGAGGCCTTGCTGGGGGCGGCCCTCGTGCTGGTCCTGTTGGGGGCGGTGAACCTCGTCCTGCTGCTCCGCCGGCCGGGCGCGGGAGAGCTGCAGCGGCTCAGCCTGATGGCCGAGCAGGCGGTGGCCGGGCAGCGGGCGGAGGCGGAGGCCACCCGCGCCCAGCTTGCCGCGACGGAACGGGCCTTGGCCGGTGCGCTCGGCGCGCTGTCCACGGCGATGGCCAGGGACCAGGGCGATGCACGCGCCTTGCTTGAGGCCAAGCTGCGGGAGATGAGCGAACAGGGGGCGTTGCGGCTGGCCGAGATCCGCACCGCGGTGAACGAGACGCTGCACGACGCGGTCGAGAAGCAGATGCAGGGCAGCTTCCAGCGCGTGATCGACCAGTTCGGCCAGGTGCAGAAGGCGATGGGCGACGTGCAGGCCGTCACTGCGCAGATCGGCGACCTCAAGCGCATGTTCTCCAACGTGAAGCAGCGGGGCGCCTGGGGCGAGATGCATTTGCGCGCCTTGCTGGAGGACTTGTTCCCGCAAGGCGGCTGGGAGGCGAACCGCAAGGTGCGGGAGGGCAGCGACGAGATGGTGGAGTTCGCCGTCGTCATGCCGATGCGGGGCGGGCAGCGGCCGGTGCTGGCGTTGGACGCCAAGTTCCCGGCCGAGGATTACGACCGGCTGCTGCTCGCGGCCGAAGCGGGCGATGCGGAGGGGGAGCGCGCGGCCCGGCGCGGCCTGGAGGCGACGTTGCGGCTCGAAGCGCGCAAGATCGGCGAGAAATACGTCAATCCCCCGGTGACGGTGGATTTCGCGGTGATGTACCTGCCGACGGATGGCCTCTATGTGGAGGCAGCGCGGATGCCGGGCTTGATCGAGGGGCTGAACCGCGAGCATCGGGTGCTGGTCATGGGGCCGAGCCTGGCCCCTGCCCTGCTGCGGACCATCCTGCTGGGCACGCTCACGCTGTCGATCGAGCAGCGGGCGCACGAGATCCAGAACCTGCTGGGCGCCGTGCGGACCGAGATGTCGAAGATGGATGCGGTGCTGGGGCGAGTGGCGACCCATGCCGGCCGGGTCACGAAAACTATCGACGAGGCGCGGGTGCGGACGCGGGCGATGGACCGCAAGCTGCGGAGCGTGACCCTGCTCGAAGCGTCGCAGTCCGACGCGGTGCTGGAGCTGGAGGCGGCGGTGGACGACGAGGACTGATACCTTCAACAACGAAGGCCCCAAACAACGAAGGCTCCGGGTGCGACCCGGAGCCTTCACATTGTTCGACAGCCCAAGCCGCCGGACGATGGTGTCAGCCGGCCACCGACAAGGTCAGGGCAGGCGTCCAGGTCACGGCGTGAGACCGTAGAGTCAAACAATGAGACACTGGATCACCTCCTTTCAGTATGTTGCCGCGCCATTGTGGGGACGCCGTCGATTCGGCGCAAGCCTGGATTTGCCCCAAGCGCGCCGCGACCGTGGTTGGGCCGCTCGAGCCGGGCCGCGGTGCTGGCCGCGCTCAGAATAGATAGCGCAAGCTGAGCCGGATGCGCCCGCCGGCCGGCCCCATGCGGAAGGCGGCGTCCGCGTAGCTGGGCGGTCCCATCCGGAACGGGGCGTCGTTGCTGAAGCCCAGGCCCTCGACGGGCAGCCCCAGGAAGTTCAGCGTGACTTCGGTGTTGCGGTCCTCGTCATGGTAGGCCTGCACCGCCCATTCGCCTGGCGGCACGCCCTCGACCCGCACCACGACTTCGCCCGGCTTTGCCGGGGCAACGCCGTTGTACTCGCAGAACTCCTTGAGGAACGTCGCCGCTGAGCAGACCGCCACGCGAACGTCCCCCGTCCCGCTGCGCACGTTTGCGACCACGACTTCCAGGGTCGCCGCCTGAACGGGCCCGGCGAGCAGGGCGGCTATTGCGCCGTATAGGCCCGCCCGCGCCAGGTGGCCTTGCCGCCACGCGCCGCGCGCAGCAGGGAGAACCATTGCATGGCCAGGAGTGCGGCCACGCCGGCCGGGTGCAGCAAGGCCGAGAGGAGCGGCTGGCGGAACCGCGCCGCCAGGATCAGCCGCAGCCCGATGCCCGCGGCCAGCGCCAACGCGGCAATCCGGCCGGGCGCCACGAACAGCAGCACGAGGGGCAGGATCTGGCCCCCCGCGAGGATCGCCGTCCAGACCGGGAGCGCGCGCGGCTTCGCCATGCCCTCTGTGGCGTTCTTGCATAAACCCTCCCAGACCTGCGCAGCATTGCTATACATCCGGCAGCGGGCGAACCCGGTCGCGTCGAACAGGCCGGTCATCTGCCCCGCCCGCCGGAAGGCCCGCGGCAGCGTCAGCCCATCATGCAGCGACGATCGTATCGCGGCGTGCCCGCCTGCCCGCTGGTAGGCGTCGCGCCGGGCGATGAACAACTGGCCGCAGCCAGCGCCTAGGCCGGCCGACAGCGAGCGGCGCATCGCCGCCATGGGCAGGAAGCCGAGCAGCAGGAAGTGGATCAGCGGCAGCAGAAGCTGCTCGGACCAGGTGCGGGTCACCTGGGCGGGGAACCCGCTCGCCAGGCCGACCTGGTGGCGTTGCATGAACCCCGCCATGCGGGAGAGCGCGTCGGGCGCCAGGCGCACGTCCGCGTCCACGAACACCATCAGCCCATGCCGGGCGAGGCCCGACAGCACGTGGCAGGCATGCTGCTTGCCGGACCAGCCCGGCGGCAACGGCGGCGCCTCGGCGACGCGCAGCCGCGGGCCGGCGATGCCGCGCAGGATCGCGGGGGTCGCGTCCGTGCTCGCGTCGTCGAGCACCACGAGTTCCAGCTCCACGCCCTGGCTCGCCAGCACGGCGGCACAAGCGTCGGCGATGTTGGCCGCTTCGTTCCGGGCCGGGATCAGCACCGAGATGGCCGGCCGGCCCTCGGCCAAAGCGGGAGCGCGCAGCACCGACAGGTTCACCAGCCCCAGCAGCAACGGCCCGGCGGCCAGGAACAAAGCGAGCCAGGCCAGGATGTCGGCGATCACTCGCCGCCCTCGTGCGAAATGTCGAGCCGCCGCCCCGTCGCCATGGCGCGCAGGCGGCGATACAGGTTGTAGACCCCGCCCACCCCTGCCGCCCCCCGCATCAATGGCTGGAACAGCCGGGGATCGCGCGCGGCGCTCTCGGCGGCGAGCACGTCCATGGTGCGGGTCAGTTCGTCCTCCAGCCGCGCGGTCCAGTCCGCGACGCCTCGGCTGGGGCCGGCGACGACCGGGAGGCCGAACCGCGCCAGCGCCTCGGGCTTGCCCTCGTTCCAGTAGGTGTACTCGACCGCCAGGGGCAGCACGACCGCGCCCGGCACGCGGCGGACCAGGTGGGCAAGGCCGGGCCGCAGCCGGATCGGCCGGATGCGCGCATCGGCGAACCCGCCCTGCGCGGTGATCCACAGCATGCGGCTGGGCTCGGACAGGAGATGCAGGCTGGTCGAGAGGAAGCGCGCGGCGCCTCGCTTGGTGCCCTGCTCCACGCCGAACACGCCCATGCGCTCCAGCACGCCGTATTGGCCGAGCGCCTTGGCGTCCATCGGCCCGAAGCCCACGCGGCCCGGGAACAGCCGGGTTTGCAGGAGAATGAACAGCGCCGGGTCCCACCAGGACGGGTGGTTCGTAAAGACGATGACCGGCCGCCCCGGCGGCGCCAGCGGCAGCCCGGTGCGGGACATGCGAACGGCGTTGAAGCGCCGGTAGAACAGCCAGCGCAGGTACCAGCCGAACGCCCAGAACAGGAAGCGGGACTGTTTGGCGACCGGGTCGGCCTCAGGCACTGACGCGCGCCGCCATGTCCTGCGTGAGGCTGTCCGCCGCGATCCAGCCGCTCATCAGAACCATCGGCATCCCTGGCCCGGGGTGCGCGGCGCCGCCCGCGAGGTATAGGCCGGCCAGGTCGCGCGAGCGGTTGCCGGGCTTGAAGGCGCCGTTCACCTTGCCGTGGCTCGCAAGGCCATAGATCGCGCCGTCGAGCACGCGGTACCGCTCGTGGATGTCTTGCGGCGTGAGGCGCCGCTCGAACACGATGCGCTCCTCGAGGTCGGGCATGCCGGCGCAGCGCTTCAGCTTGTCCAGGATCACCTGGCGGTAGGGGGCGAACATGGTGGACCAGTCGTGGTGCGGGCGGAGGTAGGGCGTGTGCACGAGCACATAGAGTGCTTCGCCGCCGGGCGGGGCGACGCCGGGCTCGGTGCGGGCGGTGGCGGCCAGGTAGCATGTCGGGTCGGGCGCGGGCTCGCCCTTGCCGTAGATCCAGCGGAACTCCTCCTCCGGATCGGCGGAGAACACGAAGTCGTGGTGCGCCAGGTGGTCGTAGCCGCGGTCCAGGCCGAGGTAGAGCACCACGCCGGAGCAGGCGGGCTCGCGTTTCCAGCGGCGGGCAAAGCCACGGGCAGGCGCCCCGCCCACCAGCTCGCGGTAGGTGCGGACACTGTCCATGTTCGAGACCACGGCGGAGAGCCGAACCGTCTCCCCGGCGGCGGTGACGACTCCGGCGGCGCGGCCGTCCTCCTGCACGATGCGGACGATGTCGGTGCCGGGCCGCAGGTCCACGCCCAGCTCGCCGGCGAGGCGTTCGAGGGCGGCGGGAACGGCGCGGGTGCCGCCGATGGGGTACCAGACGCCGCAATCCGTTTGCATATGGGCGATGCTGCACAGCACGGCGGGCGCAGCGTAGGGCGAACTGCCCACGTACTGCACGAAGTGGTCCAGCATCTGCGAGACGCGTGCGTCGGGCACGCGCTTCCTGATCTGGCTGGCGACCGAGGTGCCCATGCGCAGGCTCAGCACGTCGCGCAGGGTCTCGAGGTTCATGCCCTTCATGCTCAGCGTGTCGCCGATGCCCTCGACGGACTTCCAGAAGAAGAACTTGTTGGAGACCTCGTGCAGCTTGCCGCTCATGGCGAGGAAGTCGCGATAGCCGGCGCCGTTGCCGGGGGCGAAGCGCTCGACCACCTCGGCCATCGCCGGCACGTTCTCCTGCAGGTCGAGCATGGAGCCGTCATCGAAGAAGCAGCGCCATTGCGGGTCGAGCCGGCGCAGGTCGAGGTAGGCGTGCATGTCGCGCCCGGCCTCCTGGAACACGCGTTCGAGGATGGCGGGAACGGTGAGGATCGTCGGCCCCATGTCGAAGCGGAAGCCTTCCTCCCGCAGCACGGCCGCCTTGCCGCCGAGCCAGGGATTTTTGTCGAACAGGACGACCTTGTGGCCGCGTGCCGCCAGCGTGCAGGCCGCGGCCAGGCCGGCGAGCCCGGCGCCGACGATGCCCACGGGCAGGGGGAAGCGGGGAGAAATGGCGTTCATAGGGCCTCCGCGATGGCCGGTTCGTAATGGTCTCGCGCCATCGCCGAAGGGGCGCTCCAGTCGGGCGAGACGCCCAGGTCTTCGGTCAGCAGCCGCGAGGTGATGCGGGCGCTTTCGAAGATGACGGGCAGGCCGCTGCCGGGGTGGGTGCCGCCGCCGACCAGATAGACGCCGTCCAGGTCCTCGAAGCGGTTGCGCGGGCGGAAATGCAGCATCTGGCGCAGGTTGTGCGCCAGGTTGAAGGTGGCGCCGCGGTAGATTTGCAGGTCGTGCTCCCAGCCCTGCGGCGTCAGCACCTTCTCGAAGCGGATGCGTTTCTCGATCCCGTGCAGGCCGAGCCGCTCCAGCCGCTGCAAGGTCAGCGCCCGGTAGCGCGCTTGTTCCGCCGGCCAGTCCAGCCCCTCGCCGACGCGATGGCCGACGGGGACGAGCACATAGAGGGTCGAGTGGCCTGGGGGCGCCAGGGCCGGGTCGGTCACGCAGGCGTTCTGCACGTAGAAGCTGGGCTCGCCCGGCGCCTGACCGGCCTCGATCTCGGCCAGGTTCCGGCGGTAGTCCTTGGCCAGGTAGATCGTGTGGTGCGCGAGGTCGGGCAGGGTGCCTTCGAGGCCGAGATACATCATGAAGGTGCTGCAGGAGAACTTCTTGGCGCCGATCTTGCGGTCGGACCAGCGGCGGCGCAGGCGGTCCGGCACCAGCCGGGTCATGGTCTGGGCGAAGTCGGCGTTGATGACCAGCGCGTCGTAGCGGCGCTCCGCCCCGCCTGCGCGCACGCCGACGGCGCGGCGGCCCTCGAACAGCACCTCCTCGACCGGCTGGGCGAGGTTTATCTTGGCGCCGAGATCGCGCGCCACCCGGGCCATGGCGGCCACCACCGCGCCCGTGCCGCCGCGGGGATGATAGACGCCGTACTCGTATTCCATGAACGACAGGATGGTGAACAGGCTGGGGCAGCGGAAGGGCGACATGCCGAGGTACTTGCTCTGGAAGCTGAACGCCAGGCGCACCCGCGGGTCGCGGAAATAGGCGCCGAGGTCCTGGTCCACGCTGCGGTGCGGGCGCAGCTTCGACAGGCCGCGTAGCACGGCGGGGCGCCCCAGGTCGCGCATGCCGTTGAATGCGGCTTCCAGGATGGGGCGGAACACGGCCAGCTTGGCGCGGTTGTCGGCCATGAAGCGGGGCAGGGCGGCCGCATCGGCGGGCGAGAGGCGGGCGATCTCGGCGGCCATGCGCGCCATGTCGCCGGTCGCCTGCATCTCGGCGCCGTCCTCGAACTTCAGGTGGTATTGCGGGTCGAGCCGGATCAGCTCGACCTCGTCGTCGAGCCGGCGGCCGCAGGCGGCGAAGATGTCGGCCAGCACGCGGGGATACAGGAAGAAGGTCGGCCCCATGTCGAAGCGGAAGGTGCCGTGGGCGGTGGGCGCCGTGATGGTGCTCGACCGTCCGCCCAACTGCTCGCGCGCCTCGTGCACGGTCACGTCCACGCCGGCCTTGGCCAGCAGCATGGCCGCAGCCAGCCCGCCGGGACCCGCCCCGACGATGCCGACGCGGCGGCTCATGGTTGGGCGGTCCGGTGGTTCGTGCAGAACGGCATGCCTGACCCTAACCCCTCTCTCGCGCTGGGGGTAGAGTTGGGGGCATGGACGAACTTGTCATCGGGCGGGCGCGCGCCGCCGGCCGGGAATGGGCGGCGCTGGGGCTTGCCGCCCGGCTTGGCGTAATCCGGCGGGCGCGGCCGCTGATCGCGCGCGAGGCGGCGGCCTTGGCGGCCACGGTGGCCCGCCCGCCCGCCGACACGCTGGTGGCGGAGGTGTTGCCGCTGGCCGAGGCGGCGCGCTTCCTGCTACGCGAGGGGCCGCGCCTGCTGCGGCCCCGCGCGCCGCGCGGGGGGCGTCCGCTGTGGCTGATGGGGGTGCGTGCGGAAATCCGCCGGGAGCCGCGCGGGGCCGTGCTGATCCTGGCGCCGGGGAACTACCCGCTGTTCCTGCCCGGCGCGCAGGCGTTGCAAGCCCTGGCCGCCGGCAACGCCGTGTGCGTGAAGCCCGCGCCCCGCGCCAGTGCGCCCATGCTGGCCTTGGCGGACCTGCTGCGCCGCGCCGGGCTTCCGGAGGGCGTAATGCAGGTGCTGGACGAGGCGGCCGGCCCCGACGCCAGCCGTGCCGGCTTCGACCATATCGTGCTGACCGGCGGGGCCGAGACGGGCGTGCGCGTGCTGCACGCCGCCGCCGACACGCTGACCCCGGCGACGATGGAGCTGTCCGGCGTGGACGCCGTGTTCGTGCTGCCGGGCGCCGACCTCGGGCTGGTGGCCGCCTGCCTGGCCTATGGGCTGCGGCTGAACGGCGGCGCCACCTGCATCGCGCCCCGTCGCGTGTTCGTGCCGGCAGGGCTGGCGGCGGCGCTGGAGGCCAGGCTGGCGCCGTTGCTGCCCCCTGCCGCGGCGGCGCCGCCGGCCATCGCCGATCGGCTCGCGGCATTGGCGGCGGCGGCGGCGGCGGCGGGCGCCCGCATCGTGGCGCCGGCTCCCATGATCCTGGCCGACGCCCGGCCGGACATGGCGCTGCTGCAGCAGGACGTGTTCGCGCCCTGGCTGGCCCTGGTGCCGGTCCGGGACGAGGCCGCCGCGCTGGAGGCGGCCGCGCTTTGCCCGTTCGCCCTGGGCGCCAGCGTGTTCGGCCCACCGGCGGCGGCGCGGGCCATGGCGTTGCGGGTGCGAGCGGGGTCGGTGTGCGTCAACGACCTGATCGTGCCCACGGCCGACCCCCGCCTGCCGTTCGGCGGCCGCGGCCGCAGCGGGTTCGGCCTCACGCGCGGGGCCGAGGGCCTGCTGGACATGACGGTGATCAAAACCGTCAGCACCCGCACCGGGCGCTTCCGTCCGCACCTGGCGGCAGCCTCGGCCAGGGACGCCGGCCGGTTCGCGCTCATGACCCTGTTGCTGCACGGCAGCCTGCGCGACCGCTGGGCCGCGCTCCGCGGCTTGGTCAGGACTTAGCCGGCGCTCCGCGGCTTAG
>CAXSDH010000050.1:0-18181 GCA_964235765.1 uncultured Acetobacteraceae bacterium
GGTCGATGATGTGGACCTGGTTGCGGATGCCGAAGATGTACGGCCCCATGCGCGGGTTCCAGCGGCGGGTGTGGTGGCCGAAATGCACGCCGGCTTCCAGCAACTGACGAAGGGTAAAGTCGGGCATCGCCATTGGGGCGTGTCCTTTCCTGCTATCCGGTTGATCCTCGGCGGGACCGAGCCTTGCGGCACCGGAACCGGGATTGACCCCGGGAAAGGCGCCCCGCCTGTGAATTACCCGCGGTGATCGCGGGCGGGCGCGGTATGGCGGATTGGGAGCGGGATGGCAATAGCTGCGGCCTTGCGCGCGAGATAGGCGAAATTGACGGTGAACTGCTCCGGGCTCATCAGCTTCGCCTTCAGCCGGGCCACGTCGTCGGGGGGGAACTCCCAGCCGTCCCCGCCGGCCGCGGCGGCCAGGAGCTGGACGCGGGCGGCCTCCTCCAGCATCACGCAGAGCACGACCGCCTGTTCCAGGCTGGGTCCGGTCATGGTCACGCCGTGGCTGCGCATCAGCACGGCGTGGTGGGACCCGAGGCACGCCGCCAGGCTGCGGCCCATGGCCTGGGTGCGGATCAGGTCCATGGTCTCGGTGTAGACGGGCAGCGCGTCCGTGAACATCGCGCCGCCCTGGCTCGAGGGGCGCATCTCCTGCCCGGTGGCCGACAAGGCCACGGTGTGGGTGGGGTGGGTGTGGATGACCGCGTTCACGTCCGGCCGGGCGCGGAAGATCTCGGAATGGATGAACCGCTCGCTGTGCGGCCGCGCCGTGCCGGCGACCAGCACCCCCTCGAGATCGAAGGTCAGGATGTTGGCGGGCGTGATCTCGTCGAAGCCGATGCTGTGCGCCTTCATCAGGAAGTGCTCCGGCCGGCCCGGGACCCGGAGGGAGACGTGGCCGCGGGTCATGTCGCCATGGCCTTGATGGTCGAGGATGCGCCCGGCATCGACGATCGATTGAACGGCGGCCGACCATGGTTCAGACATCGACCGTCCCGCCTCCAAATGATGACCCGGGCACACTAGATGCCAAACCATGCGCCCTGCAAAAGCCGGCTTTGCAGGACCGCGACGGGGAGCGAGCCATGAACTACGAAGCCTTCTTCCGTGGGGAACTCGAGGAACTGCGGCGGGAGGGTAATTACCGGGTGTTCGCCGACCTGCAGCGCCGGGCCGGGCAGTTTCCGCGTGCGACCCACATCCGGGACCGCCACCGCCGCGAGGTCACCGTCTGGTGCTCGAACGACTATCTCGGCATGGGGCAGCACCCGGTCGTGCTGGCGGCGATGCACGAGGCGCTCGACCGCTGCGGCGCCGGGGCCGGCGGCACCCGCAACATCTCGGGGACCAACCACTACCACGTGCTGCTGGAAGAGGAGCTGGCCGACCTGCACCGCACGGAGGCGGCCCTGCTGTTCAACTCCGGCTACATGGCCAACTGGGCGGCGCTCAGCACGCTCGCCGGCCGCATGCCGGGCTGCGTCGTGCTCTCGGATGCGCACAACCATGCCTCGATGATCGAGGGCATCCGGCACAGCCGGGCCGAGAAGCTGGTGTTCGCCCATAACGACCCGGCCGACCTCGACCGCAAGCTGTCCCGCCTCGCCCCGGGCGCGCCGAAGCTGATCGCCTTCGAGTCCGTCTATTCGATGGACGGCGACATCGCACCGATCGGCGAGATTTGCGAGGTGGCAGAGGCGCACGGGGCCATGACCTACCTCGATGAGGTGCATGCGGTCGGCCTGTACGGCCCGCGGGGCGGCGGCATCGCCGAACGCGACGGCCTCGCCCACCGGATCAGCGTGATCGAGGGCACGCTGGCCAAGGGGTTCGGCGTGGTCGGCGGCTACATCGCGGGCTCGGCGGCGCTGTGCGATTTCGTGCGCAGCTACGCCTCGGGGTTCATCTTCACGACCGCCCTGCCCCCTTCCGTGGCCGCCGGCGCGCTGGCCAGCGTCCGCCACCTCAAGGCCAGCTCGTCGGAGCGGGCGCAGCAGCAGCATAACGTCGCCGTCCTGCGCCGCGCGCTCGATGCGGCCGGGCTGCCGCACGCCGGCAACCCGAGCCACATCGTGCCGGTGATGGTCGGCGACCCCGTGCAATGCAAGCGGGTGGGCGACCTCTTGCTCGACGAGCACGGCATCTATGTGCAGCCGATCAACTACCCCACGGTCCCGCGCGGGACCGAACGCCTGCGGATCACGCCCTCGCCGCTGCACACGGACGCCGAGGTGCGGCACCTCGTCGGCGCACTATCGGACGTGTGGTCGACGCTGAGTTTGCAGCGGGCGGCTTAGCGGGTTGCGCCCGGGGCCGCAGGCGGTGCGCCGGCTGGGGCTGCGGCGGGCTGCGCGGCAACATCCGGCTTCGGTTCCGGGTTGGCGGCCAGGGTGCGGAGATACTCGATGATGTCGGCACGCTTCTTCGGATCGGGCAGGCCGGCATAGCTCATCTTGGTCCCGGGCGCGTAGGCGTTGGGCTTCAGCAGCCAGGCACTCAACTCATCATAGGTCCAGGGCCCCGGCTTAGCCTTCAGCGAAGCCGAATAGGCGTAGCCCGGCATATGCCCGTGCGGCGCGCCGATCACGCCGTAGAGGTTCGGGCCCACGCCGGACTTGCCGCCCTCGTTGAAGCTGTGGCACGCGACGCAGCCCTGCGCCTTCACGCCCGCTTCGCCCCTGCTCGCCTCGGCCGAGGCGAGCAGGACGGCGATCGGCGGCTCCGGCGCGGCGGAAGCGCCGCCGGTGGCCAGGTTGGCCTCCGGCACGTCGATCTTGATCGCCGGATGTTCGAGCTGGTGCGGGTGGACGAGCACGTTGCCCAGCACGCCCGCGCCGACGAAGGCGATGCCCGCCAGCAGAACGGCCGCGCAGGCCTTGTTGAGTTCCAGGCTATCCATACGCCGCTGTCTCCACTCGCTCGGTCCGCCGATGCTCTGCACATGGCGGCAGAAAAGCACATGGCGGCAGAAAAGCGTGCTGTCAACGACGCGCCGAGGGGCTGGGTTGCCCTCGCCTAGATGGCGCGGACCCGGCCGCCCCAGAACGCGATTGCGGCCACCGCGGCGATCGGCAAGCCCAACGTGGCGCGCAGCCCCAGCAGGTCGGCCAGCAGCCCGATCACCGGCGGCCCCAGCAGGAAACCCGCATAGCCGAGCGTGGCGACCACGGCGACGCCCGTGCTGGCGGCAGCCCCGGCGCGGCCGGCAGCCGAGAACAGCACCGGCGCCATGTTCGCCGCCCCCAACCCGACCAGCGCGAACCCGGCCGCGGCAGCCCAGGGCAGCGCGATCGCCAGCGCGAATCCCGAAGCGGCCAGCGCGGCGCCGGCCCGCAGCACGGCGGCCGGGCCGAAGCGCCGGACCACGAGGTCACCAGCCAACCGGCCCACGATCATGGTCGTCGAGAACGCGGCGAACCCGCTGGTGGCCGCCGCGCCGGAGAGCCCGGCCACCTGGGCGAGAAACACGCCGGACCAGTCGGCCACCGCGCCCTCGGTCATGAACGCGAGGGCGCAGAGCAGGCCGAACCCCACCAGCGCCCAGCCGGGCCACGCGATGCCGCCCCGGGCAGCGGGGACGGCCACGGCCGCATCCCGGTCCAGCACGGCATGCGCCGCCATCAGGGCCACGATCAGCCCCGATGTCGCCAGCAAGCCGCCCAGCACGCCGAAGCCCACAAGGTCCATCCCGGCGACCACGCCAGCGCCCATCAAGGCGCCGAGGCTGAACGCCGCATGGAACGACGACATGATCGCCCGGCCGCTCGCCCGCTCGACCTCGGAGGCGCGCGCGTTCATGCACACGTCCGTGGCCCCGCTGCAGGCGCCGAGCAGCAGCAGCGAGGCGGCCAGCAGCACCAACCCGCCCGCCAAGCCCGGCAGCGGCAGCGAGGCCGCCTGCAGCAGCCCGCCGATCGTCAGCAGATGCGGCGTCCGGCGAGCGCCCAGCCAACCCGCGAGCGGCATCGCCACCACGGCGCCGAGCCCCAAGGCGAGCAGCGCGCCGCCGAGTGCGGTGCCCGACAGGCCCAGCGCCTGCTTGACGGCCGGGATGCTCGCCGCCCAGGCGCCGAAGCCGGAGCCGTTGGCGAGGAACACCAGCGTCACGCCCAGGCGGGCCGAACCTTGCGCGGCGCCCGGTCCTTCGGCGGGCCGCAACAAGCCCCTAGCCCGCGCGGTCCCAGACCGGCGCCCAGCCGGGGTTCACGAAGCGGCTGGTCTTGGGCAGCATCGAGATCGCGGCCCGGTCCGTATCGTCCAGCTCGATCCGCAGGGCGTCCAGGTTGGCCTGCTGGCTCTCCTTGCGGCTGGCCTTCGGGATGGCGGCGACCCCTGGCTGGTCCAGCAGCCATTTCAGGGCCACCTGCGCCGGCGTCGCCCGGTGCTTCTGGGCGATGGCCTGCAGCTCCTCGTGCTCCGCCAGCCGGCCCTGGGCCAGCGGCGCATAGGCCGAGACCGCCACGCCCTGCGCCTGGGCGTAGCCGACCAGCTCGCTCTGGCCGAGCAGGACGTGGTACTCGAACTGGTTGCAGGCCACCGGCGCGCCGACCTCCTCCACCGCGCGGCGCAGCAGGGCTACGGGGAAGTTGGACACGCCGATCGCCCGCGCGAGCCCGCGCTCCTTCACCTGCATCAGGTTGTGGATGGCGTCCGGCAGGTCCATCTCGGCCGAGGGCCAGTGTATCAGGTACAGATCCACGTAGTCCGTCCGCAGCTTTTGCAGGCTGGCGTCGATCGAGCGCTGCATGGCGTCCGCGCCGAGGTTCTCCCACCACACCTTCGTCGTCAGGTGGATGTCGGCCCGGGCGACGCCGCCATTGGCCAGCGCCTCCCCGACCGCCTCCTCGTTGCCGTACATCTCGGCGGTGTCGATGTGGCGGTAGCCGAGGCCGAGCGCCTGCTGCACCGCCTGGGCGCATTCCGGGCCTTTCATCCGCCAGGTGCCCAGCCCAAGCTTAGGCATCCGCATGCCTTGCGCGGTGATCAGTTCCATCAGACCTTCCTTCAGCGTTGGGAGAGATCGAACAGCGCCGCAAACCCCGTCTCGGTTCCGAACGCCAGGCGCGTGCCTTCCGGCGACCAGGCCAGGGCGGAAACCGGCCCGCGGCCCGGCGCTGCCACCTGCAGGATGCGCTCGCTCGCCACGTCGGCGATCACCACCAGGCCGTCGGAGAACCCGGCCGCCACCATGTCCTGCAGCGGATTGAAGGCCACCCGCGTGCAGGTGACGCCGTCGCCGCCCGCCAGTTCGGTCGGCGCCTTGCCCATGGGGCCGCCGCCGAAGAACGGCCATAGCACCACGCTCTCCGCGCCCGAGGAGGCGAGCCACCTGCCGCTGCGGCTGAACGAGAGGCTTTCGGTTTTGCTCGGGTATCCGCTCATGCGCATGTGCTGCCCATCGGCAAGCCGCCAGCCGTGCAGCGCGTTCTCCTGCATGGCGGTCACCACGGCGTCGCCGGCGGGGTGCAGCGCCACGCCGACATGGCTGCCCTTCCACTCCATGCGGCGCGGCGTGTCGGTCTTGGCCGCGACGAACCACAGGCTGCAACCGTTGTAGTGCGAGGCCGCGACCCGCTTGCCCTTGCCGTCGAGCGCGAGGCCGGTGACGGTCGAGGGGTGTTCCAGGCTCTTCAGCCGCTCGCCGCCGGGCTGGAACAGGTGCACGTTGCGGCCGACGGCGCAGGCCAGCACCGCCGACTTCCCGTCGGCGAAGGCGGCGACCTGCTCGACCCATTTGGAACCGAATGCGCCGATCTCGGCGACCGCGCCGTCCGCGCCCACGCGGCGGAACCCGCCATCGTCCCCGCCGGTCACCCAGCCGCCGACGCCATCGGCCGCCATGGCGAGCACGGCGCCGTCATGCACGGCCGCCTCCAGCCATTCGCCCGCGGCGGGCGCGAGATGGACGGCGCCGTTGCCGAGCGCGAAGGCGACGGCGCCCCCCGCCCCGAAGGCGGCAGACACCACGAACCCGTCCAGCTCACGCGTGGTCGCGCGCTCCCTGAGCAGCCGGTCCGGGAGAAGTTGGTCCGCGAGCGGTTGGTCCGGCGGCGAGCCCATGCCGCTAGGCCGGCGCCTGGCATGCCTCGAACCCGCGGCGCAGTTGCGGGCGGTTCAGCTTGCGGCCGATGAACACCAGCTTGGAGCGCCGCTCCGCGCCCGGCTTCCACGGGCCGATGAAGTCGCCGTCCGCAATCATGTGCACCGCCTGGAACGCGAAGCGTCGATCCTCGCCCTCATAGGCCAGGATGCCCTTGGTGCGCAGCAGGTCCTGCCCCTGCTCGGCCAGCAAGGCGCTGATCCAGGCGTTGAACCGCTCGGGGTCGATCGGCCGGCCGACCTCGAAGCTCATGCTGGCGATGTCGTCGTTGTGCTCGTGCTCGCTGTCTTCGAGGAAGTCCGGCTCACGCTCCAGCACGCGGGCGAGGTCGAAGGCGCCCTGGTTCAGCACGTCGCCGACCGGCAGCGCGGCGCGGGTGGTGCGGTGGATGCGGGCGAAGCGGTTGATGGTGCGGATGCGGGCCTCGACGGCGTCGAGTTCCTCGGGCGTGACCAGGTCGGCCTTGTTCAGCACGATCACGTCGGCAAACGCGATCTGCTCCTCGGCCTCCGCGCTGTCGGCCAGGCGCGCCGGCAGGTTCTTGGCGTCCACCACGGTGACGATGGCGTCGAGCCGGGTGCGGGCGCGCACGCCGTCGTCGACGAAGAAGGTCTGGGCCACCGGCGCCGGGTTGGCCAGCCCGGTGGTCTCGATGATGATGCCGTCGAACCCGGCCCGGCGCTTCATCAGGCCGCCGACGATGCGGATCAGGTCGCCGCGCACGGTGCAGCAGATGCAGCCGTTGTTCATCTCGAACACTTCCTCGTCCGCGTCCACCACGAGGTCGTTGTCCACGCCCAACTCGCCGAACTCGTTGATCACGACCGCGTATTTCTTGCCATGGTTCTCGCTGAGGATGCGGTTGAGCAGGGTGGTCTTGCCCGCGCCGAGGTAGCCGGTCAGCACGGTGACGGGGATCTGCGTCTCGGACATGGTCAAACCTCGATGGATACGTCTTGGCCCGGCATATAGGCCCGCGCCTCCGCCAAGCCCAACCCCAGCAGCACGAAGAACCATCCGGAGAGGGGCATGGAGGTGAAGGCCGTGGTGCTCGCGAGCGGCCAAAGCTGGATGAGCGCGGCCACGAACAGGCCGGCGCGCAGGGGCTCGGCACGGCGTCGCAGGCCGCGGCCCACGGCGTGCAGCCAGGCGAGCGCCAGCGCCGCGAACAGCAGCAGCCCGGGCACGCCGCCCTCGGTTGCGGCTTGCAGATAGAAGTTGTGCGGGTGCTGGACGCAGATCGCGCTGCCCCCGCCGTCGCCGCCGTTCCAGCCCTGGAAGAAGCGGGGCTGCTCGCATAGGATACGGAAGCCGTCGAAGCCCGCGCCCAGCACCGGGTTCGCCCGGGCGATGGCCAGCGCCCGGGCCGCGATCTGCCCGTAATGGCTCTCCGGGAAGTGCGCCATCTGGTCGACGAACTTGGTTTGCAACCGGGAGGCGGCCTGCGGCGACACAGCCGGCAGGGCCGCCAGCAGCAGCCCGGCCGCCATGCAAGCGAACAGCACCGGCGCCCGCAGCCGCGGCAGCAGCAGCGCGGTCGCGAACAGGCCGAGGAACGTCAGCAGCAAGGGCATGCGCTGTCCGATCATCACCATGGCGGCGGTTCCGCCCGCCATCAGCAGCAAGCCGGGGAAGGGGCTGCGCGCCAGCGGCAGCAGGGCCGGGAACAGCAGGCGGGCGAGCGGGGCGCCGGCGCGGGGGTTCTGGTAGGGCCCGGTCAACTCGCCATCGACGCCGCGCGGCATGCCGAACAGGTTGCGCCCGGTGGCGGACTGCACGGCGCATTGCGCCGCAATGTAGAACGCCGCCCAGCGCAGCAGCCGAGCAAGCCAGGCGCGCACCCCGGCATCGCGCAGCACCCAATGTTCCAGTGCTGCCACCAGGAGCAGAAAGCGCCCGACCCCGATTGCCTGCCCGGCCATGCCCTGGCCCGCGGCGACGCTGCACAGCACCAGCCACCCCCACCACGCCAGCCCGATCCGCAGCCAAGGGCTGCGCAGCCACGCCCACTCCCGCAAGGCGGCGCTGCGCCATAGGAACGAGGCGCCGATCACGGCGAACAGCGCCTCCGCCACGCCGCGCCCGTGCAACAGGAACAGGGGCGCAAGCAGTGTCGCCGCGACGCCCACCCGGTCGAGCCAGCGGATCATGCGGCCGGGATGCCCGCCCGCAACGCCACCAACCGGGCAGCCGCCGCGGCCGCGCCGAACCCTTCCGACCGCACCCGGCCCGCGGCCGCCATCGTCGCGCGGCGGCCGATGTCGCAGGCCAGCGACAGCACCGCGCCTGCCACCGAGTCCGGCTCGTCCGGGTCGGCATAGACCGCCGTTTCCCCCGCCACCTCCGGCAGCCCGCCATGCGGCGAGCACACCAGCGCGGCGCCGCACGCCATGGCTTCGAGCGCCACGAGGCCGAAGGGTTCGGCCCAGCGGCTCGGCACCACGACGATCGCGGCGCGCTGCATGGCGCCGAGCACGGCCTCGTTGGGCTGGTGCCCGCGCATGACGACGCCTGCCGCCTCGGCGCGCGGGCGCAGGGCTTGCAGGAATGGGGTGTCCGGACTGTCGGGGCGGAAGCGGTCCGCGCCGATCATTTCCGCGCGCCAGCCGGGCAGCACCGGCAGCACCCGGGCGCAGGCCTCCACGAAGGTGTCCGCGCCCTTGTCCGCCACCACGCGGCCGGCGAACAGGATCAGGTTCTCGCGTGAGCCGGTGGCCGGCGGGGGCACGTCGATGCAGTTCGGCAGCACCACGGGCGGCCGGGCCGGCGGCGCCACGCCCTCCAGCAAGCGCTGCCGCAGCCAGTCCGACGAGGTCATCACCAGGGCCAGGCGGTCCAGCAGCCCCGCCCTCTGCCTGGCGGACTGCGCGCCGCGCATGGCTTGCGGGTCGTTGTTGAGGATCAGGCTGACCGGCGCGCCCAGGCCGAGCAGCCGCAGGGCGATCTCTGGCCGGTTGTGCACCTCGATCAGCCGCGGCCCGGCCTCGCGGACGGCGAGGGCCAGGCCGCGCGCATACTGGGCGGCGCGGGACAGGCCCCAGCCCGGCCGCACCGGGCGGAACGGCACGTCCGCGAAGGCCGGCCCTTGTGTCGCGCGGCCCAGCACCAGGCCGCCTGCCCCGGCGCGCGCCAGCCGATGCACCAGCAGGCCGACGGCGCCCACCGCGGCCGGGCCGAACCCCTCGTTGGGCGGCAGCACGATCGCCGTTTCAGCCGAAGACAATCGCGGCTCCCCCGGCCATCGCCATCGCGCCGCCGGGCGCCTCGGCCAGGCCCGGCGCCAGCGCCCGCACGGCCGCGCCGCCATCGGCGGTCCGCACCAGCATGCCGGCCATGAAGGGCAGAACCGGCGGCGCCACGCCAGGCAGCACCGCGCCCAGGCTGTCCGGCGAGAGTATGCGCACGGCACCCTGCGCGAGTTCGAGCACGAAGCCGCCGGCCGGGTCGGGCGCCACCGGGCGGCCGGCCAGGCGGGACAGGCGGTGGGCGGCCTCGGCCGGGTTGCCCACGGCGAGCACCGCCGCCTCCAGCGCCACGGCCTGGTTGGGGTGCGCCATGAACCGCTCCTGCCAGATCGCCTCGGGCGTCAGGTGGCGGATCAGTTGCACGCGCCCTTCCGGGGCGTCCGGCAGCGGCAGGCGGGCGAAGCGGGCGCGGGGACCGCCGGGGTCCGTGTCGTCCACCGCGCGCTCGAGGTGCAGCACGCCGGGAACGGCGAGCCCGGCCCGGCGCAGCCGCGCCAGGGTGGCCTGGTCGTCCGCAATGCCGAGCGCCAGGATGTGCATGCCGGCGTATCGCGCGAGGAAGGCATCGAGCCCATTGGCCGGCAGCGACGGGTCGACGATGGCGAGCAGCTCGATGTAGCCGCGGCGCAGCATGGCGCAGCGGTTGGCCGTGCCCCAGGGCTCCAGCGGGCCATCGGCGCGCAGCCGGCCGGATTGGCGGGAGAGCGGCGTGAGCTGAAACCCCAGCCGCTCGAACGCGGCGTGCAACGCCGCCGCATCCGCGCCCACCAGCCCGACATGATCCAAGCCGGTGGCGGTGGACACCTAGGGCGAGCCCTCGTAGTGCGCCATCCGCCACGACAGGGGCTCCTCGGCGGCGAGGTCGTACCAAAGGGATACCAGCGGATGCGCCCGCACCGCATCGCAATAGGCCTGCGTGTCGGCGGCGATGGCGGGGCGGTAGGTCAGCAGCCGGGCCGCCACGGGGGCGAACATGACGTCCGCCGCGTTGAAGGCGGCGCCGAACAGGAAGGGGCCGCCCGCTCCATAGGCGGTGCGCGTGTCCCGCCACAAGGCCTCGATCCGCTTGATGTCGGCCAGCGCCTCCGGGGCGCCGCCCCGGCCGGCGGCGCCCTCCCGCCCCAGCACCATCGGCATCGCCTGCCGCAGGCCGCGGAAACCGGCATGCATCTCGGCGCTGATCACCCGCGCATGGGTGCGCGCGGCCAGGCTTTCCGGCCACAGGGCGTGCTGGTGTTCGGCGCAGTATTCGCAGATGGCCAGCGTCTCCCACACGCGGTTGCCGTCGTGCTCCAGGTAGGGCACGAGCCCGGCCGGGGTGCGCCGCGCCACCTCGCTCGTGGCGCCGGGCAGGCCGCCGGTCAACTGGATGACCACGTCTTCCACGTCCAGCCCGGCCAGCTTGACCGCCAGCCACCCGCGCAGCGACCACGACGAATACCGCCGCGTGCCGATGAACAACCGCCCGTCCGCCATTCCAGCCCCCATGCCGATGCGGCCGGACCATGCCACGCTTGCGCGCGCGCTGCCAAAGCGCGATCCTGCGCCCTGCCATGCAAAGCCGCGACCGGACGAGCCGCGCACAAGCGGCGTAGGAGCGCCCCATGAAGCTCGGCTTCTTCACCATGCCGATCCATCCGCTCGACAAGGACTGGCGCCAGAGCCTGCGCGAGGACCGCGAGGCCTTCATCCTCGCCGACGAGCTGGGCTTCTCCGAAGCCTATGTGGGCGAGCACACGACCGACAAGGCCGAGAACATCACCTCGTGCACCTTGTTCCTGGCGAGCCTGGTCGGCCGGGTGAAGCAGATGCGGCTCGGGACCGGGACGGTGAACCTGCCCAACACGCACCCGGCGCGCGTCGCGGGCGAGATCGCGATGCTGGACCACATGCTCGACGGGCGCTTCATCTTCGGCATCAGCCCGGGGGGCCTGCCCTCGGATGCCGAGGCCTTCGGCACCTTCGGCAGGGACCGCCAGGCGATGTTCGTGGAAGCCATCGACCAGGTGCTGGCAATCTGGCGGGGCAAGCCGCCGTACGACATCAAGGGCCAGTTCTGGAACATCACCACCGAGCGGACCGCGATCGAGGACATCGGCCAGGGCATCATCCCCAAGCCGCTGCAACTGCCGCATCCGCCGATCGTCGTCACGGTGGTGGCGCCGTTCTCCAAGGGGATCACCGAGGCGGCGGCCCGCGGTTGGGAGCCGATCAGCGCCAACTTCCTGATGCCGCAATGGGTGCGCTCGCATTGGCCGAAATACGTCGAGGGTTGCGTGCGGGCGGGGCGGCCGGCGGAGGCGGCGAATTGGCGCATCGCCAAGAGCATATTCGTGGCCGACGACGCGGGCGCGGCGCGGCGTTACGCGACCGACCCCGACAGCCCCTACCGCTTCTACTACAGCCAGTTGCTGACCAAGATGAAGCGGGCCGGCCGGGCCGAGCTGTTCAAGCAGGACCGCAACATGCCGGACGATGCCGTCACGCTGGACGACGTTTGCGACCGGCTCATCCTGTACGGGACCCCGGACGAGGTGGCCGACAAGATCCTGGCGTTCCGCGAGGAGGTCGGCGATTTCGGCACCCTGCTCTACGCCGGGCACGACTGGGCGGACCCGGCGCTGGCCCGGCGCTCGAAGGTGCTGATGGCCGAGCAGGTCATGCCGCGGGTCAACGCCGCCATCGGCGCGGCGCAAAGGGCGGCAGAGTGATGGCGATGCGATTGCCCGAACTCACCCAGGCGACCATGACCCCGGAGCAACAGGCCGGGTTCGACGCCATCCGGTCCAGCCCGCGCGGCGGCGTGCCGGGGCCGCTGCTGGCCTGGCTGCAGAGCCCGGGCCTGGCGGAGCGCGCGCAATCGCTCGGCGCCTTCTGCCGCTACGGGACCTCGCTGCCGCCACGGCTGTCGGAGCTGGCCATCCTGGTCACCGGCGCATACTGGAAGGCCGGCTACGAGTGGTTCGTGCACGCCCCGATCGCGCTGGCGGCCGGGCTCGACCCGGCGGCGGTCGAAGCGCTGCGCACGGGAGGCAAGCCCGCGTTTCCGCAGGCGGACGAGCAGGTCGTCTATCGGTTCGCGCATGAGTTGCTGCATACGCACCGGGTTTCCGAGGCGGCGTACGGTGAGGCGGTTGCCGCCCTGGGTGCGCCGGGGGTGGTCGAGCTGGTGGGCATCCTGGGCTATTACGGGCTGATCTCGATGACGATCAACGCGTTCCAATTGCCGGTGCCGGAAGGCGAGGCGGAGCCGTTCTAGCGGGCGCCTCGTCGCGCGCGGCCGCGCCTACCCTTCGCCGGCACGCAGCGCCTGCCAGACGCGCTGCGCCGAGGCCGGCATGTCCATGTGCCGCACGCCCGCGGGGCGGAGCGCGTCCAGCACCGCATTCATCCCCACGGCCAGGGCGCCCGTCGTGCCCGCCTCCCCCGCGCCCTTGACGCCGAGCGTGTTGTTGGGCGACGGCACCGGGCGCTCCATCAGGGTGACCCGGCGCAGCATGTCCGCATGCGGCATCGGGTAGTCCATGAAGCTGCCGGACAGCAATTGGCCGCCCTCGTCGTACGCGCATCGCTCGCCCAGCAACTGGCCCAGCCCCTGCAGGATGCCGCCCATGATCTGCCCATCGAGCAAGGTGTGGTTCAGCACCACGCCGCAATCGTCCACGGCCACGTACCGCTCGAGCGCGACCACGCCGGTCTCGGGGTCGATCTCCACCTCCGCCACGTGCGCGCCGGAGGGGTAGGCCCGGGCTGAGGGCAGCTCCGTCGTGGTATCCAGCGGGCCGCTTTCCTGACCCTCGGCCGGGCACGCCAGCTCGAGCAAGGTGACCCGGCGGTCCGTACCGACGATGCGGTAGGCGCCGGCGGCATACTCGATGTCCGCCGTGGCCGCCTCCAACGCGCCGGCGGCTAGGTCCATCCCCTTGCGCACCACCTCGCGCGCCGCGACCGCCGTGGCCGCGCCATGGGAGAGCATGGAGCGCGAGGCGAAGGCGCCGCCGCCGAACAGCACGGGGCCGTCCGGCTCGCCCTGGTGCAGGGTGATGGCGGCGGGCTCCAGCCCGAGGATGCCGGCGACGATCTCGGGGAACACCGTCTCGTGGCCCTGGCCGGAGGAATGCGTGACGTTATGCACGCGCACGCCGCCGTCCGCCCCGAAGGTGATGGCCACCTCGTCCTGCGGCACCACGCCGCCGGACGGCTCGACGAACACGCCGACGCCGATGCCGCGCAGCTTGCCGCGGGCGGCTGCCTCGGCGCGCCGCGCCTCGAATCCGGCCCAGTCCGCGGCCTCGGTGGCCGCGGCCAGCAGCCCGACGTAGTCGCCGCTGTCATACACCGCCGCCATCGGGCCGCCGGTGGGCAGACGGTAGGGGAAGGCGTCCGCCGGCAGCAGGTTGCGGCGGCGCAGCTCCAGCCGGTCCAGCCCGAGCTGGCGGGCCGCTTGCTCGGCCAGGCGCTCGACCGCATAGGCCATGTCCGGCCGCCCGGCCCCGCGATAGGCGGTGATGGGCACGGTGTTGGTCAGCGCCAGGCGGTGCCGGCCATAGACGGCGGGGATGCGGTAAGGGCCGGTGCACATCATGGCCGGGTTGAGGGTGCCGATCAGCGGCCCGGTGGCGACCGGGTACGCGCCCTGGTCGCAGATCCAGGCGTGGCGGATGGCCAGGAATAGGCCCTCGCCGTCCAGCGCCAGCTCGCCGTGCATGCGCAGGCCGCGGCCATGATAGTCGCTGAGGAAGGTTTCGGAGCGGCTGGCGACCCATTTGACCGGGCGCCCCACAACCTGCGCGGCGCGGGCGATCGCGGCGTATTCCGGATAGGCGGCGCCGCGGATGCCGAAGCCGCCGCCCACGTCCTGCGCCCGCACGCGCACCCGGTTCGGCGGCAGGCCGGTGAGCCCGCAAAGCGAGTCGCGCAGCGCCGCCATGCCCTGGGTCGCGGTCCAGAGGTCGAGCGTGTCGCCGTCCCAGCGGGCCAGGGCCGCCTTGGGCTCCATCGGGTTGCCGACCACGCGGTCGCTGGTGAGGTCGAGCCGCACGACATGGGCGGCTGCGGCGAACGCGGCCTCGGCCGCGGCGGCGTCGCCGTACTCGTAGTCGAAGCACAGGTTGCCGGGCACGCTCGGGTGCAGTTGCGGCGCGCCGGGCCGGAGTGCCGCTTCCATGTCGGCGACCGCCGGAAGATCTTCGTAGCCGACCGCCACAAGCTCCGCCGCGTCATCCGCCTGCGCCTTGGTTTCGGCCACCACGACGGCCACGGGGTCGCCGACGTACAGCACGCGGCCATGCGCGAGGCACGAACCCGGCGGCGTCAGCAGCTCCATGCCGCCGCGCCCCTTGAACGGCACGGCCGCCTTGCCGCGGCCGTAGCCGGCGGCCTGCATGTCCGCCCCGGTCAGCACCGCCGCGACGCCCGCCGCCGCACACGCCGCGGCGGTCTCGATGCCCAGGATGCGCGCATGGGCACGGTCGGAGCGCAGGAAGGTTGCTTGCATCTGGCCCGGCAGGGTCCAGTCCGCCGTGTAGCGCCCGGCGCCGGTCAGCAGCCGCCGGTCCTCGCGCCGTCCAGTATAGGGGTAGGTCACTGCGGCCCTCCGGCAAGCGAGCCTTCAAGATGGGGCCTAGCGCGGCGGCGTCCAGCCGCTTGACACCACCCTGGGCAAAGGGAACCATCCTTCCATGACAAGCTGCGCGAAGCAGCGAAGGGGAAACGGGCGATGACATCGATCTGCGGACGACAGGCATGACTGCGCTCTCCCGCCGGCAGGCGTTGCAGGGGGTTGGCGGATTGGGGCTGGCCGCACTCGGCAGCCGGGCCAGCCAGGCGCAGTCCGACCCGCTCCGGCTGGGTTTCCTCACGGTCAAAACCGGCCCGCTGGCGGCCGGCGGCATCCAGATGGAACAGGGGCTGGCGGTCTACCTGAAGGAGCACAACAACATGCTGGCCGGCCGGCCGGTGCAGCTATTCACCGCCGACACCGGCGGCACGCCCGCCAACGCCCGCACCAAGACGCAGGAGCTGGTGGAGCGCGACCGCGTATCGGTCGTCATCGGGCCGCTCGCCGCCGTCGAGATGCTGGCGATCGGCGATTACATGCGCGAGAGGCAGGTGCCCTGGATCGGCGTGGCCGCCGCCGAAGACGTGACGCAGCGGAACCCCAACCCCTATTTCGTGCGCGTCACGTCGTCGTCGGCGCAGTGTACGCACGCGATGGCGGACTACGCCGCGAAGGACCTGAAGTACAAGCGCGTCGCGACGATCGGCGACGATTTCGCCTTCGGACAGGAGCAGAACGCCGGGTTCCAGCGGGTGTTCGAGGATGCTGGCGGCAAGGTGGTCCAGAAGCTGTGGCCGCCGCTGAACGCGCCGGATTACGGGACCTTCGTGGCGCAGCTGAAGCCGGACCTCGACGCCGTGTTCATGTCGTTCGCCGGGTCGAACGGCTTCCGCTTCTTCAAGCAGTACAAGGAGTACGGCGGCTCGACCCCGATCCTGGGCGGCATGACGGCGGTGGACGAGGCGAACCTGCAACAGATGGGCGACGACGCCATCGGCACCCTGTCGGCCAGCGGCTACGCCTCGCAGCTCGACACGCCGGTGAACCAGGCGTTCGTGGCGGGCATGCAGCGCGACTACAAGGTTGACCCCGGGTATTACGCCGCCGCGACCTACGATGCCGCCGCCCTGCTGGAAAGTGCGCTGAGGGCGCTCGGGGGCAAGGTGGACGACAAGGCGGCGCTGATGCGGGCGTTGCGGGGCGAGACGGTCGATGCGGCACGCGGCCGCATGCGGTTCGACGCGTATGGCAACGTGGTCGGCAACGTGTACATCCGCAAGGTGGAGCGAAAGGCTGGCCGGCTGGTCAACACGGTTATCAAGACCTACCCGGACGTAAGCCAGTTCTGGACCTACGACCCCGCCGCGTTCCTCGCCGCCCCCGTCTATGGCCGCGACAGCCCGCCGGCCCGCTATTTGGAGAAGTAGTGCAGTTCTGGGCCATCCAGGGCCTCAACAGCGTCGCGCTGGGCGGATTGCTGTTCCTGCTGGCGTCGGGCTTCTCCCTGATCTTTGGCCTGCTGCGCATCCCCAACCTGGCCCATGGCGGGCTGTTCATGGTGGGCGCCTACCTGGGCGCCACGCTGCTGGCGCAGGGCGTCGATTTCTGGCTGGCGGCGCTGGCCAGCGCCGCGGCGGTCGGCGTGCTGGGCGCGGTGCTGGAGCGGGCGCTGCTGCGCCGGCTGGCGGGCAACGAGCGCGGCCAGGTGCTGGTCACGCTGGGCATCGGGTTCATCATCGCCGACCTGTGCCTGATGGTGTGGGGCGGGGACCCGATGCCGCTGGCCGCCCCGCGCAGCCTGCGCGCGCCCTTGCGCTATGCCGGGCTCGCCTTCCCGACCTATCGGCTGGCGGTGGTCGGCGTGGCGGTGCTGGCCCTGATCGCGCTGGTGCTGCTGATGGACCGCACCCGGCTCGGCGCCATGATCCGCGCGGGGGTCGATGACCGGTTGATGGCCCGGGGCGTGGGCATCCCCGTGGGGCGGCTGTTCACGGCGGTGTTCTTCCTGGGCGCAGCACTGGCCGGGTTCGGCGGCGTGATCGGCGGGCCCATCCTTTCGGCCTATCCCGGGCTCGATGCCGACATGCTGCCCTTGGCGCTGATCGTGGTGATCCTGGGTGGGGTCGGCAGCTTGACCGGCGCCTTGGTGGGCAGCTTCATCGTGGGCCTCATCTACAATTTCGGCACCGCGCTGTTTCCCGATTTCGCCTATGTGGTGCTGTTCCTGCCGATGGTTCTGGCGCTGGTGTTCCGGCCGCAGGGGTTGTTCGGGCGCGCCGCCGCTTGACCCCCCGCCCGGGCAGGCGCATGCGCGGCCTCGCGGTGGCACTGGCCATCCTCCTGGTGCTGGCGGCGCTGCCGATGCTGCTGCCCGGCACGTTCTACCTGTCCATCGCCAGCCACGTGATGGTGTACGCGCTGCTGGCGCTAAGCCTTAACATCCTGATCGGCTATGGGGGCATGACCTCGCTGGGCCATGCGGTGTACCTGGGCGTCCCCGCCTATGCCTATGCCTGGCTGACGGCCAATGCCGGATTCGGCCCGGGCCCGGCCGCGGTGGCGGCGGTGGCGGTCGGCACCGCTGTGGCCGCCGGGTTCGGCGTGCTGGCGCTGCGTGCGACCGGGCTGGGGTTCCTGATGATCACGCTCGCCTTGGGCCAGGTGGTCTGGGGCCTCGCCTACCGCTGGGTGGCGCTGACCGGCGGCGACAACGGCTTGCGCGCCGCGCGCCCCGTCGTGTTCGGGCTCGACACTGCGGACCCCCTCACCTTCTACTATGTGCTGGCCGCCGCCTTCGCCGTGGCCCTGCTGTGCCTGTGGCAGCTTGCCAGCTCCCCCTTCGCCGCGTGCCTGCGCGGCGCGCGCGACCAGCCGCGGCGGATGCGCATGCTGGGCCACGACGTCTGGCTGATCCGCTTCGCCGCCTTCGTGCTGGCGGGCTTCTGGGGCTCGGTCGCGGGCGTGCTGTATGTGTGGGATTACGGCTTCATCAGCCCGCAAACCCTGTCGCTGCAGCAATCGGCGGAGGCGTTGCTGATGGTGGTGCTGGGAGGCGCGGGCACCTTGGCCGGGCCGGTGGCGGGCGCGGTGATCATCACCGTGGTCAAGACCGTCGTCAGTTCCTACGTGGACCGCTGGTCCTCCTTGCTCGGGCTGATCTTCATCGTCGTCGTCATGATCCTGCCGCAGGGGCTGGCGCCCGGCCTGATGGCCCGGCGGCGGGCACGGTCGTGACGCCGGCGCTCGAGAACCCCGGCGTGACGCCGGCGCTCGAGA
>CAXSDH010000050.1:18281-28719 GCA_964235765.1 uncultured Acetobacteraceae bacterium
CGTGACGCCGGCGCTCGAGAACCCCGGCGTGACGCCGGCGCTCGAGATCACCGGGTTGCGCAAGCGCTTCGGCGGCGTCGCGGCCGTACGCGAGATCGCGCTGACCGTGATGCCCGGCGAGCGCCGGCTGCTGATCGGGCCGAACGGGGCTGGCAAGACCACGCTGTTCAACCTGATCACCGGCGACCTGCGGGCGGATGCCGGCGCCATCCGCCTGTTCGGGCGGGAGTTGCGCGGCCTTTCCACCCGCGCCCGGGTGCGGCACGGGTTGGCGCGCACCTACCAGATCCTGACCTTGTTCCCGCAGGAAACGCTGGTGCACAACGTGGCGCTGGCGCTGGTCGGCATGGGCAACACGGGATGGCTCCCCTGGGGCGCCTTCGCCCACCGCCGGGCGCTGCACGATGCCGCCGAGGCGGCGCTGGACCGCGTCGGGCTGGGCGGGCTCGGCGGCTGCATCGTGGCCGAGACGGCTTACGGCGAGCGCCGGCGGCTCGAGCTGGCGATGGCTCTCGCGCAGCGGCCGCGCGTGCTGCTGCTGGACGAGCCGCTGGCCGGGCTGTCGGCTCCGGAGCGGGAGACGGTGGCCGCCGTGCTGGCCGCGCTGCCGGCGGACATCGCCGTCGTGCTGATCGAGCACGACATGGACATGGCGCTGGCGTTCGCCGAGCGGATCACCTTGCTCAACTTCGGCGCGGTGGTGCTGGAAGGCACGCGGGCCGAGGTGATCGCCGACCCGCGCACGCGGGAGGTGTATCTCGGTGAGTGAGGCGCTGGCGTTCTCCGAGGTGGATGCGTTCTACGGCGACAGCCACGTGCTGCACGGCGTGGGCTTCGCCTTGCGCGAGGGCAGCCTGCTCGCCTTGCTGGGGCGCAATGGCGCCGGCAAGACGACGTGCCTGGCGACCGCGATGGGCTTCCTGCCGGCGCGGCGCGGCCGGGTCCTGCTGTTCGGCCAGCCGGTGCAGGCTTTGCCGCCCGAGGCGATCTCGCGCCGCGGGCTGGCCCTGGTGCCGCAGGGGCGGCGCGTGTTCCCTTCGCTGTCGGTGCGGGAGAACCTGCTGGTGGCGCGCCAGGCGGTGCGGGGTGCGGCCTGGACGCTGGAGCGGGTGTTCGACGCCTTCCCACGCCTGCGCGAGCGCCGGGCGCAGTTGGCCGGGTCGCTTTCCGGGGGCGAGCAGCAGATGATGGTGATCGGCCGGGCGCTGATGGGCAACCCGCGCGTATTGCTGATGGACGAGCCCTCGGAGGGGTTGGCGCCGCAGATGGTGGCCGAGATCGGCCGCATCATCGCCGGCTTGAAGGCCGAGCGGCTTTCGATCGTGCTGGTGGAACAGAACGTGCGGCTGGCGATGTCGGTAGCCGATGACGTCGTGGTGCTGAACACGGGCCGGGTTGCCCTGCATGGCGCCGCGGCGGAGCTGACAGAGGGCGTGATCGACCGCCATCTCGGCGTATTCTGAACAGGAGATAGCCATGGCTGACGAGACCAACCATTACGGCCCGACCGCGGCCCGCGAGCATGGGCGGCCCGGCCGGGAGGTGCGCCCCCGCAGCATGACCATCGACATGCATTCGCATGTGTTGGTGCCGGAGGCGGCCGAGTTGGTGGCGCCCCATGTGGACCTCGCATTGGTGCCGCTGGCGCATTTCGCGACGCCCAACACCAAGGCCCTGAACCGCAAGCAGGACCAGGACCGCCGGCCCAACATGCTCGACGTGGCGGTGCGGCTGGCCGACATGGACGCGGCCGGGATCGACCTGCAGGTGATCATGCCGCCGCCGCCGCAATGCACCTATACCGTGCCGCTCGAAATCGGCGTCCAGGCCGCGCGCATCGTCAACGACGGCCTGGCCGCGTTCGCCGCGCAGAAGCCCGACCGGTTCGCGGCGCTCGGCACCGTGCCCATGCAGGACGCCGACGCCGCCTGCGCCGAGCTGGAGCGGGCGATGAAGGAGCGGGGGCTGAAGGGCGCGCAGGTATTGACAAACGTGGGCGGGCGCGAGCTGTCCGACCCGGCCTTCGCGCCGTTCTGGGCGAAGGCTGAGGCGCTCGGCGCGGTGATCCTGATCCACCCCAACGGCTTCACCGAGGCCGCGCGGATGACGCGCAACTACTTCAACAACGTCGTCGGCAACCCGCTCGAGACCGCGCTGGCGCTGCATTACCTCATCTTCGACGGCGTGCTGGAGCGGTACCCCAGCCTCAAGCTGATCGCGGCGCATGGCGGCGGCTACCTGCCGGCGTATTCCGGGCGCATCGACCATGCCTGGGGGGCGCGCAGCGACGTGCGCGGCAGCCTGCCGCAGAAGCCGACGACGTACCTGAAGCGGGTGTTCTTCGATTCCGTGGTGTTCACGCCGCATCAGCTTCGCCACCTGATCGAGGTGTTCGGCGCCGGGCAAATCCTGATGGGGACGGACTATCCCTACGACATGGCCGATAGCGACCCGGTCGGCCACCTGGCGTCGGCGAACCTCGACGAGGCGACCTTCGCCGCCATCGCCGGCGGCAATGCAAAGCGCCTGTTCGGGCTGTAGGCTTTGATCTAGCGTTCCAACTTGGAGGGTGGCGGGATGAACGGATTGAAATGCGTCGTCGTCGCGGCCCTGCTTGGGCTGGCCGGGCCTGCTTGGGCGGAACCCCTGCTGGTCCGCATCGGCTGGTCCACCATGCCGGGGCACATGATCCCCGTGCTGTTCTCCAAGCCGGACATCCTGAAGCACTACGGCGCCAGCTATCGCGTGCAGCCGATCGCGTTCCGCGGCAGCTCGCCGCAGATCACCGCCATGGCGGCGCGCGAGGTGGACCTGGTGGCTTACTCGCCGGGCACGCTGGCGCTCAGCGTGGTCAATGCACGGCTCGATCTCCGCGTGGTGGCGGACATCATCCAGGACGGCATTCCGGGCTTCCACTCGGATGCCTTCGTGGTGCGGGCGGATAGCGGCATCAAGACGGTGGCGGACCTCAAGGGCAAGCGGGTCGGCACCAACGCGGTGGGCTCGGCCTCCGACACGGCGATGCGGGCGATGCTGACCAAGGCCGGGCTGCAGGACCGCCGCGACTACGTCTCCATCGAGGCGGCGTTCCCGAGCCTGCCGGCGCTGCTGGAGGAGCGCAAGGTGGACCTGGCGGTGGCGGTGCAGCCGCTGCTGATACCGATGATGGCGAGCGGGACCTACACGACGCTGTTCACCGCGCGGGACGCCTGGGGGCCGTCGCAACTGGTGTTCCTGGCCGGGCGCAGCGAGTTCCTGGACAAGAACCGCCCGGCGCTGGAGGACTTCTTCGAAGACTACGTGCGCGCCCGCCGCTGGTTCGTCGATCCGGCCAACCGGACGGAGGCGATCGGCATCATCGCCCGTTTCATGAAGACCGAGCCGGCCGAGCTGGCTTACCTGTTCACCGCCCAGGATTATTACCGCGACCCGTTCAGCCGGCCGAACATCCCCAACCTGCAGAGCGCGGTCGATGCTTCGAAGGCGCTTGGGCTGATCCCCGCCGCCATCGCGGTGGACCCCCGATACGTGGACCTCAGCTTCGTGGAGACCGCGCGCAAGCGGATCGAGGCATCGCCCTGATGGGAGGCGCTGCCGGGATCGAGATCGACGGCGTCACCCACAGCTACGTGCCCCGCAACGGGGCGAGGGTGACGGCGCTGGCCGACATCTCGCTCAGCATCCCGCGCAACCAGTTCCATGCCTTGCTGGGGCCGAGCGGCTGCGGCAAGTCGACGTTGCTGTATTTGATCGGCGGGTTCATCCGGGTGCAGCAGGGCACGATCCGCACGGGCGCGGGGGTGGTGGCGGCGCCGGGCCCGGAGCGGGGCATCGTGTTCCAGAACTTCGCGCTGTTTCCGTGGAAGACGGTGAAGCAGAACGTGCTGTATGCGCTGGCCAAGCGCGGGCAGCGCGGCGCGGAGGCGGACCAGCGTGCGCAGCACTTCATCGACATGGTGCACCTGACCGGGTTCGAGCGGAGCTATCCGTCGCAGCTTTCGGGCGGCATGCAGCAGCGGGCCGCGATCGCCCGGACGCTGGCGACCGACCCCGACATATTGCTGATGGACGAGCCGTTCGGCGCGCTCGACGCGCAGACGCGGCGCATCATGCAGGAGGAGCTGCTGACCATCTGGCGGGCCAGCCGCAAGACGGTGGTGTTCGTGACGCATGACGTGGCGGAGGCGGTGTACCTGGCGGACCGCATCTCGGTGATGTCGGCGCGGCCGGGGCGGATCAAGCAGTTGATCGATACCGACTTCAACAACCGTGCCGACCCCGGCATTCTGAAGAACCCCGAATTCGTGCAGACCGTGGAGCATGTGTGGGACATGGTGCGGGGCGAGGTGGACGCCGCGCGGCAGATGGCGGGCTGATTGGGCGTGCTCAGCCGGACCGTGCCGCTGCTGATCGTGCTGCTGCTGTGGGAGGCGGTGACGCGGCTCGGGCTGGTTTCGACCGCGCTGCTGCCGACGTTTTCGAACGTGCTGCGCTCCCTGGCCGGGCTGGTGCGGGATGGCGACCTTTGGGCCAATGCCGCCGCCTCGCTGCCGCGGAGCCTGCTTGGGTTCGCAGCCGCCGTGGTGGCGGGCACCTTGCTGGGCGGCGGCATGGCGCTGTCGCGTGGGTTCCGCATGGTGGTGAACCCGCTGGTTCAGGTGTTCTATCCGTTGCCGAAGTCGGCGCTGATCCCGCTGCTGCTGGTGTGGTTCGGGCTGGGCGATACGTCGAAGGCGGTGCTGGTGTTCCTGGGCTGCCTGCTGCCGGTGGTGCTCAGCACCTATAACGGCATCGGCGGGGTGGATCATGTGCTGGTGTGGTCGGCGCGAAGCATGGGCGCCTCGCGGGCGGCGATCGTGCGTGATGTGCTGCTGCCGGCCGCTTCGCCGCAAATCCTGACCGGCATCCGCACCGCCATCGCCTTCATGTTCCTGCTGATGGTGTCGAGCGAGCTGGTGATCGCGACCAACGGGCTGGGGTACCTCATTGGCTCGCTCGGCGATGCGGGCAGTTATCCGGCGATGTTTGCGGTGATCCTGGCGGTGACGGCGCTGGGCTTTGCGGCGGATCGCGGGTTCCAGATGCTCAGCAACCACCTGCTGCGGTGGCGGGAGTGAGCGCTGCGGTCATCGGGCCGGTGCGGGGTGTCTCGCTGCGCCGGGTTTGGGAGGGGGCGGCGGGTTTTTCTGCCATCGGCGCCTTGCTCGTGGCTTGGGGCGTCGCCGGGCACTTCGCCTTGGTGGACCCGTTCCTGCTGCCGCCGCTGGACGCGGTGGCGGGGCGGCTGGTGGAGGACGTGCAGAGCGGGGAGTTCGCCTTGAATGCCGGGCTGAGCTTCTACCGCACGGTGGCCGGGTTCGGGGCGGCGTGCCTGCTGGGGATCCCGCTCGGCATCCTGGTGGCGCGGGGGCGGTTGTTGCGGTGGTTCTGCGAGCCGCTGATTTCCATAGGGTTTCCCATGCCGAAAATCGCGTTCCTGCCGGTGTTCATCCTATGGTTCGGCGTGTACGACGTTTCAAAGATCGTGATGGTGGCGTTCGCCTCCATTTTCACCATCGTGGCTGCGGCGGATTCGGGAATGCGCGGGGTGGACAAGTTCCTGATCTGGTCGGCGCGCAGCATGGGGACCGGCGGACTCGGGCTGTTCTGGGAGGTGCTGCTGCCGGCGGCGCTGCCGCAGATCTTCACCGGGTTGCAGATTGCGCTGCCGACGGCGCTGATCACCACGGTGGCGTCGGAGATGCTGATGGGAGGCGCCGGGCTGGGGGGCGCGATGCTGCAGGCGGGGCGGTTCGCCGATTCCGTGGGCGTGTATGCCGGGATCGTGGAGACGGCGGCGGTGGGCATGTTGGTGGTGGGCGGGATGGCGCTGTTGCGGCAGCGGCTGCTGCACTGGCACCCCGAGTTCGCGCGCCGTTGATGCGGGTTCTGTATGGGCTCGACCGCATTCCGCGCAGCCTCTCGCCAGATGACCCGCGGCTGCCCGGGGTGACGCTCGGCCCGGCGCCGCTGCGGCTCAACAGCTATCCGGTGCCGGGGGCGATCCTGGCCGGCGCGGGGAACGGCCACCTGGCGCGCCGGGCGGCGGCGACGGCTTGGTTGCAGGGGCAATGCGGCGACTATGCGGCGGGGCCGCGGCGGTTCATCGCGGAGTACATGGATTTCGTGGCGGACGAACTGGGCCGGCGCCATGCCGCGCTGGCCGCAGCGTTGGGCCGGTATGACGGAGTTTATGCCGTCGAGGACTGGACGTGGTCGGCGTTGCGGCCGTTGCCGCGGGCGTGGGTCGCTTCGGACGGGGAGATGGTGCGGATGGACGTGGCGTTCTGGGACGGGCGGACGCTGACGGCGGTTTTGCTAGGCGAGGCCCCTGCCCCGGCTGGGCTTGCGGTGATACGGCCAGGGACCCGGACGCTCACGGACGTGCTGCCCGCGGCGTTCCGGGATTTCTGGCGTGGGGAGACCTTGCCGCGCAGCCCGTTCCGGCGGCCGGAACTCCTGCTAGGCTAGGCGACCCGCTCCCGCAGTTAGCCGAATAGCCACTTCACCGCGCGAGAGATACCGGACGCCGGGGCCTCAGGCATGTACGAGCGTGCGTCGTTTGCGAAGCGCCTGGCTCGGTGGCGGCCCGCCTTGGCCAGCTCGGCCGGGTCCACGTCGGGCAGTTGCGAACGCACCGTGTCCGCGGCCTGTCCCGCGTAGCGGCGCCCGCGGCGGACGACGTCGGCCGCGTCCACCTCCGGGAGGCGAGCGCGCGCCTGCTCCGCAAGCTGGCCCGCATAGCTGATGCCCTGACCCAGGTATTCGCGGCCCTGGTCCAGGTTGTGGCGCCCTTGCTCATACAGATAGTCGCGGCCCTGGCGAAGATAGTCCCGGCCGCGGTCCAAGCGCTCCGACAAGGGGGGGCCGTGCTCGACGACGACCTCGTCGCGCCACGGGGAGATCAGACGGGTGCCTAGATCGGTCACGATGCCGAACAGGGTATGAGCGGCTGCGCCGCGGGCGTGATCGCGGATCGGGTAGTCCAACGGATTGCCCGCGGTGCCCATGACGGTGTTGCCGATCTCATCCTGCAGGACGAACATCGCGATGCCGAACAGCGCGCCCCGTCCGGTGCTGACGCCCGGCGCCATGCCGCGCAGAAGGCCATACAACGCGCCCATGCCGGCGGCGATGCCATAATGGACGGTGTGCCCGGCCGGGTTGTTTTTCGGATCGCCGATATCGACCCCGACCGCATCCGCTGCGCGCTTGGCCAGCACGTGCGCGGGGTCCATGCCGCCGGGCCTGGCAGCCTCAGTCTTACGGACGCCTTCCGGCCCGCCCGCGCGATAGATCGCCTGGTCGAGCTGGTCGGCAACCCAGATGGCCGCGACGCCGGCGACTGCGCCCGCAAGGATATCGCGGCCCACGCCGCCCGAAGTGTATCGTCCCATGGTCTGCTCCCGTTGTTCGTCGTGGAAGGAACCAGGCGGGGTCCCGAGGGTTCCCGCGACCGCAACAGCGGCGGGGGCGCTGTTGCTTGGACGCGGGGCTGCCGCCAAGGCCTGGGTTGCGGCTTCGCCTCTTTTTTGACATCCGTCTATTTTTTTCCGTCGTCACGTCTCAAAAATTAGGTTATATCTGCATTCCACCACTTGGAGTTGCAGAGATGCCTATCCCTATCAGACGTCCAACCGCCCTCGTGCTACTCGCCCTCGGGCTGTTCGGCTTCGCCAAACCAAGCACGGCCAGTCCATTCGTGGACGTAACCGCGCCCAACCTGTTCGCGAACGGGTCGGCCGACGTGACCATCTCCTACACACCCACCGGGCTGAGCGAACGCGTTGCCGCCGGGCAGTTCAATCTTGTGGCCACGAACACGGCGGCCGGATTCAACGCACTCATCCAGGCGTTCTGCACCGACATCTTCGACTGGCTGAAAATCCCCGCGACGTATCGCGTGGGCTTGCTGTCGGACTCGCTCGGGAACGCGACGAAGCTGGCGCAGATCGATGCCCTGCTGGCCCGGGGCAACCCGCTGGTCCATGATGGCGCCACCTCCGCTGGGCTACAGCTCGCGATCTGGGAGGTGCTCTACGAGAGCGGCACGACGGGCTACAACCTATCGACCGGCCTGTTCCAGGCGCACGACACCACCAGCGCCGCGCTGGCGTCGGCAGCGGCGGATTTGAGCGCCGTTGAAACCGGCACGTGGCGGGCGGGGCCGCAGGAGTATGTGGCCCAGCTGCAACTCCAGGGCTCGCAAAGCCTGTCCTACGCAGCGGTGCCGGAGCCGGCGAGCCTGGCGCTTGTCGGGGCAGGCCTGGCGTCGCTCTGCGTGGCGCGGCGTCGGCGGATGCGGCGCTAGTTGCACCGGCATCCCTACCCGGTCCGTTCGATCGGGTGATGCTCGAAAATGGTCAGCGTGCCTTGACGGGGCGGTCGGCGTGGCTGGTTTGCGGCACGCCCCGGTTCAACGACATGTGGGAGTGGGTGCAAAGCCACCCCTCCCCGCCTCGGTTGAAAATCATCGTGGCCCGGCCGGGGCGCTCGAACCGGGTTCCGTCAATCGCGTAGCCCGTGCTGGTCCAGGGCGCGACCACGCAGGCCATCGTTCCATCCGCCGAGGCGAGCACATGCGTGCCCTCCAGGTCGAAGCGGAAGTCCGAGGTCCGGGGCCAGACATTGTCCCATTGCGTGGCGATCCAGGCTTCCAGGCCTGGGATGACGTCGCGATGGGTGCCGAAGGCAAGCACGTCCGGATGGAATAGCGGGCGGGCGGAGGCGTAGTCCACCTCCCGCACGTAGCCGGCGAAGGTTTCCAGCCATTGCAGGAAGGCCACGCGCGTCGCGGCATCGGCCTCGGGGCTGGGGGTCTCGGGGCTGGGCATGCCAGGCGGACAGTGCGAACGCCGGCCCGCCACGTCAAGGCAGGCCCCGCCCCCGGCCGATCACGGCTTCGCCGAAACGCCCGCGCAAGGCATCGACGGCCCGCTGCGTGGCGAGGCGCCGGGCGGCATCGGGGTCGGCGAGGTCTCCGCGATCGGCCAGGCCACCCTCGAGCAGCGGATGGGCGCCGATGCCGATCAGGCGGAAGGCGGCGCCGTCCGCCTCGCGCGCGAGCAGGCCTCGGCCGGCCTGGAACAGCAGGTCGGGCAGTTGGGTGGGGGCGGGCAGGCGCTGGTTGCGGGTACGGCTGGCGAAGCGGGCGGTTTTCAGCTTCAGCACGACGCCGCCCGCGGCAAGGCCCTTCTCCTGCAGACGCCGCGCCAGCTTCTCGGCCATGCGCCAGAGATGCCGCTCGAGCACGGCGGGGTCGGCGAGGTCGGTGTCGAAGGTAGTCTCGGCGCTGATCGACTTCGCGGCGCTGCCGGTGTGCACCAGGCGGGCGTCCTCCCCGCGGGAGCGGCGGACCAGCGCGGGCCCGTCCTCGCCCAGCCGCGCCCGGGCCGCGCGGTCGTCGAGCGACTGCAGGTGGGCGAGCCGGGTGATGCCGAGGGCGTGCAGCCTGCGCTCCAGCACCGGGCCGACGCCGGGCAGCAGCGCCACGGGCTCCTCCGCGAGCACCGACGCGGCGTCGTGCCCGAGCACGGCGAAGCCGCGTGGCTTGTCCCGCCCGGCCGCGATTTTGGCCAGCAGACGGTTGGCGGCCAGGCCGATCGAAACCGTGACGCCCACCTCCGCCTCGACCCGGCGCGCGAACCGCGCCAGCACCGCGGCCGGCGCCGCCCCGTGCAGGGCCTCGGTGCCGGAGAGGTCCAGCGCCGCCTCGTCGATCGAGAGCGGCTGGACCAAGGGCGTGAGGTCGGCCATCAGGGTGCGGATATGCCGGGCGGCGGCGGTGTATTTGCCGAAATCGGGCCGGACCACGACGGCATCGGGGCAGAGCTTGAGCGCGGTGAACATCGGCATGGCGCTGCGCACGCCATAGATGCGGGCGATGTAGCAAGCGGTGGTGACCACGCCGCGGACGCCGCCGCCCACCACCACCGGCAATCCGGCCAGTTCCGGCCGGTCGCGCTTTTCCACGCTGGCGTAGAAGGCGTCGCAGTCCACGTGCGCGATGGGCAGGCGGAACAGGTCGGGGTGGCCGACCACGCGATGGGAGCCGCAAGCGGCGCAACGGTTGGTTTCCGCCTCGCCGAAGCAGTCGCGGCACAGGCTAGGCATCGGCCGGCCACAGCCACGCGGCGCCGCGCACCCCGCTGCTGTCGCCGTGGCGGTTGCGCAGCACCGGGGTGTCGCTGATGTCGCTGAACACGTAGCCGCGCAGCAGGGCGGGCACGCGCTCGTAGAGGTGGTCCATGTTGGAGAGTCCGCCGCCGAGCACGATGACATCCGGGTCCAGCACGTTGACGACGACGGCCAGGCCGCGCGCCAGGCGGTCCGCATGCCGCTCCAGGGCGGCGGCGGCGCGGGCCTCGCCTGCTGCGGCGCGTGCCGGCAGGCCGGCGGC
>CAXSDH010000051.1:0-28668 GCA_964235765.1 uncultured Acetobacteraceae bacterium
TCCTCACTGGGCAGTGAAGCGCGGATCGTCTAGCACCGCCGCCAGCGAGTCTAGGTCCAACTGCCACGATGCTCCATGCACCCAGGCGGGATCGACCGGCGGCCGGGCCGTGCCGACCAAGCATCCGTATCGCACGCCGGAGAGGCCGGCCAAGCGGCGGAAGCACCAGTTCACGTAGCGATCCATGTGCAATTCCAGCAGCGCGGCGCCGGTCTGGCAGAACAGCAGGTTCGCCAAACCCGCCCCATGCGGCGCGACGATGTGGCGCGCGGAGGCGAACAGCGCGACCTGGTCGCGCAACGGCATGGCGCCGAGCCGAACCACCTGGAACCCGCGCTGCCGGCACAGGTGTTCGACGCGATCCTCGTTCAGCAATCGCCGGTTCTGCGCATCGTGGCGCGATACGTAGATGCGGACGCCGGCACTGCTCGTCCCAGCCAGGTCCCGCATCGCAGCTGCGGTCCGGCGCAGTAGCGGGTGGAACAGCGTTCCGGCGCCGGTGACATGGCTTACCCAGCCAAGCTCGTCCACGTCGATCGCCTGGCTGGGGCCGACGAACACGGCACGCCCGGCCAGTCCGGGCAGCAGCATCGGGCCTTGATGCTGGAAGTTTTGTCCGGACCAGGGCAACAGCACCGGGTCCAGCCCGTCGGCGACCGCAGCCCACCGTCCCAGACCTTCCAGCAGCCAATGATAGTAGTTGCCTGGGTTGCCGCCCATCAGGTGTTCGGCCGTGCCCAGGCGGCGGCCCGCGAAGTCGTCCTGGAATGTCCAGCCCTCACCATCGAGCCTCGCGGCGCCCACGCTGGCAGGCCAGACATGATGGAGCGACTCGGTCATGACATGCCGGCCCACGCTCACGACGCCATGTGGGGAGTGGACCCGCGCCCCGTTCAGGAGGAAGCGGAAGATTGGGGCGGCAACGACCTCGGCGGCCGGGTCCCGCCAGGAGAGAGTGCCGGGCTGTTCATCGAGGCTTCGGCCGGAGAAGTCCTGGTCTCCATAATCCAGACCCGGCACGGCGACGCTCACGCCGGGATGCACCTGCTCCCCTCGCGCGGCACCTAGCTTGACCAAATCCCAGACGGAAGTGATCTGATAGTAGCGCGGCGATAAGGCCACCCTTTGCCGGCACTAGTGCCCGGCGTTCTCACCCGAGAAATCGGGCGCTTCCAGGCCCGAGGCCAGCAGTTGCTCGACCAGCGCCGCCTTCAAGCGCTCCAGCCCCGCTTCGTCCTTCGCCTCCGCACGGGCGACCAACACCGCCTGTGTGTTGCTGGCCCGCAGCAGCCACCAGCCATCCGGCGTCAGCACCCTTACGCCGTCGATGTCGTTCATGTCGGCGCGTGCGGCGCGCAAGCGGGCAGCGACCTCCTGCACGACGGCGAACTTGCGAGTGTCGTCACAGTCGAACCGCAGCTCCGGCGTGTTCACCACCTGCGGCAGGGCCAGGCGCACGGAGGACAGCGTCATCGGCATTCGCGCGACGATTCCCATGAGCCGAACCGCGACGTACAGCGCATCGTCGAAGCCATACCAACGGTCGGCATAGAAGATATGCCCGCTCATCTCGCCGGCAAACGGCGCCTTGATCTCGGCCATCTTGGCCTTGATCAGGCTATGTCCGGTCTTGAACATCAAGGGCTTGCCGCCCGCCCGGGCAATCTCGTCATAGAGGACCTGGCTCGCCTTCACGTCGGCGATGATGGTGGCGCCGGGATGCGTGCGCAGCACGTCGCGCGCCAGCACCACCATGAGTTGGTCGCCGAACAGCATACCCCCGCCATCGTCCACCACGCCGATGCGGTCGGCATCGCCATCGAAGCCAATGCCCAGGTCGGCCCCATGCTCGCGCACCGCGGCAATCAACTGCTCCTGGTTGCGGGCAATGGTCGGGTCCGGATGGTGCGAGGGGAAGCGCCCGTCGATCTCGGCATTCAGCACCGTGTGATGGCCGGGCAACACTTTCACCAAGCGCTGCAGCACCTCGCCGGCAGCGCCGTTCGCATTGTCCCACACCACGCGCAACTGGCGATCTCCGCCGTCCCAGTCCTGGACGATCCGGGCCACGTAATCCGCCGCAACGTCAACCGGCCGGTCCGAACCCTGCTCCTCCTCCACCACGTCGCCCGCGGCGGCGATGCGGCCGAGTGTCTGGATGTCGGCGCCGAAGAACGCCTTTGGGCCGAGCATCATCTTGAAGCCGTTATAGTCGGGCGGGTTATGGCTGCCGGTCACCATCACCGCA
Source organism: uncultured Acetobacteraceae bacterium (assembly GCA_964235765.1). GTDB lineage: Bacteria > Pseudomonadota > Alphaproteobacteria > Acetobacterales > Acetobacteraceae > JAVVHH01. Next base: position 2,249 of record CAXSDH010000051.1, read on the forward strand.
CCGTCCGTCGCGAGCGTGGTCGCGGCAAAATACAGCATCGGGGTCGGCCCGCGGCCCACGCGCAGCACTTCCATGCCGCTCGCCTTCAGCCCGTCTACCAACGACCCGGCCAGCTCCGGCGAGGATAGCCGGCCATCATACCCGACCGCCACGGTGCGCCCGCCGGCACGCGCCACCACGGTGCCGAAGCTGCGCCCGATCGCAAATGCGTCCGCCGCATGCAGGGTGCGCCCGACCACGCCACGGATATCGTACTCCCGAAGGCTCGTGGGATCGAACTGGTGCCTGAACGCCGTGTCTAACGCCATGCCTATGCGCCTCCGGTATAGCGCTTCAGGAACTCGTGAACCTCGTCCGCCAGTTCGGGCCGTTTCAGCGCGAACGCGATCTGCGCCTCCAGGAACCCGATCTTGTCGCCGCAATCGAACCGCCGGCCTTCGTAGCGGAGTCCGTGGAACGGCGTATGGCCGATCATCTTGGCCATCGCATCAGTCAGTTGCACCTCGTTCCCTGCCCCCCGTTCCATCTGCGAGAGATGCTCGAGGACCTCCGGCAGCAGAACGTAACGCCCGATGATCGACAGATTGCTGGGCGCCTCTGCCGGCTTAGGTTTCTCCACAAGCCCGAGCACCTCGACGACGTGGCCGTCATCCCTGCCCGTCCTGAGGATGCCGTAGCGGTTGGTCTGCTCGCGCGGAACCTCGGTCACAGCCACCACGTTTCCGCCGGTGTTGGCGTAACAATCGGCCAACTGCTTCAAGCAAGGGGTATCGCTCAGGACTAAGTCATCGGGCAACAGAATGGCGAACGGGTCCTCGCCGATGAAGGCGCGGGCGCACCAGATCGCGTGTCCCAGCCCCATCGGCACCTGCTGGCGCACGGTGGTGATCGAGCCGGGCTGCACTTTCATGCTGTCCAGCATCGCGATCAACTCGTCCTTGCCGCGTTCCCGCAGCGTCGTTTCAAGCTCGTACGCCACGTCGAAATGGTCGATCAGGGCCGTTTTGCCGCGGCCTGTCACCAAGCAGAACTGCTCGATCCCCGCTGCCCGGGCTTCCTCGATGGCGTATTGAATCAACGGCTTGTCTACTACCGGCAACATTTCCTTGGCCATCGCCTTCGTGGCGGGCAGGAATCGGGTTCCCAGCCCGGCAACGGGGAGGACGGCTTTGCGCAACTTCCTGATCACGTGCATGCGTCCCATTATGGCGTAGCTTGGTTAACGAATTGGTCGCACGGCGGCCGGTAAGCGGCAAGCCGATCACCGTTTTCCAAGCAGCACGTCCTTTGCCTGGTTCACTCGCGCAGCCAGCCAGTCCGAGCCGCCGCCATCCGGATGCGCGACCCGCATCAGCCGCACCCAGGCCGCCCGGACCTCGGACTCGGAGATCGGCTCGCTTAGCCCAAGCACCTGCAAGGCCTCCGCGCGCGCCATGCGGCTGCTGCGAACCGGGCCAGCGTGGGCCGCCCCAGGCGCGGCACGCGCCTCCTGCCACCAGCTCCAGGCCAGCGGCCCAAGCAACACGACACCGCTTAGGGCCGCCGCGCCGCGCCCGGTCAGCAACAGCATCGCCGCCAGGCTCAGCCCCGCCAATGCGGCAACCCAGGCCATCAGGGCCTTCACGTTAGGCACCGGCGCACGGGAGAACGACCGCGCGGCCCAAAGCAGCAACGCCAGCGTAACCAGCCCGAGTGCGAGGAAGATCACCCTTGCTTGACGCGCAACTGCGCATCCAGCGCCGCCAGCGCGCTCACGTTGACGATGCCCCGCGCCGTCACGCTCGGCACCAGGACATGGATGGGCCGCGACATCCCCAGCAGCACCGGCCCGATCGGCAAGCCGTCCGCACCAGCCTTCAACAGGGTGAAGCCGATATTCGCAGCATCCAGGTTCGGCATCACCAGGAGGTTGGCGACGCCCTCGAGCCGGCTGTCCGGCACCGCACGATCGCGTAGGCTCGGCACCAGCGCGGCGTCCGCGTGCATCTCCCCATCCACCTCCAACTCCGGCGCCCGCTCACGCAAAAGGACCAACGCCGCGCGCATCTTCCGGGCGCTGTCGCTACTGCTGCTGCCAAAGCTCGAATGCGACAGCAGCGCCACCTTCGGCACGATTCCGAAGCTGCGGACCGCGTCGGCCGCCAGAACGGTCATCTCGGCGACCTGCTCGGCCGTGGGGTCCACGTTCACATGCGTGTCGCACAGGAACAACACGCCTGCCTGCAGGATCATCGCCGATAGGGCATAGATGCGCGACACTTCGGGCCGCTTGGGGATGATCGGCATGAGATAGGTCATATGCCGCCACCAATCGCCGGTGCCGCCGCAGATGGCCGCATCGGCCTGGCCGGACTGCAGCAACATGGCGGCGGCGACCGTCTGCCGACGGATCAAACGTCGCGCCGCGGCATCGGGCGGCACGCCGCGGCGCCCCACAAGGCGTTGATACGTCGCGAGCAAGGGATCGAACACGTCGCGGTCCCGTTCCGGGTCCAGGATGCGTAGGTCGGTATCGACCTTGATGCGCAGCCCCATCTCCTGCACCCGTCGGGCGATGACGTCCCGCCGCCCGATCAGCGTGGGCAGGGCCAGCTTGTCGTCCAGCACGGTCTGCACGGCGCGGAGAACGCGCTCGTCCTCGCCCTCGGCATACACGATGCGCTGCGGCGATTTGCGTGCTGCCTCGAACACCGGCCGCATCAGTTGGCCCGAGCGGAACACGAACTTCTCGAGGTCGTCGCGATAAGCCGCGAAGTCGGCGATCGGCCGCCGTGCCACGCCGCTGGCCATCGCCGCGCGGGCGACCGCCGGCGCGATTTCAAGGATCAGGCGCGGGTCGAACGGCTTGGGAATGATGTAGTCGGGCCCGAACACCGGTGCGGAGCCGCCGTAAGCCGCGGCGACGACCTCGCTTGCCTCCACCCGCGCCAGCATGGCGGTCGCTTCCACGGCGGCCACCTTCATTGCCTCGTTGATCTCGGTGGCGCCCACGTCGAGCGCGCCGCGAAAGATGAACGGGAAGCACAACACATTGTTAACCTGATTGGGGTAATCAGTACGCCCAGTGGCCACGATCGCATCCGGCCGCGCGGCGCGCACGAGCTCGGGCATGATCTCAGGGTCCGGGTTGGCGAGCGCGAGGATGAGCGGCTTCTCAGCCAGCAGGTGCAGCCATTCCGGCTTCAGCACCTCCGGCGCCGAGAGGCCGAGAAACACGTCCGCGCCCTGCAACACATCCTGCAGGCCGCGTGCATCGGTTTGGCGGGCATAGCGCGCCATGTTGGGAGGCATGTTCTGGTCGCGGCCCTCGTATACCACGCCTTTCACGTCCGTCAGCGTCACGTTGCCGACCTGGAGCCCCATGGCCACCAGCAGATCCACGCAGGCCAGAGCCGCCGCTCCTGCGCCGGAAGTGACCAGCTTTGCCTGCTGCAATTCCTTGCCCTGCAGCAGCAAGCCGTTGCGGATGGCCGCGGCCACGATGATCGCCGTGCCGTGTTGGTCGTCGTGGAACACCGGGATCTTCATGCGTTCCCGCAGCCGACGCTCGATCTCGAAGCACTCCGGGGCCTTGATGTCCTCGAGGTTGATGGCCCCGAATGTCGGTTCCAGCGCCGCCACCACGCTCACGAACAGGTCGGGGTCCTGCGCGTCCACCTCGATGTCGAACACGTCGATCCCGGCGAATTTCTTGAACAGGACGGCCTTGCCCTCCATCACGGGCTTGCCGGCCAGCGCCCCGATGTTGCCGAGGCCGAGCACCGCGGTGCCGTTGGAGATGACCGCGACCAGGTTGCCGCGCGCCGTCAAATCCCGCGCCGCGTCAGGGTTGGCCACGATCTCCAGGCACGCCGCGGCCACGCCGGGGGAATAGGCCAGCGAGAGATCCCGTTGCGTCGCCATCCGTTTGGTCGGTTCGACCGACAGTTTGCCGGGCGTGGGCAGCCGGTGGTAATCCAGCGCCGCCTTACGGAAATCTTCATCCATCGCCATTATCCTTCCACCCGGTGATGCAAGATCGGGCACACGCGCCGGGAAGGCAAACTAGGCAAGGGCATGCGGTCGAGAAGACTCGAACTTCCACGGGGTTTCCCCCACAAGCACCTCAAGCTTGCGCGTCTACCATTCCGCCACGACCGCATCGGGGCCGCCGGGTCATAGCGGATGGCGCAGGCGGCAGCAACGTTGGAATGGACGGTGGAGAACGGTTTTCTGCCCTACGAGCGCGCACTCGCCGAGATGGCGGCGCGCGTGGATGGCATCCGCGCCGGCACCGCACCGGAGCAGGTCTGGCTAGTGGAACATCCGCCCCTGTACACGGCTGGCACCTCAGCCCGCGCCGAAGATCTCGCCCAGCCGGTTCGCCTCCCCACCCACGCCACCGGGCGTGGCGGCCAGTGGACCTATCATGGGCCGGGACAGCGCACCGCCTACGCCATGCTGGACCTGACCCGGCCGCATGGCCTCGTCCGGCCGCGGGACATCCGCAGTTACGTTCAGGGACTGGAGGAGTGGCTAATCCGGGCGCTGGACCGCTTCAACGTCCGCGGCGAGCGCCGGCCCGGCCGGGTGGGCATCTGGGTATCCGACCGCACGGCCGGCAGGGAAGCCAAGATCGCCGCAGTCGGCGTGCGCGTGACGCGGTGGGTGAGCTGGCATGGCGCCGCGCTGAATGTCGAGCCGGATCTCGCCCATTTCAGCGGCATCGTCCCGTGCGGAATCGCCGAACACGGCGTCACGAGCCTGCACGCGCTGGGGCTCTTGGTCACCATGACTGACGTAGATGTGGCGCTAAGGGCGGCGTGGACCGAGGTTTTCGGCGATTGAAGCCGTCGCGGGCGACCGCGGCGGCTCTGATCGACCTTACGTCACCGATTTGCTCAGGGCTTGCAACGTTGCCGAAAGCGTTTTTTGGATGCTGAGCGGCACGAAGGGGTTCGAGTCCAACTGCGCGATCAGCGGCTCGCCCGCGATGAAGCTTTCGTAACCAGAGATGATGGCGCGCGCCTCCTGAACCAGCTTGGCATGCTGCCCCGGGTTCGCGTTCTGCGCCACTTCATCGAGCTTGGCGCCCAGGCGTTGGTCCAGCGAACCCATGATCGGATCGACCTTGGACTGGAACACCTTGTCGAGGTCCGCGCCGAAGCCGTGGCCGTCATAGTGCTTCGTCATCTCCGCATGCAGCTTGCCGAGCTCATCCTCGACCCGCTTGCGTGCCGCCACCCAGGCCAGCTTGGACTTGGCCAGAACCGCCATATTTGGCGCTGCCGCGCCATTGGGCTTGGCGTCGCCCGAGCCCTTCAGCGCCGCTTCGAGGGCGTCCACCGCCTTCGTGGCGGCACCCTCGTCGCCCGATTTGATGCCGGTCTGGGCTTTGCCGGCCAGGTCCTTCAAGTCGCCCTGGCGCGAAGGATCGGCGGCGATGATGGGCAGCATCTGCTTGACCAACCCGGTCAACCGCTGCGTCAGCGCCGCCGGGTCGAAGGTGGCCGCCGCGGGTTCGGCCGCGGATTCCGGCGCTGCCGCTCCGGGCTGGGCCGGGGCGGCGGCAGCCTTGCCGTCTTCCTCGCCTTCCTCATCCTCTTCGCCCACGTTCTCGGCGACCGAACCATCTTCGAGCTGGATGCGGACCTTGGAGAAGCCGGTACCCTTCAGGGTCTTGCGAAGCTTCTGGCCCAGCCCCGAAGCCGCGCGGTTCAGCGTCAGGATCACCAGCTTGGGGTCGTCGTCCGTGTCCACGAACGCCGTGCCAAAACGCGCATTCTTGAGGTCGTCGAACTGCTTCTCGAGGTCCTTCGAGAGCGCCTTCGGCTGCTTGATCTTGTGCAGCATCATCACGGCCAGCTTGCCATGCAGCCCGACGGCACAATTCACCGGCTCGGTCTTGGACTTCATGAGCAGCCGCTTCATATCGGCCGTTTCCATGCCGGTTTCGATGTCGTCCGCCATGCTGATCCTCCTCAAACGGCCCCGCCGCCGGGACCCGACAACGTTGCTTTAGCAGATAGGAGCAGACGTGCGCCAGATGGACTGAAGGCTCAGGCGATGCTGGCGATGGCGTGAAACCCCGGCGCGTCTTCCGGCTCGGCCAAGTCTTCCCGAATCAGGCTGACCACGGCGCCGGGCGGCCCACGGCGACAGGCGCGCAGAAGCTCCTCGACCGACGGCGTGTCGCCATAAACCAGCGCCTCCACCGTTCCGTCGCCCCGGTTGCGCACCCATCCGGACACGCCCAGCGCCACCGCGGTCCGAACCATCCATACGCGATAGCCCACGCCTTGCACCTTCCCTGCGATCCGCAGCCGTTTGGCTGTCATGGCAGCCGGCACAACGCGATGAAGCGGCCGGCCAGGGCGATGTCGGCCGCCACATGGGTGCGCCGCCGGGCCGCCTCGGCATCGCTGCCCCATTGCTCCGCCTGGAAATCCTCATCCAGGCTGGCCAGGGCATGTGCCCGTTCCGCGTCCAACGCGCCATCCGCCAGGGCCAATCCCAACGCGGCGCTGCCCAGAGCCGGAATGGCAAGCCCAAGTGCGGCCAGCAACGGCGGGCTCCGCGCCAAGATCGCCCGGTGCACGGCTGCCAAGGCGGCCGGCTCCTGTGGCAGGTGGATCACGCCCGCCGTCGGTTGCAGCCGGGCGCCGTGGGCCGCCTCCAGCCAATCCAGCCAGGGCTGCCACTCCCGCGCCTGCCGCACCACGAGCGGCAACGGGTGCTCGGCGCGGTAGCACAACAAGTCCGTTTCCGCGTAGCGCGCCAGCGCCTCGGCGACGGGGCCGGGGTCGGGCGCGATCCGCTCCTGCGCGGTGCCTGCCAGCCGGGTCAGCGGCACGTCGTCCATGGTCATGTCGCCGCCCTGGGCACCACCGGCCCCCTGCCATTCCGCGGCAATGGCTTCGGCCAGTGCCGCGCCATGCACGGCCAGCGCCGGACCACCCGGGATGCGCATCGGCTTGCCGTCGAGCATGATCGCGAACCCGTCCGGGACGGCGACCGCCCTGGCCTCACGCCAGAACCGCTTCACCGCAGCAAGCCCCGCAGCAGGTCGGCCGGACGCACGGCGCGACCAGGCTCGCTCGTTGCCGCGGGCAGCGGCCCTGCCCGGCCGTCCCGCGCCAAGGCGAGCGCCGGCCCGCACGTATCCAGGGCCGGCCCGCCGATCGTGACACCGACGCGGCCCGGCGACAGCGCGCCTGGATCCAGCGCCGCTTTCGGCGCCCGGAACGTGCCGCCCACCCGCAGCGGCACGGAAACCGTCGCGCCGACGCGCAATTGCGGTCGCAGGTGGAGGTCCAGCGTTTCATCGGCGAGGTTCAGCCCACCATCGCCGTCCAGCTTCAGCCGGGTCGTTTCCAGCGCCAGCGCCCGCAGCCGGACCTGGCCGTGCACCGCGTCGGCCCGCAGCGCAAGGCAGCGCACCCGGCTGCGGCCGCCCGGCTCGACGGGCAGGTTCGCTGCCCGCAGCGCCTCGCCGAACATCTCCGCCAGCCAGCGGTTTTCGAGTTCCCCGTCCACCATCGCCGCACCCAAATGGCCGTCCAGCGCCGCGGCGAAGGCCCGCAGGGTCTCGCCCTGGCCGCGCAGTTGCACGTCGAGGTCGATCGTTCCGGTGGCGCCATCTGGCGCGCCGAACACGGCCAGCGCCGGCCCTGCCGCCAAGCCCGGCGCGCGGATGGCGATGGCCAGGGTCGGCGGCGCCGCGGCGGCGTCGGCGGTGATCTGCGCCTGGACCGGCCCGCCTGGGCCCTGCAAGCTCACCGGGTCCAGCCGCAGCCGCCCATCCTGCAACAGCAGCCGCGCCTCGATCGCGCGGTAGCTGGCGTTACGCCAGACCGCCTCGCCTACGCCAAGCCGCAAGTCCGCATCCATGCGCAGCAGCGCAGCGAAGGGCAGCTTCACGTCCGGCAGCAGACGATCCGGCGCGACCGGCCGCGGCGTGGGGCCGGCGGCCGGAGCGACGCCGGGAGCGACGCCGGGAGCGACGCCGGGAGCGGGGGGCGCCGCCGCAGCGCCCGTCCAGGCGTCCAGGTCCAGCCGCCGCGACACCAGCGACCCGCGGACCGAAGGCCGGGGCGACAGCCCGAGCGCGAGATCGCCGGCAAGGTCGCCCTGCAGCATCGACAGCCGCAACCCGCGCACCAGCAAGCCGGCTGGGGCCATGGCGAGCCGCGCTTCGAGCACGGCATCGCGGACCGGCGGCAGCGCCAGGCCGGCCAAGGCGCCGAGCCGCTGCAGGTCCGGAACCCGGGCGGACAGCGCGACATCCAGCCCTGTCCCGGCCAGCGACGCCATGCTTCCTTGCGCGCCCAGGCTGGCGCCGTTCGCCGCCAGCGAAAGCTGCACCGGGATCGGACCGCGGCCCAGCAATGCGGCCAAGCTGCCCGCGCTGGCCGCGACGGCCACGGGCAGGCTGCCCACCACCGCTTCGGCGGCGACCTGAACCGGTTGCTCCAGGCCCGGCGCCGAGCCGCTCAGCCGCACCAGCCGCACGCCGCCGCCCAACTCCGCCGCGCCTGCCTGGAGGCGGATCGCCGAGAGCCCCGCGCCTGACATGCTCGCCGAGATCTGCACATCCCGCAGCGGCGGCAGGCTCCGCCCGGCCAGCGGCGACGCCGCAGCCAGATCGGGAGCCAGCACGACGCCAGACACCTGCGCGGCCGTGCCGGCCAGCGTTGCCGCGATGCCGCCGCCGACAAGGCTGACGTTCAAGGGGGTCGCCGCCCCGGCAAGCGGCCCGGCCGTGCCCGCCAACGCCAGGCCGACCCCATTGACGACGATTTCGCCCGATACGCGGCCGGTCTCGGGCGTGAACACCAGGCGGGGCACATGCAGCTCGGTCAAGGCGCCCAGCAACAGGCCGAGCCGGGCAGCTTGGACTTCGATATCGCCGACGACCAACTCCATCCGCGGCGCGGCGGACGGCGCGGCGGGCGCCGACGCCGGCCCGGGCGGCCCCGCCGTAAACACCCAGTTGGGCCGCCCCGACGCATCCCGCTCCAGCAGCACGTCCGGACCCACCAGCACCAAGCGCCGCACTTCGACCCGGCGGGACAGCAGCGGCAGCAGGGCAACCTGCGCCTCGATCCGGTCCAGATGCGCCATGGCGGGGCGCGACATTCCTGGCGGGTTGGCGAAGCTGACGTCACGCGCCTCGATCGTGGGCGTCAGCGACCAGGCGGCCAGCCTTACCGGCCCGGCGATCGACAGCTCCCGCCCGGTCGCGCGGCGCACCGCATCCGCCGCACGCGCTTTCAGGGCATCCCCGTCCAGGAACCATCCCGCGCCCAGCACGGCCGCCAGCGGCGCCGCGATTAGGAGCGCCAGCACGACGAGGAGGGCGCGCTTCATCGGCGAACCGGCGGCCGGGGCGGCCGGGCCTCGAAGCCCAGCGTCTTGAACGTCTCGCGCATGTGCGGGGGCAGCGCGGCCTCGACCACCAGCCGCCCGCCCCCGGGGTGCGGCAGGTCCAGCGCGCGCGCATGCAGGTGCAGCTTGCCCGGCAGGCCCTCGATATCGGCGCTTCCGGCGCCGTTCTGGTCGGGCTCGTGGTATTTCAGGTCGCCCACGATCGGCGCGCCAATGCCCACGCAATGCACCCGCAACTGATGCGTCCGCCCCGTGATCGGCGACAGCTCGAGCCAGGCCAGCTTCTGCCCGGCGTGGTCCAGAGTCTGGTAGTCGGTGACCGCGCGCTGCCCATCCTCGTCGTCTCGCGCGGCTGGCACGCTGCGCTCGCCGCGCGCGCCGCCATAGCGCAGCAACGGCATGTCGATGCGGCCCTCGACCGGCACCGGCCGGCCGGCCACGACGGCCCAATAGGTTTTCTGCACGTCCCGCCCGCGGAACGCCGCAGCCAGCTTCGCCGCAACCCCGGGAGAGCGCGCCAGCACCAGCACGCCGGAGGTGTCCCGGTCCAGCCGGTGCACCAGGCGGGGCCGGTGCGGACTGTCCAGCCGCAGCCCTTCCAGCATGCCATCCAGATGCCGCGTGATGCCCGGGCCGCCTTGCACCGCCAGCCCATGCGGCTTGTCGAGCACGATGACCTGCTCGTCCATGTGCAGGACCATGCCTTGCAGCTCGCGATACCACGCCGGGTCGACGACGGGCTTGGCGACCGGCGGCGGCGCGGCCGGCATCGGCGGCACCCGGACTGCCTGACCCGGCGCCAAACGGGTCGCCGCCTCCGCCCGCCGCCCATCGACGCGGATCTGCCCGGTCCGGCACATCCTCTGGATGATCCCCTGGGTTGCCGCCGGGAAATGCCGGCGGAACCAGCGGTCGAGCCGTATATCGGCCTCGTCGTCCGTGACGGCACGCAGCTCGACCGTCATGCCCCGCGCTCCTGCCGCAGCGCCGCCCAATGCTCCAGGCGGCGACCCACCTCGCGCTCGAACCCGCGGTCGCGCGGATTGTAGAACACCTGCCGGTCCATGCCGTCCGGAAAGTAGTTTTGGCCCGAAAACCCATCTGCGGCGTCATGGTCGTAGTCGTAACCGGCGCCATAGCCAAGTTGCTTCATCAATTTTGTCGGGGCGTTCAGGATATGCGCCGGCGGCGGCAGGCTTCCGGTTCTTTTTGCACTCGCCGCTGCCGCCTTGGTTGCCGAATACAAGGCGTTCGACTTGGGCGCGCTACCCAGGTAGACGATGGCCTGCGCAATCGCGAGTTCTCCCTCGGGGCTGCCTAGCCGCTCGTAAGCCTCCCAAGCCGCCATCGCCTGCACCAGCGCCTGCGGGTCCGCCAGGCCAACATCCTCCGAGGCGAACCGCACCAGCCGGCGCGCGACATACCGCGCGTCCTCGCCGCCTGCCACCATGCGCGCGAACCAATATAATGCCGCGTCCGGATCGGAGCCCCGCAACGACTTGTGCAGGGCCGAGATCAGGTTGAAATGCTCGTCCCGGTCCTTGTCGTACAACGCGGCCCGGCGGCCGATCACCTCGGCCAATCCTGCCGTATCCAGCGCCGGGCCCGGCGGCAAGGCGAGCAGTTGCTCCGCCATGTTCAGCACATAGCGCCCGTCGCCGTCCGCCATGGCGCATAACGCGGCGCGCGTGTCCGGCAATACGGGCAAAGCCTGCGCTTCGGCCACCTCCGCCCGTTGCAGCAACTGCTCCAGCGCCGCATCGTCGAGACGCCGCAGCACCAGCACCTGGCACCGCGACAGCAGGGCGCCGTTCAGCGCAAAGGACGGGTTTTCCGTGGTCGCACCCACGAGCACGACGGTGCCGTCCTCGACCACGGGAAGGAAGCCGTCCTGCTGGGCGCGGTTGAACCGGTGCACCTCATCCACGAACAGCAAGGTGCGCTGGCCCGCCCCGCGGCGCCGGGCCGCTTCCTCGAACACGCGCTTGAGGTCGGCCACGCCTGAGAACACGGCCGACATGGCCACGAACTGCATCCCGGCCGCCGCCGCGAGCAGCCGTGCGATCGTCGTCTTGCCGACCCCGGGCGGCCCCCAGAGGATCAGCGACGCCAGGGCGCGCCGCTCCAGCATGCGGGAGAGCGTGCCGCCTGGCCCGATCAGGTGGGATTGCCCCACGATATCGCCAAGCGCCGCCGGGCGCAGCCGCTCTGCGAGCGGCCGGGAGGCGGCGTCGGCTGTGGCCGGCGGGTCGGACCCGAAGAGGTCGACGGTGCTGCGCTGGGGCATGCCGCTTAGATAGTGCGGCCCGCCCGCCTTCGTCATCCCCCGGGGTGCTGGAGGAGGGGTATCGGCTACTCGGCGTCCAGGTCGTCAGCCGGGACTTCGTTCTTTGGGCCGCTATCCAGGCCCTTGGCCGCCGGGTCGCGATCGACGAGTTCGATCACCGCCATGCTGGCCGCGTCGCCGTAACGCACGCCCGCGCGCAGCACCCGGCAGTAGCCGCCGGGCCGTGCCCGATAACGGTCGGCGAGGGACCCGAACAGCTTGGCGACGATCTTCTCGTCCCGCAGCTGCGCATAAGCCTGGCGGCGGGCATGCAGGCCGCCCCGCTTTCCGAGCGTGATCAGCTTCTCGGCCACTGGCCGCAGCTCCTTCGCCTTGGGCAGCGTGGTGGTGATTTGCTCATGCTTCAGCAGCGCGTGCGCCATGTTCCGGAACATGGCCAGCCGGTGGCTGGAGGTAACGTTCAACTTGCGGCCGGCAACACCGTGACGCATGGCTTAGCTCCTATGGCTCAAAAGGGCTCGTCTAGCCGCTTGGCCAGGTCCTCGATGTTTTCCGGCGGCCAGCCCGACACGCTCTGGCCCAAGGCGAGGCCCATCGCGGTCAGCACTTCCTTAATTTCATTCAACGACTTGCGGCCGAAGTTCGGCGTGCGGAGCATCTCCTGCTCGGTTTTCTGAACGAGGTCGCCGATGTAGACGATGTTGTCGTTCTTCAGGCAGTTCGCGCTACGGACGGATAGTTCGAGCTCGTCGACCTTGCGCAGCAGGTTGCGGTTGAACGGCAGGTCGTCATGGACCTCGTCCGACCGCGCCAGTTGCGGCTCGTCGAAGTTGATGAAGAGCTGGAGCTGGTCCTGCAGGATGCGCGCGGCGAGCGCCACGGCGTCTTCCGGGGTCACGGCCCCGTTCGTCTCGACCTGGAGCAGCAGCTTGTCGTAGTCGGTCACCTGGCCCACGCGGGTCGGCTCGACCTTGTACGACACGCGTTTCACCGGCGAGTAGATCGCGTCGATCGGGATCAGCCCGATCGGCGCGTCCTCCGGCCGGTTCGCCGCGGCCGGGACATAGCCCTTGCCCAAGTTGACCGTCAGCTCCATTCCCAGCTTGACGCCTTCGTCGAGGGTGCAGATCACCAGCTCGGGGTTCATCACGTCGATATCGTGGCCGGTCTGGATTTGCGCGGCCGTGACTTCACCCGGGCCGGTCGCGGTCAGCACCATGCGCTTCGGACCCTCGCCATGCATCCGCAGCGCGAGCTGCTTGATGTTGAGCACGATGTCCGTCACGTCTTCCCGGACGCCGGGGATGCTGCTGAACTCGTGCAGCACGCCGTCGATCTGCACCGCGGTGACCGCCGCACCCTGCAGCGACGACAGCAGCACGCGGCGCACGGCGTTGCCGAGCGTCATGCCGAAGCCGCGCTCCAGCGGTTCGGCCACCACGGTGGCGATGCGGTGCGGGTCGGAGCCGGGCTCTACGTCGAGCTTTTCCGGCTTGATCAGTGATTGCCAGTTCCTCTGGAGGACCATGGATCATCTCCAAGCAGTAATGTCGGCGCCACCCAACGATGGCGCCGTAACGGGTCGTCGGTGGGCGCTAAACCCGGCGGCGCTTGCGCGGACGGCAGCCGTTGTGCGGAATCGGCGTCATGTCGCGGATCGCGGTGATGGCGAATCCGACCGCCTGCAAGGCCCGCAGAGCGCTCTCACGGCCGGAGCCGGGTCCGCTGACCTCGATCTCCAAGGTTTCCATCCCATGCTCGCGCGCCTTCTTGCCCGCGTCCTCGGCGGCAACCTGTGCCGCATAGGGGGTGGACTTACGGCTTCCCTTGAAGCCCTGCATCCCGCTGGACGACCAGGCGATAGTGTTGCCTTGGGCGTCCGTGATGGTGACCATGGTATTGTTGAACGTGGCTGCGACATGCGCCACGCCTGAAATAATGTTCTTGCGCTCCTTCCGACGGGGGCGCGCAGCGGCGGGTTTCGCCATAAGGTGATCCTAACGTTTTCACGCCGCGACCGCGGCGATTGCGAACCGCCACGAGGGCGGCAAACATGGGACGAAGAGCCGCTACTTGGTAACCTTCTTCTTGCCGGCGATCGCCACGGCCTTGCCCTTGCGGGTGCGGGCGTTGGTGTGGGTGCGCTGACCGTGCACCGGCAAGCCACGGCGGTGCCGCAGGCCACGGTAGCAGCCGAGGTCCATCAGGCGCTTGATGTTCATCGCCACCTCACGCCGAAGGTCGCCCTCGACGCGGAAATCGCGGTCGATCAGCTCGCGAATGCGCAACACTTCCTCGTCGGAAAGCTGGTTGACCCGGCGGTCCTCGGGAATCGAAAGCTTGGCGCAGATATCGTGCGCCTTGGTCGGACCGATCCCGTAAATGTAGCGCAGGCTGACTTCGACCCGCTTGTTGGTGGGCACGTTAACACCGGCAATTCGCGCCACGCTGCTTTCTCCTGGTCACCCCAAGGCGCCGCCACAAGGGCACGCCAGGGTTTGGGTGTGGCGCCTGCTCGCCTGCGCGCTGGGCACCCATCAATGGACAAACACTCCTCCCAGACGGGCAGAGCGAAGGCCGCGACTTATACGCGGCCTGCCCGGTAAGTCAACGCGTCACCGTCAACTCTTCGTGTGGTCGCCGCCTTTAAGCCGTGCGAGCACCGTCTCAAGCTCAGCGGTAACCTGGTCCATGTCCGCCATCCCGTCGACGCTCGCCAGCCGGCCCAGCGCGTTGTAATGCGGCAGGATCGGGGCGGTCTGCGTGTGGTAGGCCTCGAGCCGCGCGGCCACGGTCTCGCGCCGGTCGTCGGCCCGGCGCACGAATTCCGTGCTGCCGCATATGTCGCACGTTCCCGGCACGTGCGGATGCCGAAAGACGTCGTGATAACCCGCGCCGCAACGCGCGCAGGTAAACCGCCCCGCAATGCGCTCGACCAGCGCCGCATCATTGACTCGCAACTCGATCACGCGGTCGATCCGCTGCCCCACGCGGGCCAGCATCGCATCGAGGGCCTCCGCCTGCGGCACCGTCCGCGGGAAGCCGTCGAGGATGAATCCGGCCGCCGCGTCGGGCTGCCGGATGCGGCCAGCCAGCATGGCGATGATCAACTCGTCGGGCACCAGCTTGCCGGACTCCATCACGGCGCGAGCTTGTTCGCCGATTTCGGTGCCCGCCTTTACTTCGGCCCGCAGCATGTCGCCCGTCGCGATTTGCACGATGCCGTGCAACTGCTCGAGGCGCTTCGCCTGGGTTCCCTTGCCGGCGCCGGGCGGCCCCAGCAAGATGAGGTTCATCGGCCTCGGCCCTTCACCTTCGATTTCCGGATAAGCCCTTCATATTGGTGGGCCAACAGGTGCGATTGGATTTGAGTGACCGTGTCCATGGTCACGGAGACGATGATCATCAGGCTCGTCCCGCCAAAATAGAAGGGGACGCCATAGCGGCTGATGAGGATCTCCGGCAGCAAGCAGACCATGCAGAGGTAGATCGCGCCAACGGTGGTCAAGCGCGCCAGGATGGTGTCGAAGTAGTCGGCGGTATTGGACCCCGGGCGCACTCCCGGGATGAACCCGCCATACTTCTTCAAGTTGTCCGCCGTTTCCTGCGGATTGAACACCACTGCAGTGTAGAAATAGGCGAAGAAGATGATCATGCCCGCATAGGCCAGCAGGTAGAGCGGCTCCCCATGGCCCAGCTTTTGGCCGATCCATGGCAGCCAGGCGTTCGGGTCGCTTTGCGAGAAGCCCGCGATGGTGGCCGGGATCAAGAGGATCGAGCTTGCGAAGATCGGCGGGATCACCCCGGCGGTATTCACCTTCAGCGGCATGTGAGTCGAGTCGCCGCCGAACATCCGCTGACCGACCTGCCGCTTCGGATATTGGATCATCACCCGCCGCTGCGCCCGCTCCATGAACACCACGAAGGCGATCACCGCCACCGCGATCACGGCAAACGCCACGATGAACACCGGCGACAATGCGCCGGTACGGCCGAGCTCGAGCAGGTTCACGAGCGCATGCGGAAGATTGGCGACGATGCCTGCGAAGATGATCAGGCTCGTCCCGTTGCCCACGCCGCGCGCCGTGATCTGCTCGCCGATCCACATCAGGAACATCGTCCCGCCCACGAGGGTAATCACGCACGACAAACGGAAGAACACGCCAGGGTCGATCACCGCCGACCCGAAGGAGCCGCGCATCCCCTCGAGGCCGACCGCAATACCGTAGGACTGCATCAGCGCGATCAATACAGTCAGATAGCGCGTATATTGGTTCAGTTTCTTGCGGCCGCTCTCGCCCTCCTTCTTGAGGGCTTCGAGTTGCGGCACCGCTGCCGACATCAGCTGCACGATGATGCTCGCCGAGATGTACGGCATGATGTTCAGTGCGAACACCGTCATGCGCCCGAGCGCGCCTCCGCTGAACATGTCGAACATGCCCAGGATGCCGCCGCCGTGTTGGGCCAGCAACTCGCCCATGACGGAGGCGTCGACGCCGGGCACCGGGATGTAGGTGCCGATGCGGTACACCAGGAGCGCCCCAAGCGTGAACCAGATCCGCTTCTTCAGCTCGGTCGCCTTGGACAGCACGCCGAGATTCAGGTTTGCCGCTAGCTGCTCGGCCGCAGAGGCCATGGACATTCCCTTTTGACGCGCCGTCCGCACATACCCGGGATACGCCCCCGGCGCGCCGGCTTCGCTCTATAATGGTGCCCGGCACCCCCGGACACAACAGCCTAAGCCGGAGGCGGGGCCGCTGCCGGCACGAGCGTGGTCACCGACCCACCCGCCTTCTCAACGGCCGAAACCGCGGCCGCCGACGCGCCCGACACGGTCACCGTAATGGCGCGGGTGATCTGCCCGGTCGCGAGCAGGCGTACGCCCGCCACCTTGGCCAGCCGCACCAATCCCGCCTTCTCCAACGTCGCCTCGGTGATGGCTTCGCCCGCGGCCAGGCGCCCCGACTCCAGGGCCTTTTCGATCGAGCCGACATTCACCGGGGCGTACGCCTTGCGGAACAGGTTGTGGAACCCGCGCTTCGGCAGCCGGCGATAGATCGGTAGCTGGCCGCCCTCGAAGCCGTTCAGCGACACGCCTTCACGCGCCTTCTGGCCCTTGACGCCCTTACCGGATGTCTTGCCCTTGCCCGAGCCGATCCCGCGGCCGAGCCGCTTGAACTTCAAATGGGCGCCCGCATTGTCGCGGAGTTCGTTCAGTTTCACGAGGGTTCCTCCACCCGCACCAGGTGCGCAACCTTGTCGATCATCCCGCGAACCGAAGGCGTATCCTCCAGTTCACGCGTCCGCCGCAGCTTGCCCAGGCCAAGCCCGGCCAGGGTTTGCAGCTGGTCCTTCTTCCGGCCCAAGCCGGACCGGACCTGCGTAACCCGCACGGTTCCCTTGGCGTCAGACATCGGCCGTCTCCGCCGCCGCATCCCGCTTGCCGAGGATATCCGAAACCTTCTTGCCCCGCCGCGCCGCGACGCTGCGCGGGCTGCCGCAACGCTGCAACGCCGCGAAGGTGGCCTTAACCATGTTGTGCGGGTTGCGGCTGCCGAGCGACTTGGCGACCACGTCGTTAATCCCAAGCGTCTCGAACACCGCCCGCATCGGCCCGCCGGCAATGATGCCGGTGCCCGCCGTTGCGGACCGCAGCACCACGTGCCCGGCGCCGAACAGCCCCTCCACATCGTGGTGCAAGGTGCGGCCCTCCTTCATCGGCACCCGGATCAGGCCGCGCTTGGCCCGCTCCGTCGCCTTGCGGATCGCCTCGGGAACCTCGCGCGCCTTGCCGGCGCCGTAGCCGACGCGCCCCTTCTGGTCGCCCACGACCACGAGCGCGGCAAACGCGAAGCGCCGTCCGCCCTTCACCACCTTGGCCACCCGGTTGATGGTTACCAGCTTGTCGATCAGGTCGTCGCCGCCGTCGCGCTCGCCACCGCGATCCCGGTCGCGCCCGCGGCCTTCCCGTGCTTCACGTGCCATTGTCTATATCCTCAAAACGCCAGCCCGCCCTCGCGGGCGGCGTCGGCCAGCGCCTTGACGCGGCCATGATACAAGTACGCGCCCCGGTCGAACACGACCAAGGTGACCCCAGCGGCGATCGCGCGCTCGGCCACAAGCTTGCCCACCGCAGCCGCAGCGCCCTTGTCGGCGCCAGTCTTCAACCCGGTCTTCAGGGTTTTGTCGAGGCTCGAAGCCGAGGCCAGGGTGCGCCCGGCCAAGTCGTCGATCACCTGCGCATAAATGTTCTTGCCGGACCGGAACACCGACAGCCGTGGACGGCCCGCCGACTTCTGGCGCAATTGGTAGCGCAGGCGCTCGCGCCGGCGCGTCCGAAGATCCTGGGGACCACTCATCTTACTTCTTCTTGCCTTCCTTGCGCCGGATCTGCTCGTTCTCGTACTTCACGCCCTTGCCCTTGTACGGCTCGGGCGGGCGGAACCCGCGGATTTCGGCGGCGACCTGCCCCACCTGGCGCTTATCCATCCCCGCAACCGCAATCGCTGTCGGCCGCGGCGTGGTGATCGTGATGCCTTCGGGCACCGGATAGACCACATCGTGCGAAAAGCCCAGGTTGATCACCAGGTTCTTGCCCTGCACGCTGGCCCGGAAGCCCGTGCCAGTGATCTCCATGGTCTTGGTGAAGCCTTCGGATACACCCTTGACCATGCTGGCCACCAACGACCGCGTGGTGCCCCACATCATCCGCGCCTGCGCCTCGTTGGTGCGCGGCGTCACGGATACCTTGTTGCCCTCGACCGCGGCATCGACGTAGTCGGTCAACGACAGGCTGAGCGAACCCAGCTTGCCTTTCGCGGACAGGATCCGCCCTGCGATCGCCACCGTCACGCCGGCCGGCAGCTCGACGGGGTATTTGCCTACTCGAGACATCTTGCTTCCCCCTCCGCTAGAACACGCGGAACAGCACTTCGCCGCCCACATTGGCCGCGCGCGCCTCACCATCGGACAACACGCCACGCGGCGTGGACAGAATCGAGACGCCGAGACCGGCATACACCCGCGGCAGTTCCTTGATCCCCGAGTAGACGCGGCGGCCGGGCTTGGACACGCGGGTGATCTCCTTGATCACCGGCTCGCCTTCGGAGTACTTCAGTTCGATCCGCAGCTGCGCGACGCCGGGCCGCAGCTCCTCGGCCGTGTAGCCGCGGATGAACCCTTCCCGCTTCAGCGCCTCGAGCGCGTTGGCCCGCAGCTTGGAGGCGGGAGCCACGCAGGTCGCGTGGCGGCTGCGCTGCGCATTGCGGATGCGGGTGATCATGTCACCCAGCCCGTCTGACATCGACATACCGGGCCTCCTACCAGCTCGCCTTGACCATGCCGGGCAGCTGGCCCGAATTGGCCAGCGACCGCAGCATGTTCCGTGACAGCTTGAACTTGCGGTAATTGCCGCGCGGCCGGCCCGTCAGCGCGCAGCGAAGGCGAACCCGCACTGCCGCCCCGTTGCGCGGCAGTTGGGCGAGCTTGATCGTCGCCTCGAACCGCTCTTCCACGGGCACGGTGCGGTCCATGACCTGCGCCTTCAGCTCCGCCCGCTTGCCCTTGTCGCGGCTCGCCAGGCGTTCCCGCTTCAGGTTGCGGTTCACCGCCGATGTCTTGGCCATGTGCTCTACTCCTCGGAACCCGCCGGCCGCAGCCGGTAGTTTTCCAGACGCGTTGTATTCAGGCGGCGAAGGGAACGTCGAAGGCCTTCAGCAAGGCCTTGGCTTCGGCGTTCGTCTTGGCCGTGGTCACGAAGATGATGTCCATCCCGCGGATGTCGGTCACCTTGTCGTATTCGATCTCCGGGAAGATGATCTGCTCCTTGACGCCCATGGCGAAGTTGCCCCGGCCGTCGAAGCCCTTCCCGTTCGGTATGCCGCGGAAATCGCGCACCCGCGGCAGGGCGATGGTCACCAGCCGGTCCAGGAACTCGTACATCCGCGACTTGCGCAAGGTCACCTTGCAGCCGATCGCCAGGCCTTCGCGGATCTTGAACCCCGCGATGGCCTTCTTAGCCAAGGTCTTCACCGGCCGCTGGCCGGCGATCAGGGTCAGTTCGGCAACTGCCGCGTCCAGCTTCTTCTGATCGCCCGCCGCCTCGCCGACACCCATGTTGATGACGATCTTTTCCAGCTTCGGGACCTGCATCGGGTTCTCGTAGCCGAACTCACCCTGCAGCTTCGCCTTCACCTCGCTCAGGTAGCGCTGCTGCATACGCGGCATTTCGCGTGTCTCGCTCATCTCGTCAGCCCTCGATCACGTCGCCGCTGGGCCGGGCGACACGAACCTTACGGCCGTCGTCGAGAATCCGGAAGCCCACGCGGGTCGGCTTGTCCGTCTTGGGGTCGATCAGCATGACGTTCGACAGGTGAATGGTCGCTTCCTGCTCGATGATGCCGCCGGGTTGCCCCATGCCCGTCGCCTTGGTGTGCTTCTTGGCGATGTTGACGCCCTGCACTACGGCCCGATTGTCCTTGGGCCGCACGCTGAGCACCTCGCCCCGCTTGCCGCGGTCGGCGCCAGTGATCACCACCACCTTATCGCCTTTGCGAATGCGCGCGGCCATCACAACACCTCCGGCGCGAGCGAGATGATCTTCATGAACTTCTTGCCGCGCAGCTCACGCACCACCGGGCCGAAGATGCGGGTGCCGATCGGCTCCTGCTGCTTGTTGATCAGCACCGCCGCGTTGCGGTCGAAGCGGATCGCGCTGCCGTCGGCCCGGCGCACCGGGAACGAGGTCCGCACGATCACGGCCTGGTGCACGTCGCCCTTCTTCACTTTGCCGCGCGGGATGGCTTCCTTGATCGAGACCACGATCACGTCGCCCACCGACGCCGTCTTGCGCTTGCTGCCGCCCAGCACCTTGATGCACTGCACCCGGCGCGCGCCGGAATTGTCGGCCACCTCGAGGTTGGATTCGACCTGGATCATCTACTCTCTCCTACGCGCCCGCGGGCCCAGGCTGGCCAAGTTCGGCCGTCTCGGCGGGGGCCACCTCGGTCGCGCCATGGCTCGTCAGCACCGCCGGCGCCGTGAAACCGTATGGCCGCTCCACCGGCTGGCCGTTCCGCTCCACCAGCAGCCACGTCTTGCGCTTGCTGATCGGCCGGCACTCCTCGATCCGCACGGCGTCACCCTCCTTGCACAGGTTGGTGTCGTCATGCGCCGCATACTTCTTCGAGCGGCGGATGAATTTCTTATACAACGGATGAATAACCCGGCGCTCGACCAAGACGGTGATCGTCTTGTCCATCTTGTCGCTGGTCACTCGCCCGGTCAGGACGCGCCTTGGCACTGCCCGTCTCCTTCAGGATTTCTTGGAGCTGGGTGCGGCGGACCGCTTCAGCTCCGTCATGATTGTCTTTACGCGCGCAATGTCGCGCCGCACCTTGCGAACACGGCCCACGCCCTCGGTCTGCCCCGTCGCCTGCTGGAAGCGTAGATTGAACTGCTCCTTGCGCAAATCCAGCAACATGGTCGGCAGGTTGTCCGCACCCTTGGCGCGGATATCGGCAGGCTTGGTCATCTAGGCGTCCCCAATCCGGGTCACGAACTTGGTGCGAATCGGCAGCTTGGCCGCGCCCAAGGTCAGCGCTTCGCGCGCCAACTCCGGCGCCACTCCATCGATTTCGAACATGATGCGGCCAGGCTTGACGCGGCAAACCCAGAACTCAGGGCTGCCCTTGCCCGAGCCCATCCGAACCTCGGCCGGCTTGGTCGAAACCGGAACGTCCGGATAGATGCGGATCCACACCCGCCCGGCACGCCGCATGGACCGCGTGATCGCCCGCCGCGCGGCTTCGATCTGCCGCGCCGTCACCCGCTCGGGCTCCAGCGCCTTCAGGCCGAAGGCGCCGAAATCAAGCTGCGTGCCGGCCTTGGCCAGCCCATGGATGCGGCCCTTATGAGCCTTGCGGTACTTGGTCCGCTTCGGAGAAAGCATGTTCTGTCCTTAACCTAGCGCTGCGGGGCCTGCTCGGCCGCGCGGCGATCCTGCGCCAACGGGTCGTGCGCGAGAATCTCGCCCTTGAAGATCCAAACCTTCACGCCGCACGTGCCGTACGTCGTCTTCGCGGTCGCCACGCCGAAGTCGATATCGGCGCGCAGCGTGTGCAGCGGCACCCGGCCCTCGCGATACCACTCGACCCGGGCGATCTCGGCGCCGCCCAGCCGGCCGCCGCAGTTGATGCGGATGCCTTGCGCGCCCAGCCGCATGGCCGACTGAACGGCGCGCTTCATGGCGCGGCGGAACGCCACGCGGCGCTCAAGCTGCTGGGCGATGTTCTCGGCCACCAGCGTCGCGTCGATCTCCGGCTTGCGGATCTCCACAATGTTCAGGCTGACCTCCGCCTTGGCCATCCGCGCCAAATCCTTGCGCAACACCTCGATGTCCTGGCCCTTCTTGCCGATCACCACGCCGGGCCGTGCGGCATAGATCGTGACCCGCGGCTTCTTGGCCGGACGCTCGATCACCACCCGCGACACGCCAGCGCCGGAGAGCTTCGCCCGCAGGTGCGTCCGCAGCTTCAAGTCCTCCAGCAGCAGCTTCGAATAGTCGCGCGCCGCGTACCAACGGCTGTCCCAGGTGCGGTTGATGCCGAGCCGAAGCCCGATCGGATTGACTTTATGACCCATCCTATGCCGCCCTCTTATCCGACGCCGGGGCGTCCTGTGCCTGCTCGGATACGACGATCCGCAGGTGGCTGAACCATTTCTCGATCCGCGACGCCCGGCCACGGCCGCGCGCCATGAAGCGCCGCATGACGATCGACTTGCCCACCTCGGCCCGGCTGACCACCAGCCGATCCACGTCCAGTTGGTGGTTGTTCTCGGCATTGGCGATGGCGCTCTCGAGCGTCTTGCGGACCTGCTGGGCGATCCGCCGCTTGCTGAAGGTCAGCGTCGCCACCGCCTGGCTCGCCTTCTGGTTGCGGATGAGCCCGGCGACCACGTTCAGCTTCTGCGGGCTGATGCGCACGTTGCGCAGCACCGCCATGGCCTCGGTCTCCGCCAGCGTGCGGGGATGCTTTGGCTTGCTCATGTCAGCCCCGCCTCGCCTTCTTGTCGGACGTATGCCCGGTAAACGTCCGCGTCGGCGAGAACTCACCGAACTTGTGGCCGACCATGTTCTCGTTGACCAGCACGGGCAAAAACTTGTGCCCGTTATAGACGCCGAACGTCAGGCCCACGAATTGCGGCAGGATCGTCGAGCGGCGCGACCAGATCTTGATGATCTCGTTGCGGCCGGACGACCGTGCCGCCTCCGCCTTGGCCAACATGTACCCGTCGACGAACGGGCCCTTCCAAACGGAACGAGCCATCAGTGCTTCCCCTTCGGACGACGGCGGATGATCAGGGCGTCCGTCCGCTTGTTCTCACGCGTCTTGTAGCCCTTGGTCGGCTTGCCCCATGGCGTGCGTGGATGGCCGCCGCCCGAGGTGCGGCCTTCGCCGCCGCCATGCGGGTGATCCACCGGGTTCATCGTCACGCCGCGGTTGTGCGGGCGACGGCCGAGCCAGCGGTTACGCCCCGCCTTGCCGATGCTCTGGTTCTGGTTGTCCGGGTTGCTCACCGCGCCCACGGTCGCCATGCATTCGGCCCGCACGACGCGCAACTCGCCGGATTGCAGCTTGACCTGCGCGTAGCCAGCGTCCTTGCCGACCAACTGCGCATAGGTCCCGGCAGCGCGCGCCATCTTGCCGCCGGCGCCGATCTTGAGCTCGAGGTTGTGGATGATGGTGCCGACCGGAATGGCCGCCATCGGCATGGCGTTGCCGGGCTTGATGTCGACCCGCGCGCCGGCCACCACCTTGTCGCCCGCCTTGAGCCGCTGCGGCGCCAGTATGTAGGACAGCTCGCCATCGTCATACTTGATCAGCGCGATGAACGCCGAACGGTTGGGATCGTATTCCAGCCGTTCGACCGTTGCCGCCACGTCATACTTGCGCCGCTTGAAGTCGACATAGCGATACGACTGCTTGTGCCCGCCGCCGCGGAAGAACGAGGTCGTCCGTCCATGGTTGTTGCGGCCGCCCGACTTGTGCTTGCCCTCGGTCAGCGTCTTGACGGGCTTGCCCTTCCACAACTCGCTGCGGTCGATCAGCACCGTCCCGCGCAGGCTCGCGGTGACCGGGTTGAATTGCTTGAGTGCCATGGTCCCGCTTCCCTAGGCCAGCCCGGTGGACATATCGATCGACTGTCCCTCGGCGAGCTGCACATACGCCTTCTTCACGTCCGACCGCACGCCGGGCCGACCGCGGAAGCGCTTGGCCTTGCCCTTCTGCACCAGCGTGTTCACGCCGAGAACCTTCACGCCGAACAGGCCTTCCACGGCAGCCTTGATCTCCGGCTTCGTCGCATCGATGGCCACACGGAACGCAACTTGATTTTTCTCCGTCAGCATCGTCGCCTTCTCAGTGATCACCGGGCTGCGGACGACCTGGAACATCGCCTCGCGCGACATCGTGGCGGCGCGCTTGCGCGCAACCTGAACCTGCCGGACGCTCATGCTGCGACCTCCGCCTTGGCAGGGCTCAGCCGCTGCTTCAAGCCTTCCAATCCGGCCGACGTCACCACCAGGAGGTCGTGCCTTACGATGTCATAAACGTTTGCGCCCATCGTGGGCAGAACATCCAGCCCGATCACGTTGCGCGCCGCCCGCAGGAAGCCCTCGTCGACCACATGGTCCACCACCAGCGCCGAACGCCAGCCCAGCACCTTCAGCTTGGCCGCCAGATCCCGGGTTTTCCCGGTTCCGCCGCCCACGCCGTCGAGCACGATCAGCTTGCCTTCGGCCTGCTTCATCGACAGGGCGCAAATCAAGCCGAGACGGCGGACCTTCTTCGGCAGATCGAAGCCATGATCGCGCACCACCGGACCATGCACCCGTCCGCCTGTGCGAAACTGCGGCGCGCGCAAGCTGCCCTGGCGGGCGTTGCCCGTCCCCTTCTGCTTGTAGGGCTTCCGTGTCGTCCCCGACACTTCGCCCATGCCCTTCGTCCGGTGCGTGCCGGCACGACGCTTCATCAACTGCCAGTGCACGACGCGCGCGATGATGTCAGGCCGCGGCGTCGCCGCGAACAAGGCGTCCGGCAACTCCGCCGACCCGGCCGCGCCGCCGTCCAGCGTCTTGA
Source organism: uncultured Acetobacteraceae bacterium (assembly GCA_964235765.1). Taxonomy (GTDB): domain Bacteria; phylum Pseudomonadota; class Alphaproteobacteria; order Acetobacterales; family Acetobacteraceae; genus JAVVHH01. The sequence goes on from CAXSDH010000051.1 coordinate 27,041, forward strand.
TCTCGATCTGCATGCTATTCCTCAACGCCCGGCGCGGCCGGGCTCGCAACGTCGGCGGCCGACGCAAGGAACGCCGCTGGATAGGGCACTCCGTCCGGACGCTTCCGCTTCACCGCGTCCCGCACCATCACCCAGCCCTCCTTGGCCCCCGGCACCGCACCGCGCACCATCAGCAGGCCCCGCTCGGCATCCACCGCGGCAATCTCGACGTTCAACGTCGTGATCCGCTCCGCGCCCAGATGACCCGCCATCTTCTTGTTCTTGAACGTCTTGCCCGGGTCCTGCCGGTTGCCCGTCGAACCATGGCTGCGGTGGCTGACCGAAACCCCGTGGCTCGCCTCGAGGCCGCGGAAGTTCCAGCGCTTCATGGCGCCGGCGAAACCCTTGCCCTTGCTGATGCCGCAAACGTCGACCTTCTGGCCAACCAGGAAGTGCGCCGCGCTCAGGGTTTGGCCGGGTTCCAGCAGGGCATCGGCCGACACCCGAAACTCGACCAGCTTCTTCTTCGGCTCGACCTTTACCCGGGCATAATGGCCCTTGTTCGGGTCGGACACGTTCTTGACCTTGGCCTTGCCCCAGCCAAGCTGCACGGCCGTGTAGCCGTCTCGCTCCTGGGTGCGGGCGTCCACCACCTGAACCTGGTCCAAGTGCAACACTGTGACCGGCACGTGGGTGCCGTCGTCCTTGAAAATCCGGGTCATGCCCAGCTTCTTCGCGATCAGTCCGGTACGCATCCTACTGACCCTACAGCTTGATTTCGACGTCCACGCCCGAGGCGAGGTCGAGCTTCATCAGCGCGTCCACCGTCTGGGGAGTGGGCTCCACGATGTCCAGCAAGCGGCGATGCGTCCGGATTTCGAACTGCTCCCGGCTCTTCTTGTCCACGTGGGGCGAACGGTTCACCGTGAACCGCTCGATATGCGTCGGCAGCGGAATGGGGCCCCGAACCCGTGCACCCGTCCGCTTCGCCGTGTTCACGATCTCCCGTGTGCTGTTGTCCAGCACGCGGTGATCGTACGCCTTGAGGCGAATGCGGATGTTTTGGTTGTCCATGATGCTGACCCGGGCCCCGCCTTACTGCGTGATGCTGGCGACGACGCCCGCACCCACCGTGCGGCCACCCTCGCGAATGGCGAACCGCAGCCCGTCATCCATGGCAATCGGCGCGATCAGCTCGACGTCCATCGACACGTTGTCGCCGGGCATCACCATCTCAGTGCCCTCGGGCAACTGCACCACGCCGGTCACGTCCGTCGTGCGGAAGTAGAACTGCGGGCGGTAGTTGGTGAAGAACGGCGTGTGGCGGCCCCCCTCCTCCTTCGTCAGAATGTAGGCCTCGGCCTTGAACTTGGTGTGCGGGGTGATGCTGCCGGGCTTGGCAAGCACCTGCCCACGCTCGACATCCTCGCGCTTCGTGCCGCGCAGCAGCGCGCCGATGTTGTCGCCTGCCTCGCCGCGATCAAGCAGCTTGCGGAACATCTCGACGCCGGTGACGATCGTCTTGACCGTCGCCTTGATCCCGACGATCTCGACCTCATCGCCCACATTGACGATGCCGCGCTCGATGCGGCCCGTCACCACGGTGCCGCGGCCGGAGATGCTGAACACGTCCTCGATCGGCATCAGGA
>CAXSDH010000052.1:0-28549 GCA_964235765.1 uncultured Acetobacteraceae bacterium
ACTGGCTCGGAAACGGCTGGTGGCACAGAGCCGCGCAGTGCGTCTTGAACTATCTCGGTCGTGGTCATGCCAGTGCGGCGCACTCCTGCACCGAACTCTAGGGTCCAGACTCGCTCAGGTTCATTACATGACGACGGCCGCGAGTGCCGGCTGGTGTGCCGGGTCGGGGCGGGTTCGTTATCCCCGGACGCATCATCCCTTGGTGGCGCCGGCGGTTAGGCCGGCGATGTAGTAGTCCATCAGGAAGGCGTAGATTAGCACCGGGGGGGCGGCGGCCATTAGGCTGCCGGCCATGATCTTGCCCCATTGGAACACGTCGGCGCGGATGAGGTCGCTTATGATGCCGACGGTGAGGACCATCTGGTCGGAGCTGTAGAGGTAGGCCATGGGGTAGAGGAAGGTGCCCCAGCCGACGGTGAAGGCGAAGATGGTGGCGGCGATGATGCCGGGCATGGCGACGGGGATGAAGATGCGGAACAGCATCTGCATCCAGGATGCGCCGTCGATGAGCGCTGCTTCGTCCAGTTCCTTGGGGATAGAGGCGAAGTAGCCGATCATGATCCAGGTGCAGAACGGGACGGAGAGGGTGAGGTAGAGCGGCACCATGGCCCAGGCGTTGTTGGTGAGGCCGAGGGCGCCGATGATTTGGAACAAGGGGATGAACAGCAGGCTTTCCGGCACGAGGTAGGTGAGGAAGATGCCTGTGGCGAGCACCGAGCTGCCCCAGAACTTCATGCGCGCCAGGCTGAAGGCGGCCAGCACCGAGATGCACATGGAGAGCACGACGACGCAGGAGGTGACCTTGATCGAGTTCCAGAAGAAGCCGAGGAAGTTGGCGTTCCGCAGCAGCTCGGCGTAGTTCGCAAGCGTCGGGTTGCGCACCAGCCATGGGTTTCCCGACATGCTGGAAACTTCGGCGGAGCTTTTGAAGCTGGTGACCAGCATGTGGAAGGGCGGGATGAGGAAGAACACCACGAACACGCTGAGCGCGGCGTAGCTGCCCCAGAGCGCCCAGCGGCGGCTGCGGGCGAGTTGGCCGGTGGGGCGGGCCGCGGCAGGGGCGGCGGGGGCGGGGATGGCGGTGGCGCTCACATCGCCTCCTTTGAGCGCCGGGTGACGCCGCGCAGGACGAAGAAGGCGAACACGGCCAGGATGGGGAACATGAACAGGCTGACCGAGGCGCCGAGCGGGATGTCGCCGGATTGGATGCCGACCTGGAAGGCGTAGGTGGCGAAGAGGTGGGTTTGGTCTTGCGGGCCGCCGTTGGTGAGGATGCGCACGATGTCGAAGTTGGCGAAGGTGATGATGAGGCTGAACAGGACGGTGATGGAGATGACGTTGCGCATCATCGGCAGGGTGACGTGGCGGAGCTTTTGCCAGAAGCCGGCGCCGTCGATGCTGGCCGCTTCGTAGAGCTGCTCGGGGACGGATTTCAGTGCGGCCAGGTACATGATGAGGAAGAATGGCGCGCCGTACCAGGTGTTGACCAGGATGACGGAGAACCGGGCCCACCATGTGGCGCCGAGCCAGGGGATGGAGGGGCCGCCGAACGCGTTCAACACCCAGTTGAACGCGGAGTAGGAGGGGTCGAACAGCCACCACCAGCCGAGGGTGGACATGGCCAGCGGGATGACCCAGGGCACCAGCAGCAGGCCGCGCCAGATGCGTTGGCGGCCGCTTGGGATGTTGTGCATCAGGTGCGCCAGCACGAAGCCGATCAGCGCCTTCAGGATGACGGCGGTGACGGCGAACAGCACGCTTTGGAAGATGACGCCCTGGAAGGTGGGCCGGCTGAGCAGGAAGGTGAAGTTGTCGATGCCGACGAACCGGGTCATGCGCTTGTTCAGCAAGGACAGGTACATGGCGTAGGTGGCGGGATAGACGACGAGGCTGAGCACGATGGCCAGCAGCGGCGTGCACATCAGGAAGGCGATGGTGGAGCGGCGCCGGGCGAAGCGGCGCATGCTTCCGGGCCGGGCGGGCCGGGCGGGGCTGGCCTCGGCCGGCATGCGGGGGCCGGCGAGCGGCAGCGTCGATCCGTCAGCCATCAGCCCGCCCCCTGCCCTGCCACGCCCTGCCACGCCCTGCCCTGCTTATCGCGTGAAGCCTTTGAGTTCGCCTTCCGCCCAGGCGATGGTCTGGTCGATGGATTGGCCGCCTTGCACGCAGCGCGCCACCATTTTGGTCATTGTCGCCTGGTTGTAGATTTGCACCGCCACGTCCGGGGGCGCCGGGTAGGCGGCGATCCAGGGCTGCGCCTTGTGGCCGGGCTTGAGCTGGTAGTTGGAGACGGTGCCCTTAGGCGGCCCTTCCTCGGCCCAGACCGGGAAGTTCGACATGGATTGGAATGGGGGCGTGTCGTAGCCGTGCGAGGCGGTGCAGAGTTGTTCGGCCTGTTCGCGCTGGCTCAGCCATTCGATCAGTTCCTTGGCGGCGGTCTTGTTCTTGCCGAAGCTCCATGCGCCCCAGAAGTACGGCAGATAGGGCAGGAAGCGGCCCTTGGCCCCGGCGGGGGTCGGGAAGGTCCAGCACTGCCCGCCCACCTGGGGGTTGTCGCGGACGGCGACGGCCCAGGCGGAGGGCGGGTTGAAGATGAGCGCGCTTTTGCCGGAGATGAGGGCGCGGTTGTTGGAGGCGTCGTCCCAGCTGTAGACGTCGCCGGGCAGGTTCGGCATGAGGCGCTTAAAGTAGTCGAGCACGGCGCGGACGCCGTCCGACTTCACGGTGACGTTTCCCTTGGCGTCGACGAGTTCGGCGCCGAAGCCGGCGAAGACGGAGCCGACCATGTCGACGGCGTCGCTGAACTGGCCCATGGGCAGGCCGAATGGCACGCCGGCCTTGTTGCATTTCTCGGCGGCGGTCAGGAAGGCGTCCCAGGTCCATTGGTCGTAGCCCGGCCCCATTTCGGCTGCGGGCGGGAACGTGGCCTGCAGGTCCATGCCGGCGTGCTGCTTGAACAGGTCGATCCGGGCGCAGCAGGGCTTCACCTGGCTGCCGGAGATGGCGGGAACCGCGCGGTAGCTGCCGTTGGACTTGGAGAGGTAGTCCACGATGGAGTTGACCGGGCCGTATTTGGCGGACAGGCGCTTGACCACGTCGTCCATCGGTTCGAGCACTTCGGCGTTGTTCAGCACTTCCCAAGTGGGGAAGGCCTGGATGTCGTGCCCGGATTTCGCCTGCGCCTCGGCCGCCAGGGTCAGCAGGTTCTTGTTGCCGACCGAGGTGATGTAGTCGATCGTCACCTCGGTTTTGGTGCTGTCGCTCCATTGCTTGACGAGCTTGGTCATCATGTCGTTGCCGCCGGGAACCCAGTGGTCCCAGAAACCGACGGAGAGCTTGCCGGCGGCGCCGGCGGTGCGGATGTGCACCAGCGGCAGCGCCGCGGTGGCCGCGCCCAGCTTCAAGGCGCCGCGGCGCGAGAGCGTTTTACCCATCCTAATTCCCCCATAAACGCCGGGCTTATCACCCGTATTCAGGGCAGCGTTGCACGAGACGCAATGGTCGCGCAATGGCATTGCTGAGTGGGTGAAGCGGTCGTCATGCGGCGATGCGCTCGAGCCGCTTCCGCTCGACGCAGGATCAATCCCCGGTCCGCCGCGGTGGAATTACGTCAGGGTCAAAAGCCGAACATATGGTCCAGCGAGAACGCGCCGGCGTCGTCCATCAGCCCGTGATAGCCGAACAGGCGGCAGGTGGGGTCGCGGATGATCACGTAGCCGCGCGGCCCCGCCTGGCGCAGCAGCGCCTCCCCGAAGGCTTCGTGCGGCCAGACCATGGCGCTGCCGGAACAGGCGATGGCGAGCGGGCGCTCGGCGATGATCGCGCCCGCTTCGTCGTGCAGCAGGAGGGTCGTGCTGGATTGCGCGTGCCAGGGCGAGGAGGCGGCGTAGATGAGGGCGGCGAAGCTGCGCCTGGCGCCCTCGCCCAGCCTGAGGAACAGCCGCGTCGACAGGCCCGGGGGCGGCCCGGCGTAGCTTTGCGGCTCGTCGCGGTAGGTCATCGCCGTGTTGTAGATATGGGCGCCGAAGCTGCTCTCTGCCGCGTGGTGGGTGGTGCGGTGCTCGTAGCGGACCAGGCAGTGCATCCAGCCATCGGCCTCGCCGCCGTCGCGGAAATCGTAGGCCAGCTCGGCGTGGCCCTCGGTTCCGGTGAGGTCCGCGAGGTCGAGCGCCAGGGCGTGGTTGCGGGGCAGGTTGCCGAGGAAGCGCTCGGCCAGCTTGGCGCCGTCCGGCCCGAACACGTCGAGGCGGAGGGGCAGGCTGGCCTGGCGCTCCGCCATGGGCGTGGGCAGGACGACGGTGCGGAACCGGCCGGGCGGCAGGATGGGGAATGGCAGCAGGTAGCCGCGGCCGAGCAGGGGGTGCAGCGTGGGAATGCCGGGGTCGGGCTTCAGGTCCGCCCGTTCCACGTTCAGGTGGGCGATGCGGGTGCGGCCGGCTTGGGTGGCTTCGTAGCGCGGGCGGACCACGTGGCGGCCGGCGCGGAGCTCGATTTGGGCCGGCCAGGCGATGCCCGGCAGCAGGGCCGCCACGTCGATGGCGACGCTGGCGTAGGGCGCGACCTCGCCGGGCAGCGGCACCGGAGTTTCGGCGCCCATGCGGTCGAGCATGACCGCGCCCGCCGGGATGGGGGCGGCGTGGCTGTTCTGCAGCCAGAGCACCACGCGTTCGCCGGGCCGGGGCGCGGGCATGCCGGCGTACCGGTCGCTGGGCCAGGCATTGGCGTCGTGGGTGCAGGACAGGCTGGCGTCCGCGCCGGCGCCGTAGGTGTCGAGCGCGTATTTCACCACGTCGTGCCCGGCGGCGCCGATGGCGTGCACGAACAACTGGCCGGTGAAGGCGGGCAGGCCGAAGCGGGCGCGGACCTGCTGGCTGTCGATGGCGATGCCGCCGGGCCCCGGGGGGGCGGCCTCCTCCCATTCGGCGAGCACCGCTCCCTCTCCGTCGAACAGGCGAAGCCAGAGGCGGACGGACTTGGCGCCGTAGCCGGCCCAGTAGTTGGCGGTGACGAGGCGGGTGTGCAGGCCCGCCGTGCCGTCCTCGCCTCCGGTGTCGCGGAAGAAGGCGTAGTTGGTGGCGAAGTTCACCCGGTCGAGGTAGCGGGCGGGGTTGCTGAGCATGGCGGCCGGCAGGCGCGCCTCGTCGAGGGTGGCGACCGCCATGCCGGGGGGGACCATTGGGGCGATGCGCGCCTGGATGCGTCCGGCGTCGAAGGCGGCGATCAGCAGGGTGGCGCATGTGGAGTGCGGCAACGCCGTGAGCGGCTGGGTCGTGATCGGGACGGCCGCAAGGCCTGGGCGCACCTGGCCGAGCTGGTCCACGTCGTGCACGTAGAGTTCGGCCGGGGCGGGCATTGCGGGGTGGAGCGCCCAGAGCGCGCCGGCCACGCCGTCCGGGTCGTAGACGGCCAGCGGGCCGGCGGCGAGGCGCGCGGCGAGGCGCTGCACGGCTTGGGCGGCCACGGGGTGGGCCAGCGCCTTGTAGAGCACGTTTCCGCCGGCGCGGGCGTCGAAGGTCTGGATGTTCAGCATGGCGCCCTCAATACCCCAGGCGCCGCCGCACGTCTTGGCCTGCCGCGGCGGTATCGTCGAGCGGCTGGACCGGCCAGGTTTCCAGCCGCCCGGCGAAGGGGCGGGTGCGGCCGTCCGCCTGCAGCAGGCGGTTGAACAGGCGGATGCGGCGGGAACCGCCGGGCAGGGCCGCGACCAGCACCGGCGCGCGCGTGGCGGCGGCCTCGGACACCATGGAGACGCTGTCTTCGGTCACCACGATGGCGTCGGCCAGGGCGAGCAGGCCGAAATAGGGGTTTTCGCCCGCGCCGTCCCAAATCCAGCCTCCGAGCGGGGAGACCGCGCTCCGCAGGGCGGCGACGGCCTCTGGCGCGGTGCGGCGGGAGGGGGTGAGGACGAGGCCGGTTTGGTCGGCGCGCATCATGGCGGCGAGTTGGGCGCCGAGGTGGCGCGCGGCGGCCGGGTCGAGGCGGAAGCGGCCGTTGCTGCCGCCGACCAGCACGGCCACCAGGGGGCGCGGCAGGTGGGCGAAGCGGGGCGCCCAGACCGCGGCGGCTTCGGCGAGGCGCGCCGGGGTGGCGCGGTGGAGCGCGGTGCGGGTTACCACGACGTTCCGCCCGGTCAGGTTGTCGTGCCGGTTGACGACGACGACGTCGAATTTCCCCGGGTCGATGCGGGGGTGCTGGATTTGCACCACGGGGCGGCCGGGGCGGCGGAGGGCGGCGGCCACCACGCCCGCGGCGCCGCCGGCGCTGAGCAGCACGCCATCGCCGGGGTCAGCGAGGCGGACGGCGCGGAGCGGATCGGGCCACATGCGCGCGGCGACCCATCGCCAGGGCCTTCGGGGCGCGAGCGGGACCAGGGTGGGTTCGAAGCCGGCGGCTTCGGCCAGGCCGAGCGCCTGGGCTTGCAGGCCGGCCAGGGGCTCGCTGAGGATGGTCGCGTGCATGGTCGCGTGCAGGGGGGGGCGGCTCAGATTTGCCGGGCCAGCAACCCGCGTCCGACGACATTGGCCTGGATTTCCGCCGCGCCCTCGAAGATGTTCAGGATGCGCGCGTCGCACAGCACGCGGCTGATTTCGTATTCCAGGGCGTAGCCGTTGCCGCCGTGGATTTGCACGGCTGCGTCGGCGTTGCTCCATGCGACCCTGGCGGCCAGCAGCTTCGCCATGCCGGCCTCGATGTCGCATCGGTCCCCGGCGTCCTTCGTGCGGGCGGAGAAGTAGGTGATCTCCCGGGCGATGACGGTTTCCACGGCCATCATGGCCAGCTTGTCGGCCACCCGCGGGAAGCTGACCAGGGCCTTTGCGAACTGCCGCCGTCCCGTGGCGTAGTCCAGGCCGAGCTCGAGCGCCCGCCGGGCGACGCCCACCGCGCGCGCGGCGGTCTGGATGCGGGCGCCTTCGAAGGTCGCCATGAGCTGCCGGAAGCCTGCGCCCTCCGCGCCGCCCAGCAGCCCGGACGCCTCGACCCGGAAGCCGTCGAACGACAGCACGTATTCCTTCATGCCGCGGTAGCCCAGGACGCCGATTTCGCCGCCCGTCAGCCCGGGGTCGGGGAAGTCCTCGCCGGGCCGGCCGCGGCTTTTGGCGGCGAGGAACATCGAGATGCCGGCATGGCCCGGCGTTCCGGCGTCGCTGCGGGCGAGCAGCGTCATCACGTCGCTACGCGATGCGTGGGTGATCCAGGTTTTGGCGCCGGTGATCTCCCACGCTCCGTCCTCCGTCGGCTTGGCCCGGGTTTTGATGGAGGCGAGGTCCGAGCCGGTGTCCGGCTCCGTGAACACTGCCGTGGGCAGCACCCGGCCGGATGCGATCCCGGGCAGCCAGCGGGCCTTCTGCTCCGGCGTGCCGTTGGCGCCGATCAGTTCGCCGGCGATCTCGGAGCGGGTGCCGAGCGAGCCCGCCGCGATCCAGCCGCGGCTCAGCTCCTCGGAGACGACGCACATCGCGAGCTTGCCCAGGCCCAGGCCGCCATACGCCTCCCCGATGCACACGCCGAACACGCCGAGGGCGGCCATCTCGGCGACAAGCTCGTCCGGGATCAGCATGTCGGCCAGGTGCCAGGCGTGGGCGTGCGGCACGATCCGCTCGTCGGTGAACTGGCGGAACTGGTCGCGGACCATGTCGAGCGTCTCGTCGCCGAGCGTCTCGTCCGGCTGCCAGCCCTCGGCCAATCGCCGGCCGAGGCCGGCGCGCGTCTCCGGGGTGTTTCCGCGATCGAGGAACCAGCGGATGGCCTTGTGTGCGCCCAGGTCGGCGGCCTCCGCCTGTGCCCCCAGGTCCGCCGGCCGCACCAGCTCGTTCTGGCTCATCGGCAGGCCGCCTAGGAGCTGGGCGAGGTATTCGCCGAAGCCGATGCGCAGGAGCAGGTCCTCGCCTTCGCCCCAGCGCCCGGCGGCTTCGAGGCGGGTGGCCCAGGCCGCGAGCTGGGCCAGGCCTTCGACCGTGGTCGCCACCCAGGCGAAGCCGTGGACCTGGCGCTGCCTGGCTTCGACAAGGGCCGGGTCGATGCGCCCGTCCCGGATGACGGCCGCGTGGCAAAGCCGCTGCACGTGCCGCAGGTAGCCGCGTGCCGCATCCACGGCCGTTTCCGCCTGTGCGAGCGCTTCCGGTTGCGGGCCGTCGTGTCGTGCCATGTGGGCACCACAAGCCCACCGCGGCCGGGCTGTCAACTCTCGGCCGGTTGCGGAATCGCCCTTCGAGCGCCCTCCCCTGCCGGCTTAAATACTGGTTTGCGCTCCGGGCGGAGCGGGGGTATAGGAACGCCCCGCCTGATCCCTGATAGCTCAGCTGGTAGAGCAAGCGACTGTTAATCGCTCGGTCGTAGGTTCGAGTCCTACTCAGGGAGCCATGCCCGCGTTCGGGGAGCGCATCGTGGCCCGCACGCGCCGGACGATTCTGCCGGACGATTCTGCCGGACGGTTCTGCGGCGTGGCGGCCTGAAGGAACATTGCCGTGAATTCCGAATTCTACGCCGTTTGGGCTCCGCGCTTGCTGAGCGTGCTTCGCATCGTCGCCGCCCTGTTGTTCATCGAGCATGGGACGCAGAAGCTGTTCGGCTTCCCGCCGCCGGCGAGCGGTGCGGGGCCGGCGGTTTTCACGCTGACCTGGTTCGCTGCCGTGCTCGAGGCGGTGGGCGGTCTGCTGCTGCTGCTTGGGGCGTTCACCCGGCCGGTGGCCTTCGTGCTGTCGGGCGAGATGGCCGTCGCCTACTGGATGGCGCACGCGCCGCGCGGCCCGTTTCCCGTGCTGAACGGCGGGGACGGCGCGATCCTGTTCTGCTTCGTGTTCCTGTACCTAGCGGTGGCTGGCGGCGGAGCCTGGGGCATCGACGCCCGACGGACGCCAGCCCCGCTGCGCTGAGCGTTTCGGCGCCGCCTTCGCCCGGGCGCCGCCTATGCCCGGACGCCGCCTATGCCGGGACGCCGCCTATGCCGGGACATGGGGCGGGCAGTCCGGCGTGTTCGCATCGGCGGCGGGCCGCGCCACGGTTCGCCGGCGGCCGCGGCGCCGCAGCGGCTCCTCTACCAGCACGCATAGCAGCCAGGCCAGGCCGAGCGAGATGACCACCACCGCCGCCGTGCTGGCCAGCTTGTCCGCCAGGCTTGCAGGCCGGTGCCCGACCGCTGCGACGACCGCGCCGAGCACCAGGTAATGGGTGATGTAGAGCGCGAACGAGATCCGCCCGAGGAACAGCAGGGGACGGCTTCCGAGCAGGGCGGCGCCCCTGCCCTGCGAGATGGCTGCGCCGTAGACGAGAAGGATCAGGAACGGCAGGACGAGGAGCGGCTGGCCCGCGAGCAGGATGGCGGTGAGGCCGGCCGCCGCCGCCGCGATCAGCAGGTCGCCGTAGGCCTGCAACCGCCCGGGCTGCAGGATGAACAGCAGGCACCCCGCGCCGAACCCGGCCGCCATGCGGGCCACGGCCGGCAGCCCGAAGGCGTTGTCCCAGGTGTCGCCGTTGAGTGCGAAGGCGGCGGTGGCCACGACCAGCAGGCCGCCCAAGGCGAGCGCGCCCTGGCTCCGGTTCAGCCGCGGGAGGCAGCAGGCAACCAGCGGGAAGGCGAGGTAACCGAGGACCTCGACCCCGAGCGACCATGCGGGCGCGTTCAGGCCGATTCCCGGCCGGGCCCATTGGTCGAGCACGAGCAAGGACTCGCCGACCCGCGCGAGCCCCGGCCAGTCGCCGCGGAGCGCGCGGAACAGAACGACGCTGGCCGCGACGCTGAGCAGGCAGAGCGGGTACACCCGCCACCAGCGCAGGCGCCAGAACGCGGCGGTCGCCTTCCACGTCACGCGGCCGAACTGCCAGCCATGGCTGTGCATCAGGACATAGCCGCTCAGGATGAAGAAGACGTCCACGGCCAGGTAGCCGTAGTTGCTCACCCTGATGGCGCCGAAGCCGCTGGGGCTGGTGTGGTAGGCGACGATCCAGAGCGCCATGAGGCCGCGCAGCCCGTGCAGGGCAGGAACGAATTGCCGCTTGCTGGTGTCTGTCATGAGGTTCCGCGCACGCCCCGTTGCATCCGGGGTGGCGCGGGCTGCGCTATCGCGCCACCCCGCGCATCGATGCCGGCTGGCCCGGCAGCTTCATGGCCGCGCCCACCGCTTCCAGCTTGCCGGCGCCGATGCGGAAGGTTTGCAGGGTCTGGTCGATGTAGTTGCCCATGTACACGTATTGGCTGTCGCCGCTGAAGGCGACGCCTTCGGGCAGGCCGCCGAGCGGCATCCTGTTGACCACGCGCAGCTCGCCCCCGGCGCCGATCGAGAGCAGCACCGCCTCGCCGTTGCGGGTGTAGTTGTAATCCGCATGCTTGGCGCCGGAGCCCAGCAGCAGCAGGGCGGCGGCGAACTTGCCGTCGGGCGAGATGGCGAAGCCTTCGGCCCCCGCGCCGGCCGTGGAGAGCCCCACCACGTGCGGGTGCGGCCCGGCGGTGTCGATCACCGTCAGCGCGTCGCCGTTGTTGCCGCCGGCGCCGGTGCTGGAGGCGATGGCGTATTTGCCGTCGGGGGTGATGTCGATGTTGTAGGGGTTGAAGGCGGCCGGGATGTCCATGGCCTTGTTGTAGGTGACCTTCTGGCCGTCGATCTCGAGCACGGCGACCTTGTTGACCAGGTTCATCACCGCGAAGGCGCGCTTGCCGTCGGGCGTGATTGCGACGCCGGCGACCTCGTTGCCGGTGGGCACCTCGGCCAGCAGCTTGACGTTCGTGCCGTCGATGGCGAGCACCGAAACGCTTTTGCCGGCGCGGTTGGCGATCAGCGCGAGGTCGCCGCGGCGGGAGATGGCGAGGCCGGAGGGCTGCTTGTTGACGGTGACGGTGTCGATCAGCTTCGGGGGGGTTGCGGCGAGGTCGATGACGTAGAGCTTGTCGTCGGGCTGGGCCTTCCAGGCCGCGCCGTCCTGCGTGTGCACGACGGAGTTGGCGACCAGGCCGAGCCGGCCGTCGGGGGTGATCTGCAGGTTGGTGGGCGGTCCGAGCAAGGAGTTGGCGAGCGGCAGGCTGGCGCGGATTTTCGGTTGCGCGGGGTCGGCGATGTCCATGACGAGCACCGCGTCGGCGCCGGGCTGGACGTTGCCTTGGCCCTCCGGGCCGTAGCCGACCTTGGAGTCGATGCCGATGAGCACGTCGGTCAGGCTTGCGGAGGCCGGGCCTGTGGACATCCAAAGCCCTGCGACGCTTGCGAGCAGCATGCGCTTGACGGTCATGTTTCTGTTCTCTCCCACGGTTTTGGTCTCCCCCTGTGTGCGGCCGGTTTCGGCCCGTTCGCTTGGCAGCCTCGATGGCAGCCTAACAGTCCGTTGCGCATTGGAAAAGGCGGGCGCATGGTATGGTTCGTTCCGGTTTTGCATGGAGGTTCCGATGGCCGACGCCCGCGAGCACCCACCCGTTGCCGATTTGCCGGCGCTCAAGGCGCGGCAGCAGGCCGCCTGGTCCTCGGGCGACTATGCGGTGGTCGGCACCACGCTGCAGATCGTCGGCGAGACCTTGTGCGAGGCGGTTGACCTGCGGGCGGGCGAGCGCGTGCTGGACGTGGCCGGCGGCAACGGCAACGCCACGCTGGCCGCAGCGCGGCGCTTTGCGGACGTGACCTCGACGGACTACGTGCCGGCGCTGCTGGAACGGGGCCGGGCCCGGGCGGCGGCCGAGCGTTTGGCGGTCGAGTTCCAGGTAGCGGACGCCGAAGCGCTGCCGTTCGCCGATGGGTCGTTCGACGTGGTGCTCTCCACCTTCGGCGTGATGTTCACGCCGGACCAGGAGAAGGCGGCGGCCGAGATGCTGCGCGTCTGCCGTCCCGGCGGGCGGATCGGTCTGGCGAACTGGACGCCGGCGGGCTTCGTCGGCCAGCTTTTCAAGCTGATCGGCGCCTATGTGCCGCCGCCTCCCGGCGTGAAGTCGCCGGCGCTGTGGGGGACGGAGGAGCGCCTGCGCGCCTTGTTCCCCGGCGTGGCGGCCGTGGAGGCGGCGCCGCGCACCTTCAATTTCCGTTACCGGTCCGCCGACCACCTGCTGGAGGTGTTCCGCACCTATTATGGGCCGGTGCACAAGGCGTTCCTGGCGCTCGATGCGGGGCGGCAGGCGGGCTTGGAAGAGGAGATGCTTGCCTTGCTGGCCCGGCTGGACCGCGCCGGGGGTGAAGGCCGGGGCGGGAGCGGCCTGGTGGTGCCCTCGGAGTATCTCGAGGTCGTGATACGACGCTAGAGCCCGTACGATCGGATGACGCCCTAGAAGTCGTATAGCCGCTTCGGGTTGTCCACCAGGATCTTGTGCCGGATGGCGGCATCGCTGGTCCAGTCGCCGAGCAGGTTCAGCACGCGGCCGTCGTCGATGGGCTGGGCTGGCGCGAGGTCGGTCGGCTTGCGGCCGGGCACGGTGGCGCTGTCGGGGTGGGGCCAGTCGCTGCCCCAGACCAGGCGGTCGGGGTTGGCCGCGATGAGGGCGCGGGCCAGCGGCGCCACGTCGGCGTAGTCGGGCGCGAGCGTGGAGGCGCGGTAGGCGCCGGATATCTTCACGTAGGCCTTGCCGGATTTCACGAGGTCGAGCACCACGCCGTAGCCTTCCTGCTGCGGGCCCTTCGCCGCGTCGGCTCCTGCGAAATGATCGAACACGAGCGGCACCGGCACCCCGGCCAACTGGTCCTTCAACGGCCCGATCACGCCGAGGGTGGTGTACATCTGGATGTGCCAGGGCCGGCCGCCGATCTGCTGGACGGCCTGCTCCAGCCGCTTGCCGGAGGCTTGCGGGTCGAAGATGCCTGCGGTGGCCAGGTTGAGCCGGATGCCGCGGATGCCGGCGCGGTGCATCGCGTCCAGCTCGGCCGCCGTGGTTTTCTCGCCGATGACGGCGACGCCGCGGGCCCGCTGCAGGCCGACCTGGCGGATGCCGTCGAGCGTTGCCGCGTTGTCGACGCCGTAGACGCTGGGCGTCACGATCACGACGCGCTCCATGTGCATGGCGTCGAGCAGCGCGATCAGGTCGGCGGCGGTGGCGACCGGGGGCGAGTAGGCGCGCCCGCTCCAGAACGGGAATTGCGCCGGGTCGGGGAAGACGTGCACGTGGCAATCGCAGGCGCCGGGCGGGACCTGGAGGCTGACGGGCGTGCGTACGGTCGGTGCTGGGTTGGGGGATGCGGGATCGGCCGCGCGGGCTGGGGCGGCGGCGGCGGCGGCGGCCGCCGCCGAAGCCAGCTTCAGGCCGGTCCTGCGTGACAGCATGTTGTTCGCCTTCATGGACGTGTCCCCCGTCGTTTTCGGCAGCTTCCGCCTTTGCAGCCCGGCCGTCTAGTTCGCTACACTCGGCGGTGGAACGATCCGGGAGCGCGGGCAATGGCGGACAAGCTGGTCAACGTGACAGCCGAGACCATCACGGAGTTCATGGAACGGGCGGTCAAGGCCGTCGGAGAAGGCAGCGGCGAGATCGGCGACACGACCTACGCGATCACGCCCAAGATCAATTTCGAGGACGACAAGGTCAAGAAGGTCAGCTTCGACGTCAAGATCGAGGTCATGCGCGCCCACTGGTCCGGCGGCAAGGCGGATGCCCGGCAGAAGAAGGCGATCGAGACCGCGGAGGCGTTGAACAAGGCGCATGAGGAGAAGCACCGCAAGCTCGCGCAATCCATCTGCGACAAGATGTTCGCCGCCGCCAAGAAGGAGTTGATCGGCAAGTCGCAGAAGGACGTGGACGCCAAGGTGGTCGAGATCAACAAGGCGGTCGACAAGGCGTTCAAGGCGCTGGATGCCAAGGAGGGCGCGGTGGAGTTCGACGACGACGAGGCGAAGGACAAGATCGCGATCAAGCTGGTTGGGGCGTAGGGCGCGGGGCCGAGCGTCTCCACGGACCCGGCCTTTGCCGGCGTTCTTGCCGCCGGGCGTGGTCGAGCCTTCCTTTGCGGTCAGGCTGGGGTGACGAGGATCGCGCGGAAATCGTTGACGTTCGTGCGGGTGGGGCCGGTCATGACCAGGTCGCCGAGGGCTGCGAACACGGCGTAGCCGTCGTTGTCGGCCAGGCGGGCGCGGGGATCGAGGCCGAGCGCCCGGGCACGGGCCAGCGTGCCTGGCGACAGCAGCGCGCCGGCGTTGTCCTCGGTGCCGTCGATGCCGTCCGTGTCGCAGGCGATGGCGTGGATGCCGGGGTGGCCGTCGAGCGCCACGGCAAGGGCGAGCAGGAACTCGGCGTTCCGGCCGCCCCTGCCGGCCCCTCGGACGGTGACCGTCGTCTCGCCGCCCGAGATCAGCACGCAGGGCATGGGTGCGGGCTGGCCGTGCCTGGCGCATTGCCCGGCGATCCCCGCCATGACGCGGGCAACCTCGCGCGCTTCGCCCTCGATCGCGTCGCCGAGGATCACGGGCGTGATTCCGGCGGCGCGCGCCACGGCCGCGCTGGCCTCGAGCGCCGCCTGCGGGGTCGCGATCATCACCGAGCGGGTGCGGGCGAATGCGGCGTCGCCGGGCTTGGGCGTCTCGGCGGCGGGGTCGTGCAGCCAGCCGGCGACGGGGGCGGGCGGCTCGATGCCGTAGCGGGACAGGACGGCCCTCGCCTCCTGGAGGGTGGTGGCGTCGGGCACGGTCGGGCCGGAGCCGATGACCGAAGGGTCGTCTCCGGGCACGTCGGAGATCATGAGCGTGACCACCTGGGCGGGCGCGGCTGCCGCGGCCAAGCGGCCGCCCTTGATGGCGGACAGGTGCTTGCGGACGCAGTTCATGTCCTGGATGCCGGCGCCGCTTCGCAGCAGTGCGCGGTTGATCGCCTGCTTGGCCGCGAGGCCGATGCCCGGCGCCGGCAGCGCCAGCAGGGCGGAGGCGCCGCCTGACATCAGGCATAGCACCAGGTCGTCCCGGCCGAGCCCGTCCACCATCTGCAGCATGCGCGCCGCCGCCCGCTGGCCGGCGGCGTCCGGCACGGGGTGGCTCGCCTCCACGACCTCGATCCGCGGCAGCGGGCCGACCCCGTGGCCGTATCGGGTGACGACGAGGCCCGACAGCGGCCGGCCGGCCGGCCACGCCGCCTCGACCGCCTGGGCCATGGACGCGGCGGCCTTTCCGGCGCCGACCACCACGGTCCGCCCGGTGGGCGGGGGCGGCAGGTTCGGGCGCACGCGGAGGCCCGGGGCCGCCGCGTCGACGGCGGCCTGGAACATCCGCAGCAGAAGGGCGCTCGCTGCCACGCCGGTCACTCCGCTACGGCGCGGCGGGGCGCGGCCATGATCCCCGCGCCGATGGGTCCGACGTCGCTCATGCGTTCCTCCGTTTTGGCGGGCGGATACGGGGCAACCTACTTGGCCGGCTGGAGCACCTGGGGCGCCGGCGCGGGACCGGTGGCGCCCCATCTCCTGGCTCCGCCGAAGGCGACGCTGACGCCTTCCCGCTCGAGCGCACGCACCGCCGCCCCGCTCGCCTTCATCCGTGCCACGCCGCTTCTCCCGGGTATCGTTGCAGGCACCGTGCTGGAGGGGGGCCCGGATGTCCAGCGGCTTCGGGCATGATCCCGCAACGTGGGAAACGATCGGATTTACATTGCGGGAACATGGGGTTAGTAACTTCCCGGCGTCGTGCGAAGATTCGACGATGGCCCGAGTTGCCGCATCCCGCGGGAAGCGCGTTCCGAGGGCGGAGCGCTCCGACCAGGTGCAGTCGCTGGTGCGGGCCCTGGGTCTGCGAGCGCATCCCGCCGCTGGGCCAACTTGCGCGCGCCCGGGCCGACGCGCTGCCCATTACAGGCCCGCTCCGCGGCCCGTTGCCGCGGTGGGAGCGCCATGCTAGACGCCCGCTCGCCGGTGGAACGCCGGCCAGACCTATTTTGGACAGGACCTTCCAGCGTGGCTTCTGGCACCACGACATCCGGCGGCGGCCTTGCCGATCGCTATGCGACCGCGCTGTATTCGCAGGCGGAAGATACCCGTACGCTGGACCAGACGGTGTCCGAGATGGACTCCCTGGGACGGTTGATCGATGCGAGCCCGGACTTCCGCCGGCTGCTCTCGAGCCCGCTGATCGACGTGACGCAGGCGCGCGCCGCGGCGGCCGCGGTGTTGGCGGGGCAGGGCTTCGGCAAGCTGGTGCAGGATTTCGTGGGCGTGATCGCCAACAACCGCCGGCTCGGCGCGCTGCGGCTGATCGTGTCCGGGTTCGCGGCCTTGGTCGCGGCCAAGCGCGGGGTGGTCGTGGCGCATGTGGCCAGCGCGCATGCCTTGACCGACGTGCAGCGCGAGCAATTGCGCGCCCGGCTGATCGAGGCCGGCTATGGTTCCGTAAATATCCAGGACAGCGTGGAGCCTGGGCTGCTGGGCGGCCTCGTGGTCCGCATCGGCGCCCGGCTTTACGACACCAGCTTGAAATCCCGCCTGCAACGCCTGCAGTACGCCATGAAGGGTGCCGCTTAGTTATGGAAATCCGTCCCGCCGAAATCTCGGAAATCCTCAAGAAGCAGATCGCCGCGTTCGACACCGAGCAGAACGTCGCCGAGACCGGGCAGGTGCTGTCGGTCGGCGACGGCATCGCCCGCGTGTTCGGGCTGCAGAACGTGATGGCGGGCGAGCTGGTCGAGTTCCCGTCCGCGGGCGTGAAGGGCATGGCGCTGAACCTCGAGACCGACAACGTCGGCATCGTGGTGTTCGGCGACGACACCCGCATCCGCGAGGGCGACACCGTGAACCGCACGCGCGACATCGTGGACGTGCCGGTGGGCCGCGGCCTGCTGGGCCGCGTGGTCGATGGCTTGGGCAACCCGATCGACGGCAAGGGTCCGCTGGTCGATGTCAAGCGCAGCCGGGTCGAGGTGAAGGCGCCGGGGATCATTCCGCGCAAGTCGGTGCACGAGCCGATGCAGACCGGGCTGAAGGCGATCGACGCGCTGATCCCGATCGGCCGCGGCCAGCGCGAGTTGGTGATCGGCGACCGGCAGACCGGCAAGTCGGCGGTGATCATCGATGCGATCATCAACCAGAAGGGCGTCAACGCCGGTACGGACGAGAGCGCCAAGCTGTATTGCATCTACGTCGCCATCGGGCAGAAGCGCTCCACCGTGGCGCAGTTGGTGCGTACGCTGGAGGAGAACGGCGCGCTCGAATACTCCATCATCGTCGCCGCGACCGCTTCCGATCCGGCGCCGATGCAGTTCCTGGCGCCCTATACCGGCTGCACGATGGGCGAGTTCTTTCGCGACAACGGCATGCACGCCATGATCTGCTACGACGACTTGTCGAAGCAGGCGGTGGCCTACCGCCAGATGTCGCTGTTGCTGCGCCGCCCGCCGGGCCGCGAGGCCTATCCGGGCGACGTGTTCTATTTGCACTCCCGCCTGCTGGAGCGGGCGGCCAAGATGTCGGACGCGTTCGGCGCGGGTTCGCTGACGGCCCTGCCGGTGATCGAGACGCAGGCGGGCGACGTGTCCGCCTATATCCCGACCAACGTGATCTCCATCACCGACGGGCAGATTTTCCTGGAGACCGAGCTGTTCTTCCGCGGCATCCGCCCGGCGGTGAACGTTGGCTTGTCGGTGTCCCGCGTGGGCTCCTCGGCGCAGATCAAGGCGATGAAGAAGGTCGCCGGGTCGATCAAGCTGGAGCTGGCGCAGTATCGCGAGATGGCGGCGTTCGCGCAGTTCTCGTCGGACCTCGACGCCTCCACCCAGCAGTTGCTGGCGCGTGGCGCGCGGCTGACGGAGTTGCTGAAGCAGCCGCAGTTCAGCCCGATGCCGGTCGAGGAGCAGGTGATCAGCCTGTATTCCGGGACCAAGGGCTACCTGGACCGCATTCCGGTCGGCAAGGTGGGCGAGTTCGAGCGCCGGCTGATCGCCGACCTGAAGGTGCGTGAGCCCGGCGTGCTGAACAGCATCCGCGACAGCCGCGACTTAAAGGCGGACGTGGAGAAGACGCTGGTCGGCTTCATGGACAACTTCGCCAAAACCTTCGCCTAAGGGGCGGGTCGATGGCCAGCCTGAAGGCGCTGCGCGGGCGCATCAACAGCGTGAAATCCACGCGGAAGATCACTTCGGCCATGAAGATGGTGGCCGCGAGCAAGCTGAAGCGCGCGCAGACGCAGGCGGAGGCGGCCCGGCCGTATGCCGAGCGGATGCAGCGGATGCTGGCGGCGCTGGCGGCCAGCGCGCAGGGCTCGCCGACGGCGCCGCGGATGCTGGTGGGGACGGGGCGCGACCAGGTGCACCTGCTGGTGGTGGTGACCGCCGACCGCGGCCTGGCGGGCGCGTTCAACACCAACGTGGGCCGCGCCGCGCGGGGCGCGATCCAGCGGCTCGAGGCCGAGGGCAAGACCGTCCGCGTGCTTACGGTGGGCCGCAAGGGGCGCGACTACCTGCGGCGCGAATACGCCAGCCGGCTGGTGGGCGAATACAGCTTCGCCGGCAAGAAGCGGGTCGAGTTCTCGGACGTGAACGAGGTTGCCGACCGCATCACCGCCATGCTGGCGGCGGGCGAGTTCGACGTGTGCACCATCGTCTACAACCGTTTCGTCTCGGTGATCAGCCAGGTTCCGACCGAGAGCCGGCTGATCCCGCTGGCGCTGCCGGAGGCCGAAGCAGCGCCCGTGGCTGCGGGGCCGCAGGGACAGTACGAGTTCGAGCCGGACGAGGAGGCCATCCTTGCCGCGCTGCTGCCGCGCAACATGGCGATCCAACTGTTCCGCGCCTTGATCGAGAGCGCGGCGGGCGAGCAGGGCGCCCGCATGTCCGCCATGGACAACGCGACCCGCAACGCCGGCGAGATGATCAACCGCCTGACCCTGAACTATAACCGCACGCGGCAAGCGAACATCACGCGGGAGCTGATCGAGATCATCTCCGGCGCCGAAGCGGTCTGACAAAGGAAGCAACGCGATGGCAAAGAACAATGTCGGCCGGGTTACCCAGGTGCTCGGCGCCGTGGTGGACGTGCAGTTCGAGGGCGAGCTGCCCTTCATCCAGAACGCGCTCAACGCCCGCAACGGCGATGCGACGGTGGTGCTGGAGGTGGCGCAGGAGCTGGGCGAGAAGACGGTTCGCTGCATCGCCATGGACGGCACCGAGGGCATGGTGCGGGGCAGCGAGGTGGTCGACACCGGCGCGCCGATCAGCGTGCCGGTCGGGCCGGAGACGCTGGGCCGCATCCTCAACGTGATCGGCGAGCCGATCGACGACCGCGGCCCGGTGGGCGAGAAGAAGCGCTACCCGATCCACCGCCAGGCGCCGAGCTTCGAGGACCAGGCGACGTCGACCGAGATCCTGGTGACGGGGATCAAGGTGGTCGATTTGCTGGCCCCCTATGCCAAGGGCGGCAAGATCGGCCTGTTCGGCGGCGCCGGCGTGGGCAAGACCGTGCTGATCCAGGAGCTGATCAACAACATCGCCAAGGCGCATGGCGGCGTGTCGGTGTTCGCCGGCGTCGGCGAGCGCACCCGCGAGGGCAACGACCTGTACCATGAGATGATCGACGCCGGCGTGATCAAGCTGGGCGAGGGCACCACCGAGGGAAGCAAGGTGGCGCTGGTGTATGGGCAGATGAACGAGCCGCCGGGCGCCCGGGCGCGGGTGGCGCTCTCCGGCCTTTCGCTGGCCGAATACTTCCGCGACGAGGAAGGCCAGGACGTGCTGTTCTTCGTGGACAACATCTTCCGCTTTACCCAGGCGGGCGCCGAGGTTTCGGCGCTGCTGGGCCGCATCCCGTCCGCGGTGGGCTACCAGCCGACGCTGGCGACCGACATGGGCGCGCTGCAGGAGCGCATCACCAGCACCAAGAAGGGCTCCATCACCTCGGTGCAGGCAATCTATGTGCCTGCCGACGACCTGACCGACCCGGCGCCCGCCACCAGCTTCGCCCATCTCGACGCGACGACCACGCTGAACCGCGCGATTTCCGAGAAGGGCATCTATCCGGCCGTGGACCCCTTGGACTCCACCAGCCGCTCGCTCGACCCGCGGATCGTCGGCGAGGAGCACTACCTCGTCGCCCGCGAAGTGCAGCGCGTGCTGCAAACCTACAAGAGCCTGCAGGACATCATCGCCATCCTTGGCATGGACGAGCTGAGCGAGGACGACAAGCAGGTGGTGGGCCGCGCCCGGCGCATCGAGCGCTTCCTGTCGCAGCCGTTCCACGTGGCCGAGGTGTTCACCGGCAGCCCCGGCATCTTCGTGCCGATCGCCGACACCGTGCGCAGCTTCAAGGCCATCGTCGACGGCCAGTACGACCACCTGCCGGAAGCGGCGTTCTACATGGTCGGCACCATCGAGGACGCGGTGAAGAAGGCCGAGACCTTGAAGGTGGCGGCCTAGCCATGCCGACGCTGCTCGAGATCGTCAGCCCGGACCGCCTGCTGCTGTCGCAGCCGGTGGACATGGCGGTGATCCCCGCGGCCGAGGGCGAGATGGGCGTGCTGCCGGGCCACAGCCCGATGATCGTGCTGCTGCAGGGCGGCACGATCACCCTGCACGAGGGCGGGCGGGCGACGGCGCAGCTTTACGTGAGCGGCGGCTTCGCGGAGATCACGCCGGAGCGCTGCACGGTGCTGGCCGACGAGGCGACGCCGGTTGCCGAGGTGTCGCGTGCCGCGGGCGAGGCGCGGCTGGCGGCGGCCGAGGCGGAGTATGCGGCTGCCGACAAGATGGATGTGCCGTCGGTGGATGCCGCGATGGGCCGCATGCAGTCCGCGCGGGCGATGATCGCCGCGGCCGGGTCGGCCTAGGCCTGCACCGGCCTGGGCCTGGGCTAGTTCGGCCTGGGCTGGTCGGCCGGGGCCTGTAACCGTGCTGCAACACCTCGCGGCCGTGTGCGGCCCGGCGGATCCGAGTCGCAGGCGGGCACGTTATGATGCGGCCGCAGGTTTGGTATTTCAGTCAGCATGAAACATTGGTCTCTCGACGACGTCGCATGGAGCAGCTTCGACCCAGCGCTTGCCGACCCCGCCATGGTGCCGCTCGTCAAGGCGGCGGCGATGGTGGAGCGGAACGGCATGGACTACGCCGTCTATCTGGGGCGGGTGTTCGCCGATGATCCGGATTTCCGCCGGGCCAGCGACCATTGGGCGGTCGAGGAAGTGCAGCACGGGGACGCGCTGGGCCGCTGGGCGACCCTGGCCGACCCTGGCTGGGACTTCTTGGCGGCGTTCGAGCGCTACCGCTCCGGCTACAAGCTGCCGCTGGATGCGGATGCGAGCGTTCGCGGCTCGCGCACCGGCGAGCTGATCGCGCGCTGCATGGTCGAGACTGCCACGAGCAGCTATTACACGGCGCTGGCCGAGGCGAGCGCCGAGCCGGTGCTCAAGCAGGTCTGCAAGCTGATCGCGGCGGACGAGTATCGGCATTTCAAGCTGTTCTACGACCATATGCGCCGTTACCTCGCCCGCGAGAAGCTGGGCATGGTCAGCCGCCTGCGCATCGCCGCGGGCCGCATCACCGAGAGTGAGGACGACGAGTTGGCCTACGCCTTCCATTGCGGCAACGACCCGGAGGGGGTGGCGTACGAGCACGAGCGCTGCACCGCGGCCTACATGGGCCGGGCGATGGGCTTCTACCGCCATAGCCATGTGGAGCGGAGCATGGGGATGATCCTGAAGTCGGTGGGGCTGCCGCCGCGCGGGCGGCTCTCGGCCGGGGCGACGCGGTTGGCCTGGGCGCTGATGCAGCGGCGGCGGAGGATGTTCGAGCGGAAGCTGGGGCTGCCGCAGGCGGCGTAGGCGTGCAGTTTGCCGTCGTTTACTCCGCGTTGGGCCGAAGCTATGTCCGCGAGGCGGCGATTTCCGCCTGGAGCGCGAAGCGGCACATGCCGGGCGCCGAGGTTTGGCTGTTCACCGACGAGCCGGTGACCTGTCCGTATTTCGACGAGGTCCGCCTGGTGCCCGCAGCGGCCGCGGGCACGACGGTCGCGAAGGCGTCGAAGCTGAACAAGGTGCACGCGATCCTCTCGGCGCCGCCGCAACGCGTGCTTTATGTGGACACCGACACCTACTTCACCGAGGACGTGACCGGCGTGTGGAACGAGATGGGGCGGTGCAGCATCGCCGCCGCCTTCGATACGTGGCAGCTCGGCGACATCTACCGCCTGCACAACCAGGGCCTGCCCCTGAACGACCCTCCGGCCGCGAGCCCGTTCTTCAACACCGGCGTGCTGTTCGTGCAGAAGTCGGCGCCGCTGGACGCGTTCCTCGGGGCCTGGCAGGTCCGCTACCGGAACGACGGGCGGGTCGTTCTGGAGCAGTTGCTGTTCCGTGACATGGTTTATGGCTCGGGCTTGGGCGTGCATGTCTTGCCGAACCTGTACAATGCGCGCATCGGCGAAGTGATCCACCTGAGCGGACGCATCAAGATCGCCCACTTCCGCTGCGGGCCGGCTTGGCGGGATTCTATCCCGTTCAAGACGGACTTCCTGAACGGCGTGCTGACCAACCGTATCTTCTGCCCCTATGACGGCCATATGGTGGCGATGGATCTGATGTTCGGCCGCCTGGACCGGACCTTGTCCGAGCACGTGGCGCGATCCGAAGGAGAAGCGTTCCTGCATCCCGAATTGTCCTTCGACGCCGCGTGACGCAGGTTCTCCGCGGCCGCCTGCCATTGGACGGCTATGGCCGCCCATGATACCCCGCCGCACCATGCCGAGCCCCTCCCCCTCCCACCCGCTCATCGTCGTGCTGAACGGGCCGAACATGAACATGCTTGGCCTGCGCCAGCCCGAGTTGTATGGGGCCGCTACGCTGGACGACGTGGAGGCGCTGTGCGCCGAGACCGCGCAGGGGCTTGGGCTGGCGATCGACTTCCGGCAGTCCAATGCGGAAGGCGAGCTGATTTCCTGGGTGCAGGAGTGCCGCGTGCGGGCGCGCGGCATCATCATCAATCCGGCTGGATACACCACCACCTCCATTGCGCTGATGGACGCGCTGCTCTCGGTCGGGCTGCCGGCGATCGAGGTTCACATCACCAACATCCACCGCCGGGAGGAATTTCGGCAGCATTCCTACATCTCGAAAGCGGCCGTGGGCGTGATCGCCGGGTTGGGCGTGCGCGGCTATGCGCTGGCGCTGCATGCCATGGCCGGACTGCTGGAGGACCAAGCGTGAGCCGCATCCCGTTCGACCCCGAAGCCATCCGCAGCCTGGCCAATATCCTGCGCGACAACGGATTGACCGAGATCGAGCTGGTGGACGCCGAGAGCCGCCTCCGGATCGTGCGGGCGCCCGGCATGGCGGTTGCAGCGAGCGGGGCGGCGGGCGGGGGAGCGGATGGGGGAGCGGGAGCAGTCCAGGCCGTCCCCGCCCCCTCCCCTGCGGCGCCGGCGGAGGAGGCCGCAATGGTGGGCGCCGTCCCGAGCCCCATGGTTGGCATCGTCTATCTCTCGCCCGACCCGGCCAGCGCGCCGTTCGTGGTGCCGGGCCAGGCCGTCGCGGCCGGGCAGACGGTGCTGCTGATCGAGGCGATGAAGACGTTCAACCAGATCAAGGCGCCCCGGGCCGGGACGGTCCGGCGGATCCTGGTGGCGAGCGGCGACCCGGTGGAATACGCGCAGCCGCTGCTGGTCATCGAGTAGTGTTCCAGAAGATCCTGATCGCCAACCGCGGCGAGATCGCGCTGCGGGTGCAGCGGGCCTGCCGCGAGCTGGGGATCCCCACGGTCGCGGTGCATTCGACGGCCGACACCGATGCGATGCACGTGCGGCTGGCCGACGAGAGCGTCTGCATCGGGCCGCCGCCGGCGCGCGAGAGCTACCTGCATCTGCCCGCGATCCTTTCGGCCGCCGCCGTGACCGGGGCGGACGCGATCCATCCGGGCTACGGCTTCCTGTCGGAGAACGCCCGCTTCGCCGAGATGGTCGAGGCGCACGGCATCACCTTCATCGGCCCGTCGCCCGCGCATATGCGGATGATGGGCGACAAAATCGCGGCCAAGGCGGCGATGGCGTCGCTGGGCGTGCCGCTGGTGGCGGGCTCGGACGGCGCCCTGCACGATGTCGAGCAGGCCCGCAGCGTCGCGGCCAGCATCGGCTATCCCGTGCTGATCAAGGCGGCAGCCGGCGGCGGCGGGCGCGGCATGAAGGTGGCGCACGCGGCTTCCGAGCTGGACGAGGCCTGGGCCGTCGCCCGCGCCGAGGCCCGCGCCGCGTTCGGGGACGAGGCGGTGTATCTGGAGAAGTACCTCGACCGCCCCCGCCATATCGAATTGCAGGTGATGGCGGACAACCACGGCAACGTGGTGCATTTCGGCGAGCGGGATTGCAGCCTGCAACGCCGGCACCAGAAGCTGCTGGAGGAGGCGGGCTCGCCGGCGCTGGACCCGGCGGCGCGGGATGCGCTGGGCGCGGTGGTCACGTCCGGCTTGCAGCGCCTGGGCTACCGCAACGCCGGCACGCTGGAGTTCCTGTATCAGGACGGCCAGTTCGCCTTCATCGAGATGAACACAAGGCTGCAGGTCGAGCATCCGGTGACCGAGATGGTCTGCGACGTGGATTTGGTGCGCGAGCAGATCCGCATCGCGGCCGGGCAGCCGCTCGGCTACACGCAGGCGGACGTGACGTTCCGCGGGCACGCGATCGAGTGCCGGGTGACGGCGGAGGACCCGGAGACCTTCTTGCCGACGCCGGGGAGGGTGGACGTGTATCAGCCGCCGGGCGGGCTGGGCGTGCGGGTGGATAGCGCGCTGTATGCGGGTTACGTCGTGCCGCCCTATTACGACAGCATGGTCGCCAAGCTGATCGTGCATGCGCCGACCCGGCCGGAGGCGATCGCGCGCATGCGCCGGGCGCTGGGCGAGTTCGCCATCCAGGGGATCAAGACCACGCTGCCGCTGCACCGCCGGATCGTGGACGCGGCGGAGTTTCGCGCCGGGGACTACACGATCCACTGGCTGGAGCGGTTCGTGGGCAGCCCGACCTGACGAAAGCGTCAGGTTCCCGATCGCGGAATCCTGTTGGCAGGCGGCCCGATGCGCCGCAACATGGGGCCATGTCGCGCCGCACCATCGAGGTCACGCCGGAGCTGATGCTGCGCGCCTACCGGGTGGGCCTGTTTCCGATGGCGGAGACGCGGCGTGGGCTCCGGCTGTATTGGCTCGATCCGGAGTTGCGCGGCATCCTGCCGCTCGATGCGTTCCACATGCCGAGGCGGCTGCGGCGGACCGTGCTGTCCGGCCCCTATCGCGTCACGTCCAACCAGGCTTTCGCCTCGGTGATCGCCGGGTGCGCCGCCGCGGCGCCGGGGCGCGAGGACACCTGGATCAACACGGACATCGAGCGGCTGTTCCAGGACCTGCACCGGCAGGGCGCCGCCCATTCCGTGGAGTGCTGGCACGAGGGCGTGCTGGTGGGCGGGCTGTATGGCGTGTCGCTGGGCGGCGTGTTCTTCGGCGAAAGCATGTTCAGCACGGCGCGCGACGCCTCCAAGGCGGCGCTGGTGCATTTGGTCGCGCGCATGCGGATGGGCGGCTACGTGCTGCTGGACACGCAGTTCGTGACCAGCCACCTCGCCCAGTTCGGCGCCGTCGAGGTGCCGCGCGACACCTACAAAGCCATGCTTGCCGCCGCCGTTCAGGTTCCGGCACGCTGGATCACCGAGCCGGACCCTGCGGCGCTGGAGGCGGAGATCAAGATGCTGCATCGCCCGCCCGAACTGGACGCGGCCCACCCGGTGCCGGCGTGAGGCGCCTGCTTCTGGTGGCGCTGCTGGCGGCGGCATCTCCTTCCATGGCGCAGGAGCAGCCGCGCATCCTGCCCGCGCGCGACGTCGTTGCCGTGTACCGCGTGGAAGGTGCGGCAGCCGAGGCGATCCCGGGCGGCATTTCCGGGACGCTTCGCCTGTCGTGGAGCGCGGCCGGGCAGCGGCTGCGCGCGGAGCCGGACGGGCGGACCCAGGCCCTGGTGGTGGATCTCGGCGCACGCACCGTCCTGGTGATGGATAGCGCGCTGCGCACCGCGATGAGCCTGCCGGTGCGCGAGGCCGATCTGCAACCGCTCACCTTGCAGGGCGCCCGCCTCACCCGGCGCGGCCAGGAGACCGTCGCCGGCCTTGGATGCACCGCCTATGCCGTGCAGTCGCCGCGCGGCCGCGGCACGGTCTGCCTGACGGCGGACGGCGTGGCGCTTCGGGCCACGGGCGAAGTGGATGGCCGGGCCGGCGGCTTCACGGCCGTGTCCGTCGACTACCGGCCGCTGCCGCCCGCGCTGTTCCAGGCGCCCGCCGGTTATTTCCAGCTCGCCTTGCCCGGCATGGGCGTTGCGCGATGAGGCTAGCCCTGTTGCTGCTGCTGCTGGCGGCCGCTCCGGCTGGGGCGCAGGATCGTCCGGTCACCGCGCCCACTCGCGACGTCGATGTCCTTTACCGGGCCGGCGCGGGGCCGCAGGCGATCGAGCAGCGGTCCCGCTTCCGGGCGGCTGACCAGAAGGTGCGGCTCGATACGCCGACGCCGGGCCTGTACATGATCGTGGACCAGCGCGCGCGCACGATGGCGATGGTCAGCGACGCCGACCGTGGGGTGGTGGACCTGGCCTTGCAAGGTGGGGCGGTTCCGGGTGGGGCCATTCCGGGTGGGGCCGTTCCGGGCGCGATGCCGGCCGGCCAGGCCTTTACCCGGCGCGGCGCCGACCGGGTGGCGGGCCTCGACTGCACGGAATGGGAAACCGTGGACAGCCAGGGCCAGCCGACGCTCGCCTGCTTCACGCCCGATGGCGTGCTGTTGCGCGCGCGGCGTGGCGCGGCGGTGCTGGTGGCCGCCACCCGGGTCACCTACGGCCCGCACGACCCCGCCCTGTTTACCGTGCCGTCCGCCTACAACCGCGTCGCGGCCCCGGCCAACCGTTGAGCGGCACGGCGGCGGCGGCGGCGGCGACCCTGGCCTGGGCGCCCTGGACCGACAAGAAGGGGCGCCTGCATCCGCTGCGGGCCACGGTGTTCGGCCTGTTGCTGCTGCCTGGGCTATGGCTCGCCATCCGCTACGCCGCCGGTATGCTCGGGGCCCGGCCGCTGAACGAGCTGATCCACGGCGCCGGCTTCTGGACCGCCTGGATCCTGCTCGCGTCGTTGACCGTCACGCCGGCCAGGGCGGTGCTAGGCCTGCCCACCCTGCCGGTCGTGCGCCGCATGGTGGGCAACGCGGCGCTGATCTACGGGGTGATCCACCTCCTGCTCTACGTCATCGACCAGAAGTGGGCGCTGCTGCACGTGGCGGCGGAGATCGCGCTGCGGTTCTATCTCACGATCGGCTTCGTGGCCCTGGTGGGCCTCGGCGTGCTGGGAGCCACCTCCACCGACGGCTGGGCGCGCAAGCTGGGGCCCCGGTGGAAGCGGCTGCATCGGCTCGTGTATGGGCTCACCGTGCTGGGGGTCGTGCACTACTTCCTGCAGAGCAAGGCGGACGTCTCCCTGCCCTTGCTGGCGGCGGGGGTGTTCTTTTGGCTGATGCTGTGGCGGCTGCTGCCGGCCGGGCGGGACCGTGGCCCCCTGGCGCTGCTGGGCCTGGCCGCCGCCTCCGCCATCCTGACGCTCGTGGCGGAATACTTGTGGTATCGGTTCGGGACGCGCATCGACCCCATGCGCGTGCTGCGGTCGGAGCTGGACGTCACCTTCGGCCTGCGCCCGGCCGGGCAGGTGCTGGCGCTCGGCCTCCTGGCCGCCGCCGCGGTCCAGTTGCGGACGCTGGGCCAGGGACGCGCGGGGCAGTTCGCGCTGTTCACGGTCGGCATCTTTGCCCTGGGCGCCTGGGTCGCCGAGGGCGCCAGCTTCATCTTTGGCCTGGAGACCGATGACGGGCCGGAAGGCGTCGCCTGGTGGGGCTGGACACTGGCCGGGATGGCCGGGCTCGGCGGGCTCGGGGGGGTTCGCTGGATGGTGCGGGACAGCCGGCAGCGCCGGATCGCCGACGCGCTCGGGGCGGGGTTCGTGGTCTATCAGGTGGTGCTTGCGGCGAACGGCGCACGCAGCGTCGAGATCGCCCTTGCGGCGGCGCTGGCGGTGACCTGGGGCATCCTGGCCTGGCAGACCTGGCAGGTGTCGCGGCCGGCCGCGTTGCTGCTCGCGCCGGCCGGGGTGCTGCTGTCCTACGGGGTCGCCGGGCTGCTATAAGGCCTTTGCGGCCTGCATGACCTCCGCCGCGTGGCCGGGAACCTTCACCTTGCGCCAGATGCGGGCGACGCGGCCTTCCCTGTCCACCAGCACGGTGCTGCGGTCGATTCCCATGTAGGTTTTGCCGTACATGGATTTCTCCACCCAGGCGCCATAGGCCTCGACGACCCCGCCCGGGTCGGAGGCCAGCGGGAAGGTCAAGCCGTATTTTCCGGCGAACCTCTCGATCGGCGCCATCGCGTCCTTCGATACGCCGATCACGTCCAGGCCGATGCCGGCAAGCTCCGGCAGGGCTTCCTGGAAGGCCTGCGCCTGCTTGGTGCAGCCCGGCGTATCGGCCCGGGGATAGAAGTACAGCACGAACAGCTTGCCCCGCATCGCGGCCAGGCTGACCGTCCGCCCGCCGCTCGCCGGCATGGTGAAATCGGGCGCCGGCGCGTGTTCGGTAATGCTCACTGGTGCACCTTCGCGGTGTTGGGTGCTGTTCCGCTGATTGGGATAGCAT
>CAXSDH010000053.1:0-28261 GCA_964235765.1 uncultured Acetobacteraceae bacterium
CCATCTGCGTGCAGCCCGGCACCAGCACCGAGCTGGCCGTCGCCGACTACTTCCGGGTCAACAACCTGAAGTTCTCGCCCATCCTCATCCAGGACCTGGCCGAAATCCAGAACACCTATGCCTCCGGCCGCTGCGACGTCTACTCGACCGACCTGTCGGCCCTGGCCGCGTACCGCTTCCAGCAGGGCCCGAAGGCCGGCGAGCAGACCCTGCTGCCCGACGTGATCAGCAAGGAGCCGCTGGGCCTGATGGTCCGCAAGGGCGACGACAAGTACTTCGACGTGGTGCGCTGGACGATGTTCGCGATGTTCCAGGCCGAGGAGAGCGGCGTGACCACGGCCAACGTGGATGAGATGACGAAGTCGACCAACCCCGATATCCGCCGCCTGCTCGGCGTCGAAGGCGACCTCGGCAAGGCGTTGGGCGTAGACAACAAGTGGGTGGTCAACATCGTCAAGGCCGTCGGCAACTACGGCGAGATGTGGGACCGCAACATCACCCCGATGGGCATCCCGCGCGGCATCAACAACCTCTGGAACAAGGGCGGCCTGCATTATCCGCCGCCGCTCCGCTGATTTCCGAGCTTTATGCCTAAGGATTGGGCCGCCCCGGTTCCAGGGCGGCCCTTTCTGGTTCCCTAGCGCTAGCATGACGGTTGCATTGCGCGTCGCGCATGCCGCAGGCTCGCGGCGCCTCTAGGAATTAGCCGATGTCCGGTGCCACGCTCGATCCCCGAACCACCCAAGCCCGCGTGGCGCCGAAGAAGGCGTTCCAGTTCAGCTGGTCCGACCCGCGTTTCCGCAACATCGTCTGGCAGGCATTGATCCTGGGGTCGGTCGGCCTGATCGTCTGGTACCTCGTGGCCAACACCCACCGGAACCTGACGGATCGGCGCATCGCCACCGGGTTCGCCTTCCTGTCCCGCACCGCCGGCATCCCGATCGGCGAATATCTGATCGACTACGACCCCTCCATCCACACGTACGGCCGCGCCCTGGTGATCGGCATCCTCAACACGCTGAAGGTCGCCGTGGTGGGCGTGGTGCTCGCGACCGTCCTCGGCACCTTCGTCGGCATCGCCCGGCTGTCGCGCAACTGGCTGATCGCCAAAATCTCCGCCGTCTACGTGGAAGTCGTGCGGGACATCCCGCTGCTGCTCCAGTTACTGTTCTGGTACTCCGCGCTGCAGTCCCTGCCGGCGCCGCGCCAGTCCTTCCACCCGCTGCCCGGCGTGTTCCTGTCCAACCGCGGCGTAAAAATCCCCCTCGTCGAGTGGGAGCAGCCCTATTGGTGGGCGCTGCTCGCCTTCGCGCTGGGGCTGGCCGGCACCATCGCCTGGTCGCGCGCGGCCACGCGCAAGCAGGAAACGACCGGCATCCGGCCGGCGGTCTGGCCGGTGGCGCTCGGCTTGCTGGTCGGCCTGCCCGTGCTGGTATGGGCGGCGCTCGGCGCGCCGTTCGACGTCGAGATGCCCGAGTTGCGCGGCTTCAACTTCGTCGGCGGCGGCACGCTCAGCCCGGAATACGGCGCGCTGACCCTGGGCCTCGTGCTGTATACCTCGGCCTATATCGCCGAGATCGTGCGGTCCGGCATCCTCGCCGTGCCCACCGGCCAGTGGGAGGCCGCCGGCGCCATCGGCCTGCGCTCCGGCACCGTGCTGCGCCGCATCGTGCTGCCCCAGGCGCTCCGCGTGATCATTCCGCCGATGACCAGCCAATACCTGAACCTGACCAAGAACAGCTCGCTCGCGGTGGCGATCGGCTACCAGGACATCGTCTCGATCGCCAACACGACCTTGAACCAGACCGGCCAGGCCATCGAGGGCATCGCGGCGATCATGCTAGTCTACCTCGTGATCAGTCTGTCCATCAGCCTGTTCATGAACTGGTACAATACCCGGATCGCCCTGGTGGAGCGCTAGGCCATGTCGCAGACCACCGCACAACTGTCCGAGGCCGCGCGTGACCCGGTGCCTGCCCTCGCCGGCATCCCCGCCGCGCCCGTCACGGTCCGCCCGCCGCCGCTGATCGCGGGCGCCGGGCCGATCGGCTGGGCGCGGGTCAACCTGTTCAACTCCGTACCGTCCACCGCGGTCACGCTGCTGCTGCTGTACTTCATCGTCAAATGGGGGATCGGCTTCTTCGATTGGGGCATCCTGCACGCGGTCTGGACCGTGCCGGAGACCGCCACGGGCCCCGACACCTCCGCCTGCCGCGACGTCAAAGGCGTCGGCGCCTGCTGGGCCGTGATCGGCGAGAAATACCGCTTCATCCTGTTCGGCCGCTTCCCCTATGCCGAGCAGTGGCGCCCGGCCATCGTGATCGCCCTCTTCATCGGCCTCTATATCGTCTCGGCGATGCGCCGGTTCTGGCGCAAGGAGCTGGTGCTGATCTGGGTGGCCACCCTGACCCTCATCGGCGTCCTGATGTGGGGCGGCGTCCTCGGCCTCAGCTTCGTGCCGCAGGATAGCTGGGGTGGGTTGCCGATCACCCTGATCCTCTCCACCTTCGGCCTGGCCTTCGCGTTTCCGCTCTCGGTGCTGGTGGCGCTCGGCCGCCGGGCCACGAACCTGCCCGCGGTCAAGGGCCTGTGCGTGCTGTATGTGGAGCTGATCCGCGGCGTGCCGCTGATCACCCTGCTGTTCATGGCCAGCGTGATGTTCCCCTTGTTCATGCCGGCCGGCCTCAACCCGGACAAGCTGCTGCGCGCGCAGGTCGCGGTCATCCTGTTCGCCGGCGCCTATCTCGCCGAGGTCGTGCGCGGCGGGCTGCAGGCCCTGCCGCGCGGCCAGTACGAGGCGGCGGACGCGCTCGGGCTTTCCTACTGGAAAAAGACCGGCCTGATCATCCTGCCGCAGGCGCTGCGCCTGGTGATCCCGCCCTTGGTCAACACCTTCATCGGCTTCTTCAAGGATACGTCGCTGGTGCTGATCATCGGCATCTTCGACCTGCTGACCGCGGGCAAGGTGGCGATCGCCGAGCCGGTCTGGCAGGCCTATAGCACCGAGGTGTATCTGGTGCTGGCGGCAATCTACTTCGCCTTCTGCTTCGTCATGGCCCGTTACAGCCGCGGCCTGGAGCAGGAATACAGCCGCAACGTGCGGCGCTAATCGGGGGATACGATGAGCCAAGCAGCCACACTCGACCGACCGGTCCCGGCCGGGGCCGAACAGCCGGCCATCCTGCTGGACAAGGTGAACAAGTGGTACGGCGCCCTGCACGTGCTGCGGGACATCTCGCTGACCGTGGGCCAGAAGGAGCGGGTAGTGGTCTGCGGGCCGTCCGGCTCCGGCAAGTCCACCATGATCCGCTGCATCAACCGCCTGGAGAGCCACCAGGAAGGCCGCATCGTCGTGGACGGCACCGAGCTGACCGACGACCTGCGCGCGCTCGACACGATCCGCCGCGAGGTCGGCATGGTGTTCCAGAGCTTCAACCTGTTCCCGCACCTCACCATCCTCGAGAACTGCACCTTGGCGCCGATCTGGGTCCGCAAGATGCCCAAGGCCGAGGCGGAGGAGCTGGCAATGAGCTACCTGACCCGGGTCAAGATCCCCGAGCAGGCCAAGAAATACCCCGGCCAGCTCTCCGGCGGCCAGCAGCAGCGCGTGGCCATCGCCCGCGCGCTGTGCATGAAGCCCAAGATCATGCTGTTCGACGAGCCGACCAGCGCGCTTGATCCCGAGATGATCAAGGAGGTGCTGGACACCATGATCTCGCTCGCCCACGACGGCATGACCATGGTGTGCGTGACGCATGAGATGGGCTTCGCGCGCCAGGTCGCCGACCGCGTGGTGTTCATGGACCGCGGCGAGATCGTGGAAGCCGGGCCGCCGACCGAGATGTTCGAGAACCCGCAGACCGACCGGCTGAAGCTGTTCCTCAGCCAAATCCTCCGGGGCCACTGAGCACGACATCCCGCGGCGGCTATGGCCTGGCCGGCTGGCCGGCCGCGCAGTCCCGCTCGCCGCGTCACGGCGGGCCTGCGCGAGGCGGTGCAGGCGAGGTTCTGACCTGATGGCCGGAGACCGCGGCGCCGGCGCCGGCCTCGAGTTGGAACCCCGTCACCGCCGCTGCCGCCATCAGCACGGCCAGGCTGGCGAAGGTCCAGTGGAAGGCCAGCAGCACCGGCCCGCCGGCAACGGTCCCGGCCAGCCGCAGGGTAAGCGCCCCCACCGCCACGCCGAGGCCGGACGCCAGTTGGAACGCCACGCTGAACCAGGTGTTGGCCGCCGCCATCGCCGCCTCCTGCACGTCGGAGAAGGCCAGCGTGTTCAGCGCGGTGAACTGCATGGAGCGCGACGCGCCCGCCACCACGAGCAGGGGCACGACGGCCAGCAGCGGCGTCTCCGGGCCCACCAGCGAGCATCCCAGCATGGCCGCGGCTTGCAGCAGGCCGTTGCCGGCCAGCACGGTCCGGAACCCCCACCGCCGCAGCACGGGGGAGGTCAAGGGCTTCATCCCGAGATTGCCGGCGAACAGGGCCAGCAGCATCAGCCCGGCATGGAACGGGTCGTAGCCGAGCCCCAGTTGGAACAGCAGCGGCAGCAGGAACGGCAGGGCGGCGATGAGCAGGCGCATGGCGGTGCCGCCCACCATCACGAGGCGGAAGGTGGGCACCGACCAAGGCGCCGGGTCGATCAGCGGCTGGGCATGCCGGTGCAGGTGCCGCGCCAGCCCCAGCCCGGCCGCGACCGTCCCGGCCACCAGCCCCGCCGCCACGGCCCAGGGCGGATCGGCGCCGCCCAGCACGTCGAGCGCCAGGGTCGCGCACAAGATGCCCGATCCGGCCAGCACGAACCCCACCCCGTCGAACGCCCGGCGGCCCGCGGGCGCGATCGGCGGCACCATCCGCCACGCCAGCAATATGGCGAGCAGGCCGAGCGGGATGTTGACCAGGAAGATGTAGCGCCAGTGCAGGTGCTCGGCGATGAACCCACCCAGCGGCGGGCCGAGCAGCGGCGCGGTCAGCCCCGGCCAGGTCAGGGTCGCGATGGCGCGCATCAGCGCCGGCTTGGCGGTGGTGCGCAGCACGACGAGCCGGCCCACCGGCACCATCATGGCCCCGCCCAAGCCTTGCAGCACCCGCGCGGCCACGAAGGTCTCCGTCGAGACTGCGAGCCCGCACAGGGCGGAGCCCAGCGTGAACACGCCGATGGCGGCGGTGAACACCGGCCGCGCGCCATACCGCTCCGCCGCCCAGCCGCCGGGGAGGATGAACACGGCGAGCGTCAGCAGATAGGCGGAGATGCCGACATTCAGGTCCACCGCCCGCGTGCCGAGCGAGACGGCCATTTGCGGCAGCGCCGTCGTGATGATGGTGCCGTCCAGCAGCTCCATGAAGAACACGCCGGCGACGAGGAAAGCGAGGGGGTTCAAGGCCCCTGCTTACCATGGCCGAACCGAACCGATCTAGACACGCCGCAGCGCCTGCCGGGCCAAGGTGGCAATGTCCCGCTCCGGGCCTTCCGGCCGGCCGGCCGCCCACCACAGCCCGGCAAGCGCCACGCCGTAGGTGAGCGCCCCCGCTGCCGCCGCGCCCGCAAGCGCCAGCACTGGCCCATTCGGGTCAACCTGCCACCCCAGCCCGGTCCATGCCAGCACCGCCGCCATGACCGCCGTGGCCAGCACGCCCCGCCAGACGCGCGGCATCACGTCGCGCAGCGCGGAGAGGCCGAGGCTGCGCATCGCGAAGGCGGCGGAGAACGCCTGCTCGGCCACGATGCCGATGCCGGCCGCCATCGCGGCGCCCGGCAGGCCATAGAGCGGGATCAGGGTGGCCAGTAGCGCGACGCGGACCAGGATGGAAGCGAGCGTGATGCTGGCGGAGGTCCGCATGCTGCCATGCGCCAGGAACAGCGTCTGGCTGACCATGCCGAACACCGTCAGGCAAAACGCCACGCCCAGCACCTGCACCACCGGGACGGCCTGGTTCCATCCGGCCCCGAAGGCCAGCGCGATCAGCGGGCCGGCCACCGCCGACATGCCGATGCCGGCCGGCAGGGTCAGCAGCGCCATGGCCCCCACCAGCCGCAGCCAGGTTTGCCCGGCATCGACCTCCGCCCGCTGCGCCGCCGCAAATCCGGTGAACGCCGCCCGCGTCAACGGCGAGATCAGCTCGGTGACCGGCAGCTCGGCAATCTCGTAGCCGACCGAGTAGAAGCCGACATGCGTCGCGTCCAGCACCCGCCCGATCAGGATCGTGTCGGCCCGGCTGCGCAGCACCCCCAGCCCAGCGATCACCGAGTTCCAGGCGGAATAGCCCGCCAACTGCCGCCAAGCGCCGAGCGCGAAGCGGGGCCGGTACGGGTGCATCATGTAGCTGAACACCACCCGGAGCGCCTGGTTGGAGAGGATGCCGGCGATCAGCGCCCAATACGTCCGGAACGCGGCGGCCAGCCCGATCGCCAGCACGATGCTGACGATCCGCGGCAGCAGCCAGAGCTGGAACTCCTTCTGGAACGTGAAGTCCCGCCGGAACTCGACGGTGCCGATGTTGGTCAGCGTCTCCACGAAGGCCGAGGCGGCCAGCGCCAGCACGACATGCGCCAGGCGGGGCTCGCCGAAGAACGCCGCGCCGGGGTAGGCCGCCAGGGCGATCAGCACGCCGATGACGACGCCGCGCAGGACCGAGAGGGTGAATGCCGTGTCGTACAACGCCCGGGAGGGCTGCCGGTGCCGGATCACGCCTTCCTCGATGCCGATCCAGGAGAAGGCCTCGATCGACACGGCGAAGCTGGAGGCCAGCGCGACCAGGCCGAAATCCGCCGGCGCCAGCAGCCGCACCAGCACCAGCGTGCTCAACAGGCCCAGGGTGCGCGTGATCATGCGCCACGCCACCACCCAGCCGGCGCCGCGGG
This sequence comes from uncultured Acetobacteraceae bacterium, assembly GCA_964235765.1. Taxonomy (GTDB): domain Bacteria; phylum Pseudomonadota; class Alphaproteobacteria; order Acetobacterales; family Acetobacteraceae; genus JAVVHH01. The sequence continues at coordinate 6,860 of CAXSDH010000053.1, forward strand.
CGGTCTTGGCCAGGATGGAGGCGTGGTCCTCGGTCAAAGCCCTCTCCCGCTGGCGCAGGAGGGTATGGGTGAGGGTGGAGCCAAACGCAATCAGGCCGGGCCGGCCGCTCCCCCCGCGGCAAGCGCCCGGTCCAGCACGATGACCGAATGCACCGCCTCGCGCCCGGAAAGGTCGCGGATCTGGTGCCGGCAGGAGGTGCCGTCCGCCACGATAAGGTCCTCGGGCCCGGCCGCACGCACCGCTTGCAGCAGCCCGGCTTCCGCCATGGCGCGGCTCTCCGCCTGGGTCTCGGCCTGGTAGCCGAACGCGCCGGCCATGCCGCAGCACGACGAGGCGATCGGCTGCACCTCGAGGCCGGGTACCCCGCCGAGCACCGCCAGGGTGTCGGGAAAGGCGCCGAACGACTTCTGGTGGCAATGGCCATGCACATGCGCGCGGGCGGCCACGCCCTGCATCGGCAGCGCGATGCCTTTCTGGGCCAGGAACTCGCCCAGCAGCACGGCGCGCCCGGCCAGCGCCTCCGCCTCGGCGCCAGGCAGCAGCGAGCGGAACTCGTCGCGCAGGGTGAGCAGGCAGGAGGGCTCGAGCCCCACAACCGGCAGCGGCCCGGCCAGCGCCGCCAGGGTTCGCCGAGCCTCGGCGCGCGCGCGATCCACCATGCCCGCCGAAAGATACGTCCGGCCGCAACACAGCCGGCCCGGCGGCGCCACCGCCCGATACCCCGCGGCGGCCAGCACGCGCACCGCCGCGTGCAGGTTCTCCGGCTCGAACGTCCGGTTGAAGGTGTCGGCCAGCAGCCAAACGTCGCCATGCGGGGCAGGGGGCGCCGCCGCCGGCCGGAACGGCGTGCCCGACCAGTGCGGCAACGGCCGGGCCGCGGCAAAGCCCAGCAGCCGCTCCGACAACCGGCGGAGCACCTTCACCCGGTTGCGCAGGTTCAGCAACGGGGCCAACCATGCCCCCGCGGCGGCATAGCGCGGCAGCTCCGCCACCAGCCGCTCGCGCAGCCCCACCCCGTGCCGCGCGGCACGGGCGGCCAGCGCCTCGATCTTCATCTTGGCCATGTCCACGCCGGTCGGGCACTCCCGGCGGCAGGCCTTGCACGACACGCACAGCTTCAGCGCCGCCGCCACCTCGTCGCCAGCCAGCGCATCCCGCCCGAGCTGCCCGGTGATCGCCAGCCGCAGCGTGTTGGCCCGGCCGCGCGTCACATGCTGCTCGTCCCGCGTCACGCGGTAGCTGGGGCACATGCTGCCGGCGTCGAACACCCGGCAGGCGCCGTTGTTGTTGCACATCTCCACGGCCGCCAGCATGCCGCCGAGCGGCCCGGGATACGCCGACCAATCGAGCGCCGGCGCAATCCTCGCCGGGCCGTACTCCGGGCCGTAGCGGAACAGGCTGCGGTCATCCATGCGGGGCGGCTGCACGATGCGGTTCGGGTTCAGCAGGCCCGCCGGGTCGAACGCCGCCTTCACCTGCTCGAACGCGCCCACGATCCGCGGCCCGAACATCTCGGCATGGAACTCGGACCGCACGATGCCGTCCCCGTGCTCGCCGCTGTGCGAACCCTTGTACTCCCGCACCAGGGCGAAGCACTCCTCGGCCACCGCGCGCATGGTGCGCACATCGGCCACGTCCTTCATGTTCAGCACGGGCCGCACGTGCAGGCAGCCGACGCTGGCGTGGGCGTACCAGGTGCCCTTGGTGCCGTGGCGCGCGAACACCGCGTTCAGCCGCTCGGTGTAGTCGGCGAGGTCGTCGAGCCCGACCGCGCAGTCCTCGATGAACGACACGGGCTTCCCGTCGCCCTTCATGCTCATCATGATGTTCAGCCCGGCCTCGCGCACCGCCGCCACGGCCGCCTGGAAGGCGGGGTCCGTCGCCCGCACCACGGCGCCGGGGTAGCCGAGGTCGGCCATCATCTCCTCCAGCGCGCCGAGCCTGGCCAGCAACGGCCCGTCCGCCTCGCCGTGGAACTCCACGATCAGCAGGCTGTCCGGCTCGCCGATCAGCATCTGGTCGATGGTCCCGCGGTAGATCGGGATGCCGCGGCCGAGGTCGATCATGGTGCGGTCCACCAGCTCCACCGCCTCGGGCCGGAGCGTGACCAGGTGGCGGGACGCCTCCATGGCCGCGCGGAAGCTGGGGAACTGGCAGATGCCCAGCGCTTTCCGCGGCAGCACCGGATGCAGCGTGAGCTGCAGCGCCGCCGAGAAGGCCAGCGTGCCCTCCGACCCCACCAGCAAGCGCGCCAGGTTCTCGCGCCCCTCCCGCCGCGCGGAGGCCGTCAGCACCTCGATGTTGTAGCCGCCGACCCGGCGCAACTGATGCGGAAAGCGCGCCGCGATCTCCTCGGCCTCCGCCGCCCCCAGCGCGCGCAGGCGCTGGATCAGCGCCGCGATCCCGGCCGGCACGTCGCCGCCGATATTGTCCGCAAGCTGCCCGAAGCGGTGCCGCGTGCCATCCGCGAGGATGGCGTCGATCGCCTGCACGTTGTCCGCCATCAACCCGTAGCGGATGCTCTTGGACCCGCAGGAGTTGTTGCCCGCCATCCCGCCCAACGTGCAACGAGCATGGGTGCTGGGGTCCACCGGGAAAAACAGCCCGTGCGGCTTCAGCGCGGCATTCAGGTGCCCCAGCACCAGGCCGGGCTCCACCCAGGCGGCGCCCGCCGCCGCATCCACCTCCAGCACGCGGCGCAAGTGCTTGGTGCAGTCGATGACCAGCGCCCGGTTGACCGTCTGCCCGCACTGGCTGGTGCCGCCACCGCGCGGCAGCACGGGCACGCCATGCTCCCGCGCGATGGCGATCGTGGCGGCCACGTCCTCGATGGTGCGCGGCACGACCACGCCCACCGGCTGCTGTTGATAGATGGAGGCGTCGGTGCTGTAGCGGCCTCGATCGGCGCGGCCGAACAGCACCTCCGCTTGCGTCTCCCGCCGGAGGCGCTGGGCGAGCCGGGGGTCGCCCAGCAGAGCCTCAGGCAACGCCCAGCCGAGGCTTGCGGGAAGCTGCCGCGGCGAACGTCTGGTCCGGCCGCATCGTGAATGCCGCCAGGGTGCCCACCGCCAGCAGCCCCATGGTGCCGTAGAACGGCAGCGACCAGTTGCCCGTGGCGTCGATCACCGCCCCGAACACCACCGGCGAGACGATGGCGGCAAACGCCGAGCCCGAGTTCATCAGCCCGCTGGCCGTGCCCGAGAACTCCGGCGCGATGTCCATCGGGATGGCCCACATCGGCCCGATGGTCAGCTCGGCGAAGAAGAACGCACCGCCGAGCGACAGGGCCGCCAGCATCGGGTCCGTCACGAACAGCACCGGCGCGGAACAGAGGAACGAGCCGACCATGCCGACCACCACCAAGTCCCGCCGGGCGCGCACCAGGCTGCCGGTGCGGCGATAGATGTAGTCGCTCAGCCAGCCGCCTAGCGCGTCGCCCACCACGCCGCCGAAGAACACCAAGCTGGCGAACAGCGCCGAGTTCTTCAGGTCGAGCTTGTAGGCGTGCAGCATGAACTGCGGCACCCAGCTCAGGAAGGTCCACAAGGTCCAGCCGTAGCAGAAATAGACGAAGGTGACCGGCGCCATCCGGCGCAGCAGCGGCCCCCAGGGCGTCGGTGTCCGCACCGTCTTGGGGCGCGGCGGCGGCAGCAAGGCGAGGTCCTCCGGCCGCATGCCGGGGTGCTCGCGCGGGTCGTCGCGGTAATACAGCGCCCAGGCCAGCACCCACGCCAGGCTGATCACGCCCATGACGACGAACGAGCCGCGCCACGACACGACCGCGATGAGCGCGATCACCGCCGGCGGGGTGATGGCATTGCCCAGCCGGGCGGCGGCGTGGGTGATGCCCTGCGCCCAGCCGGACTTGCCGCCGGGCAACCAGGTGGACATGGCGCGCGTGGCTGTGGGGAAGGTGGCGCCCTCGCCGAGCCCGAGCAGCACGCGCACCGCGATCATCGACCACAGGCCGCCCACGAGCCCGGTCAGGATGGTGGCCACGGCCCAGGTGAGGCCGCAGACGATCAGCGTGCGCCGCGCGCCGAAGCGGTCGCCGAACCAGCCGCCGATCACCTGGCAAATCAAGTAGGGGTAGGCAAAGGCTGAGAACACGAAGCCGAGCTGCGTGTTGCTCAGCCCCAGCTCGGTCTTGAACGCGGCGGCGGCCGAGCTGACGTTGACCCGGTCCACATAAGTGATGAAGTACATCGCGCATAGCAGCAGCAGCACGTTGCTGCTGGCGTTCCACCGCCTGGTCATTCGCCCCCCTCCGGTCTTGTTCTTACGCCGCGCGCTGCTCGGCCTGCGCGGCGCGCCCGGCCAGCGCGTCCATCGCCGCGGCCACGCCGCCTTGCCGGTGCGGAACGCCCGCCAGATGCAGCCCCATCTCGACGCCCGACAGGGCGCCCATCAGCATCAGGTCGTTGAAATCGCCCAGGTGCCCGATGCGGAACACCCGCCCCTTGAGCTTGCCCAGGCCGGCCCCGAGCGACATGTCGAAGTGCTCCAGGATCGTTGCCCGCACCGCATCGGCGTCGTGCCCCTCGGGCAGCATCACCGTCGTCAGCACGCTGCTGTACTCGCGCGGGTCCACCGCCAGCACCTCCAGCCCCCAGCCGCGCACCGCCGCCCGCGTGGCGGCCGCATGGCGGTCGTGCCGGGCGAACACCTGCGAAAGGCCCTCCTCGTGCAGCATGGCCAAGGCCTCCTCGAGCCCATACAGCAGGTTGGTGGCCGGCGTGTAAGGGAAATAGCCGGTGGCGTTCGGCGCCAGCATCTCGCGCCAATCCCAATACGACCGCGGCATCCCGCCCGCCCCAGCCACCGCCAGCGCCTTCTCGGAAACCGCGTTGAACCCCAGCCCCGGCGGCAGCATCAGCCCCTTCTGCGACCCCGCCACCGTCACGTCCACGCCCCAGGCGTCGTGCTTGTACTCCATCGAGGCCAGGGACGAGATCGTGTCCACCATGAACAGCGCGGGATGCCCGGCCCGGTCGATCGCCGCCCGCACCTCCGGGATTCGGCTGGCAACGCCGGTGCTGGTCTCGTTGTGCACCACCATCACGGCCTTGATGGCGCGGCCCGTATCCTCCCGCAGCCGCCGCTCCACATCCGCCGGGTCGACGCCATGCCGCCAGTCGCCCGGCACGAACTGCACGGCCAGCCCCAGCCGGCCCGCCATGGCGCGCCACAGCGTGGCGAACTGCCCGGTCTCGTACATCAGCACCTCATCCCCGGGCTGCAGCACGTTGACGATGGCCGCCTCCCAGGCGCCGGTGCCGCTGGACGGGAACACCACCACGGCGCCCTCGGTCCCGAACACGCCGCGCAACCCGGCCAGCACGCTGCGGCCGAGGCGACCGAACTCGGGGCCGCGATGGTCGATGGTCGGGCGGTCGATGGCGCGCAAAATCCGGTCGGGCACGTTGCTCGGGCCAGGGATCTGTAGGAAATGCCGGCCGCTGCGGTGCGCCATGATGCCCTCTATTATGAATGCAATTTCTCTTTTGCACGGTCTCGGCCCTTGTGCAAGCGTGCGGCTTTGCATGCAATTCTGCCTCAGGCATAATGCGGCATGACCGGCAACGTCACGCCATTCGCCCGCCCGCCCGCCTCCCTGCACGCCGGCCTGCTCGGCGGGCTGCGCACCCTCATCGATCGGGGCGACCTGCTGCCCGGCGCCCGCGTGCCCGAGCGCGAGCTGTGCGAACGCTTCGGCGTCTCCCGCACGCCGCTGCGCGAATGCCTCAAGGTGTTGGCCGCCGAGGGGCTCGTCGAGCTGCTGCCCAACCGCGGCGCCCGCATCGCCACGCTGGGCGACGAGCACCTGGTCCACCTGTTCGAGGTCATCGCCGCGCTCGAGGCCGAGGGGGGCCGCCTCGCCTGCCAGCGCATCCAGCCCGCCGAACTGGCCGAGATCCAGGGCTTGCACCACCGCATGCACGCGCACTTCCTGCGCGCCGAGCTGCCGGGCTACTTCGCCCTGAACCAGGCCATCCACGCCGCCATCCTGGCCGCCAGCGGCAACCCGGTGCTGGTCGCCACCTACAACGCGCTCGCCGGGCGCATCACCCGCGCGCGCTACATGTCGAACCGCATGCACCCCGACCGCTGGCAATCCGCGATGGACGAGCACGGCGCCATCCTGGACGCGCTGATCGCCCGCGACGGCGTCCGGCTCGGCCCGCTGCTGGCGCAGCACCTGCAGAACAAGCGCGACATCATCACCGGCGCGCCGACCCTACGAAACGGGAGCGGAGGGGCGGGTTGATCCCGCTCGCCGACGCGCTCGCCTGGCTGGCCGCCCGAACGCCGCGCCTCCCGGGCGAACGCATCCCGCTGACGGCCGGGGCCGGGCGGGTTCTAGCCGCCCCGACGCCGGCGGCATGGCCCGGCGGCATCGCCGCGATCGACGGGCAGGCGGTCCGCGCCGCCGATACCCAGGGCGCCAGCGATTACGCGCCGCTGCCGGTCGGCGGCGCACCGGTGGTGGCGGGGGCCGCCATGCCCAAGGGCAGCGATGCCGTGCTGCCCCTGGAGATGCTCGACGCAGGGTCGGTCGCGCTGGCCGCGGTGGCCCCAGGTCATGGCGTGGAACCGGCCGAAACAACCGAACTCCCCCCCGGGCTGCTGCTCCGCCCGCCGCACCTGGCCGCGCTCGCCCAGCACCGCGACATCGAGGTGGTCCGCCGCCCCGTGGTGTCGCTTTTCGTGGCCGGGGCCAAGGCCGGGCCGGACGCCCTCTCCGCCATGCTGCACGCCCTTGTCCAGGCCGCTTGCGGCCATGTAGCGGACGCCGCGCCGGACCTGGTGATCCACGCGGGCCGCAGCGGCCCCGGCACGGACGACACCGGCGCGGCCGCCTTCGACACGCTGTTCGCGCACGGCATCCTCATCCGCCCCGGCGAGACCTCGGCCCTCGGCATCATCGCCGGGCGGCCCGCGTTGCTCCTGCCCGGCACCCCCTTGGCCTGCGCCACCGCCTTCGCCCTGCTCGCCGCGCCCGCCCTGCGCCGCATGGCCGGCCTGCCGGAGCCCGCGCCCGCCGCGGCCACGCTGGCCCGCAAGATCACGTCCGGCCTCGGCCAGATCGACGCCGTCCGCGTGCGCCTGGCGGAGGGAACAGCGACCCCGCTCGGGCCGGCGGAGGGCGGCAGCCTGGCTGCCGGGGCGGGGGCGGACGGCCTGGTGCTGGTGCCGGCGGGCAGCGAGGGCTATCCCGGGGGCGCCACCGTGTGGGTCCATCCCCTGCCATGACCGAAACCCTTCGCGCCGCTGCAAGGCAGGACCAGTTCCTCGACGTCGTCTCCCGCGAGGAGGCCGAGGCCCGTTTCCATCGCCATCTTCGCCTCGCCCCGCTCGGCGCGGAGCCCGTCCCCCTGGCGCTGGCCCGCGGTCGGGTGCTGGCCACCGACGTGCTGGCGCCCTGCGACGTGCCCGGCTTCGACCGCGCGGGCGTGGACGGCTTCGCGCTCCGCGCCGAGGACACGGCTTGCGCTTCGGAGGCCCGGCCCGCGCTCCTGCATCTGACCACCGACCTGCTGACCCCCGGCGTGCAGCCGCGTCAGGCCATCACCCCCGGCGCCGCCAGCGTGATCGCCACCGGCGGCATGCTCCCGCGGGGCGCGGATGCGGTCGTGATGGTGGAGCACACGGACCTGCTGGACGGCGAGCCCGCCCGCATCGCGCTCGGCCGGCCCGCGGCGCCGGGCGCGTTCATCGCCGGCGCCGGGTCCGACATCGCGCGCGGCGAGACCGTGCTGCGCGCCGGCCACGTGCTGACCGCGCGCGAGATCGGCATGCTGGCCGCGGTGGGCTTGGGCACGGTCGAGGTCTGGCGTCGTCCGCGCGTCGCCATCCTCTCCACCGGCGACGAGATCGTGGCGCCCGGCGGCCCGATTCGGCCGGGCCAAGTCTACGACAGCAACGCCGCCATCCTGGCCGCCTCGGTCGAGGAACTGGGCGGCGAGCCGGTCCCGCTCGGCATCGTGCGGGACGACCCGGCCGCCCTCGCCGCCGCGCTCGACCGGGCGCTCGCGGCGGCCGACGCCGTGCTGCTTTCCGGCGGCACCTCCAAGGGCGCCGGCGACCTGGCCTATCAGGCAGTGCAGCGCCTGGCCCGGCCGGGCGTGCTGGTGCATGGCGTGGCGCTGAAGCCCGGCAAACCGCTCTGCCTCGCCGTGCAGGACGGCAAGCCCGTCGCCGTCCTGCCGGGCTTCCCCACCTCGGCCATCTTCACCTTCCACGCCTTCATGGCCCCGGTGATCCGCGCGCTGGCCGGCCAGCCCCCCGCGCGGCACGCCACCGTCCAGGCCACCTTGCCGCTCCGCATCGGCTCGGAGCGGGGACGCACGGAATACGTGCTGGTCAGCCTGATGCAGGGCGGGGACGGGCTGCTGGCCTATCCCACGGCGAAGGGCTCGGGCGCCGTGACCGGCTTCAGCAGCGCCGACGGGTTCTTCGCCGTGCCCGCCATGACGGAAACGGTCGCGGCTGGAACCAAGGTGCTGGTGCAGCGCATCGGCGAAGGCTCGCCGCCGGCCGACCTCGTGGTGATCGGCAGCCAGTGCGCCGGGCTGGACCTGTTGACCGGGCTGCTGGAAGCGGACGGGCTGATGGTGAAAAGCCTCGCGATCGGCAGTTCGGGCGGGCTGGCGGCGGTGGGGCGGGGCGAGTGTGACCTGGCCGGCATCCACTTGATGGACCCGGCGACCGGCTGCTACAACCGCCCCCTGCTGCCGCCCGGCGTGGCCTTGATCCCCGGCTACGGACGGCTGCAGGGGGTGGTCGTGCGGCCGGACGACGCGCGGTTCGCCGCCTGCGCCACGGCCCCGGAGGTTGCCGTAGCCGCTGGCGCCGGCACGCTAATGGTGAACCGCAACGCGGGCAGCGGCACCCGCATCCTGATCGACCGCCTGCTGGAAGGCGCCCGCCCGCCGGGCTACGCGGCGCAGGTGAAGTCGCACAACGCCGTCGCCGTCGCCGTGGCGGGCGGGCGCGCGGATTGGGGCGTGGCGATCGAAACCGTGGCTGCCCAGTACGGCCTCCGCTTCCTGCCGCTGCAGGCCGAGCAATACGACTTTGCGGTGCCCGAAGCGCGGCTGGGCCGCCCGGCGGTGCAGCGCTTCATCGCCCTGCTGAACGCGCCCGCCACCCGCGCGGCGCTGCGGGCCAAGGGGTTCCAGGCATGATCGTCGCGCCCAACCCGAGCGACCCCCGGCTCACCGTGGCGCTGGAGGGCATCGACCACACCGGCGCCCGCGTGCAGACCCGCGTGCCGGTGGAGCGCTCGCTCACCCTGTTCTTGAACGGGCAGGAGATCGTCACCGCCATGACCATCGGCGACTACCCGCAAGACCTCGCGGTGGGCTACCTGCTCAACCAGGGCATGCTGCGCCCGGACGACGAGATCACCGGCATCGATCACGATGAGGAACTGGCCGTGGTGGTGGTCCGCACCACGCGCAAGACCGACTTCGAGGAGAAGCTGAAGAAGAAGACCCAGACCAGCGGCTGCGCCCAGGGAACCGCCTTCGGCGACCTGATGGACGTGATCGAGGGCGTGCGCCTGCCGCCGGCCGAGTTGCGGACCTCGTGGCTGTATCGCCTGACGCACGCCATCAACACCATGCCCTCGCTGTACCTGGAAGCCGGCGCCATCCACGGGGCGGTGCTGTGCCACCAGGACGAGCCGCTGGTGTACATGGAGGATGTCGGCCGGCACAACGCGGTGGACAAGATCGCCGGGCACATGCACCGGACCGGCATGGCGGGCGGCGACAAGATTTTCTACACCACCGGCCGGCTGACCTCGGAGATGGTCATCAAAACAGTGCGCATGGGCATCCCGATCCTGGTGTCCCGCTCCGGCTTCACCGGCTGGGGCGTGGAGCTGGCGCGCAACGCCGGGCTGACCCTGATCGGGCGGGCGCGCGGCCGGCGCTTCCTGGCGCTGTCGGGCGCCGAGCGGATCGTGCGTGACGTCGGGCCCGGCGACATGCCGGAGGAAGGCGCCCGCCGCAAGGGCGCCGGGGCGGACGAATGACCCTCGGCGTCATCCTGGCCGGGGGCCTCGCCCGGCGCATGGGCGGCGGCGACAAGGCGCTCCGCCTGGTCGGCGGGCAGACCGTGATGGCCCGCCTGCTGGACCGCATGACGCCCCAGGTGAGCCGGCTGATCATCAACGCCAACGCCGACCCGGCCCGCTTCGCCGCGCTCGGCCTGCCGGTGGTGGCCGACAGCATCCCGGATCACCCCGGCCCGCTGGCGGGCGTGCTGGCCGGGATGGACTGGGCGGCCGCGCACGCGCCGGGCACGGCATGGATCGTCACCGTCCCCGGCGACGCGCCCTTCCTGCCCCGCGATCTGGTGGCCCGCCTGCACCAGGCGCGCGAGGCCGCTGCCGTGCCGTTCGCCTGCGCCGCCTCGGGCGGATGGACGCATCCGGTGGTCGCCCTGTGGCCGGTCTCGATGCGCGAGACGCTGCGGCGGGCCGTGGCGGAGGGGGGCATGCGCAAGATCGACGCCTTCACCGCCCGGCACGGCGCCGCCTCCGCCGAATGGCCGACGGACCCGGTCGACCCGTTCTTCAACGTGAACACGCCCGAGGATCTGGCGGCGGCGGACCGTCTGGCTACCCCCGGCTGACCGCCCGCTCCAGCATGCCGTGCAGGTCCTCGGCCTGGGCGTCGTAGGTGTTCAGCAACGCCTTGTGCCGGTTCACGTGCCCGGCCAGCCGCTCCGGCGCGGCAAGCAGCGCTTCCACCGCCTCGCGCAACGGGCGGGGATCGTTGACCAGCGGGATCACCGTGCCGTTCTCGCCATCGACCACGAACTCCGCCGCGCCCACGCCCTCGGTCACCACCACCCAGACATCGCGGGCCAGCGCCTCGCACACGATGAGGCCGAAGCTCTCCTTCCATTGCGAGGGGAACAGCAGCACGTCGATCCCGTCGAAGAAGTCGTCGAGCCCGGCCTGGTCGTACGCGGGCACCGTCCGGATCGTGCCGGCAACGCGCCATCCCGCGGTGTCGATCGTGCTGAACCCAAGGTTCAGCGTGTTGTCCACGAGCAGCAATTCGTAGCCGCTCGCCGCGATGCGCTCGAACGCCTTGCGGATCAGGTGATAGCCCTTCAGCCCGGAAATGCCGCCGACGAAGCCGAACCGCAGCACATCCCCCGCCTGCCGCCGGCGCGGACGCTCCGGCATGCGGATGCCGTTATGGTTCACCAGCACCCGCTCGGGGTCCAGGCCGTTGGCGAGATATAGCTGCCGGTGCGACTCGCTGGGCGACAGCACGAGCGCCGCGCCCGAAAGCGCCTGCATGAGAATCTTGAACCGCTGGCGCAAATGCAGCGCGCCGGGCACGCAGGCCTCGCAGACATTCAGGTCGATCCGGGTCTGGAAGCAGTAGCTGTCGTTCTCCATCACCATGAACTGGCGCGCGCACAGCCACCAGGCGTCGTGCAGGGTCACCACGTAAGGCAAGGCCAGGTCCTGGCACACGCGCAGCAAGCCCGCGCTCAGGTTCTGCACGCAATGGAAATGCACCACGTCCGGCTGCACGGCCCGCAGCACGTCGGCGAACACGACCGCCATCTCCGGGTTGTCGAATTCGGAGATCACGTCGTGCCTGGGCAGCCGCACGGCGATGACCGGCACGCCGTCCCAGTCGTAGCGCCGCAGCATGTATTGCGCCGACTCGTCCCCGCGCGAGGTGAACACGAACATGTCGGTATCCGGCCGGGCCTGCAGCCGCTGGGCCATCTGCTCGGCCACGATGGTGGCGCCGCCGTAGCTGATCGGGGCGAAGAAGATGTTGACCGCGAGCACCCGCAGCGCCGGCCGCGTCCGGCGGTCCAGCCCGGCGGTGAGCGGCGCCACCTGCTGCCGCGCCACGATCTCCGGCCCGTAGCGCCCGAGCACGGTGGCCCGCGCCGCCTCGCCAAGCCGGCGCCGCAGCGCCGGGTCGTCCACCAGGCGGGTGAGCGCATCCAGCCAGGCGTCGTCGTCATCGGCCAGGAAGCCGTTCGCGCCGTTCTCGATCACGCTGCGGAAGTTGGCGCGCGCCGAACACACGGATGGCAACCCAAGCATCGCCGCCTCGATGAACTTGATGTTGCTCTTGGCGTCGTTGAACGCCGTCGCCTCCAGCGGCGCGAGCGAGATGTCGGCCTCGCCCAGCAGGCCGAGATAGGCGACGTAACCGGTCGCCGCCAGGCGCTCGATGCGGTCGGCATGGGGCAGCAGCGCGGCCGGCGCCGTAAGGTCGCCGATCAGCCGCAGCCGCACCTCGGGCCGCCGCCGCAGCAGTTCGGCGAGCGCCGGCGCCGCCATGGTGAAGTCGATGTCGTGCGCCTTGGAGCCGGACCCATAGGCGACCACCACCGCTCCGCCCTGCGGCCGCGGGCGCGCGCGCACCGCCTCGGCGGCCCGCACGGTCTCCGCGTCGAGCGCGTTCTCGATCACGGTCGTCGGCCCGGCGCCCGCCTCCTGCATGCGCTCGGCCAGCGCCGCCGTCGAGGCGATCGTGCGGTCGCAGGCCAGCATCGCGGCGCGGAACAGTTCGACGCCCGAAAGCACCTCGCGGCGCAGCGCGGGGTCCAGCGTGTCGAGGTTGCGGTTGGCCTGATAGTGTCCCAGGTCGAAGATCAGGTCGTCCGCCTCCCAGAAGCTCGTGACCTGGAGCCGCTTGGCCTCTTCGATCAACGACAGCACGTCGGCGAACCCCGGCACCCGGTAGAAGATCACCAGCGCGTGGGTCTGCAACGCGGACCGGCAGGCCTCGATGTTGTTCCAGTCGAGCACCGTGCAGTCCGTGCCGAGCAGGCTGAGATGCGCCTGCTTCTGCCACACGCGATACTTGGCGCATTGCGGCAAGGACAGCTCCGCCACGATCAGCACCCGCGGCGCCAGGATCGCGGGCGCCGCCGGGCCGGGCTTGCGCGCGTAGCTGTCGCGGATGGCGGGGTCGGGGCGCCGCGCCCGCTTCGGCGCCAGGCTGCGCAGCCGCCTGCCCACCTTCGCCGCCGCCTCGCCCATCCCCTCCTTGGCCACCACGCCCGCGACCCGGCGCGCGGTGCGCAATCCGGCGCGCGGCCCCTTCGTCAGCAGGTAGGCGGCGGCGCGGATCGGGAAGGTCACCCGCCAGGACGTGGACGTGCGGATGATCTGGACCTGCGCGGCGCGGCGCTGCACGTCCATCTCGAGCGCGGAAGCGCGCATCGCATGCAGCAGCGCGCTCTGCGCATTGACCTCCGCCAACTCATGCAGGCGGTCGATCTCCCGCCGCGCCTCGTCGAGGCTGGCCGGGACGCTTCCGCTCATGCAGCGCTCCTCGCCGCGACCAGGAAGCGCGGCAGCGTCTCCGCCGGCACCAGCGCATGGTTCCAGGCGTCGCCCTCGAAGGTCACGGTACCCTGGCCGGAGAGCGCGCCCTGCGAGCGGAGCGGCACGTCGGTATAGTTGTGCCGGGCGATGAACTGCGACAGCACGCCGAAATCGGCCCGGTCCAGCACCTCGGCGAACACGACCGGACGGTGGCGCGCCACAGTCTCCTCCGCACCGGCCAGCGCCGCGCCCTCATGGCCCGCGACGTCGATCTTGATGAGGCGGACCGGCAGGCCGTGCAGGTCCCACGTGCCGGCCACCTCGTCGATGGTCAGCGTTTCGACCTCGAGCACCTCGGAGAAGCGGGACTTGAACTTGCTTTCCAGGGAGCTGCTGGTCTCGATCACCCCGTGGTCCTGGGTCGGGATATGCAGCATTCCGCGCCCGTTGCGGTCGCTCAGCGCCGCCGCATGGGCGGCCACGCGGGCCGCCAGGCCGTTCGCCTCGATGTTGGCCTGCAACAGGCCGCGGATCAGGGGATCGGGCTCGAAGGCCAGCACGTGGTTCTGCGCCGAAGCGTTGGCGGCGAGCAGCGAGTAGAAGCCCGTGTTGGCGCCGCCGTCGATGACGATGCCCGGATGCAGCCGGGCCCAAGCATAGAAATAGCCCGGCATCGGCCGCTCGAACTCGTCCCAGGCGCCCCGCGCCAGGAAGCCCGCCGTAGTGTCCCGCCCGCCATGGCGCTGCATCTGCAGGAACGGGTTGCACGAGCCGCGTGGCAGCTCGGCCTCCACGAAGTCGTTGCCGATCGAACGCAAGTAGCCGTGCACCAGCTCCTCGATGGTCCGGCGTTTCGCCGCCGCATAGGCCTCGGCGCGGGCCAGCTCGGGGTCGTCGAGGCCGATGGTGATCGTGCGGCTGTTCGGGTGCATCAGCTCTTGCCTGTGAAAAGTTCGGACTTCAGGGCGTCCACGAAGCCGCGCAGCGCCGGGCGATGGTCTCGGCTGCACAACACATAGGAGGCGAGCTGGCCGAGCGGGACCGTCCGCAGCGGCACCTGGTAGGGCTGCCCCGGGAAATCGGGGGCCTTGCCGGTATATTCGTGCAGGTAGTCGTGGATGGGTTGCGTCGGCACCTTCAAGCGGTCCCGCAGCACGGCCTCCCATTGCCAGGCCCAGGGGATGTTCATGTTGTTCGTGCGCAGCAGGTCCGCCTTGAGGAACGGCAGCCGCCCGGAGAGCAGGTTCCGCCGCCAATCGAGGTGCATGGGGTTCATCGGGTAGTGCCGGGCCACCCATGCCGCGTCCCGGCGATCGACCACGGCGCCGCAGCGCAGCCCTTCCGCCCGCAATGCGGCGCCGAGCGCCAGCTCGCCGCTGCCGATGATCTCGTCCTTGTTCATCCGCCCGAAATCCTGGGCGAACACCCGCGCCACCGCCGGTCGCCGGAACGCGTCGGCGGTGAAATGCAGGAACCAGGATTGCAGGTGCCACGCATGCTGCCGGCTTTCGATCATGCCCCAAACGTCGAGCCGCTTGGCCTCCATGCGCCGCATGATCGGCGCCAGGTCGGCGAACGGCCCGAACACGCTGTCGTTGGCGAGCAATACCTGGTCCGCATCGTCCGTGCAGCCTTCGCGGACCAGGTGCTGCCAGGCGCCGAAATCCAGGCCGTGATTGGGGCGGAACACCATCGTGGCGCCGGTGTCGCGCAGCGCGTCGCGGTCTTCCTTGGGCGGCAGCCGGTCGCCGGAGCAGGCGACCACCGTCTGGTAGCCGCAGGCTTGCAGATGGGCGACGTAATGCAGCACGTGCGGCCGGATGCGGTGGCGCGGGTGGAACATCGCGAACAGGCAGACCCGGCGCGGCATACTCGCCGGCGTGCTCATCGGCGCAGCCGGGCCAGCAGGCGCCGGGCGAGCCACACCAGCGGCGCAGCCCGACGTTCGAGCGCGCCGAAGCGCTCCTCCAGGCGGGCGATCTCGGCCGATTGCCGCCGGGCGTTCTCGTCGATCGCCTGCACCGCGTCCCGCAACGCGCCGGTGAGCGCCTGCAGGTCCGCGGCCGGCTCGGCCTCCAAGGCGTCCGCGGCGCGGCGCCAGCTCTCGGCGCAGCGCTGCGGGTCCACGCCGGTCCGCAGGATGACGATGAACTCGTCCTCGTCCCGCTCGGTCTCGAAGCAGCGCTCGCACTCGAAGTGCAGCAGCCCCAGCGCCGCCAACTGCTCCATCAGGCCCAGGAACGAAAGCGGCGTGAACACCCAGCAATGCACGTCGATATACTGGCCCGTGGCGATGGTCGCCCGCGCGCAGGTGACGGCGTGGGTGAGCCGGTCCGCCGGCGGGTAGCGCGGCGCCCGGGCAGCACCTCCGGCCCACATGTCTCGCCGATCGACCAAATGGTGGTTCAGGCAGCTGTCGATCAACTGGCCCGGCAGCGGCGCCCGCGCCCCGAGCACATTGGCCGTGATGGCGTCGGCAACGTGGGACTCGCGGCGCATGAAATCGAAGGTGAACCGCCGGTCCGGCACCGCGAGCCGCAGCGTGGCGCCGGGCTTCAGCACGGCGTGCAACTCGGCGAGCCAGGCGATCAGGTCCGGCACATGCTCCACCACATGTGAAGCCACGGCGTAGTCGTAAGCGCCTGTGGCGCCCAGGGGATCGGCGCCCAAGGCCTCGGCAATGGTGTTGCCGCCCCAGATCGCGTCCACCTCGGGGATGTTGGCCCCGACCACGTTGGCGTCGTCCTTATACTTCTCGCGCAGGAACCCGGCGTCGGCGTAATCGACATAGCGGACGCAGCCCTCCGACTTCCGGACCAGCGGATGGTCCAGCGGCCCGATCTCCAGCCCGCTCTGGCGAGCGAGGTCCAGCCCGGACAGCAGCTTCTCTCGCCGATCCACGTCCCTGCATTCCTCCGTTTCCGGCCCCTTCTGCCGCCCCCCGTGCCGCATTGGCAAGGCCGGCCGGCGGGAGTACTCTGCGCCCACAGGAACCAGGGCGACCCCTCATGCGCAACACCGAAGAGATCTGGACCCACGTCGACACCCGCTCGGCCGACTACATCGCGCTGGCAGACCGGGTCTGGGGCATGCCCGAACTCGCCTATGGCGAGCACCGCTCGACGGCCGAGCACCTGGCGATGCTGCAGCAGGAAGGCTTCCGCGTCACGCAGAACGTCGCCGGCATCCCGACCGCGCTGATGGCCGAGGCCGGCGAGGGCGGCCCGGTGATCGCCATCCTGGGCGAATACGACGCGCTGCCCGGCCTGAGCCAGGAAGCCGGCATCGCCGAGCCGCGCCCGGTCGAGGGCCA
The DNA here is from genome assembly GCA_964235765.1 of uncultured Acetobacteraceae bacterium. GTDB lineage: Bacteria > Pseudomonadota > Alphaproteobacteria > Acetobacterales > Acetobacteraceae > JAVVHH01. Next base: position 23,501 of record CAXSDH010000053.1, read on the forward strand.
GGGCGGCGTCGGCCATGGCTGCGGCCACAACCTGCTGGGCTCGGCGGCGATGCTGGCCGCGACCGCGGTGAAAGACTGGCTGGCCGAGAAGGGCATGCGAGGACGGGTCCGCTACTACGGCTGCCCGGCCGAGGAGGGCGGCGCCGCCAAGGGCTTCATGGTCCGGGACGGCGCCTTCAAGGACGTGGACATCGCCATCTCATGGCACCCCGCCTCGTTCTCGGGCGTGAACGAGGCCGTCAGCCTGGCCAATACCCGCATCGACTTCACCTTCGTCGGCCGCTCCTCCCACGCCGCCGCAGCGCCCCATCTAGGCCGCAGCGCGCTCGATGCGGTGGAGCTGATGAACGTCGGCGTGAACTACATGCGCGAGCACATGCCGGACAGCGCCCGGGTGCATTACGCCTACCTCGACGCCGGCGGGATCGCCCCGAACGTGGTGCAGGGCCGGGCCAAGGTGCGCTACCTGATCCGCGCCGCCGACCTGGCCGCGCTCACGGAACTCGTCGCCCGTGTCCGCAAGATCGCCGACGGCGCCGCCCTGATGACCGAGACCGCCGTCTCCACCCAGGTGGTCAGCGCGGTCTCCAACCTCATGGGCAACGGCCCGCTCGAGCAGGCGATGGACGAGAACTTCCAGCGGCTCGGCCCGCCCGGCTTCGACGAGGCCGACCGCGCCTACGCCGAACAGATCCGCGCGACCCTGACCCCGGCCGACATCGCCGCCGCCTTCGACCGCGCCGGAGTGCCGGTGCGGCCCGACCTCGCGATGTGCGACTTCATCGTGCCCCTGGAGGCCACGGGCCACGGCGGCAACGGTTCCACCGATGTCGGCGACGTCTCCTGGGTGGTGCCGACCGTCCAGGCGCGGGGCGCCACCTGTGCCGTGGGCACGCCCTTCCACTCCTGGCAATTGACCGCCCAGGGCCGCAGCCCGGCCGCCCATAAGGGCCTGGTGCACGTCGCCAAGGTCATGGCCGGTACCGCGGTGGACGCCTTGCAGGATCCCACGCTGATCGAGCGCGCCAAGGCGGACCTGGCCGCCCGCACCAGCGCCACGCCATACATCTGCCCGCTGCCGACCGACGTGAACCCGCCGATCCAGGCGATGAGCAAGGGGGTCTGAGCCGCTTCAATACAGCGCGTCGTACCCCAGGTAGCCCACCGTGTCCCCGATCGAGACGAGCGTCACGTCGTCGGCGATCTCCGCCAATCCTGTGGTCTGCGTGAGCGAGGTGAGGATGCCAGCGCCCTCGACCGGATGCTTGTGCGCCAGCACCGCCCCATCCCGGCCGGGTTCCAGGCGCACCCGGACATACTCCCGCCGCCCGGCCTTCTTGCGATAGCTGAACGCCGCCTGCACCGGCAGGGCCGGCACGGGCGCCACGGTCTCGCCGCCCAGCGCCGCGAGCATGGGCCGCGCGATGCGGGCGAAGGTGACGAATGCGGCCACCGGGTTGCCCGGCAGCCCCAGGAACGGCACGCCGCCCACGCCGCCCATCGCCACCGGGCGGCCCGGCTTGATCGCCAGCCGCCAGAACACCAGGCGGCCCTCCGCTTCCAGCGCCGCCCGCACATGGTCCTCCTCGCCGGCGGAGACCCCGCCCGAGGTCAGGATCAGGTCATGCGCGCCCGCCGCCGCCTGCAGCCCGGCGGCAATCGCATCCTGCAGGTCCGGCAGGATGCCGAGATCGGTCACCGCCGCACCTGCCCGGCGCACCAGCGCGGCCAGCAGCGCGCGGTTGCTGTCGAAGCGTTGCGCCGGGCCCGGCCGGGCCCCGGGCTCGACCAACTCGTCGCCGGTGGAAAACAGCGCGACCCGGACCCGGCGGCGCACGGCCAGCTCGCCCAGCCCCAAAGCCGCTGCCACCGCGACATCCTGCGGCCGGAGACGGCTCCCGGCCGCCAGCGCCAGCGCCCCGGCCGCGATATCCTCCCCAGCCGGGCGGGTGTTGGCGCCGGCCCGCAGCCCCGGGGGGAACCGGACGCCCCCGGCCGCCTGCTGCACATCCTCCTGCATGAACACGGTGTCGGCGCCCGGCGGCAGCGCAGCCCCCGTGAAGATGCGCCGCGCCGTGCCCGGCCGCAGCGCCTGGTCCGCCGCCATGCCCGCGGCCAAGCGCCCCGCCACCGGCAACACCGCCCGGCCCTCGAGGTCGGCCAGACCGACCGCGTAGCCATCCACCGCCGAATTGGCAAACGGCGGCAGGTCGACCGGCGCCAGGATATCGGTGGCAAGGACCCGCCCGTCCGCCTCGTGCAAGGCCACTGTCTCGACGCCGGCGCTGCACCCCACCGCCCCGGCGATCATCGCCAGCGCGGCATCGACGGTCTGCAACTTGCCGCCGAAAGCGAAGCAGTCGTCCGACAGTTGGGCCATCAGCGCAGCGCCGCCGCATGCGCCTGGACCAGCGTCGCGATCGCGCCCACGTCGTCCAGATCCACGTGCGGCAGCCCCCCCACCCCAGCCGTATCGCTCGCCAAAGCCACGATGCTCGGGTCGTCTGGATGCAGCAGCGGCTTCCCGTTCGCGGCGCGATGCACCTCGATCTTGCGGTGCGCGCCGCGCTTGAAGCCCTCAACCAGCACCAGGTCCACCGGGCTGAGTTGGTCCAGCAGCTCCGGCAGATCCGGCTCGGGCGCCCCGCGCAACTCGTGCATCAGCGCCCAGCGGTTGGCGGAGCCGATCAGCACTTCGGTCGCCCCAGCCTGGCGATGCTCCCAGGAATCCTTGCCGGGGTGGTCGATATCGAAGCCATGATGCGCGTGCTTGAGCGTGGAAACGCGCAGCCCCTGGCCAACTAGCAAGGGGATCAGCTTGCGCAGCAGCGTCGTCTTGCCCGCGCCGCTCCAGCCAGCGAAACCGATCACCCGCATGGCGTCGTCGCTCCGCGGCGGCCCTGTCCTGAATCCACTGTTGTCCACCTTGGTATATTGCATACATGCCGGCTGGCGACGTGCCCTCTTTCATACTATAGGGTGCCGTAAAGCAGACGGCGATTGCGGCGCCGGGCAAAAGAGGGAACGCCATGGCGGGCACTGAGCAGGGCAAGGTCTTGCGGTTCGAGCATCCAGGTGCCGGCCGGCGGCGTGCGAAGGTTACCCCAAAGGGCCGCGATGTCCTGCCGCAGGCCAAGCACGAGATCGGCGAACTGCTGGGCAACAGCCCGCGGGACCGGCAATACCTGATCGAGTACCTGCACCTGATCCAGGACAAGTGGCGCCAAATCTCGGCCGCCCATCTGGCAGCCCTGGCCGACGAGATGCGGCTGGCATTCGCCGAAGTGTTCGAGACGGCGACGTTCTATGCCCATTTCGACGTGGTCAAGGAAGGCGAGCCCGACCTGGCCCCCTTGGTGATCCGCGTGTGCGACAGCGTGACCTGCGCCATGTTCGGCGCCGAAGCCTTGCTCGCGGAACTGCGGAAGCTGGAGGCCTCCGACGGCCTGGGCGCCGCCGCCCGCGTTGTGCGCGCGCCCTGCGTCGGCCTGTGCGACCAGGCGCCCGCCGTCGAGGTCGGTCACCACTTCCTGCACAAGGCCGACGCCGCCTCCGTGCTCGCCGCCATCGCCCGGGACGACACGCATCCGCACATCCCGGCCGACTACGTCGACTACGCCCAATACGTCGCGGGCGGCGGCTACAAGCTGCTGGAGCGCATCCGCTCCGGCGCAGTGCCGGTCGAGGAGTTGCTGACCGCGCTGGACGGCGGCGGGCTGCGCGGGCTGGGCGGCGCGGGCTTCCCCACCGGGCGCAAGTGGCGCTCGGTGCGCGGCGAGCCCGGCCCCAGGCTGATGGCGGTGAACGGCGACGAGGGCGAGCCCGGCACGTTCAAGGACCGCCACTACCTCAACACCGATCCGCATCGCTTCCTAGAAGGCACGCTGATCGGCGCCTTCGTGGTCGAGGCGCCCGACGTGTACCTATATATCCGCGACGAGTATCCGGTCTCGATCGAGATCCTGCAGCGCGAGATCGCCAAGCTGCCGCCGGGCCTGCCGCGGCTGCATATCCGCCGGGGCGCCGGCGCCTATATCTGCGGCGAGGAAAGCTCGATGCTGGAAAGCATCGAGGGCAAGCGCGGCCTGCCTCGGCACAAGCCGCCCTTCCCCTATCAGGTCGGCCTGTTCGGCCAGCCCACGCTGATCAACAACATCGAGACGCTGTACTGGGTCCGGGACTTGGTGGAGCGCGGCGCCGAGTGGTGGAAGAGCCACGGCCGGCATGGCCGCGTGGGCCTGCGCAGCTACTCCGTCTCCGGCCGCGTGCGGCGGCCCGGCGTGAAGCTGGCGCCCGCAGGCATCACCGTGCAGGAGTTGATCGATGAGTATTGCGGCGGCATGACCGACGGGCACGACTTCTACGCCTACCTGCCCGGCGGCGCCTCCGGCGGCATCCTGCCGGCTGTCATGAACGACATCCCGCTGGATTTCGGCACGCTCGAGAAATACGGTTGCTTCATCGGCTCCGCCGCCGTGGTGGTTTTCTCGCAACACGACGACGTCCAGGGCGTTGCCCTCAACCTGATGCGCTTCTTCGAGGATGAAAGCTGCGGCCAGTGCACGCCATGCCGGTCCGGAACCCAGAAAGCCCGCATGCTGATGGAGCGTGGCGCGTGGGATGCCGACCTGCTTGGCGAGCTGGGCCAGGTGATGCGCGACGCCTCGATCTGCGGCCTCGGACAGGCCGCCAGCAATCCGCTCACGTCCGTGATCAAGTACTTTCCTGAAGCCTTGGCCCCCAAGGAGGCAGCCGAATGAG
>CAXSDH010000054.1:0-10402 GCA_964235765.1 uncultured Acetobacteraceae bacterium
GCATGCGCTTCTTGCCTTCCTTCTGCTTGTCCAGCAGCTTGCGCTTGCGGCTGATATCGCCGCCGTAGCACTTCGCAGTCACGTCCTTGGAGAGCGCGCTGATCGTCTCGCGGGCGATGACCCGGCCGCCGATCGCCGCCTGGATAGCGATCTTGAACAACTGCTTGGGGATCAAGTCCTTCAGCTTGGCGCAGATGCTGCGGCCGCGCTGCTCGGCGGCGCTGCGGTGGGCGATGAAGCTCAGCGCGTCCACAGGGTCCTGGTTCACCAGGATGCTGATGCGGACGAGGTCGCTCTCCTCGTAGCCGTCCATCGCGTAATCGAAGCTCGCGTAACCGCGGCTGACGCTTTTCAGCCGGTCGTAGAAGTCGAACACCACCTCGTTGAGCGGCAGGCGATAGACCGCCATCGCGCGGTCGCCGACATAGGTGAGGTCCGCCTGCTGGCCGCGGCGCTCGCTGCAAAGGGTCAGGATGCTGCCGAGATATTCGTCGGGCACCATGATGGTGGCGCGGATCCAGGGTTCCTCGATGCGGTCGATGTGGGTGGGGTCCGGCATGTCGGCCGGGTTGTGCAACTCCTGCACCGCCCCCTTCATGGTGTGGATGCGATACACCACGCTGGGCGCCGTCGCGATCAGGTCCAGGTTGAACTCCCGGGTCAGGCGCTCCTGGATGATTTCCAGGTGCAGCAAGCCGAGGAAGCCGCAGCGGTAGCCGAAGCCGAGCGCGGCGCTGGTCTCCGCCTCGAAGTGGAAGCTGGCGTCGTTCAGGCGCAGCTTGCCCAGGCTGTCGCGCAGGTGCTCGAAGTCGTCGGCGTCCACGGGGAACAGGCCGCACCACACCACGGGAATGCTCGGCTTAAAGCCGGGCAGGGCTTTGATGGCCGGCGAGCGGTCGTCGGTGATGGTGTCGCCCACGTTGCAGTCGGCCACGGTCTTGATGGCGGCGGTGATGAAGCCCATCTCGCCGGGCCCGAGGTCGCCGGTGGGAATCATCTTGGGGGTGAAAACGCCCACCTGCTCGATGTTATGGGCGGCGCCGTTCGACATCATGCGGATGCGCTGGCCACGCTTCAGCCGGCCGTCCTTGACCCGCACCAGGATGACCACGCCGAGGTACTGGTCGTACCAGCTATCGACCAGCAGGGCGGTCAGCGGGGCATTGGCGTCGCCGGTGGGCGGCGGCAGCCTGGTCACCAGCGCCTCGAGCACGCCTTCGATGTTCAGGCCGGTTTTGGCGCTGATCATGACGGCGTCGTCGGCGGCCAGGCCGATCACGTCCTCGATCTGCTGCTTTACCCGGTCGGGCTCGGCGGCCGGCAGGTCGATCTTGTTCAGCACCGGCACGATCTCGTGGCGGGCCTCGATTGCTTGGTACACGTTGGCCAGCGTCTGCGCCTCCACGCCCTGGCTCGCATCCACCACAAGCAAGCTGCCCTCGCAGGCGGCGAGGCTGCGGCTCACCTCGTAGGCGAAGTCCACGTGGCCCGGCGTGTCCATCAGGTTCAGTTCATAGGTCTGGCCGTCATGGGCCTTGTAGGCGAGGCGCACGGTCTGCGCCTTGATGGTGATGCCGCGCTCCTTCTCCAGGTCCATGTTGTCGAGTACCTGGCTGGTCATCTCGCGCTCGGTCAGGCCGCCGCAGGCCTGGATGAGCCGGTCGGCGAGCGTGGACTTGCCGTGGTCGATGTGGGCGATGATGGAGAAGTTGCGGATCAGGTGGAGGGGCGTGTCGGTCATGGTGTCTTTCAGCCTTTGCCGGCGCGGCCGAAGTCGTATTCCAGAATGGGAGGGACCACAGGGAATACAACAAAGTTCAGGATTTCAGCCAAATCTGCGTCGTTCCAGTTCCCACCTCTGCCACTAGCGTAGCACACCGCCGGTCAGCTTTGCCACGGCGGCCCGGACCTTCGCTGCGGCCGCCTCGATTTCCGCATCGGTCAACGTCTGCTCGCGCGGCTGCAAAACCACTTCGATTCCGACCGACTTGAACCCGGCTGGCACATTGTCGCCGCGATAGACATCGAACACGGAGGCGCCTGCCGTCAGCGCCCGGTCGGCCCCTCGGGCGGCCCGCAGCACGGCGTCTGCGGCCACGCCTTCCGGTACCAGGAAGGCGAAGTCGCGCCGCACGGGCTGGAACGCGGGCAGGTCCGGCACGGCGCGCTTGCGGCGCTTGGGCGCCGGGATGCGGTCCAGGAACACCTCGAAGGCGGCCACTGGCCCGGGTTGGTCCAACGCCTTCGACACGCCGGGATGCAACTCGCCGAACGTCGCCAACACCAGCTTCGGCCCCTGCCGCACCACGCCGGAGCGGCCGGGATGATACCAGACCGGCGCGTCCGCGGTCACGGAGAGGCCCTCCGCGGGCAAGCCCAGCGCCAGCAAAACGTCCATTGCCGCCGCCTTCGCGTCCATGGCGCCATAGGCGCGGCTCGGCGCGTGGGGGTGCCGCGGCGTGTGCCCGGCCAACAGGCCTGCGGCCACGGCCTGCTGCCCCCCGGGCGCGAAGGCCGGCCCCACCTCGAACAGCAAGGCATCCGGCAGGCCGCGCGCGGCGTTGCGAACCGCGGCCAACGCCAGGGTGGCGACGGGGGAGGGGCGGAGCTGGTCCAGGTCGGAGGCGATCGGGTTCAGCAAGCGCAGTGCCGGTGCGTCGCCGCCGAACAGGGCGGCCTGCTCGTGCGCCATGAAGCTGAACGTCACGCATTCCAGCAGCCCGAAGGCGGCTAGGGTGCGCCGGGCCAGGGCGGCGCGGACCTGCCGGGAGGTCAGCGTGGCGGGCGGCACCGGGGCCGCGCGGGGCAGGGACACGGGTGGAACGTCGTCCAGGCCGCGAAGCCGCAGCACCTCCTCCACCAGGTCGGTCTCGGGCTCCATGGCGGCGCAGCCCTCGGCGGCTTGCCGCGCGCGGTCGGCCGGCAGGCCGGGCGCCTGGTCCAGCACGATCGGGGCTGCCACATCGTTGCGCCAGGATGGCACCGCGACCCGGACCATATCGGGGCCGCGATCCTGCACGGCAAAACCGAGGCGGGTCAGCGCGTCCACGGCTTCGTCGGGCGGCACAGCGACGCCGCCGAGTGTTTCCAGCCTGGCAAAGTGCAAGGTGGCGCTGCGTTGCCAGTCGGGCTCGCGGCCCGCCTGCACCACCGCGCTGGCTTCGCCGCCGCACATTTCCTGGATCAGGCGCGTCGCGCCTTCGAGGGCTTGAGGAAGCAGCGCCGGGTCGATGCCCCGTTCGAAACGCTGGCGCGCATCGGAGGTGAGGGCGTGGCGGCGGCCGGTCAGGGCAACGTGCACCGGGTCGAACAACGCGCATTCGATGAACACGGCGGTGGTGGCGTCCGTGCAGCCGGTGGCCTCGCCGCCGATGACGCCTGCAAGCGACTGGACGCCGGCGTCGTCGGCGATGACGCAGTCTTCGGGGCCGGCCGTGTAGTCGCGGCCGTTCAGGGCGCGGAAGCTCTCGCCGGCGCCCGGCCGCAGGCGGAGCACGCCGCCCCGTACGCGGTCGGCGTCGAACACGTGCAGCGGACGGCCGAGGTCGTAGGTGAAGAAATTGGTGACATCGACCAGCGCGTTGACCGGACGCAGGCCGATGCTGGTCAGCCGGGCCTGCAGCCAGGCGGGAGCGGGGCCGTTGCCGAGCCCGCGGATGGTGCGGCCGAGAACCCAGGGACAGGCCTGCGGCATGTCGATCGCCCATGCGATGGGGCTGGTGAAGCCGCCCGGCACCGCCGCCGCCGCCCAGGGCCGCAGCGTACCGAGGCCCGAGGCCGCCAGGTCCCGCGCGACCCCGCGCACCGAGAGCGCGTCGCCGCGGTTCGGCGTGACGGCGATCTCGATCACCGGGTCGTCCAGGCCGGCGAATTCGGGGTAGGGCATGCCCACCGGCGCGTCGTCAGGCAACTCGACGATGCCGTCGTGGTCCTCCCCCAGGCCCATTTCGCGAAACGAGAGCAGCATGCCGGCGCTGACCACGCCGCGGATTTCACCCACCTTGAGGGTGATCCCGCTGCCAGGGATGACGCTGCCCGGGGGGGCGAACACGGCGCGCATGCCGGTCCGCGCGTTGGGCGCGCCGCATACGACGGAGACCGGGCCGTCACCGGCGTCCACGATGCAGGCGCGCAGCCGGTCGGCGTTGGGGTGCTGCACCGCCTCGATCACCCGGGCCACGCGGAAGGCGCGGAGCGCGGCGCCGGGGTCGCCTACGCCCTCCAATTCCAGCCCGATGCCGGTCAGCCGGTCGGTGATCTCGTCGAGCGACGCGGCGGTGTCGAGGTGGGTGCGCAGCCAGGAGAGCGTGAACTTCATGGGCCGGCGCCCTCATGCAACGCCACGGGCTGCAACGGGCTGAACCCGTAGTGCCGCAGCCAGCGCAGATCGCTCTCGTAGAAGGTCCGCAGGTCTGGAACGCCGTATTTCAGCATGGCCACGCGCTCCACGCCCATGCCGAAGGCGAAGCCCTGCCACTCGCGGGGATCCAGCCCGCAATTGGCGAGCACGCGGGGATGCACCATGCCGCTGCCCAGTATCTCCAGCCAGTCGGTCTGCGCGTTCCTGGCGCCGCCCAGCTCCCCGGTGCGGCGGTTCCAGCCGATGTCGACCTCCATGCTGGGTTCGGTGAACGGGAAGTAGCTGCTGCGGAAGCGGACGGGTAGGCTGGCGATTCCAAAGAAGGCCCGCAGGAAGTCGGTCAGGCAGCCTTTGAGGTGCGCCAGCGTGATGTCGCGGTCGATGCACAGGCCTTCGCATTGGTGGAACATCGGGCTGTGCGTGGCGTCGTGGTCGGCGCGGTAGGTTCGGCCGGGCGCGATCACGCGCAGCGGCGGCGGCTGTTCGAGCATGGAGATGATCTGCACGTCGCTGGTCTGCGTGCGCAGCAGCAGGGGCCGGCCGTCGCGTTCGCCAGGCATGTAGAAGGTGTCGTGGTCGGCGCGGGCGGGATGGTGGGCCGGGATGTTCAGCGCCCCGAAATTGTACCAATCGGTTTGGATGTCGAGCCCTTCGCCCACCCGGAAGCCCATGGCGCCGAAGATGGCGGCCATCTCCTCGATGGTGCGGCTGATCGGGTGGATGAGCCCGGCGGGGCGGGGCGGGGGCGCCAGCGTTATGTCGATGCGCTCGGTGGCGAGCCGAGCATCCAGGGCCGCGGCTTCGAGGGCCTGGCGGCGGGCTTCGATGGCGGCGGCAAGCTCGTCCCGGAGCCGGTTCAGCGCCGCGCCACGCTCGCGCCGCGTCTCGGGGGAGGCCGTGCCGAGCGCTTTCAGCAGCGCCGTCAGCCGGCCCTGCTTGCCAAGCGTGGCCACGCGCACCGCGTCCCACACGCGCAGGTCGGCGGCACCGGCCAGCGCCGCCACGGTATCGGCGCGCAGCGCGCCCAGGTCATCGCTCATCTCGGCTTTCAATACGCTTGAGCGCGATGGGCCGGCTGTCCCCGGCCCATCGCGTCATCCTTCGGCCGGGAGCCGGCCGGGGACGGCGGCGGCTTAGCCCTGCAACCCCGCCGGGAGAGGCTCGGCCGGTAGGTCCGTCAGGGCGGCGAGGCCCGCGACCGTGCGGTCCTCCGCGGCGGCGTGAGCGATCACGTCCTGCACCTGCTTGACGATGACCGAGAAGGCGGCGGGGTCGTCATAGGCGATCGCGGCCAGGATTTTGCGGTCGAGGTCGATGCCGGAGGCCTTCAGCCCGGCGATGAACCGGCTGTAGGTGATGCCGTGCTCGCGGACCGCCGCGTTGATGCGCTGGATCCAGAGCCCGCGGAAATCGCGCTTCTTCTGGCGCCGGTCGCGATAGGCGTATTGCAGCGACTTCTCGAGCCGCTGCAGCGCGATGCGGTAGTTGGTCGATGAACGTCCGACGAAGCCTTTGCTGGCCTTGAGGACCTTCTTGTGCCGGGCGTGGGTAGTGACGCCCCGTTTCACGCGTGCCATGTGCGGTGCTCCTTAAGCGATGCCGTAGGGGGCCCATTGCTTGACGGTCAGGCCGTCCGCATGGGTGAGCACCTGGCTGCCGCGGTTCTGCCGCTTGGCCTTCTGGCTGCGCGCCATCAGGTTATGGCGTTTCTTGCCCGGCCCGGCGAGAACCTTGCCGGTGGCGGTGATCTTGAAGCGCTTCTTGACGGAGCTCTTCGTCTTGAGTTTGGGCATTTGGGTCTCCTTGGCGTGAACCTGCCGGGGCCGGGGCGGCCCTTCGCGCAGGCGTCGCGGCCGGGCATGCCCATTCCAGGCCCGGTCTCGCTGACGGCTGGGGTTTAGCCCAGGCCGCTCGGCCGCGCAACGGCGGCCGGGATCGGCTGTCGGGTTCGGGTGCGGCGTTACGACGACGGCAGCCACGCGGTGTTCCATGGCCCGCGCTGCATCGGCCGCTACCATGCCGCCGGCGCCGCGCAGGTGGCCGGGCTGAAGCAAGCTGCTTCTCGAGGAAGACGCGTGGAGAGCGGACATACCGAGTGCTACATGCACCGGCTACTTTAGATAGCTGCCGACAGGCTTGGACCGTGCGGGCGGGCGCTGCTACAGGCTGCTCATGGCAGGCACCCAGCTTCGGATCGGCATCGCAGGCGCCGGGCACTTCGGCCGCTTCCATGCGCTGAAAGTGGCCGCGAGCCGCCGGGCCGTGCTAGCCGGCCTGCACGACCCCGATGCTGCCCGGGCCGCCGCGGTCAGCCGCGAAACCCGCGCCCCCGCGCTGCCGCTCGACGCCCTGCTCGCCGCGAGCGACGCGATCATCGTCGCCGCCCCCGCCGACGTGCATTTCGGCCTGGCCGCCCAGGCCATCCGCGCCGGCCGCCATGTGCTGATCGAAAAGCCCATCGCCGCCACGCTGGACCAGGCGGACCAGCTTGCCGCCCTGGCACGCGGTGGCGGCACCGTCCTGCAGGTCGGACACCTGCTGCGCTATTCCGCCGAACACCGCGCCATCTCCAGCCGCATCACCCGCCCGCTCTACATCGAAGCCGCCCGCATCGCCCCCTTCAAGCCGCGCGGCACGGACGTGTCGGTGATCCTCGACCTGATGATCCACGACCTGGACCTGGTGCTCGCCCTGGTGGACAGCCCGATCCGCAGCGTGGACGCCATCGGCGCCGCCGTCTCCAGCCCGCACGAGGACATCGCCAACGCCCGCGTGCGGTTCGAGAACGGCTGCATCGCCGCCATCACCGCAAGCCGCATCTCGCTCAAAACCGAGCGGCGGATGCGCCTGTTCTCGGAGGAGGGCTACCTCTCCGCCGACTTCGTCGCCCGCAAGCTGGTGATGATCGGCCGGGAGCGCGGCTTGCCCTTGCCCGGCACCGGCGGCTTCCGCCGCGAAGAGGTCGGCTGGGCGGACGCCGACTCGATGGCCGCCGAGCACGAGGCCTTCGTGGCGTCGTGCCTGGATGGCGCGCCGGTAATCGTCGATGCCGCAGCCGGCCGGCGGGCCCTGGCGGCAGCGATCGCGGTCACCGACAGCATCGCCGAGTCACGCCGCCTGGCGGTGGCCTCCGGCCTGATCCAAAACCTGCAGCACCTCGCGGGCGGCGGCCTCTGACGGCGTGCCGCCCAGCGCCGGCGGCGGCCGCAAGCTATCCAGCACGGCACGGAAGGCCTCCCGCTGCGCTCCGGCCTCCACCGGGTCACGCAACAGGCGGAGCACGGTACGGCTGAGCGTCGCCGCCGTGCATTCCTGCTGCAGCAACTCGGGCGCCACCTCCCGGCCGGCAAGCAGGTTCACCATGGCCACGTGCGGCACCTGGATCATGCGCCGGGCCAGGGCGGCGCTCAGCGGGTTCACCCGGTAAGTCACCGCCATCGGCACGCCGGCCAGCGCCAATTCCAGGGTGGAGGTGCCGGACTTCGTGAGGGCCACGCCGGCAGCGGCATAGGCGTCGTGCTTGTCCGCAAGCTCGGTCACGATCACCGGCTGCACGGGCCAGCCCTCGGCGGCGCGCCGGACGGTGTCGGCGACCACGGCGGAAACCGGCAGCACCGGCCGCAGACCCGGCGCCTCACGGGCGAGAAGGTCGAGCGCGGCCCCGAACACCGGCAGCAGCCGCGGCGCCTCCGACCGCCGGCTGCCCGGCATCAACACCAGCACGGGCTGCTCCGGCCTCAGGCCATGGCGCGCGCGGAACCGCCCGCCATCGCCTTCGCCCGCGCCCGACTCCAGCACGGGATGGCCCACGAACGTCGCCTCCAGCCCATGCCGCGCGAACCATGCGGGCTCGAACGGCAGCAGGCACAGCAGCTTGTCCCACAGGCCGGGATAATGCCGCACACGGTGCGCCCGCCAGGCCCAGACCTGCGGCGCCACGTAATGCACGCGGGGAATGCCCAGCCGGGCCGCCCTTTCCAGCACGCGGTGGGTAAATCCGGGACTGTCGATCGTCACGATCACGTCCGGGCGGCGGCGCCCGATATCGGCCAGCGTCTCGGCCAGCCGTCGCCGCAGCAGGCGCACCCGGGGCAGCACCTCGATGATGCCCATCACGGCGAGGTCGGCCAGCGGATAGAGGCTGGCCAGCCCCTGTTCGGCCATGCGCGGACCGCCGACGCCCGCGAACTCCGCGCCGGGCCGCAGCCTGCCGATGGCGGCCATCAGCCGGGCGCCGAGCACGTCGCCGCTCGCCTCGCCCGCGAGCAGGTAGACTAACGGCATGGAGGGCGTCGGTTGCAGCAGGCCATAGCGGCCTGCATACCGGCAGCGGGACGCGAAGGGCAATCATGGGCACGCTTCTGCATGTAACGACACGGGATGCCTGGGCCGCGGCGGAGCGCGACGGCGGCATCGCGAAGCCAGCAGGGGGCTTCCTGCACCTCTGCACCGAAACGCAGCTAGCCTTCGTGCTCGGGCGGCACTTCGTTGGCCAAACCGGTCTCGTCCTCCTCAGGATCGACCCATCCGGGCTCGACGTGCGCTGGGAGGCCAGCGAGCCCGGCATGCCGCCCTTCCCGCACCTCTACGCGGCCCTTCCCGCGGCGGCCGTGCGCGCGGTGGACGCCGCCGCCTGATGCGCGTCGTCGGCGTCTCCCGCATCCTGAACGAGGAACATCTGGTCGAAGCGTTCCTTCGCCACCACGCCGCGATGCTGGACCTGCACATCGTGCTGGATGGCGGCAGCACGGATCGCACCCTGGAGATCATGGCGGCCATGCATGCCGAAGGGGTGCCGATCCAGGTCTTCCAGACGGCGTCCCCGATCTTCGTGGAGCAAATCTACAACACGGGGCTGTATCGCCTGGCGTTGAACGAGGGCGCCGACTGGGTTTGCTTCCTCGACGCCGACGAGTTGCTGGACCTGCGCCGCACGCCGGAGGGGCTTCCGGCGTTCCTGGACCTGGCGCCGCCGCAGATCGCCTGCCTCGCACTTCCCGTCTTCCGTTATGTCGCGCCCCATGCAGCATCGGCACGAGACCCCAACCCGTTCCTCGGCGTGACCCGGCGCGAGGCGCAGCCCCATATGCAAAAGCTCATCGCCCGGCGCCTGGACCCCGCCCGCATCAGCATCTACGCCGGCAATCACGGCGCCTTCGTCGACGGCGTCGCCGATCACGGCCTCAGTCAGGACCGCCTCGTCTTGGCTCACTTCCCCGCGCGGACACCTCTTCAAGCCGCGCGAAAGACGATCCTGGGCCGGATCAAGGCAATCGCGTCCGGCTCGGCCGTAGCCGCCGAGGCCGGAGTACATTACCAGGCAGCCTTCCAAGCCTTGCAAAACGACCCGCGGGGCTGGCTGGAGCGGGAAGCGGCGGCCATGGCGGGCGCGGGCAGAGACGATCTCCTCCACGACGACTCCGCCGACTATCGCGGCGGCCCCCTCCGCTACACGCGGGAGCCCGACGACTTGGCCGACCTGATCGCACAGTTCACCGCCCAGGCCGGAACGCTGGCCCGCTCGCACGGCGATCTACTCGACCGGAAGCGGCTGATCCGGAACGAGATGCTGAAAGCGGCGGCGGTGGTCCGGCGCCTGCTTTAAGCTGTTCCGCCGTATAGCTGCGCCGGCGACACCTCGGGCGCGGCGATCTCGACCACCGCGCCGTCCCTGGCGGCGCGGAAGAAGCAGCTCCGCCGCCCCGTGTGGCAGGCTACCCCGTGCTGGTCCACCAACAGCAGCAGCGAGTCGCCGTCGCAGTCGAGCCGCAGCTCGATCAAGGTTTGCGTCTGACCCGAACTCTCGCCCTTGCGCCACAGGACATTCCGGCTGCGGCTGAAATAGCAGACGCGGCCGGTCGCCAGCGTTTCCGCTACCGCGTCGCGGTTCATCCAGGCGAGCATGAGGACTTCGCCGCTGTCGTGCTGCTGCGCGACGGCGGCCACAAGGCCAGCCCGGTCGAAGCGGATCTCGTCAACGAGGGCGGTTGTCATGGATGGCCTTGCGTCTGGGGCGATGGGGTAAGACATAGGGTGCGTGGC
>CAXSDH010000054.1:10502-25392 GCA_964235765.1 uncultured Acetobacteraceae bacterium
CTCGGCGACGATGAGCACCGGCATGCCGCGCAGTTCCTGATTTGCGGCGGCTGCGGCCAGGTGACCGAGGTCGACGACCACGAGATCAGCCACGCCCTGGCGCAGGCCGCGCAACGCAGCGGCTTCGCCATCCAAGGCGCGACGATCGAGGCCGAAGGGCGCTGTGCCGCCTGTCAGGTCGCGTAGCCCCGCAACGCATTCAGTCCTTGTTCAAGATCGGCGATCAGGTCGGCCGGGTCTTCGAGCCCGATGTGCAAGCGCACCACCGCCCCGTTGAAGTCGCCCGACCCGGCCGTCCGGGTCAGGAACCCCGTCGTCGGCAAGGCCAGGCTTTCATAGCCGCCCCAGCTTGCGCCGATGCCGAACAGGGTCAGGCTATCGATCATCGCCTGCGTGGCGGCCGGGCTGATCTCCGGTTTGAACACGACCCCAAAAAGGCTGCATGCGCCGGTGAAGTCCCGCTTCCACAGGGCATGGCCCGGGGCGCCGGGCAGCGCGGGGTGCAGCACCTGCGCCACCTCCGGCCGGGATTGCAGCCACGTCGCGACCTCGATGCCGGACCGCATCTGCTGCTTCAGCCGCACCCCCATGGTACGCACGCCGCGCAACGCCAGCCAGCAATCGTCGGGGCTGGCATATTGACCGAGGGCCAACGCGCCGGTCCGCACCCGCTCCCATTCCTGGTCGTTGGCCACCGTGATGCTGCCCAGCAACACGTCGGAATGGCCGACCACGTACTTGGTCAGCGCCTGGATGGACACGTCGACCCCGTGCGCGAACGGTTGGAAGAAGTGGATGCCCCAGGTGTTGTCCATCAGCACCTTGGCGCCGTGCTCGTGCGCGACGGCCGCCAGGGCCGGAACATCCTGCACCTCGAACGTGTGGCTGCCGGGGCTTTCCGTGTACACCACCGTCGTTTTGGGCCGCATCAGCCCGGTCAGCCCGGCGGCGTCGATCGTCGGGTCATAATACGTCGTCTCCACGCCGAGCCCCGCCAGCATGCCATTGCAAAAGCCCCGCGCCGGCCCATACACGCTGTCCGGCATCAGGCAATGCTCGCCCGCCTTGAGATAGGTGAGCAGCGGCGTCGTCACCGCGGCCAGGCCCGAGGAGACGATCTGGCAGCGCGTGCCGCCCTCGATCTCGGCGATTACGTCCTCCAGCGCATGGTGGGTCGCGTTGCCATGCACGCCGTAGGTCTCGGCCTGGTCGAGGCGCTTTTGCCCCCCGGCGATGCGGTCGGCGCAATCCGTGTGCAGCATGGTGGAGCCGCGATGCACGGGCGGGTTGACGAACCCATGCACCTTGGTGCCGGCGCGCCCGGCGTGGGAAAGGCGGGTGGCGAAACGGTGGGTGCGCGCGGAATGGTCGTCAGGCATCAGGTCGTCTCCTTGATCGTGTCGGGCCGCCCGGCCCATTCGGTCCATGAGCCGTCGTAGACGGCGCCTTGCGGCAGCCCGGCCCGCAACAGGCCCAGGCTGAGGATGGTCGCGGTCACGCCCGTGCCGCAGCTCGTCACCACAGGCCTGCCGCCATCCGCGCCCGCCTCGGCGAAAATCGCGCGCAGCCGTTCGGGCGGCAGCATGGTGCCGTCCGCGTTGAGCAGGCCGCTGCTCGGCACGCTGCGGCTGCCCGGCATATGGCCGTTCGGCAGACCGGGGCGGGGCTCAGGCTGCGTGCCATGGAACCGTCCGGCCGGGCGCGCATCGAGCACCACCCGGTCTGCATCCGGCAGCATCATGTCGCCGATCCCGCGCAACCGGGTCGCCCGGAACCCGGCCTTGAACACGGCCGGCACGACCGATGCGGGCTCACCTCGCTCTATAGGACGCTCCTCACGGACCCATTTCGGCAGCCCGCCATCCAATACGGCGGCCTGATCGTGGCCGAACAATCCCATCATCCACCAGCCGCGCGCCGACGAGGCAAGGCCCTTCTGGTCATAGAACACCAGCCGGCTGTCGTTCGACACGCCCATCTCGCCCATCAGCCGCTCGAAGCGGCCCGGCGTGGGGACCATGTGCGGCAGCGTGGTATCCTGGTCCGCCACGACGTCGATATCGAAGAAGCGCGCCCCCGGTATGTGGCCGAGCAGGAACTCGGCCCTGCCGTCGCGGCCCTCGTTCGGCAGGTACTTGGTCGTGTCGAAGACAAGCAGGCCGTTGTCGTGCAGGTGGGTGGCCAGCCAATCCGTCGAGACTAAAGCTTCCATCATTCCACCAAGGCCAGGGCGATGCGGCGATTTTGCCGGCCCTTGTTTTCGATTTTGAGCACACGCACGCCGCCGATCTCTGCGGTGTTCCGGACGTGGGTGCCGCCGCAAGGCTGCAAGTCGATCGGCGTCGGGCCATCGCCGATGCGGACCAGCCGTAGCCGGCCCGTCCCGCGCGGCGGCTTGACCGACAGCGTTCGCACCAGCCCGGGATTGCTGTCCAGCACCGACTCTTCCACCCACTCGGCGGTGACGGGGTGGGCGGCTTGGATGAGGGCGGCAAGACCCTGCTCGAGCACGTTCCGCTCCGGCGCTTCCGGCAGGTCCAGGTCGAGCCGCGACCGGTCCGCGCCAACTTGCCCGCCCGTGACGGCCGCGCCCGGGAGAAGGCTGCAGAGCAGGTGCAACGTCGTGTGCATCCGCATGAGGGCGTAGCGCCGGGGCCATTCGAGCATGGCAGAGACCATCGTGCCCGGCGATGGCAGAACAGCGCCATCGGCCACCACGTGCCGGATCGCGTCGCCTTCGCCCTTCACGGCCTCGATGACTAAGGCTTGGGCGCCGGGCCAACGAAGCGCTCCCGCATCCCCGGGCTGGCCGCCGGACCGGGCGTAGAACGGCGTTCCATCCAGGACGATGCCGTCTGGCCCGGCGGCGACCACCCGGCATTGCGCATCGGCAAGGTACGCGTCCGCGAGATAAAGCCGCTTGGTCAACTGCGAGGGCCCGGTTCAGGGTCTTTGGCACGGATCATGGCCGACCATAAGACGGGTGTGGCCCGGCGTGAACCCCGGCCTCAGGCGTTGCTGGACAGTATCTCGCGCAGCCGCGACGCAGCCGCCGGCCCCTTGATCGAGTCCCGCCACATGGATTCGGCAACGCGCTGATGCGCCGATATCGCCTCGTCGGCGCCGGTGATCATCGCAACGCCGGTTTGGCTGGTGGGTATGCCGTCGGCTCGGAAGGGATTGACCGCAAGGGTGGCGCGATCCCGCGCGCGAAGGATAGAGAAGCCGCTGGAGGGCTCGGCATCCGCGAGCAGGCCGAATTGCAGACCCATCGGCTCCGCATCCATCAACTCGGCGATGTGTTGCATCTCCTTTGCGGCGACCTGGCGGCAACGCGCCCGTAGCGGGTCCGGCAACGCGGCGCCGCCGAATACGCCCTGCTCGACGAAGTTTCGGACGGATCGGCTGGAGAGGATCGCGATGATACCGGGCCTCCGCTGATTGTACATCCGCTTGCGCGCGGCAAGCAGCCCGAGCACTTGATCGGCGGCAGCCCGCACGGCAGCGCGGTCGAGGCCCGGCGAGTCGGCGTAAGCCGAAAGACCCTCGGCCAACGTCGCGTCGAACGCTTCCGACGTAGTCAGATAGCAAGCAGGGCCGAAAGCCTGCAATATCTGATCCGCCGTTTCCTCAATCTGTCGAATACGCTCGAAATAGCCAGCCGAGCGACTATAATACTCTACCCCGATGCCAAGAAGCGAGAGCGGTGATACCTTCAGCAGTTCGGCCAGACGTTTGACCGTATCGAGCTTGATGACTTCGCCTTTCTCATAGCGATACAATGCGGCGCGGGAGACGCCTAGGCGGGCAGCGATCTCCTCCGCTCGAAGGCCAGACTCCAAGCGGTATGCTCTGAGTTGCTGGCCAATTTCCGCAAACCGCATTTAGGGAGCCCCTCAACCTGTAGGCGCAATCCACTACCAGGCTTTGGTTTACAAACTGTGATCACGCCGTCAACAAAAGCATAACAGCTTAATTTTTTAGCCTGTACACGCTTTTCTTACACCTTGAAGCGTTCCCGCCACGCGAGACCGGCTTCAGTGTCACCCGCTGGGCGATATTCGCAACCGATCCAGCCGCTGTAGCCGATGGCTTCGATCCTCCCAAAAACGTACTCCCAGCCGATCTCTCCGGTGCCGGGCTCGTTTCGAGCCGGAACATCGGCAATTTGCATGTGGGCGATTACCGGCAATAGCGCCTCCATACGCTTGGTAACGTCTCCTTCGGTCACCTGGCAGTGATATATGTCGAACTGTAGTCCCAAGCGATCGCGGCCGATCGCGTCCACGACCGCCGCCCCTTGGGCGACGGTGTTGAGGAAAAACCCCGGCATGTCCCGGTGATTTATCGGCTCGATGATGATTTTCACGCCGCCCGGGGTCGCCTTCTCCGCCGCCCAAGCCAGATTGGCGGCGTAGAGCGCGCCGGCCGTGCCCGGCGCCACATCCTTGCCAGGGATCCCGGCCATGCAGTGGATCATGGTGTTGCCGAGGGCGGCGGCATAGTCGAGCGCACGGGATATGCCGTCCCGAAACTCCGCCTGGCGTCCGGGCAGGCTGGCGAGGCCGCGTTCTCCGGCTGCCCAATCCCCCGGCGGGCCATTGAACAGGACCTGCTCGAGCCCGTTCGTGTCAAGCCGCGTGCGGATCTCGCTCGCGGGATGGTCGTATGGGAACAGGAACTCCACGCCTTTGAACCCAGCGCGGGACGCAGCCTCGAACCGGTCGAGGAATGGCACCTCGTTGAACATCATCGACAGATTGGCACACAGGCGCATTTTGGCGTCTCCCTGTTTGCGATAGGCTACTCGGCGCTCCGCAACATGGAAAGTTGTGAGGCCGGCGTTGCGTCGCGCCCTGGGCGGGTGTTACCGCCCCCGGCATGAAGCACAGCGCAGACCTCCTTGCCGAGCGCATCCTGATGGGATTGCTGTTGGTCGGCATCGCGGTGGGCTGCGGGCTGGTGCTGGCGCCGTTCCTGTCGGCGATCCTCTGGGCCGGAATCCTGGTCTTTAGTACCTGGCCGGTGTTCGCCTGGTTGCGCCTGCGCCTTCGCCTCGGAAACGGCTGGGCGGCGGGCGTGATGGTGTTGCTGACCGCCGTGCTGATCGTGTTGCCCCTGGGTCTCGCCGCTCCAGCCGGGGCCGACGACGTGAGCTTGCTGCGACGCTCCGTGGAAGGCGCCTTCGAGGCCGGGCTGCCTGGGGCGCCGACATGGCTATACGGCATACCGCTGGTCGGCCAGACCATGACGGAGTACTGGAACCAATGGGCCGCCGACCTTAGCGAAATGGTAACCTTTTTCCGGCCATACTTCGGCATGATCGCGGAAAGCGGGCTGAAAGTGATGCTGGGCATCGCGGGCGGGCTGCTGCAGTTTTTGATGGCGTTGGTGGTAGCGTTTTTCTTTTGGGCATCGGGGGACATTCTATCGGGATACTTGCACCGAATCATGCATCGGGTTGCGGGGGATCGTGCGGCCCGGCTCGTCGCAGTCACGGGCGCAACCATCCGGGGCACCGTCTACGGCATTCTAGGCACCGCGCTGGTGCAGGGTTTGCTGACCACGTTCGGCCTTTGGCTGTCCGGCGTGCCGCGCCCGCTCCTGCTGGGCGCCATCGCCGGCTTGCTGTCCGTATTGCCGATCGGTGCACCGGTGATCTGGATACCGGCCAGCCTTTGGCTGTTGGGCACCGGGCACACCGGCTGGGGCATCTTCCTCGCCGCCTATGGCTTATTCATCATCAGTGGTTCCGACAACGTCATCCGCCCATTTTTCATCGCACGCGGGGCGAAGCTGCCTTTCCTGCTGACGATCTTGGGGGTGCTGGGGGGCGCCTTGGCCTTCGGACTGCTCGGCATCTTCTTGGGGCCGGTGCTGCTGGGTGTCGGCTTTACGTTGGTGGCGGAGTTTGCAAGTGCCGAACCGCTTGTTGAGGCGCGCAACCCTGGCCTAGAAGGATAGGGAATGTTTGCCTTTATCCTGTCGCGCGTCTTCCAAGCCATTCCCGTCCTGCTTGTGGTTGGGCTGATCGCATTCGCCATGTTCAAATTCGTCGGCGACCCGGTAACCATCATGCTGGGCCAGGACTACACGGAGGCGCAGCGCCTGGCGCTGGTGCAGCAACTCGGGCTCGACCAGCCCTTCTTCGTGCAGTACGCAAAGTTTATGTGGAACGCCGTGCACGGCCAGTTCGGCGTGAGCTACCGCCTGGCCCGGCCAGTGATGGACCTGATCGCCGAACGCCTTCCCGCAACCCTCGAACTCGCGTTCACCGCGGCTGCGCTGGCTTTGCTGGTCGGCGTGCCGATGGGGGTCTATACCGGAATCTACCGCACCGCCGCCAGCTCGCGCCTGTTCCTGGTGTTCAGCCTGATCGGGGTCAGCCTGCCGACCTTTTTGATCGGCATCCTCCTGATATTGTTCTTCAGCGTTCTGCTCGGCTGGCTGCCCAGCTTCGGCCGCGGCGAGGTCGTCAACTTCCGCTACTGGAGCACGGGCTTCCTGACGGTGTCCGGGCTGAAAGCGCTGATCCTGCCTTCGATCACGCTCGGCTTGTTCCAGATGACCCTCATCATGCGCCTGGTAAGGGCAGAGATGCTGGAGGTGCTGCGGTCTGACTACGTCAAGTTTGCCCGGGCGAGGGGGCTCAGCAATCGGGCGATCAACTTCGGTCATGCGTTGAAGAACACGCTGGTGCCGGTCATCACCATCGCCGGGCTGCAGATTGGCGGGATCATCGCCTTCTCAATCGTGACCGAAACCGTGTTCCAATGGCCCGGCATGGGCCTGCTGTTCGTGCAATCCGTCCAGGTCGCCGACATCCCGGTCATGGCGGCGTATCTGATGTTGATCTCTCTGCTATTCGTATTGATCAACCTCGTGGTCGACCTCCTGTACTATGCTGTCGACCCCAGGCTGCGTATGGCCCGGGTCGGGGCGGCTCATTGAACGTGCCATTCAGCGGGATCGCCCGCGCGTGGGACAGCGACGTCCTTTATAGCTTCCGCCGGTCCCCGGTCGCCATCCTGTCGGCGGCCATGCTGCTCGCGTTGCTGATCGCCTCGATGTTCTCCTCGTGGCTCGCACCCTACAACCCGTTCGATCTGGCGAGCCTCGATCTCATGGACAGCTTCAAGCCGCCCGCCTTCTCGGCCGAGGGCGACCCTGCCCATGTGCTGGGTACCGACGATCAGGGGCGGGATGTGCTGTCCGGCATCATGTACGGTGCCCGGATCAGTTTCGTCGTCGGCATCTCGGCCGTACTGTTCGCCGTCGCGGTCGGCATCACGGTCGGGCTGATCGCCGGCTATGCCGGAGGCGCGGTCGACTCCGCATTGATGCGGGTTGCCGACGTTCAACTCTCATTCCCAGCAATCCTCATCGCGCTGCTCGTCGATGGCGTGGTCAGCGCCGCCCTTCCGCGGGAACTGCACGAACGCATGCAAATCTACGTGCTGATCTTTGCCATCGGCATCTCGTTCTGGCCGCAATTCGCCCGCACGGTCCGCGGCTCGACCCTTGTCGAGCGGGGCAAGGAATACGTCATGGCGGCGCGGGTGATAGGCCTTTCGCCATCCCGCATCATGGTGACGCACATCCTGCCCAACGTGTTGGGGCCGGTGCTCGTCATCGGCACACTCACCCTCGGGCTCGCGATCCTGTCCGAGGCGACGTTGTCCTTCCTCGGCGTTGGCCTGCCGCCCACCCAGCCCTCGGTCGGTACCCTTATCCGAATAGGCAACGACTTCCTGTTCAGCGGAGAGTGGTGGATCACAATCTTCCCCGGCCTGACCTTGGTATTGATGGTGCTGTCCATCAACCTGCTGGGCGATTGGCTGCGCGACGCCTTGAATCCGCGGCTCCGATAGATGGCGTTGCTCGAGGTGCGCGACCTCTCGGTCGAGTTCCCCTCCCGCCGCGGCACGTTGCGCGCGCTGGATGGCGTGTCGTTCTCCATCGCTGCCGGCGAGGTTCTGGGCGTGGTCGGGGAGAGCGGGGCCGGGAAGTCCTTGACCGGGGCGGCCATCATCGGGCTGCTCGAGCCGCCAGGCCGGGTCAGCGGTGGCGAGGTGCTACTCGAGGGTACCCGCATCGACTCGCTGCCTTATGAACGGCTGCGCCGCATCCGCGGCAAGCAGATCGGCGCGATATTCCAGGACCCGCTGACCACGCTCAATCCGCTCTATTCCGTGGGGCGGCAACTGGTCGAGACCATGCAGACGCACCTGACGCTATCCGATGCCGCGGCCAGGGCGCGCGCGATCGGCTGGCTGGAACGTGTGGGCATCCCGGCGGCTTCCCGACGTGTCGATGGTTACCCGCATGAGTTCTCCGGCGGCATGCGGCAGCGGGTGGTGATCGCATTGGCGCTTTGTGCGGAGCCGCGCCTCATCATTGCCGACGAGCCGACCACTGCGCTGGACGTCTCGATCCAGGCGCAGATCATCGAGTTGCTGAAGCAGGTCACGCGGGAGCAGGGCACGGCGGTCATGCTGGTGACCCACGACATGGGCGTGATCGCCGAGACGGCGGACCGGGTGGCGGTCATGTATGCCGGGCGGGTCGTCGAGATCGGCCCGGTGCAGGATGTCGTTCAGCGGCCGTCGCATCCCTATACGGAAGGCCTGATGGACAGCATCCCGTCGCTCGCGAGGCGGGTGGACCGTCTGCGGCAAATCGACGGGTCCATGCCGCGACTGACCGCGATCCCGCCGGGTTGCCCCTACAATCCGCGCTGCCCGAAGGTGTTCGACCGTTGCCTGGTCGATCGGCCCGGCCTCATGCCGGCCGGCGGCACGCAAGCCGCCTGTTGGCTTTACGACCCGGCGCACGCCCATGCCTGAACCAAACCGCATCGTCATGCAGGCCGATGGCGTGAGCCGCACCTTCGACGTCTCCCGCCCCTGGCTGCAACGCACCCTGGCGCGCGAGCCCCGGCAGACCCTGCGGGCGGTGGACGACGTATCGTTTGCCATCCCGCTCGGCACCACCCTGTCCTTGGTCGGCGAAAGCGGGTGCGGCAAGAGCACGGTCGCGCGGCTCGCCGTCGGCCTTTATCCGCCGAGCGCCGGCACCATTCAGTTCGAAGGCCAGAGCCTCTCGTCAGCCCGCGAGCAGCCCGAACTGCGGCGGCGCATGAACATGATCTTCCAGGACCCCTATGCCTCGCTGAATCCGCGGTGGCGGGTGCGGGACATCGTGGCGGAGCCAATCCGTGCCTTTCGGATCCTGCGCTCCAAGCGGGACGTGGTCGACCGCGTCGGCCAACTGCTGTCGCAGGTCGGCCTGTCGCCCCGGGACGGCGAGAAGTTCCCGCACGAATTCAGCGGTGGCCAGCGACAGCGGATCAGCATTGCCCGGGCCCTGTCGAGTGAGCCGGACTTCCTGGTCGCCGACGAACCGACGAGCGCGTTGGATGTTTCGGTCCAAGCGCAAATCCTAAATCTGATGCGCGAACTGCAGCAACGCATGCAGCTGACCTACTTGTTCATCAGCCATAACTTGGCCGTGGTCCGTCATATGTCGGACCAACTCGGCGTTATGTATTTGGGCCGTATTGTCGAGTACGGCCCAGGTGAGAGTATCTTCAGGGCGCCCCGGCACCCGTATACGCGTTTGCTGCTGGACGCCATCCCCGACCTCGCCATGACGGGACGAAGCCGGACGCCGGTGGGCGGCGAAGTGCCGAGCCCGATCGACCCGCCCTCGGGCTGTGCGTTCCACCCTCGTTGCCCGCTGGCAAACGACCGCTGCCGGGTAGAACGGCCCGGCCACACGCGGGACGGCGCCGTTCTGGTTGCCTGTCACGCTGTCGAGGAAGGGCGAACTTCTGGCCAACTGATCACCCGGTCTTAATTTCCAAGTAACGTCGCAAAGTAAAAGCTAGCGATTCCGCACGCTCCCGTGAGAGATGGATCACGTAAACGGGAACCAACACCACGATGGCCGTGAAAACGTGGATTGCCGGAACGAGCGGGCTCTGGACCAACGGCGTCAACTGGACGCCGCTCGGTTTTCCGCAGGTGGCCGACGACGCAATTCTACAAGGCCCCTCGTCCAGTTACCAGGCAATCACCGGCAATGGCAACTCGGCCAGCCTGACAGTGATCGGCAGCACGTTGCTGTCCGGCACGTTCGGGACCGGAGCGCTGTCTGTCGGCACATCGACCAGCCAGGGCGCGTTGATCGTCGCCGCGGGCACGCTCTCCGCCGCCAGCGCCACCATCTTGTTCGGGCCGCTGCAAATCACCGGATCCGGCACGAAGCTGACGGTGGGAGGCGCCCTTACCCTCGGCGGGGCTCGCGCCTCCAACAGCCTGACGGCAAATTCGGTGGTGGTGGGCACAGGGGCCACGGTGCAGGTTGGCAGCCTCATTCTGGCCCCCTCGCCGGGCGGCGACGGGGTCACGGTCGACAGCACGTCCAGCCTCAGGGTCGGCTCGACGGTGGGGGGAACCGCCGGCAAGATCACCGTCGATGCCGGGCGCGGGATCATTGGGGCGGGAAGCTTGATCGCCGCAACCGGGATTCTCAATTCGGGCACCATCACGGCGCAAGGCGGCACGCTATCCATCGGCGGTGGGGTCAGCGGCGCAGGGCTCCTGCAAATTGGGGCTGGCGCGACGCTGTACCTGTTCAATGGCGCGAGCAGCCAAAACGTCGCGTTCGTGGGCGCGGGCGGCGTGCTCGAGATCGGCCAGAACGGCGCAAGCGGCTTGACCGAGACCGGGGTGGTCAGTGGTTTCCTGCCCGGCGACAACATCCTGTTCGCCAGCAACGCGGTCCTGAGCAGCGCGACCTACGTTGCCGGAGCAGGCGGGCTCGGTACGCTGACCCTCAACAGTGGGGGCGCCACGCTCGGCACGCTGACGCTCTCCGGCAATTATGCGGGCTACCTCTTCCAGGTCGCGCCCAGCACGACCTATGGCTCGGTCATCACCGTCGTGCAGTCCACGTCTGTCACCCCTCCGGGCGGCGGTGGCGGCGGGGGCGGCGGCGGTGGCTTGCCCGGCACGGACGCCTTCGGCTGGTCAGCGTCCAGCGGCGCCTGGAACAATGCCGCCAACTGGCGCGACATGACCAATGCGGGCACGGTTGCGGTCCCGGTCGCGGCCAACGTGGTAACGCTCAACGGCCCCAGCGGGGCGGCCACTCAGACCATCACCGGGCCGGGCGCCTCCTCGAGTTTGGCCGTCTTGGGAAACAGCACGCTGAGCGGCGCCTTCACCACCGGCGCGCTTTCCGTCGGCAGCACGACCGCGCCCGGCGCCTTGACGCTTGCCGCCGGCGCCACGCTTGCCGCCAAATCGGCGACCATCCTGTTCGGACCGTTGCAGGAGAGCGGCGCGGGCACGCGGCTGACCGTCACGGACACGCTGACCCTCGGCGGGGAGCGCAGCAACAAGGCGGCGTCCCCCGCCAACACGCTGAACCTGACCACGGGGGCGGCGGTGCAAGCGGGCGCACTCGTGCTGGCCCCGGCGGCTGGCGGCAACGGCATCACCGTGGACAGCGCCTCCAGCCTGGAGATCGGAACGGCGGGCGGTGCGGCCGCAGGCATGGTCACCATAGACGCCGGACGCACGGTGAACGGGGCCGGCAGCATTACGGCGAGCGCCGGCGTGCTGAACCAGGGGACGATCTCCGCGCAGGGCGGCACGCTGGAGATTGGCTCGGCGGTGAGCGGCGGCGGCCAGATGATAATCGGCGCCGGGTCCACATTGTACTTGTACAATGGTGTGAGCACCCAGCCGATCTCGTTCGCGGGGGCGGGCGGGACGTTGGAGCTGACCCTGACCGCGACGGGCGAACTGACCGGGGCGGGGGTGATAAGCGGCTTCGTGACCGGCGACAAGCTTTACGTCGCCAGCGGCATTCCGCTCACCAGCGTCAGCTACCGGGCGGGCGCGGGCGGCCTGGGCACGCTCAGCCTCAACAGCGGCGGCGCCGTTCTAGGGACGCTGAACGTGGCCGGAAGCTACCTGGGCTACCATTTCCAGGTAAGTCCGCACGCCGGTTACGGCTACGATGTGGGCGTCGCCTACAACTTCCTACCCAGCTCGGACCCGCTGTTCGATGCCGCCTACTACCTCGCGGCGAACCCCGACATCGCGGCGGCGGGCATCGATCCTTATCAGCACTTTCTGACGAACGGATGGCGCGAGGGGCGTGACCCCAATCCGTTGTTCCACGTCGCCTACTACCTGAACCAAAACCCGGACGTGGCGGCGGCGGGCCTCAACCCACTGCTGCATTACGAGACATCCGGCTGGCGGGAGGGGCGCGACCCGAGTGTGGGGTTTTCGGCCAAGGGCTATTTGGCGGCAAACCCCGATGTGAAGGCGGCGGGCGTCGAGCCGCTCTCGCATTACCTGTCGAGCGGCAAGCTGGAGGGGCGGGCGGCGCCCGCGGCGACCCCGCACGCGGTAGGGACGCCCGACTCTGGCGTGGATTACGCCTTCTATTATGCACAGCATCCGGATGTGGCGGCGGCAGGCCTTGACGCCTCCGCACACTTTCATGCTGTCGGGGCAAGGTTAGGCTACAATCCCGATCCTTATTTCGATACCAACTTCTACCTGACGCAAAACCCGGACGTAAAAGCCGCCGGGATCGACCCCTTGCTGCATTACGAGGGCAGTGGATGGCGGGAGGGCCGGTTGCCGAGCCTGGCGTTTTCCGGGGCCGATTACCTCGCCGCCAACCCCGATGTGCGCGGGGCGGGCTTGGATCCGTTGCTGCATTATATGTACGCCGGCAAGGCCGAGGGCCGCATCGGCTTCCTTCCAGGCAGCGGCACCGCGCCGGACCCCCTGGTTGATACCGAGTATTATGACGCGCAGCTCGGCGCATCGATCTTTCCGTCCGGTGCGGGCGGCCGCTCGGCGGCGGCCTCGAGCTACAACGCCACCGGGTGGCAGCACGGCCTAAACCCGAACGCGCTGTTCGACACGAACTACTATCTCGCGCACAATCCCGACGTGGCAGCCGCACACATAAACCCGCTGCTGCATTACGAACAGTTTGGCTGGCGGGAGGGCAGGGATCCCTCCGCCGCGTTCAGCGCGTCGAAATACCTTGCCAGTTATGCCGATGTGAGGGCGGCCGGCTTCGAGCCGCTGGCCCATTACCTGGCCAGCGGGCAAGCCGAGGGCCGCAGCGCGTTCCACGTCTAGTGACCCGCCAAGTCGTCAGGCGTCCAGTGACCCGCCAAGCCTCAGGCCGCACGGCGCAGCTTCTCGGCCTGGCCGCCGAGGCCGCGGCCTGCACCGCCCTGGAGGATGACGGCTGGGCCATCCTCGCCCGGCGCCTCCGCACCGCGGCCGGCGAAATCGACCTTGTGGCCGAACGCGACGGCCTGCTCGCCTTCATCGAGGTGAAAGCCCGGCCGGGGCTTGCCGCCGCCGCCGCCGCCCTCCGGCCGCGCCAGTGCGCCAGACTGCTCGCCGCAGCGGAGATCGCCTTGGCCGAGCATCCCGCATGGGGCAGCGCGGGGGTGCGGTTCGACGTGCTGCTGGTCGATGCGGCCGGGCGGGTGCGCCGAATCGCCGACGCCTTTCGTGGCGGGTAGGTGTAATGCCGGCCACAGCACTGCGCTCGCGACGACCCTGGCCTAAGCGCGGCGCCCCGGCACCCGGTGGCGGTAGGCGAGCGCTTCCGCTACATCGACGCGGCGGACCTGGGCGGCCTGGGCGAGGTCGGCGATCGTGCGCGCCACCCGCAGCACCCGGGTGAAGCCGCGGGCGGAGAGGCGCAGCTTCTCCGAAGCCTGCTCCGCCAGGAGCCGGGCGTCCGGCTGCAGGTCGATGGTGCCCATCTCGGCTTCGGCGTTGGTGGCCGCACCCTCCGCTCCGAACCGCGCGGTCTGAACGGCGCGGGCCGCGGCCACGCGCCCGGCCACCAAAGCGCTGGCCTCGCCCGGCGGCGCACGGGACAGCTCGGCCGGCGGCACCGGCTGCACCTGGACCACGATATCCATGCGGTCGAGCAGGGGGCCGCTGATGCGGCCCAGGTAATCCTCCCCGCAGCGCGGCGCCTTGTTGCACTCCCGCGCGGCATCGCCCAGATGGCCGCAGCGGCAGGGGTTCATGGCGGCAACCAATTGGAAGCGCGCGGGGTATGTCACGTGCGCGGTGGCGCGGGCGACCGTCGTCCGGCCGCTCTCGAGCGGCTGGCGCAAGGCCTCGAGGGCCTGGCGGGGGAACTCCGGCAACTCGTCGAGGAACAGCACGCCGCGATGCGCCAGGCTGACCTCGCCGGGCTTGGCACGTTGGCCGCCGCCGGTTAGCGCCGCCTGCGATGCGCCATGATGGGGCTCGCGGTAAGGCGGGCGCATGACCAGCCGGCCGCCATCCAGCAGCCCGGCGACGCTATGGATCATGCTGACCTCGAGCGCCGCCATGGGGCTGAGATCGGGCAGCAAGCGCGGCAGCCGGGCGGCCAGCATGCTCTTCCCGGCGCCGGGCGGGCCGATCAGCATGAGGTTGTGGCCGCCGGCGGCCGCGATCTCCAGCGCGCGCTTGGCGGTCTCCATGCCGCGCACCTCGGCCAGGTCCGGCCCGGTGGCCACCTGCTGCGCGCCCGCGGGTTCCGGCGGGGAGAGCACCTGGCTGCCGCGGAAATGGTTGATGACCGAGAGCAGGTCGGGCGCGGCCAGCACCTCGATGCGCCCGGCCCAGGCGGCCTCGCCGCCCTGCGACGCCGGGCAGATCAGGCCGAGGTCCCGCTGGCTGGCCGACATCGCGGCCGGCAGCACGCCGGCGACGGCGTTCACCGCGCCATCCAGCGAAAGCTCGCCGAGCGCCGCGAAGCCCGCCAGCTCGTCCCGCGGCAGCACGTCCATGGCGGCAAGCACGGCGAGCGCGATCGGCAGGTCGAAATGGCTGCC
>CAXSDH010000055.1:0-25318 GCA_964235765.1 uncultured Acetobacteraceae bacterium
AACATCGGCGAGTGCTGGTCGCAGCGCCACGCCACCATGATGATCATGGGCGACACCTGCACCCGCGCCTGCAGCTTCTGCAACGTCCGCACCGGCCAGCCCGACGCGCTCGACGCCGGCGAGCCCGGCCGCGTCGCGGACGCTGTCGCCAAGCTCGGCCTGCGCCACGTGGTCATCACGTCGGTCGACCGCGACGACCTGAGGGACGGCGGCGCAGCCCACTTCGCCGCCGTGATCCGCGCGCTGCGCGCCGCAGCACCCGAGACCACCATCGAGGTGCTGACCCCCGACTTCCTCCGCAAGCCGGGCGCCCTCGAAGTGGTGGCCGGCGCCCGGCCCGACGTGTTCAACCACAATCTGGAAACCGTGCCGCGCCTCTACCCCACCATCCGGCCCGGCGCCCGCTACTACCAGTCGCTCCGCCTGCTCGACCAGGTAAAGCTGCTCGATCCCGCCATTTTCACCAAGTCCGGCCTCATGGTCGGCTTGGGCGAGCAGCGCGGCGAAATCCTCCAGGTCATGGACGACCTGCGCGTGGCGGGCGTGGACTTCCTCACCCTCGGCCAATACTTGCAGCCCACGGTCAAGCACGCCGCGGTCGACCGCTTCGTGCCGCCGGACGAGTTCGCCGACTACGCTGCCATGGCGCGGGCCAAGGGCTTCCTCATGGTGTCCGCCACCCCGCTCACCCGCAGTTCGTACCACGCCGACGCCGATTTCGCGCAGCTTCGCACAGCCCGCCAGCGCGCCACGGCGGCCGCTTGATGCCCACCCACGCCGAGAAGCGCACGCTCGCCTACACGCCGGAGCAGATGTACGACCTGGTGGCCGACGTCGGCAAATACCCGGAGTTCCTGCCCTGGTGCGTCGGCGCCCGCGTGCGGACCCATACCGAAACCGAGCTGGTCGCCGACCTCACCATCGGCTTCGGCCCGTTCCGCGAATCCTTCACCAGCCGCGTGGCGCTCGAGCGGCCGCACAAGGTGCAGGTGAGCTACGAGAACGGCCCGTTTCGCTATCTCAACAATCAGTGGACCTTCGACCCCGATCCGGCCGGCAGCCGGATCAGCTTCTGGGTCGACTTCGAATTCAAGAGCCGCCTGCTGCAGGCCGCCATCGGCGTGGTGTTCAACGAGGCCGTCCGCCGCATGGTGAACGCCTTCCTCAAGCGCGCCCGAGACGTCTATGGCGTGCCCGCTGCGGCGCCCGCCACTCCATCGCCCGCTCCCGTCAAGTCATAGCAGGTCTCTCGCATGGTCCACGCGCCGCCACGTTTCGACACCACCGTGCCCGTCCGGGTGAACCTCTATTCCGACACCCAGACAAAGCCCTCCCGCGCCATGAAGGAAGCGATGATGGAGGCCGAGGTCGGCGACGAGCAGCACGGCTCCGACCCCACCACGACGGCGCTGTGCGACCGCATGGCTGCGCTGCTGGGCAAGGAGGCGGCGGTGTTCATGCCTTCCGGCACCATGTGCAATGAGGTGGCCATCCTGACCCAGTGCCGGCCCGGCGACGAAATCCTCGCCCATCCGACCTCGCACATCAGCAGCTCGGAAGGCGGCGCACCCTGGGCCTTGGCCGGCGTGCAGGTGACAGGCTTGCCCGGCGAGAACGGCCAGTTCGGCGCCGAGGCGCTGGAGGCCGCCATCCGCCCGCAATCGCGCTACGCACCGCCGCAGCGCATGGTGGAGGTCGAACAGACCGCCAACCTCGGCGGCGGCCGGGTCTGGCCGCTTCAGCAGTTGAACGCGGTCGCCGAAATGGCGCATGCGCACGGCATGGTCACCCACATGGATGGCGCGCGGCTGATGAACGCCGTCGTCGCCGCCGGCGTTCCGGCGGCCGAGATGGCGGCGGGCTACGACACGGTGTGGCTCGATTTCACCAAGGGGCTGGGCGCGCCGCTCGGCGCCGTGCTGGCCGGGTCGGCGGAGTTCATCGGCGCGGCCTGGCGCTGGAAACAGCGCGTGGGCGGCTCCTTGCGCCAGTCCGGCATGTCGGCCGCCGCCTGCCTCTACGCGCTCGACCACAACATCGACCGCTTGGCGGAGGACCACGAGAACGCGCGCGTGCTGGCCCGCGGCCTGGCGCAAATCCCGGGCATCACGGTCGAGTTGCCGGAGACGAACCTGGTGTACTTCAACACCGAGGGCGCCGGGCTGACCGGCGCCGAGCTGGCGGCCCGCGTGCGCGAGGCGGGGGTGCTGGTCTCGGTCATGGGCAAGCACCGCGGCCGGGCCTGCACGCATCTCGACGTAGACCAGGCCGGCGTGCTGGAAGCCGTCGCCGCGATCCGCCAAGCTGTGGCGGCTTAGGAAGGAGCAGTTTCGATGCGCATCCTCACACTCCTGCTCGCCACGGCATTGCTGTCCGGCACGGCCATGGCGCAAGCGATCTCACCCCTCACGGGCTCCACCGGCAGCGCGCGGCCAGACGTCCAGGTCCCGGCGGCGGCGCCGGTGCGGCCCCGGGCGCACCGCACGATCGCCCAGCGCTTCGATGCCGCGAACAGCACGCATGACGGGCATCTGACGCTCTCGCAGGCCCGTGCCGGCCACATGAACGCGGTCGCGCGCGACTTCGGCGCCATCGACAAGGACCGCAAAGGCTACGTCACCATGGACGAGATCCGGGAACACAACAAAGCCCAGCGCGCCGCCCGCAAGGCAGCCCGCGCGCAGCATTGACGGCCCGCGACGGCCGGCGCGATCGAACGCCTTCCCGGCTCGACTAGGCCGGCGGATCCTCGCCGGGGATCGCCGTGCGGAACAGCGCGAAGGCATGCAGCACGGTAGCGGCCCGCACGGCCGAACGGTCGCCCGGGAACACCACACGCTCGGTGCGCACTGAGCTGCCGCGCCGCGCGCAGCCGAACCACACGGTCCCCACCGGCTTCTCGGCGCTGCCGCCCCCTGGCCCGGCCACGCCGGTCACGGATACGGCGATCCCTGCCGGCGAGCGCCGCAACGCGCCTTCCGCCATCGCCGCGGCCACCGGGCGGCTTACCGCACCATGCGCCTCGATCAACTCGGGCGGCACGCCCAGCAACTCCGACTTCGCGGCATTGGAATAGGTCACGAACCCACGCTCCACCACATCCGACGACCCGGCGATCTCGGTCAACGCAGCCGCGATCAGCCCGCCGGTGCAGCTTTCCGCGGTGGCGAGCGTCACGCCATGCGCACGCAGCTCGTCGAGCAACAGCGCCGCCGCCGCCCGCAGGTCGCTGCCGATCATTCCGCAGCGCCTGACCAACGGGCCACGGGGTGCGGCGCCTGCACACCCTGCTGCGCCCGGTAGATCACCACGTTCTCGATCACGCGCTGCACGTAATTGCGGGTCTCGTTGAACGGGATCAGCTCGATCCAGTCAACGATGTCCACCTGGCCGGCGCGCGGGTCTCCCTGGGTCGCGGTCCAGTCGGCCACCCGGCCCGGCCCGGCGTTGTATGCTGCGAGCGCCAGCGGCAGCGCGCCGCCGAACTGCTCCAGCAGGCCTTGCAGGTACGTCGTGCCCAGCCGCATGTTGAAGGCGGCGTCGCCCGTCAGCGCGGTCGGGCTGGCCACCTCGTTCAGCCGCCGCGCGACGCCGGAGGCGGTGGCCGGCATCAGCTGCATCAGGCCGCGTGCCCCAGCCGGACTGAGCGCCTGCGGGTCGAAGCTGCTCTCTTGCCGGATGAGGCCTAGCGCCACCGCGCGCTCCACCGGTCCGGACGGCGGCTCCACCGCCGCGGGCCAGCCGGCCTTGGGCAGCATCACCCCGTCCCGCCCGGCCCGGCGCGCCACCGCCACCGCCTGCTCCGGCAGGCCGAGACCCACCGCGAAGCGGGCCGCCAGCGCACGGTCCGCCGGGTCGCCCGCCAACTCGTCGAGCCGCTGCAGGAACGCCTTGGCCCGTCGCGGCTCGCCCCATGCGGCGAGCAGGGCGGCGGCCCGCGCCAGCTCGCGCCCGGCGAAATCGAGTGCCCGTGCAGGGGTCCAGGCCGGGTCGCCGGCCGCCTGGATGCGCCGGCCCAGTCCCGCTTCGCCCTCGTTCAGCGCCAGGGCCGCGAGCTGGCCGTAATAGGTCGTGGGCCAGCCCGCCGCGAGGGCGAAGGCCGCGCGCGCCGGTTCCCCTGCATCCGCGGCGGCCAGCGCGCGGCCAAGCCAATACAATGCGCGGCCCTGCGTTATCGCGGCCGGCGACATGCCGGCGAGTGCCGTGAATTGCCGCACCGCATCGGCCGGCTGATGCAGCCGGCGCAGGGCGATCCAGCCGGCCAGGAACGTGGCGTCGATCATTGCCTCGCTGACCGCTCCAGCGGCGGCCGGGGCCGTCACGATCGCATAGGCCAGCGCGTCCTCGCGTCCGCGCAGCAATCGGCGGGCGATCAGGTTGCGCTCCTCCCAGAACGCCGGCAGCCGCTCGGGCGCGGCCTGTTCGGCTGCGGCCGCGCGCTCGGCCCAGACGCGCGCGGCGTCGCGGTCCTGCCCGGCGCGGCGGTACCAGCGTGCGAGTTCGAACACCAGCCCGGGGTCGCTGCGCGCGGGCTCGGGCAGGATGTTGGCCAGCGCGGGCGCCGTGGGGTCGTCGCGGCGCAGCGCCAGCCGGGCTTCGGCCAGCGGGCGGTAGGCCTGGTCGAGCCGCACGGCTTGCCGCCAGGCGGGGCCGCCGGGGGCGCCGGAGTCGGTCCAGGCCAGGCGGTCGAAACGCCGCCACTGGTCCTCCCGCGTCAGCGCGCGGCCCCATTGGCGCATGAAGGCGGCCTCGGCCGCGGCGTCGGTGATGCCGAGCTGCCAAGCCCGGCGCGCATCGGCCTCGGGCGGTTGGCCTGCCCGCGCCGCCACGTCGGCGCAGCGCAGCAGGGACGGGGCGGCATCGGGCGGGCGCCGCTGGCAAATCTCCAGCACCGCTCGGTCGTCCCGGTCGGCCAGCAGCGCCTCCGCCAGCCGCCGGCTGAGCAGCCCCTGCTGCGGCCAGTCCGGACTCGCCGACAGGAAGGCGGCGATCTCCGCCGAGCCCGCCGCGCCCGGCGTCAGCAGACGGTAGTACAGCGCCAGCTTGCGGGCCAAGGGATCCGGCTCGGCCGCCGCCCGCGCATCGGCCTCGGCCCAGCGTTCCGCGCGCACGGCGGCCAGCACGGCTTCGCCTTGGGCCTGCGCCATGCCCGGCCACAGCAGCGACAGCAGGAGCATGGCAGCGCGCATAGCACATACTACAGCGCAACGGCCTTGCGGCGCATCCCCCACATGCATAGGTTCCCGGTTTGCGGTCGGGACGGGTCACAAATGTTCAAAGGATCATACGTTGCGCTCGTCACGCCGATGCGGGCCGACGGCGCGCTGGACGAGGACGCGTTTCGCGCCTTCGTGGACTGGCAGATCGGGCAGGGCACCGACGGCATCGTGCCCGTCGGCACCACGGGCGAAAGCCCCACGCTCAGCCATGCCGAGCATCAGCGGGTGGTGGAGATCGCGGTCGAGGTTTCGGCCGGGCGGGTGCCGGTGATCGCGGGCGCCGGATCGAACTGCACGGCGGAGGCCATCGAGCTGACCCGGCACGCGAAGTCGGCCGGCGCGGCGGCGGCGCTCGTGGTCACGCCCTACTACAACAGGCCGACCCAGGAAGGCATGTTCCTGCATTTCTCCGCCATCGCCGACGCGGTGGACCTGCCCGTGATCATCTACAACATCCCGCCCCGCAGCGTGGTGGACATGAGCGTGGACACCATGGCCCGGCTGGCCCGCCACCCGAACATCGTCGGCGTGAAGGATGCGACCGCGAACCTCGCCCGCCCGTTGCACACCCGCCGCCGTTGCGGGACCGCGTTCTGCCAAATGTCCGGCGAGGACCACACCGCGCTCGCTTTCCTGGCGGCCGGCGGCGCGGGCTGCATCAGCGTGACCGCCAACGTGGCGCCCCGGCTCTGCGCCGAGATGCACGATGCCTGGCAGGGAGGCGACACGGAACGCGCCATGGCGATCCAGGATCGGCTGCTGCCGCTGCACGACGCCATGTTCGTGGAAAGCAGCCCCGGCCCGGTGAAATACGCCGCCAGCCTGCTCGGCCACGGCACCGATCATTGCCGCCTGCCGCTGGCGCCCGTCTCGGAAGCCACGCGCGCCCAGGTGCGCGGCGCGATGCAGGATGCGGGGCTGCTGAATTAGTGGCGGACTCCAAGACCAAGAAGAAGTCGGGCCTGATCTCGCACGGCATCGCCTCGCAGAACCGCAAGGCGCGCTTCGACTACACCATCAAGCAGACGATGGAAGCCGGATTGGTGTTGAAGGGGCCGGAGGTGAAGTCGCTCCGGCACGGGCGGGCCACGCTGACCGAGGCCTGGGCCGGCGAGCGGGAAGGCGAGCTGTTCCTGTTCAACTGCTACATCCCGGAATACCAGGGCGGCGTGCTCTCCCGCTTCGAGCCGCGGGCGCCGCGCAAGCTGCTGCTCAAGCGCAAGCAGATGGGCGAGTTGATCGGCGCCTCGACCCGCGATGGCCTGACCATCGTGCCCCTGCAGATCCACTTCAACGACCGGGGGGTGGCCAAGGTGCTGCTGGGCGTGGGCGAGGGGCGCAAGAAGCAGGACAAGCGCCAGGCGATCGCGGCACGCGACTGGCAGCGCGACAAGGCCCGGCTGATGCGGGACAAGGGCTAATCCGCGAGAAGCTGCACGATCTGGAACATCACCTGTTCGAACATCGGCTGCGTCAGCACGCCGGTGTTCGTGTTGTAGCGCGACACATGGTACGAGTCGGCCAGCAGCAGCCCGCTCGGCAGCTCGACGATGGCGCCGTGCCGGAAGCGGATGCGCGTGGGCGGGACGCCGCAGGCGCGCAGCACGGCCGCATGGGCCAGCACGCCCAGGGCCAGCACGACCCGCAGAGCGGGCATTCCGTTCAGCTCGGAGGCAAGGAACTGGTTGCAGGTGCGGACCTCCGCGGGCTGCGGCAGGTTGGCCGGCGGCACGCAGCGCACGGCATTGACCACGCGGCTGCCGACGAGCTGCAGGCCGTCGTCCGGCCGGGCCTCGTACTCGCCCGCCGCCAGCCCGAACCGCAGCAGCGTTTGATACAGCAGCAACCCCGCATGGTCCCCGGTAAACGGCCGCCCCGTCCGGTTCGCGCCTTTCACCCCCGGCGCCATGCCCACGATCAGCAGCCGCGCGCCGACATTCCCGAAGGTGGGCACCGGCGCATTGAACCATTCGGGGTTCGCCATCTGGTTGGCCCGGCGGTATTCCACCAGCCGGGGGCAGAGCGGGCAGTCGTGCGGCGGGGTCGCGATGCCTGCTTCGGGCTCAGCCGGCATCGGCGGGGTCGGCGGGGGTGTCCTGGGCGCGCACCGGCGGTCGCGGCCGCTCCGAGGGGCGGCGGGTGAACTCCGGCGCGATGTCCGCCAGCTCCACGAACTGATCGGCCTGACGCCGCAACTCGTCGGCCACCATGGGAGGCGAGGTACGCACGGACGAGATCACCGACACGCGCACGCCCTGCCGCTGCACCGCTTCCACCAGCCGGCGGAAGTCGCTGTCGCCGCTGAACAGCACGGCGTGCTCGATCCGCGGCGCCAACTCCAGCATATCGACGGCCAGCTCCACATCCATGTTGCCCTTGACCCGGCGGCGGCCCGTGGCGTCGGTGAACTCGCGCGCGGTCTTGGTCACCAGGTTGAAGCCGTTATAGGCCAGCCAATCCGTCAGCGGCTTCAGCGGCGAATACTCCTCCGTGTCGAGCAAGGCGGAATAGTAATATGCGCGGATCACCTGCGTCTTGCGGCGGAAGAACTCCAGCAGGCTGCGATAATCCACGTCGAAGCCAAGATTGCGGGAGGCGGAGTAGAGGTTGGCGCCATCGATGAAGAGCGCGGTGCGCTCGGAGGCTAGGAAATGCACGTCGGGCCTCGCTCTATCCTGAATAGAATAGGGCTAGCTTACGGCGCGGGGCCTAGGACTGAAAGGGGCAGGGATGGCAGAATCGATCCTCGTGGCGATCGGGGCAAACTTGCCGGACCCGGCCGGCCGGCCGGCCGTGGAGACCTGCCGGTGGGCGGTGACGCAACTGGCGGCACTGCCGGGCCTGCGGCTGGACGCGGTTTCCCGCTGGTACCGCACGGCGCCCGTCCCAGCCTCCGAGCAGGCGGACTACATCAACGGGGTGGCACGCCTGTCCGGCGCCGCCGATCCGCCCGGGTTGCTGGCGGCGCTGCATGCCATCGAGGCGCGGGCCGGGCGGGTACGCGGGGCGCTGAACGGCGCACGGACCCTCGATTTGGACCTGCTGGCCATCGGTGATCTCGTGCTCGCTGGGGCGGGCCTGGTCCTGCCGCATCCGCGGCTGCATGAACGCGCCTTCGTCCTCCGCCCCCTGCATGATGTCGCGCCGGAATGGCGGCACCCGGTTTCCGGCGGGTCTGCCGCCTTATTGCTGCAAGCCGCCGATCAAAGCGGGGTTCGACCGTTGTAAGACTTGCCCCGAACCAGCCGACGCCTTATCTGAACTTATCGCACTGCAAGAAACCTGGAGCTGAGCGCATGGCGCGCGTTACCGTCGAAGACTGCGTCCAAAGGGTGCCGAACCGGTTCGAGCTCGTGCTCCTCGCCGCCCAGCGGGCCCGCAACCTCAGCCGCGGCGAGGAACTGACGATCGACCGCGACAACGACAAGAACCCGGTCGTCGCCCTTCGCGAAATTGCCGAGGAGACCGTGGAGCTTCCGCGCCTCGAGCAGGACCTCATCAAGTCGCTGTCCCGCGCGCCCGAGCCGGAACCGGCGGACGAGGAGGTGCTTGACCTCATCCCGACCGATCAGAACATCTTCGGGCTGCAGGACGTGTCGGCCGAGGAGGAAGCTTCGAATTTGCCGATCGAGGAACTCT
The DNA here is from genome assembly GCA_964235765.1 of uncultured Acetobacteraceae bacterium. Taxonomy (GTDB): domain Bacteria; phylum Pseudomonadota; class Alphaproteobacteria; order Acetobacterales; family Acetobacteraceae; genus JAVVHH01. The sequence continues at coordinate 8,859 of CAXSDH010000055.1, forward strand.
CGCCCGAGGACATGGAGGCGGCCATCGAGGCCGAGCTCGGCGGTCGCCCGCGCCGCTGACCTCGTGATCCGGAGGGGCTGGTGAGCGAGCAACGCTTCCCGGCCCCTTTCCGCGCGCCGGACGGGGCGGCAACGCCCGAGGGCCATCGCGCGCGCCCCGAGATCATCCGGCAGTTCGAGCTGACGGAGAAGGTAAGGGCCTACGACCCCCGCGCCGACATCGCGATGCTCGACGCCGCCTATGTGCTCGCTATGCAGGCGCACGGGCAACAAACGCGCGAGAACGGCGACCCCTACATCACGCACCCGCTTGCGGTTGCCGATATCCTGGCCGGCTACCGGCTCGACACCGCCAGCATCGTGACCGCACTGCTGCACGACGTGATCGAAGATACCGGGGTCACCCGCGCCGAGATCGACCGCCGGTTCGGCCCCGCGGTCGGCGGCCTGGTGGACGGCGTCACCAAGCTGACCCGGCTCGAACTGCAATCCGACCGCACCAAGCAGGCGGAGAACTTCCGCAAGCTCGTCCTGGCCATGAGCAAGGACATCCGCGTGCTGCTGGTCAAGCTCGCGGACCGGCTGCACAACATGCGCACCCTGCATTACGTGCAGAATCCGGAGCGCCGCCTGCGGATCGCGCGCGAGACGATGGAGATCTACGCCCCGCTCGCCGAGCGGATCGGCATGGACAGCCTCAAGACCGAGCTGCAAACGCTGTCGTTCCAGCAGTTGGAGCCCGAGGCCTTCGACACCATCCAGGCCCGGCTCAACTTCCTCCGCGGCCAGGGCGCCGACGTGATCGAGGAGGTGCGGCAGGAGCTGATCCGCGTCTGCACCGAGGCCGGCGCGGAGCCCGTCAGCATCAGCGGGCGGGAGAAGTCGCCCTATTCCATCTGGGAAAAGATGCAGCGCCGCAACGTGGCGTTCGAGCAACTGTCCGACATCATGGCGTTCCGCGTGGTCATGCCCTCGCGCGACTCCTGCTACATAGCGCTCGGGGCGATCCATGCCGCGTTCCCGGTGATCGCCGGGCGGTTCAAGGACTACATCTCCACCCCGAAATCCAACGGCTACCGCAGCCTGCACACCGGCGTGACCCTGCGCGAGCCGCGCAACCAGAAAATCGAGGTGCAAATCCGCACCGCCGACATGCACGACATCGCCGAGAACGGCGTGGCCGCGCACTGGCTTTACAAGCAGGACGACGCCTCGGCCAGCGACCTGCAGAAGTTCCGCTGGGTGCAGGACTTGCTCGAAATCCTCGACAACTCGCAAGCTGCCGAGGAATTCCTCGAGAACACCAAGCTCGAGCTGTATCAGGACCAGGTCTTCTGCTTCACGCCGAAGGGCCAACTGATCCAGTTGCCCCGCGGGGCGACCAGCATCGACTTCGCCTATGCCGTGCACAGCCAGGTGGGCGACACCTGCGTCGGCGCCAAGGTGAACGGCCGGCTGATGCCGCTGCGGCACGAGTTGCAGAACGGCGACCAGGTGGAGGTTATGACGGCCCGCGGCGGCACGCCCTCGCCGGCTTGGGAACGCTTCGTCGTTACCGGCAAGGCGCGCGCCCGCATCCGGCGCTACGTGGCGCAACAGCAGCGGCAGATCAACGTCGATGCCGGCCGGGCCGCGCTGGCCAAGGCCTTCCGCCAGGAAGGCGTGGACGGATCGGAGAAGGTGCTGGAGGCCGGGCTGAAGGGCCTCAAGGCGGCTTCGCTCGACGATCTCTACGTCGCCGTGGGCAACGGCAACATCGGCCCCAAGGACGTCGTGCACGCGGCCTATCCCGAACTGCGCGGCGCCCGCGCGCCCCGGATGGCGCCCAGTCTGCCCATCCGGCCCGGCCGCGTGCCGTCCCGGGAAGAGGGCATGCCCATCACCGGGCTCGTCGCCGGCATGACGGTGCATTACGCCGGCTGCTGCCACCCGCTGCCCGGCGACCGCATCGTCGGCATCGTCGCCACCGGCAAGGGCGTCACCATCCACACCAAGGACTGCCAGACGCTGGAGAGCTTCGCGGCGACGCCGGAGCGTTTCATCGACGTAGGCTGGGACCCAGCCGCCGTCACGCGAGGCAAGCCCGTCACCCACACCGGGCGCATCAGCGCCATCGCCACCAACGAGCCGACCGCACTGGCAAGCCTGACCAACGCCATCTCCAAGCACGAAGGCTCCATCACCAACCTCAAGATCACCAACCGGCAGCAGGACTTCTTCGAGGTGCTGGTCGACGTGGAGGTGCGGGATGTGCGGCACCTCTCCACCGTGATCGCCGGGCTGCGCGCCGCCAACGGCATCACGCAGGTGGAGCGCGCGCGGGGGTGATCATCGGCTTGGGCTCGGATTTGTGCGACATTCGGCGCATCGAGCGCGTGATGGCGCGGCACGGCGAGCGGTTCCTGCTGCGTGTGTTCACCGCGGCCGAACGGGCCCGGGCCGCCAGGCGCACGCCGGCGCTGCATGCGCCCACCTTCGCCAAGCGCTTCGCCGCCAAGGAAGCCTGCGCCAAGGCGCTCGGCACCGGCTTCCGCCAGGGCGTGTTCCATAGCGACATGGGCGTCGTGAACCTGCCCGGCGGCCAGCCCACCTTGCGGCTGACCGGCGGGGCGGCCACGCGGCTGCAGGCCATCACCCCGGCCGGGCAGGCGGCGCACGTGGCGCTGACGCTGACCGACGAATATCCCTATGCCTTCGCGCAGGTCGTCATCTCGGCCGTTCCGCTTCCTTGACAGCGCCCCCCCCGGTCGGCTTCATCCCGCCGAATTAGCAACCGGATCACCTCCCCAGCATGGCGAAACCCAAATCGGGCGGACTGCTCGAGAACGTCAAGACGATCGTCTACGCCGGCCTGATCGCGGTCGGTATCCGCACTGTCGCATTCGAGCCGTTCAACATCCCGTCGGGCTCCATGATCCCCACCTTGCTGGTGGGCGACTATCTGTTCGTGGCGAAATACAGCTATGGATACTCCCGCTACTCGCTGCCGTTCGCGCCCAACCTGTTCAGCGGCCGCCTGCTCGGCCGCTTGCCGGAGCGGGGGGACGTGGCGGTGTTCAAGTTCCCCCGCGACAACAGCACCGACTATATCAAGCGCATCGTCGGCCTGCCCGGCGACCGCATCCAGGTAAAGGCCGGCCAGCTCTACATCAACGGCGCGCTGCTGCCGCGGCAGCCGGTGGGCGAATTCGTGGCCGAAGATAGCGGCCGGTCCGCCCTGGCCAAGCGCTATGCGGAAACGTTGCCCAACGGACGCGTGCACGACATCCTCAAAATGCAGGATGACGGCATGATGAACAACACGCCGGAGTTCCGGGTGCCGGACGGCCACGTGTTCGCCATGGGAGACAATCGGGACAATTCGTCCGACAGCCGCGTGATGGACAGCAGCGGCGTGGGGTTCGTGCCGGTGCAGAACCTGGTCGGCCGGGCCGAGTTCATCTTTTTCTCCATCGACGCCCGGGCGCCTTGGTGGGAGGTGTGGGAGTGGCCGTTCGAAATCCGCTGGAGCCGCCTGCTGCACGGCATCAGTTGACGGTTCAGGACACGGCTACGCGCCAGCAGGCCGGGGAGGCGATCCTCGGCCACAATTTCCGGCGCCCGGCCCTGTTGGCCGAAGCGCTGACGCACCGGTCCGCGGCCCACGGCAAGCAACGCCCCCGCAAGCCCGGCGAGCGCCGGGGCGTCGGCTCCAACGAGCGGCTGGAGTTCATCGGCGACCGGGTTTTGGGCCTGCTGCTGGCGGAGTGGCTGATCGAGCGGTTTCCGGCCGAGCAGGAAGGCGAACTGGGGCCGCGCCACGCCCATCTGGTCTCGCGCCGCGTGCTGGCCGAGATCGCCGACCGGGCGGGGCTGTCCGCGGCACTGGCGATCGGCGAGAACGAGGCCCGGGCGGGCGTGGGGCAACTGGCGAACGTGCTGGCCGATGCGATGGAGGCGGCGATCGGGGCTTTGTACTTGGACGCCGGGCTGGAGCCGGCGCGGAACTTCGTGCGCCGGGCCTGGCTGCCCGCGGTGGAGGAGATGATCGTGCCACCCAAGGACGCCAAAACCGAGCTGCAGGAGTGGCTGATGGCCCGCGGCCTGCCTCTGCCGGTGTATGAGGTGGCCACCCGCAGCGGGCCGTCGCACCTGCCGGAGTTCGTCATGACGGTGTCCGGCGGCGGGCAGAGCGGCCGTGGCACCGCGGGCAGCAAACGCCTCGCCGAACGCGATGCCGCGGCCGACCTGCTGGGGCGGCTGCTCGCATGAGCGACGCATCCCGCTGCGGCTTCGTGGCCATCGTCGGCGCGCCGAACGCCGGCAAGTCGACGCTGCTGAACCGGCTGACCGGCGCCAAGCTGTCGATCGTCAGCCCGAAGGCGCAGACGACGCGCTTCCGCGTGCTGGGCATCCTGATGCGGGGTGCGGCGCAAATCCTGCTGATCGACACGCCCGGCATCTTTCGCCCCCGCCGCAAGCTGGACCGCGCCATGGTGCGCGCCGCCTGGACCGGGGCGCAGGATGCCGACCTGACCCTGCTGCTCGTGGATAGCCGCGCCGGCGCCACGCAGGACGTTCGGGAGATTGCGGCGCAGTTGGCCGAGCGCGGCCGGCGCACCTGGCTGGTGCTGAACAAGCTGGACCTCGTGGCCCCCCATCAATTGCTGCCGCTGACGGCGGAGTTGAGCGCCATCCTGGCCGCCGAGGAGACGTTCATGGTCAGCGCCAGCACCGGCGACGGGCTGGACCGGCTGCTGGACCAGTTGGCCGCCGGGTTGCCGCCCGGGCCGCATCTGTATCCGGACGACGACCTCACCGACCTGCCGGACCGCCTATTGGCCGCGGAGATCGTACGCGAGCAGATATTCCTGCAGATCCATGAAGAAATCCCTTACGGCACCACGGTGGAGACCGAGACCTGGCAGGAGAAGCCGGATGGCTCCGTGCGGGTGGAAGCGACGGTCTATGTCGGCCGGGTCGGCCACAAGGCGATCCTGATCGGGGCCGGCGGCAGCCGCATCAAGGAGATCGGCGCGCGGGCCCGGCGCGAGTTGACCAGCCTGCTGGAACGCCCCGTCCACCTATTCCTGAACGTGAAGGAGCGGGCCGGCTGGGACGAGGAAGGCGCGCGGCTGCGGGCGATCGGGCTGGACGACACGGAATAGCAGCTTGGAGTGGGACGCGCCCGCCGTGGTGCTGGATGCGCGCCCGCAAGGCGAAGGGCACGCGCTCGTCACGGTGCTGACCGAGGCGCATGGCGCGTTCCGGGCCCTGGCGCGCGGAGGCGGCTCGCGGGCGCAGGCCTCGCTCTGGCAGCCGGGCAACCTGGTGCAGGCGCGCTGGGTGGCGCGGCTGGCGGACCAGCTCGGCAGCCTCACCGCCGAGCTTGTACATCCCGGCGCCGCGCTGGCCATGGAAGAACCGGTGGCGCTCGCGATGCTCTCCGCCGCCTGCGCCGTCGCCGAGGGCGCGCTGCCGGAGCGCGAGCCGCACCCGCTGGTGTTCGCCGGGCTGGTGCAGTTGATCGCCGGCTTGCAGGCGGGCACGGACGCCCTGCCGGCGCTGATCCGCTGGGAAGCCGTGCTGCTGGCGGAATTGGGCTACGGCCTCGACCTCGGGGCGTGCGCGGTGACGGGCGCGACGGCGGATCTGGCGTTCGTGTCGCCCCGCACCGGCCGCGCCGTTTGCCGCTCGGCGGCCGGCGTATGGCAGTCGCGCCTGCTCCGGCTGCCGGGGTTCCTCGCCGGCGCGCCCGGATCGGGCCCGGCGGACTGGCGGGACGGCCTGGCGCTGACCGGGCACTTCCTGGCACGCGACGCCTTCGGCCATCAGCACCGGCCCATGCCGGCCGCGCGCCACATGCTGTATGACCGCGTCAAGGACTTGGCAGGCGCCGCCTAGTTCCCTATCCGTTTCCGGTGGAGCACCGATGCCCGACGACCTGACCGGCACCATCCAGGACACCAAGCTGACCGACGCGCTGAGCGAGCGGTATCTGGCCTATGCGCTCAGCACCATCATGTCCCGCAGCCTGCCAGACGTGCGGGACGGGCTGAAGCCGGTGCACCGGCGGCTTATCTACGCGATGCACCAGTTGAAGCTCGACCCGGCCTCCGGCTTCAAGAAGTGCGCCCGCGTGGTCGGCGACGTCATCGGCAAGTACCACCCGCACGGCGATGTCGCCGTGTATGAGGCCCTGGTCCGCCTGGCGCAGGACTTCGCCGCGCGTTATCCGCTGATCGAAGGCCAGGGCAACTTCGGCAACATCGACGGCGATAACGCGGCCGCCATGCGGTACACCGAAGCGCGGCTGACCGAGGTCGCGCAGACCCTGCTGGCCGGCATCGATGACGATGCGGTCGATTTCCGCGCGACCTATGACGGCGAGGAGCACGAGCCCGTCGTGCTGCCCGGCGGCTTCCCCAACCTGCTGGCCAACGGCGCCGCGGGAATCGCGGTCGGCATGGCCACCAGCATCCCGCCGCACAATGCGGGCGAGGTCTGCACGGCGGCGATCCACCTGATCCAGAACCCCGGCGCGACCACGGCAGACCTGCTGGCCCATATGCCCGGCCCCGACTTCCCGACCGGCGGCACCCTGGTCGAGAGCCCTGAAGCCCTGCTGCAAGCCTACGAGACGGGCCGCGGCGGCTTCCGCACCCGGGCCAAGTGGGAAGTGCAGCGCGGCAAGCTCGGCATGTGGCAGGTGATCGTCACCGAGATCCCCTACCAGGTGCAGAAGGCCAAGCTGATCGAGCAGATCGCCGAGCTGCTGGAGGCCAAGAAGCTGCCGTTCCTGGGCGACGTCCGCGACGAGAGCACCGAGCATGTGCGCCTCGTGCTGGAGCCGAAGTCGCGCGCGGTGGAACCCGAGGTGCTGATGGAGACCTTGTTCCGCGCGACGGCGCTGGAGAGCCGGTTCTCCCTTAACATGAACGTGTTGACGGCCGATCATACGCCCATGGTGCTGGGACTGCAGGGCGTGCTGCGGGCGTGGCTCGACCACCGGCACGAGGTGCTGGAGCGCCGCTCCCGCCACCGGCTGGCGGCCATCCAGCGGCGGGTGGAGGTGCTGGACGGCTACCTTGCGGTGTTCCTCAATCTGGACGAGGTGATCCGCATCATCCGCGAGCAGGATCATCCGAAGCCCGCCCTGATCGCCCATTTCACGCTGACCGACGTGCAGGCGGAGGCGATCCTGAACATGCGGCTGCGTTCCCTGCGCCGCCTCGAGGAGATGGAGATTCGCAAGGAGCACAAGACCTTGACGCGGGAAGCGCGTGAGCTCGAGGCCTTGCTGAAGGACGCTGGGCGGCGCTGGACGCGGATTGCCGACGAGTTGGCCGAGGTGCGGGAGCGGTTCGGCTCCGGCCCGTTGGGCGCGCGGCGGACCTTGCTGGGCGCGGTCCCGGAGGCCGTCGAGGTGAACGCCGACCACCTGATCGAGCGGGAGCCGATTACCGTGGTGCTGTCCGCCAAGGGCTGGATCCGCGCGGTTCGTGGGCACGTCGCGGACGGGGCGGAGCTGAAATTCAAGGAGGGCGACAAGCTATGGCTGCTGGTGCCTTGCCAGACGACCGACCGCCTGTGCCTGATCGCCACCGGCGGCCGGGCGCACACCTTGCGGGCGGGCGAACTCCCGCGTGGCCGCGGGGATGGGCAGGCGATCCGGCTGGTGGCGGAGATGGCCAACGACGAGGAGGTGGCGGCCCTGTTCGTGTGGCAGGAGGGCCGCAAATACCTGATCGCCAGCAACGCCGGGCGCGGCTTCGTGGTCGGGGCTGCGGACCTGCTGGCGGAGAAGCGGACGGGCAAGCAGGTGCTGAACGTCAAGCCCGGGGAGACCGTGCTGCTGTGCACGCCCGCCGAAGGCGACCATGTGGCCGTGATCGGCACCAACCGGAAGTTGCTGGTGTTCCCGCTGGACCAGGTGCCGGAGTTGTCGCGCGGCTCGGGCGTAACCTTGCAGAAGCACAAGGACGGCATGCTGGCGGATGCCAAGGTGTTCCGCTTGGCGGACGGGCTGACCTGGCGCCTCGGCGAAAACACGCGCCGCGAGACGGAGCTGCGCGACTGGATCGGCGCGCGGGCGCAGGCTGGGCGGATGCCGCCGAACGGGTTCCCGAAGTCGGGGCGCTTTGGGTAAGTGCGTGCAGCGTCCTTTTGCGCCTTTTCAGCCGATGTGGCACATCGGCGCCATGCTGAACCGCCGCACGCTGACCCTGTCCGCCGCCCTCCTGCCCTTCGCCGCCTCGGCCCAGGGCGGGTTCCCCGCCTTCGTGGAGGGCGTGAAGGCGGAGGCGCGCCGGGCCGGGATCCGGGATGCCACGCTGCAGCAGGCCTTCGTCGGCGTGGCGCCGAACCAGCGCGTGATCGAGCTGGATCAGCGGCAACCCGAGTTCACCCTGACCTGGCCAGAGTATCGCGCCCGCGTGCTGCCGGATAGCCGTTTGCAAGCGGCGCGGGACAACTACGCCCGCGAGCGCGGCCTGCTGGCCCAGGTCGAGGCGCGTTACGGCGTCGATCCGCTGATCATCATTGGCATCTGGGGCGTGGAATCGGCGTTCGGCGCGAACAAGGGCAATTACCGGCTGGTCGAGGCGTTGTCGACGCTGGCCTGGGAGGGCCGCCGGGCGGCATTCTTCCGCAAGGAGCTGCTGAACGCGCTCCGAATCCTGGACGCCGGCGACGTCACCCCGGGGCGGCTGACCGGCGGCTACGCCGGGGCGATGGGGCAGCCGCAGTTCATGCCCAGCTCCTATTTGACCTATGCCGTGGATTTCGACGGCGACGGGCGGCGGGACATCTGGGACAGCAAGCCGGACGTGTTCGGCTCCATCGCCAACTATCTGGCCCAGAGCGGCTGGCGGCGTGGCGAACCCTGGGCGCAACCGGTGCGGCTGCCGCCGGGCTTCGACCGGTCCGTGGCCGGGCGGGATAGGAAGCGCACGCTCGGCGAGTGGATGCGCATGGGCGTCGTGCGGGACGATGGCCGTCCGTTCAGCCGGACCGAGGTGCTGGGCGGGTTGGTGGTGCCGGAAGGCGCGGCGCCGGGCGAGGGCTACATGACCTTCGCCAACTTCAACGTGATCCGCCGCTACAATCCCTCGGACTTCTACGCGCTGGCGGTTGGGCTGCTGGGTGAAGCGGCCGCCTGATGCGGCCGCTGCTGCTGGGGCTGATGGTGTCGCTGCTGCTGGCCGGGTGCGCGGTCCGTTCGCGGCTGCCGCCTCAGGCCGCAGCGAAGTATACCGTGGGCGCAGCTTATCAGGCGGGCGGCGCCTGGTATTATCCGCGGGAGGACTTTCGTTATGAAGCGACCGGCCTGGCCGAGCGCGCCCCGGAACACATGCGGCTGACGGCCGATGGCGAGGTGTTCGACTCCGCCGCCATGGCTGCGGCGCACCAGACCCTCCAGTTGCCGGCCATCGCCCGGGTCACGAACCTGGACACCGGATTGCAGGTTGTCGTCCGCATCAACGACCGCGGGCCGGCAAGCCCCGCCCGCTTGCTAGGCCTGACCCGGCGCGCAGCCGACCGGCTCGGGCTTCCGCCCGGCGGTGTCGCGCGCGTGCGCGTGCAGGTGGAGGACGGCCCGAGCCAGGCGTTGCGGGACCGGCTGCAAGGCCCCACCCCTGGCCTGGCCGCGGCCCCGCGTGGCGCCGTGGCGGCGGAGGCGCTGGCGCCGCCCTCGGGGGTGGGGCAATCCAGCCGCGGCCGAGTCGCCCGGGCGGCCTTCACGCCTGCACCGGAGGTCGCGGCCGAGACGGTCCCGCTGGCAGCCTTGCCGGACGACGTGCTCCGCGTGCCGGCGGATCCCGGCCAGCTTTGGTTGCGGGCCGGCCAGTTCGGGCGGGCGGCGTATGCGAACCAAATCCGGGCAAAGCTTTACGGCCTGTCGCCGGCCGTCGAGCAGGTGCGGACGGGCCGGTCGCAAACATTCCGGGTGCAGGCCGGGCCGTTCCCCTCCGTGGCCGCGGCCGATGCGGCGCTGGACCGGGCCATGGCGGCGGGAGTAACCGATGCGCGGATCGTTGTGGAGTAGAGGGGCCATGCTGGAACGCCGTATCGTCTTGGCCGCCGCCGCCGCCGCCGCCGCCGCCGCCGCCGCCAGCCCTGGCGCGGCGCAGGCCCCGCGCCGCCCGGCCCGCGGGCGCAACGCCCCGCCGCCGCCCACCGGCGCCCCGGCCACGACGCCGCTCGGCCCGATCGACACCGCGGCCAAGTACGCCCTCATCATGGATTTCAACACGGGCGCCGTGTTGCTGGACAAGGAGGGCGAGGCTTTGATGCCGCCCTCCTCGATGACCAAGCTGATGACGGCCTACATCGTCTACGGCATGCTGAAGTCCGGCCGGTTCTCGCTCACGCAGGAACTGCCGGTCAGCGAACGAGCCTGGCGCATGCAGGGCTCCAAGATGTTCGTGCCGCTGAACGGCTCGGTGAAGGTCGAGGATTTGATCCGCGGCGTGATCGTGCAGTCCGGCAACGACGCGTGCATCGTCCTTGCGGAGGCGGTGGCCGGGTCCGAGGAGGCGTTCGCCGAACTGATGAACGCCAAGGCCAAGGAACTGGGCCTGGCCTCGTCCACCTTCCGCAACAGCACGGGCTGGCCGGACCCTGCGCAACGCATGTCCTGCAAGGACATCGCCACCTTGGCGCGGCGGCTTATCCAGGATTTCCCGGAATACTACCATTACGACAGTGAGAAGTCGTTCAAATTCAACAGCATCGAGCAGGAAAACCGCAATCCGCTGGTGCAGAAGGGCATTGCGGACGGGCTCAAGACCGGGCACACCGACGAAGGCGGCTATGGCCTGGTGGCCAGCGCGCAGCGCGCGGGGCGGCGGGTGATCGTCGTGGTCAACGGCCTCACCTCCATGCACCAGCGGCGCGAGGAGAGCGAGCGGCTGCTGGAATGGAGCTTCCGCGAGTTCGAGAACGTGACCCTGTTCACCGCCGCCGACACGGTGGAGAACGCCAAGGTCTGGCTCGGCAACCGCGAGACGGTGCCCCTCGTGGGTGGGCGGGACCTTGTGCTGACGATGCCGCGGCAGTGGCGGCGGAGCGCCAAGATCGCGCTGGAATATGCCTCGCCCGTCCCGGCCCCGATCAGCCGCGGCGACGTGCTGGGCAAGCTGACCGTATCGGGCCAGGGCGTGCCCGGGATGGATGTGCCGCTGCTGGCCGGCGCGGACGTGGGACGGCTGGGCCTGCCCGGGCGCGCGGTGGCGGTGGTCTCGCGGTACGTCAGGGGGTCCTGAGCGGGCGTGTTCATCACGCTTGAGGGCGGGGAGGGCGCCGGCAAATCGACGCAGGCGCGGCTGCTGGCCGAGGCGTTGGCCGCAGCCGGGCACCCGACGCTCCGCACGCGCGAACCGGGCGGCGCGCCGGGCGCAGAGGCGCTGCGGGCCATGCTGCTGGGGGGCGCCATCGAGTGGTCGGCTCCGGCCGAGACCCACCTGCATTTCGCGGCCCGGGCCGAGCACCTGGCCCGCACCATCCAGCCCGCTCTGGCCGCCGGCTTGGTCGTGGTGTGCGACCGCTTTGCCGATTCAACGATGGCGTACCAGGGATACGGCCTTGGCGCGGACCGCGCCCTGATCGCCGGGCTGACGCGGCTGTTGCCGGTGCGGCCTGCCATGACCTTGTTGTTGCAGGTGTCGCCCGCCGTCGCGGCTGCACGGCTGAGAGAGCGGCGGCAGCGGGCCGATCACTACGAAGCCATGGATGCCGGTTTCCACGCCCGCGTCGCCGCGGGCTACGCCGCCATCGCTGCGGCCGAGCCGGCCCGGTTCGCGGTTGTGCCGGCCGATGGCACGATGGGCGCGGTGCACCGGCTGGTCCGTGCTGCCGTCGCCGTCCGCCTGCCGGGCTTGCAGGATGCTTGAGCCACGCGAAAACCCGGCGCTGCTGGGCCACACGGCCGCGGAGGCAGTGATCGGCAGCGCCATCCGCGGTGGCCGGCTGCACCATGCCTGGCTGATCACCGGGCCGGAGGGCGTGGGCAAGGCGACGCTCGCCTATCGGTTCGCGCGTCTGCTGCTTTCGGGTGGCGGCGACCCGAACGACCCGGCCGCCCCCGTGTTCCGCCGCATCGCCCGCGCCACGCATGCCGACCTGCTGACGGTCGAGCGCGAGTGGGACGAGAAGCGCAAGCGACAACGTACTGAAATCGTTGTCGAGGACGCGCGGGACATCGCCGGCTTCCTGCGGCTCACGCCCGCTGAAGGCGGCTGGCGCGTGGTGGTGGTGGATGGGGCGGAGCACCTGAACCGCAGTGCCGCCAATGCCTTGCTGAAAGTGCTGGAGGAGCCGCCGTCGCGCGCGGTGCTGCTGCTGACCTGCGCGGCGCCGGGCCGCCTGCTGCCGACCATCCGCAGCCGGTGCCGGCGGTTGGCCCTTGGCCGGCTCGGAGCGGCCGATATGGCGGCCGTGCTGCGCCAAGCCCTGCCGGAAACGGACGACCCGGCGCGGGCGACGCTCGCCGGGCTGGCGGATGGCGCGCCGGGCCGCGCGGCCGACCTGGCGGCGGCGGATGGGGTGGCCATCGCCGGGCTGGTGTCCGAGGTGCTGCAAGCGGCGCCGCAGCTTGCGGCCACGCGCGCCTATGCGGTGGCAGACCGGCTCGGCCGCAGCGACGGCGGGTATTCGACCTTCATGGACCTGCTGCGCGACCGGCTGGGCGCCGCGGTGCGGAACGCGGTGCGCGGGCAGGCCGATGAGGACCAGCTTCGGCTGGTGCAGGCGCGCCCTCTAGGCGAATGGGGCGAAGTGTGGCACGCGCTGGGCCGCCTGCAAGACGAGACCGAGCGGTCCAACCTGGACAAGCGGCACGCCATCGTATCAGGCCTGGACCTGCTGAACGCCCATGCATGAGCCCTTCTACATCACGACCCCGATCTATTACGTCAACGGCGCGCCGCACATCGGCCACGCCTATACCTCGGTCGCCGCCGACGTGCTGGCCCGGTGGAAGCGGCTGGACGGCCGGGACGTATTCTTCCTGACCGGCACGGACGAGCACGGCCAGAAGGTTGAAAAGGCGGCCGAGGACGCCGGGCTGGCGCCACAGGCGTTCGTGGACCAGGTTTCCAAGAAGTTCAGCGACTTGTCGGCCCTGATGGGGGTGTCGAACGACGCCTTCATTCGCACGACCGAGCCGCGCCACGCGGTGGCATGCCAGGCGTTGTGGCGGCGGCTGCGGGACGCGGGGGATATCTACCTCGGCCACTACGAGGGCTGGTACGCCGTCCGCGACGAGACCTTCTACAACGAGGACGAACTGGTGGCGGGGCCGGACGGCAGCCGCCGGGCGCCGACCGGGGCGCCGGTGGAATGGATGAAGGAGCCCAGCTATTTCTTCCGCCTCTCGGCCTGGCAGGACCGGCTGCTGGCGTTCTATGAAGCCAACCCGGACTTCATCCTGCCGCCGGGGCGGCGCAACGAGGTGCTGAGCTTCGTCCGCGGCGGGCTGACCGACCTCGCGGTGAGCCGGACCACCCTCAAATGGGGCGTGCCGGTGCCGGACGACCCCGGCCACGTGATGTATGTTTGGCTCGATGCGCTGATCAACTATCTGACCGCGCTCGGTTATCCGGACGAGGCGGGGCCGCTGTGGCGGTTCTGGCCGGCGGATGTGCATGTCGTCGGCAAAGACATCATCCGCTTCCATGCGGTGATCTGGCCGGCCTTGCTGCTTGCGGCCGGGTTGCCGCCGCCGCGCCGTGTGGTCGCCAACGGCTGGTGGACGGCGCGCGGCGAAAAAATGAGCAAGTCGCTGAACAACGCCATCGATGCGGCGGCCTTGGTCGAGACCTACGGGCTGGACCCCGTGCGCTTCTTCCTGCTGCGAGAGGTGCCGTTCGGCAACGATGGCGACTTCAGCGATGCAGCGCTGATCCGCCGCATGAACGGCGAGTTGGCGAACGACCTGGGCAACCTGGCGCAGCGCACGCTGTCCCAGGTGGCCAAGAACCTCGGCGGGCTCCTGCCCGAGGCTTCGCCGCCGACGCCGGACGACGCCACGCTGCTCGATGCCGCGCGGGCGCTGCCCGAGGCGCTACGGCCGTTGATGGACCGCATGGCCCTGAGCGATGCGCTCGAGGAGGTTTGGAAGGTGATCCGCGCCGCCAACGCCTATATCGACCGGCAGGCGCCCTGGGCGCTGCGCCGCACCGACCCGCCGCGGATGGCGGCCGTGTTGCGCGTGCTGGTGGACGCCATCGTGCCGATCGGGGTGGTGCTGCAACCGTTCATGCCGGGCAGCATGGCTGGGCTGCTCGACCAATTGGGCGTGGCCGCCGGCGCGCGCGACCTGGCCGGGCTGGCCCAGCCATTGCCGGGCGGGGTGGCCCTGCCGCCGCCGCAGGGCGTGTTCCCGCGCCATGTTGAGGCGGCGGCTTAACCTTGCTGATCGACTCGCATTGCCACCTGGACATGTTCGAGGCCGCCGAGCGCGACGCCCTGCTGGAGCGCGCCGCGACGGCCGGCGTGGGCGAGGTGGTGACCATCGGCACCCGCCTTGGCCAGTCCCGCGCGGTGATCGCCCTGGCAGCGTCGCGCGAGCGCGTCTGGTGCACCGTGGGCCTGCACCCGAACAACGCCGGCGAGGAAGCGACGCCGACGGCGGAGGCCCTTGCCGCGCTGGCCCGGCACCCCAAGGTCGTCGGCATCGGCGAGTCCGGCCTCGACTACTTCTACAAGCGGGCGCCGCGCGAGGCGCAGCAGGCGTCGTTCCGGCAGCACATCAGGGCGGCCCGGCTGACAGGGCTGCCGCTGGTGATCCATGCCCGTGCGGCCGACGACGACATCGCCGCCATCCTGCGCGAGGAATGGGACGCCGGCGGGCCGTTCGCGCTTCTGCTCCACTGCTTCAGCTCCGGCCGCGCGCTGGCCGAGGCGGCGCTGGCGCTGGGCGGCTACGTCAGCTTCTCGGGCATCCTTACCTTCCCGAAATCGGGCGAGCTGCGGGACATCGCGGCCGATATTCCAGCCGACCGGCTGCTGGTGGAGACGGATGCGCCCTACCTCGCGCCCGCCCCCCATCGCGGCCAGCGCAACGAGCCGGCGTTCGTGGCGGAAACCGCCAAGCGGCTGGCCGAGGTGCGCGGGATGGCGCCGGAGGCGCTCGCGGCACTGACGACCGGCAACTTCCGCCGGCTGTTCGCCCGGACGGCCTAGGTGCCGCGCGTCACGATCCTGGGCTGCGGCGGCTCGGCCGGGGTGCCGCAGATCGGCGGCGTGGACGGCGCCGGCGATTGGGGCGCCTGCGACAAGGCGGAGCCGCGCAACCGCCGCACCCGGTCCAGCATCGTCATCGAGGGGCCGGGCGGCGAGCGCCTGCTGGTCGATTCCTCGCCGGACATGCGGGCGCAACTGCTGGCCTGCGCCGTGCCGCGCGTGGACGCGATCCTGTTCACCCACGCCCATGCCGACCATGTGCTGGGGATCGACGATATCCGCATCCTGAACCGCATCGCCGGCCGCCCGCTCGACAGCTACGCCACCCAGCGCACGATGACGGAACTGGACCGGCGGTTCGACTACGCGTTCAAGGAGTGGAACCAGCCGCACTTCTTCCGCCCGGTGCTGGTGCCGCACGTGGTCGAGCACGGCCAGGTGATCGCCGCCGCCGGGTTGCAGGTGCAGACCTTCGAGCAGGACCACGGCTTCATGCCCACCATGGGGCTGCGCGTCGGCAACTTCGGCTACTCGACCGACGTGGTGACCTTGGACGAGGCTGCCTTCGCCGTGCTGGCGGGCGTGGACACCTGGGTGGTGGATTGCTTCCAGCGCCGGGCCCACACGACGCACGCGAACGTGGATCAGGTGATCGCCTGGGCCGAACAGGTGCGGCCCCGGCGGATGGTGCTGACCCATATGGGCTACGACGTGGATTGGGGGTGGCTGATCCGGCGCCTGCCGCCGGGCATCGAGCCGGCGCATGACGGGCTGGTGCTGGAGGTGGCGGACGCGTGATGCAGACGGCCGGGGATTGCGACCTACCCGCAACCCCCATCCTCGACCACTACCTTCCCGCGCAGGATGGTCATGCGTGGCCAGGCATCGACGGCGCAGCCCTCCCAGGGAGAGTAGTCGGTCTCGTGCAGATCCTCCTTGCGGATGGTGCGGCGGAGCGCCGGGTCGAGCACGGTGATGTCGGCGTCGCTGCCGGGGACCAGCGCGCCCTTGCGGGGATAGAGGCCCATGATGCGTGCGGCGTTGCTTGAGACCAGGCCGACGAAGGCCGCCAGCGACATGCCCCGCTTGCCGACCACCTCGGTACGCCAGCCGGATGACCCGGCGGAACGAGAGGTCTTCCGATAGCGCGTTGTGCACCTCCGCCATGTTCTCGAAGCCGGCCCGTCCCTCGCGGAACAGCTTGGCGTACATGTGCATGACGATGTCGCTGTGGCTGCCCTCGTCCTCGGGGGACGGATGGCGTGCAGGGCACGGGAAACGGCCAAGCGTGCTAGA
>CAXSDH010000056.1:0-12703 GCA_964235765.1 uncultured Acetobacteraceae bacterium
GTCACCGCAGGTTCGTGAGGGTGGATTGCATCTGGTCGCTGGTCGTGATCACCCGGCTGTTCATCTCGTAGGCGCGCTGCGCGGTGATCAGGTTGGTGATCTCGGTCACTACGTTGACGTTGCTGGTTTCGATGAAACCCTGCATCACGCTGCCGAACCCGGGCGCACCGGGATTGCCGGTCACCGGATTGCCGGAGGCGGCGCTGGCCAGCAGCAGGTTGTCGCCCTGAGCGTCCAGCCCGGCCTCGTTGGCGAAGCTCGCCAGTTGCAGGGTGCCGACAGTTTGCGGCGCCGTGGTGCCGGCGATCTTGGCCTGCACCTCGCCACCTGCGTTGATGGTCACGTCCTGCGCGTTGGGCGGGATGGTGATGCCCGGCGCGATCGGATAGCCGTCCGCCGTCACGATCTGGCCCTCGGGCGAGAGGCCGAACGTGCCGTCCCGCGTATAGGCCGTCTCGCCGCTGGGCAGGGTCACCTGGAAGTAGCCGTGGCCCTTGATGGCCACGTCCAGGCTGTTGCTGGTCTGCTGCAGGTTGCCCTGCTCGTTGATGCGGTAGATGGCGGCGGTCTTGACGCCCAGGCCGACCTGCGCGCCCGAGGGGACGACGGTGCCGTTGTCCGAGCTGTTCGAGCCGACCCGCCGGAGGTTTTGATACAGCAGGTCCTGGAACTCCGCCCGCCGCCGCTTGAAGCCGGTGGTGGTCATGTTGGCGATGTTGTTGGAGATCACCTCCACGTTGGTCTGCTGGGCCTGCATGCCGGTACCGGCGATGTCGAGCGAGCGCATGGGCTAAACCTTCCGTTGGGTGAGCTTGTCGATGGCGGACTGCATCCGGTCCGCCTCGGCCTGCACGAACTGGGTGGTGAACTGGAACGAGCGGAGGTCCGCCATCATCCGCGTGGTCTCGACGATGGGCTGCACGTTGCTGTCCTCGATCGCGCCCTGCACCAGCTTGGGCGTGGCCACCGGGGCGGTATCGCTATTGGCCCGCAGCGTGCGGGCGCCCTCGGGCGTGATGCGGTAGGGGTCGGCCGGCTGCACCACGCCGATGCGGCCGATGCGGCCGGATTCGGCGCTGATGGTGCCGTCTGCGGTCACGGTGATACGGGTGTCGGTGGGCGCGAGCCGGATCGGCTGGCCTGCGCTATCCATCAAGGCGTTGCCGTCGGTGTCGCCCACCCGGCCGTCCGGCAGCGGCGAGAACCGGCCGGCGCGGGTCAGGCGCGGGCCGCGCGGCGTGTCCACGGTGAAGAAGCCGTCGCCGGAGATGGCGAAGTCGAGCGGGTTGCCGGTCTGCTGCAAGGTGCCGGCCTGCCGGTCGTGGTAGGTCGCGCGGTCCTGCGCGTGGGCGACCACCTTGCCGCCCCGGGGCGCCTCCGTGCCGGTCTGCCGGTTCAGCCAGTCGCTGAACAGCATGCGGCCCGCCTTGAAGCCCGGCGTGCCGGCATTGGCGAGGTTGGTGGCCGTCACGTCCATCGCGCGCTGCTGCGCGGTCAGGCGGGAGAGGGCGACGTAGGTGGGCAGTTCCATGATGATCCGGTCCCGGAGGGTGCTGGACCACTAAGGGCAAGCCCCGTGCCACGATCGGCCGGCAAGGTTTGCTGGGCTTTCCGGGCCACCACGCCCGGCATGTGCTGCCGAGTGGGACGAAGCTGCCGGGTCGGCCGCGGCGAACCCAGGCTGTTTTCGCAGGGACGCCCCTGTTAGGCCGGGGGCCGGGGGAACGCCACGCAGCGCCCCTGCACGCGCAGATGCACCGTGGCTTGCAGCGGCGGCGCCGCGGCGCCCGTGGTGCGGACGGGGATCTGCAAGCCCCCGATCCGCGCCGTGACCAAGGTGTGGGCGCCTCTGAAATCCAGCGCCGAAACCACGGCCGGGATACCGTCCGCTGCCAGCACCACCTGCTCCGGACGCACCATCACCGAAGCTGGCCCGGCGCCGCCCGCCGTGTCCAGCAGCCCCAGGGCCGTGCGCGCGCCAGCAGCTTCGAGCGTCGCCTCCAGCACCAGCGCCGGTCCTGTCAGCCGGGCCACGTCCAGGTCGGCCGGCGTGCGATACACCTCCGAGGGCGGGCCGCATTGCACGATGCGGCCTGCGCGCATCACCGCGACCCGGTCGGCGCTGACGAAGGCCTCCTCGGGATCATGCGTCACCAGCACGGCGGTGGCCCCGGCCGCCCGCAGCGCGGCCGTCACGTCATGGCACACGGTGGCGCGCAGCTCGCGGTCCAGCGCGTTGAACGGCTCGTCCAGCAGCACCAGGCTGGGGCGCGGCGCCAGGGCGCGGGCCAGGGCGGTGCGCTGCTGCTGCCCGCCCGAGAGCTGGTTGGGGTAGCGCGCGGCGAGGTCCTGCAGCCCGGTCAGGCGCAGCACCTCCTCCACCCGGCCGCTCCGGCGCGCCGCCCGGTCCAGGCCGTAGCGGACGTTTCCCGCTACGGTCAGGTGCGGAAACAGCGCGCCCTCCTGCGGCACGTAGCCGACGCGGCGCCGCTCCGGGGGGGCGTGCCGGCCGGGGCCGGTCACCAGCCTCCCGCCGATGGCGATGCTGCCGGCATCGGCGCGGTCGAACCCCGCGATCAGCCGCAGCACGGTCGTCTTGCCGCTGCCCGAGGCCCCAAGCAGGGCGGTGATCCCGCCTGCCGCCACCGCCAGGTCCACGCCGTGCAGCACGGCTTGCGCCCCATAGCGCTTGCTCAGGCCCTCGACATGCAACTGGCTCAAAGTCGGTGGGGGGTTAGGGTCCGCACGGTCAGGAGGTATACCGGCAAGCCCGACGCCAGCACCAGCACCACCGCGAAGGGCGCCGCCGCGGCATAGGCGGTCTCCCCGGTATAGGACCACAGCTCGGTCGCCAACGTGGTCACCCCGGCGCCGGCCAGCAGGAGGGTGGCGGTCAATTCCCGCATGAGGCTGAGCACCAGCAGCGCCAGCGCGGCGCCGATGCCCGGCGCGAGGTTGGGCAGGGTCACGGTGACGAAGGCGGCCAGCGGGCCGCGGCCCAGCGTGCGGGCGACCTCCTCCAGCTCGGGCGGCACCAGCTCGGCGGAGGCGCGCAGGGCGGACTGCGCCAGCGGCAGGAACAGCACGGCGTAGGCCAGCATCACCAGCAGGCCGGTCTGGTAGATGAAAGGCGCGTAGCGGACCGCGAGGTAGGCGAGCGCCAGGGCCACGGTAATCCCCGGCAGGCCGTGCACGAGATAAGGCAAGCGGTCCGCGAAGGCCGTCATGCGCCCGCGGTGCCGCAGCGCGAGCAGCACCAGCGGCAGGGCGAGCAGCGTGGTCAGCAGGGCGCCGGGCACCGAAAGGCCGAGCGAGCCGAGCAGCGCCGGGCCGACCGTGCCGAGGCCCCGCCCGGCGGAGCTGCCCTGCACCAGCCAGAACCCGAGGGTGGCCAGCGGCACGCCGAGCGCGAGCCCGGCCACGGCCACGAATCCGGCAACCGCCAACGGCATCGCCCAGCCCAGCCGCACCATCGCCGGCTGCCGCGCCGCGCCCCGCCCCACCCGCGCCACCCGGCGCAGGCCGCGCATCCGCAACTCGGCGAACGCGATCGGCAGGCACAGCGCCATCAGCCCGGCCGAAAGCAACGCCGCCGCCGCCGTGTCGAAGCGCATCTGGTATTGGTCGAAGATCGCCGTCGTGAGCGTCTGCACCCGCAGCAACGACAACGCGCCGAACTCCGCAAGCATGTGCGAGGCCACCAGCAGCGCGCCACCGCCCAGCGCCGGCGCCACTTGCGGCAGCGCCGCGCGCCGGAAGGCCCGCAGCGGCCCGTCGCCGAGCGACCGCGCGACATCTTCGAGCACCGGGTCCATGCCGCGCAGCGCCGCGGCGGCCGGCAGGTACACCAGCGGCAGGCTGGACAGGGTCAGCACCAGCACCGCGCCCGCCATGCCCTGGAACGCCGGCCCCAGCGAGGCCCAGGCGTAGCTCGCCACGAAGGCCGGCATGGCGAGTGGCACGCTGGCCACCACGCGCCACGCCTGCCGGCCCGGCAGGTCGCAGCGCTCCGTGCACCAGGCCATGGCGGCGCCGAGCAGGGTGGCGAGCGCGGTCACCCAGCCGACCAGCGTGAGCGTATTGGCCAGCAAGCCCAGCGTGTAGGGCCGCGAGAACTCCTCCCACAGCCCGGCCGGCCCGGCCTGCCCGGCGCGGGCAGCGACGTACAGCACCGGCAACGCCACCACCGCCAGCGGGGCGGCGGCGGCGGCGGCGAGCCAGGCGGGCGGCTTGCGGCGGGTCACGCCATGCCGGCATCCCGCTGCAGGGCATAGGCCTCGGCAGCGGAGCCGAACTCGGCAGGGGTGACCGGGGCGGCTGCGACCTGGTCGAGCGGCGGCAGGGGGAACGGGGAGGTGACGCCGGGCCGCACCGGGTATTCGGCGACGGAGTTGGTGATGGCGGCCTGTCCGGCCGCGCCGACCATGAACGCGACGAACCGCTGCGCCAGCGCCGGCTTGGCCGAGGACTTGAGGACGCCGGCCGCGGACAGGCACTGGATGGCGCCCACATCGGTCCGGTCCACATAATGCAGCGCGGACCTCATGGCCTCCGCCCCACGCTCGCGCGCCAAGCTATACCAGTAATAGTTGTTGGTAAGCACCGCCGCCACCTCGCCCGCCTCCATGGCGCGCACGGCCGCTCCGTTGGCGTTGTACATCTTGCCGTTCTCGCGCAGCCCGCGCAGCCAGGCCAGCGCCGCATCGCGGCCCTTGATGCGCTCGATCGCCATGATCTGCTCCTGGAAGCCGTCCTTGGGCGCATAGCCGATACGGTCCTTCCAGGCGGGGGTGGCCACCTCCAGCACGGAACGTGGCAGCATGTCCGGCTTCAGCATCGCCTTGTTGTAGGCGATAACACGGACGCGCACGCTGCCGCCGACCCAACCCCTGCTGCGCGAGGCGTAGGCGGCCGGCACCTGGTTCAGCGTCTCCGCATCGAGCGGCAGCAGCAACCCCCGCTCCTCCAGCGCGGCCACCGGCGGGCTCTGCTCGGAATAGAACACGTCGGCGGGCGTGCGCGCGCCCTCCTCGATCAGTTGGCCAGCCAAGGCGGGGCTCTCGCCGTTGCGGACAGTGACCTGGATCCCGGTCTCCTTGGTGAAGGCGGCCACCAGCGCCTCGGTGGTGGCCCGGTGCTGGCCATTATACAGCACCAGGGTTTCGGCATCGGCCGCGCGGGCGCGGTGCGACCCGGCAAGGGCGAGCCCGGCGGCGAGAATGGTCCGGCGGTGCAGCGTCGAGATCATCGGATGAACCTCATAATGAGAAGCATTCGCATTTAACCGGTTGCCCTTCCGGCGTCAACGCGTGTCCTGGATCGCCCGCCAAACCCGCTCCGGTGTCGCCGGCATGTCGAGATGGGTGACGCCGACTGGCCGCAAGGCGTTCAGGATGGCCGACATGACCGCCTGGGGCGCCGCGATCGCCCCGGCCTGGCCGGCGCCCTTGACGCCGAGCGGGTTGGCTTGGGTCGGCACGCCCTCGAGGTGGATGTCGAGGTCCGGCAGGTCTGCCGCCCGGGGCAGCGTGTAGTCCATGAAGGAGCCGCTGAGCAGTTGGCCGCTGGCCGGGTCGTAGACCGTGCGTTCCAGCAGCGCCTGGCCGATGCCTTGCGCGACGCCGCCTTGCACCTGGCCGATGGTCAGCACGGGATTGACGATGCGGCCGAAATCGTCAACGCCGGTGTAGCGCAGCAGGGCGACGGCGCCGGTTTCGGGATCGACTTCCACCTCGGCCACATGCACGCCGTTGGGGAAGGTGATCAGGTTCAGTTTGTTCCAGACATAGCTGTCGAGGCTCTCGCCCGGCTCGGCGGCGGCGGCCAGTTCGATGATGCCGATGCCTCTCTCCGCCACGCTGAACCGGCCCGCGCTGAACGTCACCTGGGCCGGCTGCGCCTGCAGCAGCCGGGCGGCCAGGGTGCGGCCCTTCTCGATCGCGGCCTCGATCGCCCGCACCATGGCGGTGCCGCCCTGGTGCAGCGACCGGGCGCCGCCATGGCCGTTGCCGGCCGGGACCTGCGCGGTATCGGCCTGCACATACCGGAACGCCTGGACCGGCAGACCCAGCAGCCCGGCGGCGATCTGCGGAAAGCTGGTCTCGTGGCCCTGGCCGTTCGACTGCGTGCCGAGCAGCAGGCTGACGGCGCCATCTGGCTGGAAGCGGATTTCCGCTCCCTCGTCCGGCGCGCCGCGCGCAGTTTCCAGGAAGCAGGTCACGCCGGTGCCGTGCAGCCGGCCGCGCGCCGCGGCAGCCGCGCGCCGAGCTGGGGCGCCGGCGTGGTCGGCGGCTTCCAGGGCCGGCGCTATGTTGGCAGCGAACCGCCCGCCGTCGATGGTGGTCGCCATTGGGGTGGGGTGCGGGAAGCGGTTGGCGAGGTTGCGGCGCCGCAGTGCCACGGGGTCGAGGGCAAGCTGCGCGGCGGCGGCGTCGATCAGGCGTTCGAGGAGGTAGTTGGCCTCCGGCTTGCCCGCGCCGCGGTAGGCGTCGGTAGGCACGGTGTTGGTGTAGGCGCCGCGCACGTGCATGTAGACGGCCGGAAAGGCGTAGCCGCCGCCCATGGCGTTGCCCGGCGCGTTGGTGGAGCTGCCGGGCCCGCCGGTGGACATGGACGCGCCCAGGTTGGCGACGGTGTCCACGTCCAGCGCGAGAAACCGGCCGTCCCCGTCCAGCCCGAGCCGCGCGCGCGTCAGGTTGTCGCGGCCATGCGCGGTCGAGATGAAGTCCTCCCCGTGATCCGACGCCCATTTAACCGGGAGTCCCAAGCGGCGTGCCGCCCACAGGACGAGTATCCATTCGGGATACAGCCCGTTCTTGACGCCGAACCCGCCGCCCACGTCGGGGCTGCTGAGCTGGACCCGCTCGTGCTCCACCTGGAACACGGTATCGGCCAGGGGCGCCCGGATGCCATGCACGCCTTGGCCGGTGAGCAGGAGGTGGAAGGTGGCGCTGTCCCGGTCGAACCGCCCCAGCGCCGCGCGGTGCTCGAGCGGGGCGACGATGATGCGGTTGTTGACCAGGTCCAGCGCGGCCACGTGCGCCGCCCCGGCCAGGGCCGCCTGCACGGCGGCGCGGTCGCCTTTCTCGAAGGTGTAGGCCAGGTTGCCGGGCACGTCCGCCCAAAGCTGCGGCGCGCCCGGTGCCAGCGCCTCGCGGCAATCCACGACGCAGGGCAGCGGCGCGTATTCGGCGTGCACGAGTTCGGCCGCATCCCGCGCCGCGTTGCGGCTGGTGGCGACGACGAGGGCGACAGGCTCGCCGACATGCCGCACGCGGCCGGTGGCGAGCGCGTAGCGGAGGGGCACCCGCATTGGCCCGGTGGTGGCGACCCGGACGTCGCAGGGGATGGGGCCGATCCCGTCGGCGGCGAGGTCCGCGGCGGTGAACACGCCGAGCACGCCGGGCGCCGCGCCTGCCGCGCTGCTCTCCACGCGCAGGAGCGCGGCATGGGCGTGGGGGGAGCGGACGATTTGCGCGAAGGCCTGTTCGGGCCAGTTGCAATCGTCGGTGTAGCGGCCCCGCCCGGTCAGGAAGCGGTGGTCTTCGAGACGGGTGGGCTGGGCGGGAATGTCCTGCATGGCGCGAGGCTAGCTTGCTTTGGTCGGCGAGCCGAGGGTGGCGGCGGGCTCACTGGCTGAAGGTCCAGGAATGGGGGATTGTGGTCCGCTCGCTTCTGACTTGAGCAGCGGGGAAATCGACGTTTCTACGAGGGAGGGGTAGGATGCGTGCCATTGCCGGGGGAATCACCCGGCTGCCGCAACTTCGAGGGAGCGCTCTCCGCCCCCTGCGCAGAAGGCGTGGTTGCGTCAATCGCGGTTGGGCGTCGGGGGGTGAACATGCATGTTGGTCCGATGGCGGGACTCCTGGTAGCGTTGTGGCCCGCCACCCCGGCGATTGCGATGCAATCAGAACGCGCATCAATGGCGCCCACAGAAACGCCTGCTGCCTCACCAGACCTGACGGAGCAGATCGAGAACCTTCCGGTGCTGCTGGCCGACCCGGCTCGCTATGATAGGGCGTTCGCCCCGTCGTTCCGTGACGCGGTGCCTCAGGCGCAGTGGCGGAATGTGCTGGCGCAGATGGCAGCGAGCGCGGGCAAGCCGCTTGAAGTCGAGCGTGTGGTCGTGACCTCGCCTTGGTCAGCAAGCGTCCAGGTTCGTTTCGAGCGGGCGCTGATCGGCATGCGAATCGTGGTGGAACCGGCGTTCCCCCATCGCATTGCCGGCCTCCTCGTGACTGGGCCGGTTGCGGCAGAAGCATCAGTGCCCGCCATCTTCGACGCGATCCGGGCGCTTCCAGGCAGCACCGCAGTGGCCGTCGCGCGGCTAGGCGTGGACGCGCCCTTGCCGCGGCAGCGGCTCGCCAGCGAGCGGGAGTTGTCGATCGGCTCTGAGTTCAAGCTGGTGATCCTCGCCGAGGTGATCCGCGCAATCACGGCAGGTGAGCGGCGTTGGACCGATGCCGTCACGCTCGATGGCCGCCCGCTGCCAGGTGGACGCTATGCTGCCCTACCGGCCGGGACAAAGGTCCCGCTTCGTGAACTGGCACAGGCGATGATCTCGGTCAGCGACAACAGCGCGACCGACATCATGATCGCGACGCTTGGCCGTGAACGGATCGAGGCAATGCTGCCGCAGGTCGGCATCGCCCGGCCGGCGGGCATGCAGCCATTCCTGACGACGCTGGAAGCGTTCAAGCTCAAGGCGATGATCGCGGCAGGCCAGACCGACTGGCTTCGGGCTGACGAGGCGCAGCGCCGCAGGCTGCTCTTGGGACCGGTAGCCGCCATTCCGCTCGACGGGATCGACAAGGCATTCGCGTCGCGCAAGCCGTTGTCGATTGAGGCTGTGGAATGGCGCGCCTCGCCCGACGACATCATCCGCGTGCTCGACTGGCTCCGTCGCCATACCGATACCGGTGCTGCGGCCGAGGCGCGAACGATTTTGGCAAGAAATCCCGGGATCGGGCCGGACGCGGCGGCTGGGTGGCGGTATGTTGGATACAAGGGCGGATCAGAGCCGGGCGTGATTGCCATGAGCCTTCTGTTGCAGCGGCAATCGGGCGAGTGGCTGGCCGTGTCGGCCGGCTGGAACGATGCCGCGCATCCGGTGGACGAGCAGCGGTTCGTGTCGTTGATCAACCGACTGGTCGAGTTGCTGCGCGCCAACGACTGAGCGTTCCCTGAACCTCGGCTTTCCGGCCATGAAGGTACGGCGGGAATGTCGCACTCGGCTCGAGAGCAGCCCACCTCTCGCTATGCGTACCCGCGTCCGAACCGACCCGTGCGTCACGAAGCGCCAGGGTGGGGAACAGACCACCGGGAAGGCGATCTGGAACATCGGGCGGGTGTGCGGGCCCACGGGGACGGCGTGCCGGCGGCCGAGCCGCGCGGCGGGAAAGGGCTCGGCGACCCGGGCGCCGGCGCTCGGTCAAGGCATCAGGTGCCGCAGAACGTCGCCAAGACGCGTTCCTCCGGCCGGGGCGGCTGGGCGAAGCGCTCGAGGCCGGGGCGCCGCTCGAAGGGCTTGGTGATGACGCCGAGCAGTTCCTCGAACGGGCGGTAGTCTTCGGACTGCACCGCCGCGTTGAGGGCGGCTTCGACCAGGTGGTTGCGCGGAATATAGAGCGGGTTGAGGGCGCGCATCGCGGCGGCGTGATCGGCCGGGGAGCCGGGCTCGCGGGCGATGCGCGCCTTCCAGCGTCCGGCCCAAGCGTCCCAGGCGGCGCCCGGGCTGAACAGGGCGCGGGCAGGGGCCTCGTCGCCTTCGGCGGCGTCGGCGAGGGCGCGGAAGGTCAGGGTCCAGTCGGCGGCGCCCTCCTGCATATGGCGCAGCAGGTCCTGGATCAACTCGTCGTCGCCCTCCTGCTCGGCCCCGAGGCCGAGCTTGCGGCGCATCCCGATCAGGTAGGCGGGTTCGAAGCGTGGGGCGAAGCTGGCCATCGCGTCCTTGGCCGATTCGATCGCTGCCTCCTGGTTCGGTCCCAGAAGCGGCAGCAGGGCCTCGGCCAGCCGGGCCAGGTTCCAGGCGGCAATGCGGGGCTGGCGGCCATAAGCATAGCGGCCGTCCCGGTCGATGGAGCTGAACACGGTCGTCGGGTCGTAGATGTCCATGAAGGCGCAGGGGCCGTAGTCGATCGTCTCCCCGGAAATCGCCATGTTGTCGGTGTTCATCACGCCATGGATGAAGCCGATATGGAGCCAGCGCGCGACCAGCTCGGCCTGGCGCGCGATCACCGCGTCGAGGAAGGCGCGATAGTTGCCGGCGAGGTCCGGGTAATGGCGGGCGATCGCGTAGTCGGCCAGCGTGCGGACGGCCTCGGCGTCGCCCTTGGAAGCAAAGAACTGGAAGGTGCCGACGCGGATGTGGCTGGCGGCGACCCGGGTCAGCACGGCGCCGGGGAGCGCAGTCTCGCGCAGGACAGGCTCGCCGGTGGTCACGGCCGCCAGGGCGCGCGTGGTCGGGATGCCGAGCGCGTGCATGGCCTCGCCGATCAGATACTCGCGCAGGACGGGGCCTAGGGCGGCGCGGCCGTCGCCGCCGCGGGAGAACGGGGTGCGGCCGGAGCCCTTGAGCTGGATGTCGTAGCGCCGGCCGTCCGAGCCGACGACTTCGCCAAGCAGGACGGCGCGGCCGTCGCCCAGGCTAGGCGAGAAGTGGCCGAATTGGTGGCCCGAGTAGGCCTGGGCGATCGGCTCGGCGCCGGCGGGCAGCCGGTTGCCGGCGAGCGTGTCGGCGTCCAGCGCCGCCGGGTCGAGGCCGAGCAGGGCGGCGAGGCCGCGGTTGACGCGGACGATCCGCGGCGCGGCGGCTTGGGTGGGCTCGGTGCGCGCATGGAAGCGGGCGGGGAGCCGCGCATAGGTGTTGTCGAAGGGGATGCGGTGCCCGGCCTGATCAAGCGGCATGGAGCAACTCGAGCGTCATCGGGTCGGGCTTGCCGCCATGATATTTGCGCAACGCGTCCTCGAAGGGTTGGGGCTGCAGGGTCGCGAACAAGGTCATGCAGGAGCGGAACTTCATGTCATCGGGGCTCCCGAAAATCCCGTTTGCGGTCTTGCCCTCGACTTGGTTCACCAGCGCCGTGCATTCAACCAGGCGCGGGCCGAGCACGGCGTCGGCGAGGTACGCGCGGGCCTCCGCCGGCCCGGCGAGGCCGAAATGCCGCGCCGTCGGGCTGCGCCCGAGCCCGCGGAGCTGCGGGAAGATGAACCACATCCAATGCGTGCGCTTGCTGCCCGCTCCGAGCTCTCGCCGGACCTGCTCAATCACGGGCGCTTGCGCTTCGATGAAGCGATCGAGGGCGAAGGTGTTCATGCCGATCACAAGTCAGTCTCGCCGATGTGGTTGCTCTCAGCACAGCCCAATAAGGCAGGCGCCGCTATTTGAGCTGGCTGTCCTTGCTGCCCCGGCGATTGAACCCGATGTTCGCCGGACGGCGATCACGAGCCGACTGACACAGGATGCAGGTTCGCACGCCGGCCAGCGCACGGCGGCGCGCTTGCGGGATCGCCTCTCCGCATTCCAGGCAATGGGTCTCTCCCTCGCCCGTCGGCAAACGGGCCCGCGCCCTCATCACCGCGTCCGTGACGGTATCGTCGATCTGATCCTGCACCGCGCCGTCTGGAGCCCATCCGCTTGCCATTGCAGTTGCCCGATCTCCCACGCCTGGCCTATTCGTTCTCGTACGTAATGACTTCGAAATTGGCGAACCCGCGGGTGGTGCCGAAGCTGGTTACCAGAGCGACATCGCTGGCGTCGCGACCGCGGGCCATGACCAGGCGCCCGATACGCGGGGTGTTGAAGCGTGCGTCGAACGTGTACCAAAGCGGTCCCTCCGGCCCCTCGAGGAAAACCTCGAACCAGGCGGAGAAGTCCATAGGAGCATCGGACGGCGGTATGCGGATGTCGCCCAGGTAGCCCGTGCAGTAGCGGGCTGGAATGTTCAGGCACCGGCATAGGGTTACGGCCAGGTGCGCGAAGTCGCGGCAGACGCCCTGCCGCTCGTCGAACCCGTTCCTTGCCGTCTTGCTCGGCCGGGCGAACTCATAGCCGAACGTGATCCGATCGTGGACGAAGTCGCACACGGCCTGCACCCGCGCCCAGCCGGCTGGAGCGGAGGAGCAATGCTCCCAGGCTTCGTCCTGCAGCAGCTCGGTCTCGCAGAAACGGCTGGAAAGGATGTAGACCAGGACATCGTCCGGAAGGTCTTCGATCGCGATCTGCCGCGCCGTGGGCACGACCGGGTCGGGCGTGCCGCTGTCGTGATAGTCGAACAACGTCGAGATCAGGAACGGCCCGGCGGGGGCGACGATGCGGTGGCAGATGTTGCCGAAGCCGTCGATATAGCTGCGGGCGGCGACCTGGGGCTCGAACTTGATATGCTGGGGGCCGGTCATGCGGCCCTCGTCGGCGGGATGAACGCTGAGCATCAGCACCATGGGCACGGGCTGCGGGCAGTCGTAGGACAAATTGTAGCCAGCTGTGATCAGCATGTGCGGCCTCGTGCAATCGTTCGGGGAGGTGGGGTCAAGGTAGATCGTCAGGGTGGATCGGATAAAGTCTGCCGACCGAGGCCGGCGCGAACGGCCCGGCGGCCGAAACGGCTCGACTTCTGCAAGCCGCGATAATGGGCTTTTAGGACATTGGCCGTGCCGGGCTTACCACAACCCAGGCCTCAAGCCCACCTTACCATGCTGTTGCGGC
>CAXSDH010000056.1:12803-25122 GCA_964235765.1 uncultured Acetobacteraceae bacterium
ACCATGCTGTTGCGGCGACGGTCTGAGAACGCCGCGGCAACGCTTGAACCGGCTCTTCGTTGGAGACATGCAGCTTGCAAGTGGCCCAAAGTTACCGGAGCACGCAGAGATCGCCGATGTCCATCCTGACTGTCCGCCACATAACCACCTACCGTTACCGCCAGCCCGTCGCCTTCGGCGAGCATCGCATGATGCTGCGCCCTCGCGAGGGGCATGACCAACGGCTGATCGGGTCATCGCTCGTGATCACGCCCACGCCGTCACGCGTCCGCTGGGCCCATGACGTATTCGGCAACAGCGTGTCGGTTGCAAGGTTCCAGGGACGGGCGACGGAGCTGCGGTTCGAAAGCGTCTCGACGCTGGACCGGTCCGCGTCCAACGTGCTCGAGTTCGACGTCGAGGATTATGCGGCGACATACCCCTTCACCTATCCCATGGACGAGGTCCCGGACCTCGCGCGGTCCATAGAACGCCAATACCCGGACCAGGACCGGTCGGTGGAGAAGTGGGCGGCGCGCTTCGTGAAGGAAAATCGCCGCACGGGAACGATCGACATGCTCTCGGCCATGACGCACGCTATCAGGGATGAGCTGACCTACATCGCCCGGCATGAGCGCGGCACGCAGGAGCCGCGGCAGACATTGTCGCTGAGGAGCGGCACGTGCCGGGATTACGCCGTGTTGATGATGGAGGCGGCGCGGTCCCTCGGCCTCGCCGCGCGATTCGTCTCAGGCTACCTCTACAGCCCGGCCAGCCGGCGGAGCGCCTACACAGGCGGCGGATCGACCCACGCCTGGGTCCGGATTTACCTGCCCGGGGCGGGTTGGGTGGAGTTCGACCCCACGAACGGGCTGATCGGCAGCCGCGACCTGATCCGCGTCGCCGTCACGCGCGACCCGCGCCAGGCGCTGCCGCTTTCCGGAACCTATACCGGGTTCCCCGCCGACAATCTTGGCATGAACGTCGAGGTGAGCGTCACGGCTACGGACCAGGCTGGGGCCGAGACCGCGGCCCGGGCAGGCGGCTCATGCTGATCCGCGCCGGGTTCGAGATCACCTATGAATGTTCGCAGCCGACGCCGATGCTCCTGGCGCTCGATGTGCACCCCGATCGCGTGCCCGACATCCGAGGCGCCTACGGCCCGAGGTTCGACCGCGACGTGCGGCCGCAGGGGTACCGCGACGGGTTCGGTAACCTCTGCACGAGGATCGTGGCCCCCGACGGGCTGACGACCATGACGGACGACTTCGTCATCGAGGCCTCGGGACTGCCGGACGAGGTCGCGCCGCATGCCGAGCAGCATCCTGTCGAGGCGCTTCCGGAGCACGTGCTCGCCTATCTGCTCGGCAGCCGCTACTGCGATACGGACCGCCTGTCGGACACCGCTTGGGGATTGTTCGGTGGCACTCCGCTCGGATGGGCGCGGGTGCAGGCGATCTGCGACTACACGCATGACCGGATCACGTTCGCCTACGACCGCGCCGACCCGACCCGGACGGCATGGGGTTCGCACCAGGAGCGTTTCGGCGTGTGCCGCGACTATGCCCATCTCGCGATGACGCTGTGCCGGTGCATGAACATTCCGGCACGATACTGCACGGGATACCTGGGCGACATCGGCGCGCCGGCCTTGGATGAGCCGATGGACTTCAGTTCCTGGTTCGAGGCCTTCCTGGGTGGGCGCTGGCACACGTTCGACGCCCGGCACAATGCCGCGCGTGTGGGGCGTATCCTGATGGCGCGGGGACGGGATGCGACGGACGTCGCGCTTTGCACCACGTTCGGGCCCTGCACGCTCGTGGGCTTCCAGGTCAAGACAAGCCAAGTCCAGCCGTAAGCGACGGAGACCCACCATCCCCGCCGCTGACCGTAACGCCCGCTGCCGCCCAGGTGCGTAGGGCCAAGTTGGATCGGCCCGCCGCCTCCCGTCCCGGATACGGCGGCTACCGCATGTCGGCCGGCATCGGTGCGGGATGTGGATGCTCCCGGAAGAAGCGCAGCATTTCCTGGGTGGCGTCAGGCCCGCGCGGATCGGTGTAGGACCCGGTGGCGCTGCCGCCAGACCAAGCGTGGCCTGCGCCATGGATCAGCCACAGCTCGGTCCCGGGCTGCCCGGCCTCGTCCAGGAACACGGTGCGGGAATAGGCATGCCCGCCGGAAGCCTGCCCGGCGTGCACTTGCGCGCGGGATCGTTCGCCGACCGACTGTTCCACCACCTGATCGCCGTTGCGCGGGCTTACGGTGGCGTCGCGGTCGCCGTGAAAGACGATGGCCGGAACCGGGCGACGCGCGCTTGGCCCGGCTCGACGGCGCGCCGGCGCTTCGCCCCCCCGCTTCATGGCGGCAAGCGCCGAAGGAAGGTCGTTGGCTGCCCCGCAGGCAAGGCCGGAATGCACCCCGATCGCCGCGTACAGATCCGGATACGCATCCCCCAGCACTGCGGCCGCGGCCCCGCCGGCCGACAACCCGGCGGCATAGACGCGCCGCGGATCGACTGCGTAGTCCTGCATCACCCGCCGGGTGATGCCGGCGATGAGTGACGGCTCGCCTTTCCCGCGCTGCTGGTCTTCGGCGCTGAACCATTTCCAGCATCTTTGCGCATTCGCCGAGGCTATCTGGCCGGGATACACGACCAAGAAGCCCTGTTTCTCGGCTGCCTCATTCATCCCGGTTCCGGCCGCGAAGTCTTCGGGCGATTGGGTGCAGCCATGAAGCATGACAACCAATGGAACCGGGCGCGCAACCGCCTGCAAGTCGTAGCTTGATGGCACGTAGAGCTTGTAGGGCCGGCTTCCCGCATCGTTGCTGAAGGTTTGCGACAGGAACTGCGCCCCGGCCGGCAAGTCGGCCTTGGCCGATGGCGGGCGCCGATGCGCGAGCACGTTCTCGGGCAGGCCGAAGCCCGCCTCGCCAAGATAGTTCGGCAGTTCCGCCGGCAGGTGGGATGCGACGAGGCTCCGCACCTCGTGCGGGACGAAGTTCAGCCAGTCCGGCGCCGCCTGGGACCGCGGCGCGGGGCCGGTTTTCGCATCGATGTCTCCCGTCGAGCCGTCGATCGTGGGCGGCGTCCGCCCGGCCGGCGCTTCCGGGCGGCCCGGTGCGCCCCAGCCTGCACGCCCATTCCGCAGGGCCTCTGCCAACGCGGCGAGCCGGGCGGATCGGGCGCCGCTCGGCGATGCGCCGCTGGGGATGTTCATCATGAGCTATAGCCTCCATTGGGGACGCATCCCCGGTCGGAGCCGGGATCGGCCTCCGTCGTAAGTCGAGCATCGC
The DNA here is from genome assembly GCA_964235765.1 of uncultured Acetobacteraceae bacterium. Lineage (GTDB taxonomy): Bacteria > Pseudomonadota > Alphaproteobacteria > Acetobacterales > Acetobacteraceae > JAVVHH01. Next base: position 16,077 of record CAXSDH010000056.1, read on the forward strand.
CGTGAGGGTGGCCGCGCATCGGCGCCTTGTTCACCGCGTGCGGTCTAGAAGTGCGGCCCGCACCTCGGCGCTCGCATGCAACGCGCCGAGAACCGTGATCGAGGCGATGGTGGCGCGGGCCAACTCGGGCGTTACGTCCCAAGCGATGCTGGCCAGCCCCAATACGTTGATCCGCAGCGTCTCACCCGCCTTGCGGACCGCCTCGAGTTCCTCGCGGGTGTAGTTGCGCAGGCCGAGGTCCAGCGTCCTACGCGCAACCGAGTGCCGGACGACATCGGCGTGCTTGTCAAGTTGGCTGCGAATGGCTGTCCTGATGAAGTCGGTCCGATTCGAGTAGAATCCCTCGTTCACCATGAGGTCGACCTGACCTAGGTCGACATAGCCGAGGTTGATCGTGATCTTCTCGCTATCCCCGCCTCTGCTTCTCGCCTCCTGAGTCCTTTCAGCCATTCTTCCATCCGCCTACCATCCGTGTGGATGGATATTACGGTCACGCCGTTGGATTGCAAGGGCACGAACGGCGGCGGTCCTGGACGGATCTACGCTCCCTAGAGCACAACTGCGGCAGATCGGAGTCACCCGCATCCCGGTGACGATCTTAGGCTGAGGGTAGTCGGTTGGACGCGCATGCGGCACAGCACTCAAAGATCTCACCACCCGTTGCGCTGGACGGGATGCCGGTTCCCGACCGGGAGGGCTCCATCCATGGAATCTCCCGCCGCGGCTTCCACCGGATGGCTTACGTCGAGTGGGGCGACCCACGGGCGGATCGCGTGGCGGTCTGCGTGCACGGCCTCTCGCGGCAGGGGCGGGACTTCGACCTGCTTGCGTCCGCGATGGCGGCGAAGGGGTGGCGTGTCATCTGCCCGGATTTGGTGGGACGGGGACGGAGTGACTGGCTCCGAGACCCCGAGGAATACACCCTGCCGCAATACGCCTTGGACCTGACCGCGCTGATCGCTCGGCTAGGCGTGTCGTCGGTGGACTTCATCGGCACCTCGCTGGGCGGCCTGATCGGTATCGTTCTCGCCGGGCAGGAGGGCTCCCCGATCAGCCGGCTGGTCGTGAACGACGTCGGCCCGTTCCTGCCATGGCAAGCGCTGCATCGCCTTGGGACCTCGGTGCGCAACGCGCCACTAGGCTTTCCCGACCTCGCATCCGCAGCCCGGTATTATCGCACGGCGCTGGCGCCGTTCGGAAACCTCTCTGAACAGGAGTGGCTGCAACTGGCCCGGCACAGCGTCGTCGAGGCCAGCGGGGGCGGCTGGCGGAAGCTGTGCGACCCGAACATCACCGTCGCGTTTCGCCCAGGCTGGTTCTTCAACCTCAGCCTGTGGAACTACTGGGACGCGATCCGCTGTCCGACGCTCGTGCTGCGTGGGGCGACCTCCGACCTGCTGCTCCCCATGACCGCCAATGAAATGACCCGGCGCGGTCCGCGGGCCAGGCTTGTCGAGTTCGCCGCCTGCGGGCATGCGCCCGCCCTGATGAGCGACGCTCAGATCGGCGCCGTGACGGACTGGCTGGATGTAGGCCGAGAACCTACCGCTTCCGCCCCTTAATGGTGCAGTGCACAAAAAGCTTGTAGCCGAACGGGATCGGTCGTATCACCCGTTTGCTGCATCGCAGCATAAGCCTGGGGCGACCGGCCAAAACGGCGACGGCGCCCATCGCAAAGGACCGATCCCATGTCGAGCACCACCGCCCAGATGACCGCCGATCCGTTCTCCTTCAGCCGCACGATCGCCGATCTGAAGCAGGGCGCCGCCTCGGCCGCCGCGACGCAGTCCCATGCTTCCGAAAGGGCTATGAGCACCGCAAAGGAGTTCGCCACCTTCCACCAGGGCACTCTCGAGGCCGTGACGCAGGCCTACGAGACACTGGCCACAGGTTCGCAGGACCTGTTCCGCCAGATGGCGCAAGCCAACCAGGCCGCACTCATCGAGGCCTCGTCCGGTTTCCATGCGCTCGTGACCGCGAAGACGGTCAAGGAACGCCTCGAGTTGCAGGCGAGCCTAGCCCACACCGCCGCCCACTGGGCCGTGTCCGAGAGCAGCCGGTTCGCCCAGGCCAGCCTGGACCTGGCCGAGAAGGCGTACGCCCCGTTGGCCGCCCGCGCCGTGGCTGCGGCCGAGGCGTTCACGACGCCGAAGGCGTGATGCCAAGCAGCCGGGCCGCAAGGCTCGGCTCAGGGGACGTCGCCGGCACTGCCTAACGCCAGGTGCGCTTGCGCCTCTGGAAGCGTTTGGAACACGTGCGGCGCCAGCGCCCGCTCGGCCAGGCTGGCGCCCAGCTTCAGCCGCATGAACGCACTCGTCGTGTAGCGTGATGCCGAGGTGTAGTATCGCTGCTGGAGGTAGGTGATCGTCGAGAAGAACGCGTCGCTGACCGCCGGGTCGAGGGTGAAGCCGTCGTAATTCACGATCACGGCGATCCGATGCCCAATGGCCCGGCAACGGCTCTCTACCTCGCGGCGCACCAGCTCCACGTCGTCGGTAGTGCGGACTTGGAAGCCTTCGTAGTTGATGAACAGGGTGTCGCGCTCCCCGTCGAAGCTGATGCGCTCGGACATCGATAGGCCGAGCAGCGTCTGTTCCATCCCCATCGGCTCCGGCCGAAACAGGCGGTGGTCCATCGGCTTCGGGTCGCGCACGATGGGGCGGAAGCCCATATGGGCCAGGATGTCGCGCCCGATGTCGATGCCGGGCGCCACCTCCGTCAACTCGACACCCTCGGCCGTGCGGCGCAGCACGCAGCGCTCCGTCACATACAGCACGGGTTGCCCGGCCTCACCGGCCAGGCCCCCGCTGAAGGTGATCTGCTCGACCCGCTCGATGAACTTGCGCGACCGCCCCTCGTGGACGATGCGGAGCCGACCATCCTCGACCGCGACGACCAGGCCGCCGGCGGTGAAAGCGCCGGTGAACACCACCTTGCGGGCGTTCTGGCTGATGTTGATGAATCCGCCCGCCCCGGCCAGGCGCCCGCCGAACCGGCTGACGTTGACGTTGCCTTCGCCATCCACCTGCGCCATGCCCAGCACGGCCAGGTCCAGCCCGCCGCCGTCGTAGAAGTCGAACTGCTGGTTTTGCTGGATAACCGCCTCGGGGTTCAGCGCGGCACCGAAGTTGAGGCCCCCCTGCGGCATGCCGCCGATCACGCCGGGTTCGGCGGTCAGGGTCAGGTACTTCAACACCTTCTCCTCGGCCGCCACCGCCGCGACGCCCTCAGGGATGCCGATCCCCAAGTTCACCACCCCACCGGGCGGCAGCTCCAGCGATGCACGGCGCGCAATCACCTTCCGCTCGTCCAGCGGCAGCGCCGCGACGCGGTCCAGCGGCACACGGATCTGGCCGGAGAACGCTCCGTTGTGCGCGACCGCGTAGGTTTGCCGATGGTTCTCCGGTTCGGCCAGCACCACGCAGTCCACCAGCACACCCGGGACCTGCACGCGCCTGGCGTCGAGCGAACCCTCCTGGGCGATGCGCTCCACCTGCGCGATGACGAAGCCGTGCGAGTTCTTCGCCGCCATAGCCGCCGGCAGCGCGTCGAGCGTGAGCGCTTCCCGCTCCATGGTGATGTTGCCAGCCGTGTCCGCCGTGGTGCCGCGGATCAGTGCCACATTGATCGGGAATGCCTTGTAGAGCAGGTACTCCTGCCCACCCACCTGAAGCAGTTCGATCAGGTCCTCGGTGGTGCGGGCGTTGATCCGGCCGCCGTCCTGCCGTGGATCGACGAAGGTGCGCAGGCCCACCCGCGAGAGCAGGCCGGCCCGCCGCGCCGCAATATCCCGATAGAGCTGCGCGATGCAGCCGAGCGGCAGGTTGTAGGCCTCGATCTCGTTGTCCATGGCGAGTTTCGCCAGCTTCGGCACCAGGGCCCAGTGGCCGCCGATGGCGCGGCGGACCAGGCCGGGATGCGCGAGGCGGTTGAGCCCGCGATCCTTCCCGTCCCCGGGCGCGGCGGCGAACACCAGGGTCAGCCCGGCTGGTTCCCTCGTCTCGCGGAACCGCCGTTCGATCGCGATCAGCAACTCCTCCGGAGTGCCGATGCCCACGAACCCAGCCACCGAGACCGTGTCGCCGGATCGTATGATCGCTGCGGCCTCGGCCGGCGAGACGATCTTGTTCTTCATGCAGCCGCCTGGTCGTGCTTCTCCAGGAACGACGCGATGCCCGGTGCAAAGAGCTTCTGCGACTTGCCGCCCACGAACACCCCCACGTGCCCGCCGGGGAGAGCCAGCTCCGTGTAATCGGAGGTTCCGACCTTGGGCCCCAGGGCGCGCGACGTGGCAGGCGGTATGATGTGGTCGTCCTTGGCGTAGACGTTCAGCACCGGCATGGTGATTTGACCAAGGTCCACCCGGCGCCCGTCCAACTCCCATTCGTTCCGCACCAGCTTGTTCTGTTGGTATAGGTCCTTCAGCCACTGCTTCGCGGCCTCCCCGGGGTGGTCGGGACGGTCGGCGATCCACTTCTCCATGCGCAGCCAGTTTAGCAGCCGCTTCTCGTCGTCCAGCACCTCCAGCATGTCGAGGTTGTATTTCAGCAGGCTGCGCATCGGCGACATCTGGTTGAACACGGCGCCCATGAACTCGCCCGGCAGGTTGCCGTTCGCGTCGATCAGCCGGTCCACGTCCTCGGGCGGGAGGCTGCGCGTCCAGATGTTGATGAAGCCGTGCCCGGGCCGGTCCTCGATCGTGTCCGCGTGGAAGTCGATCGGCGTGATGGTCAGCGCCAGCGTGTTGACCATTGCGGGCTCCAGCGCCGCGTAGGCGGTGGTGAGCACGCCGCCCTCGCACACGCCCAGCAGGTTGACCCGCGGCACCCCGGCCCGCCTGGCGATCTCGGACACGCAGCCGTCGAGGTAGCCCAGGACGTAGTCGTCGAGCGTCAGGTAGCGGTCGGCGCGCGACGGGTTGCCCCAGTCCACGACGTAGAGGTCGAGCCCGAGGTTCAACAGGTTGCGGACCAGCGAGCGGTCCTCCTGCAGGTCCGTCATGGTCCAGCGGCCGATCAGGCCGTAGCAGACGAGCACGGGGACCCCAATCCGCTTCTCGGCCAGCAGGCGATAGTGGAACAGGCTGACCTTGTCCTGGCTCCAGACAAGGTCCTTCGGCGTGGTGGCGATCTGCACGTCCCCATCGCGCAAGGCATTCAGCAGCCGTCCGCCGGTCAGCAGCTTGGCGCCGAGCTTGGCCGCGTCGGCCAGGGCGTCGGCCAGGGCGTTGACGGGGGCGTCGGCCGGGGCGCCGATGCGCGCCATCAATGCGTTCCCTTCTGCGCGGCCGCCACTCGTCGTGCAGGCGGCGGCGGCTGCTGCTTCTTTGCCGAAAGGGTGGGTGGCGAGGTCCGCTGCGCCCGCTTCATGATGCGCATCTCTCTGCGCAGCGCAGTCACGGTGCGATGCACGTCGTCCAGTTCCGTGCGGGTCGGGAAGCCGTACTGCTCGCCGAAATGCTCGACCAGCTCCTGCTGCGCCATGCGCAGCGCCGTGCTGGCGCGGATCATCGCCGTCTGCGTCTGCAGGAAGGGCTCCGACCGCTGCATCACCAGCAATTGCCGGTTGGCCGTCTCCGTCCACAGCGCCAGGGCCGCCTTGGCGTCCGGCGTCTGCGCGTCCGTCTTGCCGGACAGTTGTTCGGCGAAGCGGCGCCCCGCCTCCAGCCAGGCGCCCAGCACCACGGCGTTATGCTCGATCCCTCGGCGGCGCACGGTCGTCCAGGCCTGCAGCACGCGCGCGTAGCGGCGCTCCATGTCCCACAGGTCGGCGAACCGCGGTCCCTCGGCCATGCGGCCCAGCACGTCGTCCATCTCTCCGGCGCCGCCCATCCAACTCCGCGGGTCGAGCATCTTGCTGAAGGTCGCCTCGACCGTCGCGTCCCCACCGAAGGCGGGCAGCTTCGCCGTTAGCGTGCCGGACATTGCGGTGGCGGCCGACCATAGCTCCGTCATGGACTGGCTGACCCGTGCGAATTCGCCGGCGTCGGCCGAAAGGTCGGTCGGCATGGCCGGGAGCATGCCGGACGCCATGGCCTGCACGCCGCCCGAGAGCGCCTTGGCCGCCTGCTCCTGCGCCTTCGCCAGGGCTTGGCCCTGCGCCGTCCAGAAGTCGGTGAACGCCTTGGAATAGTCGAACGGGTTCATACGCCGAACTCGATGACCTGGCGCACCGCGCGGCCCTCGTGCAGGCGGTCGAAGCCCTCGTTGATCTCATCGAGCGTCAGCTTGCCGCTCATCAGCCGGTCCACCGGCAGGCGCCCGGCGCGATAGAGCGCGACATAGCGCGGGATGTCGCGCGTCGGCACGCAGGCGCCGATGTAGCTCCCCTTCACCGTGCGCTCCTCCGCCACGAGCTGCACGAGAGGCAATGGCAGCGCGGCACCGGGCGGCGGCAAGCCCGCGGTCACCGTCGTGCCGCCGCGCCGGGTGATCTTGTAGGCCAGCTCCATCGCACGGACCGCACCGGCCATCTCGAAGGCGAAATCCACCCCGCCGCTGGTGAGCTCCCGAACCTGCTCCGCCGCGTCCGGGTCGCGCGCGTTCACGGTGTGGCTGGCGCCGAGCTGCCGCGCCAGGCCCAGCTTGTCGTCTGACAGGTCGATGGCGACTACCTGCCGCGCGCCAGACGCGATCGCGCCCAGCACGGATGCCAGGCCCACACCGCCCAGCCCGATCACCGCCGCCGACTGGCCCGGCTGCAGCCGGGCGGTATTCACCACGGCGCCCACCCCGGTCAGCACGGCGCAGCCGAACAGGGCCGCCTCGTCCAGCGGCAGGTCGCGGTCGACCTTCACCACCGACCGGCGCGAAACGACGGCATACTCGGCAAAGCCGGACACGCCGAGGTGGTGGTTCACCGTCACCGTTCCGTCTGGCCCGTCGCAATGCAGCCGCCGCTGGCCGGACAACAGGGTGCCGGCGCCGTTCGCCGCGGCCCCCGGCTCGCACAGCGCCGGGCGGCCCTCGGCGCAAGGCATGCAGTGCCCGCAGCTCGGCATGAATACCATGACCACGTGGTCGCCGGGCACGAGGTCCGATACGTCCTCACCTACCCCTTCGACGATACCCGCGGCCTCGTGGCCGAGCGCCATCGGCATCGGCCGCGGCCGGTCGCCGTTGATGACGGACAGGTCGGAATGGCACAGCCCGGCGGCGGCGATCCGGACCAGCAGCTCGCCCCGGCCCGGCGGATCAAGCTCGATCGTTTCGATCCGCAGCGGCTTGCTCACGGCATAGGGCGGCTCGGCGCCCATACGGTCCAGGACCGCAGCTCGCATTTTCATCTCTGTCTCCTCTCAGGCAAGTTCGACTTCGGCGCTCGTGGGCGGCACGCGCGCGCGCAGCTCGTCGATCAGCACGCGGATGTTCTCGGAATAGTCGATCGGCACCACGACCAAATGCACGCCGCGGCCCTGGAAGGCGGCCTCCAGAGCCGGAATCAGGTCCTCGGTCGCCGCCACGCGGGTACCCTTGGCGCCGTAGCTCTCGGCATATCGCACGAAGTCCGGGTTGCCGAACGTCAGGCCGAAATCGGGGAAGCTGTCCACCGCCTGCTTCCAGCGGATCATGCCGTAGGCGCCATCGTCCAGGATCAACACGACCAGATTCAGCCGCAGCCGGACCGCCGTCTCCATCTCCTGGCTGTTCATCATGAAGCCGCCGTCGCCGCAGACAGCCATGACCCGGCGCTCCGGATACATCATCGCCGCCATCATCGCCGAGGGCAGGCCCGCACCCATGGTTGCCAGCGCGTTGTCCAGCAGCAGCGTGTTGGCGACGTAGGTGCGGTAGTTCCGGGCGAACCAGATTTTGTACATGCCGTTGTCCAACGCCACGATGCCGTCCGCAGGGATCACCTGGCGCACGTCGTGCACGATGCGCTGCGGCGTGGGCGGCCACCGGTCCTCGGTGGCGCGGTCGCCGATGCGGGCCAGAATGCCGTCACGCAGGCTTAGCAGCGCCCCCGCGTGGTGCAGCTTGCCCTCGACCCGGTCGGCCAGCAGTTCCAGGCTCGGGCCGACGTCGCCCACCACCTCGGCATGCGGGAAATACACCTGGTCCACGTTGGCCGGGGTGTAGCTGACATGGATCACCTGGGGGCCGTCCGGTCCCATGATGAAGGGCGGCTTCTCGATGGTGTCGTGGCCGATGGCGATGATCAGGTCGGCCTGGTCCACCGCCTCGTGCACGTAGTCGCGCTCGGACAAGGCAGCGGTGCCCATGTACAGGTTGCCGCCGCCGGGCACGGTGCCCTTGCCCATCTGCGTGGTGAAGAATGGGATCTGCAGGCGTCGCACGAAGCCGGCCAGTCCCGCGGTGCTCCGCGGCCGGCTGGCAGCGGCGCCCAGCATGATGAGCGGGCGCCGGGCCGCCAGGATCATGTCCGCCGCCCGGTCGAGCGCCGCGCGATGCGCCACGGGGATCTCGATCGAGTGGACCGGGATGGGCAGCAGGTCGGGCCCTTCTTCGCCCGCGACATCCTCCGGCAGCTCCAGCAGCACAGGGCCGGGCCGCTCCTCCATGGCGATGCGGAACGCGTCGCGCACCAGGGCCGGGATGCTGCCGGCGCTGACGATCTGGCGAGACAGCTTGGTCAGCGGCTTGAAGGCGCTTACCACGTCCACGATCTGGAACCGCGCCTGGCGGCTGCTCATGATGCCCTTCTGCCCGGTGATCATCACCATCGGCATCGCGCCCAGCAGGGCGTAGGCCGCCGCCGTGGTAAGATTGAGCGCACCCGGGCCCAGCGTGGTGATGCAGACGCCGGGCCTGCCGGTCAGGCGGCCGTAAGTGGCGGCCATGAAGGCCGCGCCCTGCTCGTGCCGGGTCAGCACGAGCTTGATGGACGAGCCTCGCAGGCTCTCGACCACGTCGAGGTTTTCCTCGCCGGGAACGCCAAAGATGCGGTCTACCCCCTCGTTCTCCAATGCGGCCACGAGCAAATCCGACCCTTTGGGCATCAGCCTCTCTCCTCCGTCTTTAGGTCCCGCAACCCCGTTCGCGCTCAGGCGGCCCTGGCCATCTCTCGCAGCACGTAATGCAGG
>CAXSDH010000057.1:0-23387 GCA_964235765.1 uncultured Acetobacteraceae bacterium
GGGCCGGCGGCGGGCTCGGCGGCCCAGCCCGGCTCGCCCGCCAGTAGCAGGCCGGCCGTGCCCGCCATCAAGCCGCGTCGGGAGAGGGAGGTGGGGGGGGCGGCCATGCCGCATGTTCGCGCAGCGGCGCACGATTGCATAGGCGGCCTTTGTGACGCCCCGCCGCCAGGGTAGGCTCCGCCAATGCGTGTCCCACACGGCGCCTTCATCATGAAGCTGCTCGTCGGCAGCCCGGGCGGGCATCACTGAGCCCGCGCCGATGAAGCGGGCGCACAAACGAAAGGGGGCGGCAGATGATGGATTATGACTTGGTGCAGGTGGAGGGCCTCGCGGTCCGTGTCCGGCAGGATGGCCCGGCGGATGCGCCCGTGCTGCTGCTGCTGCATTCGCTGGGCACCAGCCTGCATGTCTGGGACCCCATCGTGGCGGCGCTCGCGGCCGGGTTCCGGGTGGTGCGGCCGGATATGCGCGGTCACGGCGGCACGGCGGTGACGCCGGGACCGTACAGCATGGCGCGGCTCGGGCAGGATGCGCTGGGCGTGCTGGACGCGCTCGGCATCCGCGCAGCGCACGTGGCCGGGCTGTCGATCGGCGGGCTGATCGCGCAGGACCTGGCCCGGCAGGCGCCTGCCCGCGTGCTGTCGTTGGTGCTTCTGGACACGGCGCTGGCGATCCCTCCCGCAAGCCTGTGGCATGAGCGTGCGGCGCTGGTGCGGGCGCAGGGGATGGCGGCCATCGCCGATCCGGTGTTGGCGCGGTGGGTGACCCCATCGGCGCCCGCCCATGTGGGCGCGCCGCTGCGCGCGATGCTGCTGGCCAGCCCGCCCGAGGGCTATGCCGGTGCGGCCGAGGCCATCGCCGGCGCCGATCTTTCGGCCGCCGCGCGCGACCTGCGACTGTCCGCCTTGGTGCTGGTGGGCGACCAGGACGTGGCGACGCCTCTGGCCAGCGCCGAGGCGTTGCAGGCTGCCATCCCGGGCGCGCAGTTGGAGGTGATCGCCGGTGCGTCCCACATTCCCACTGCCGAGCAGCCGGCCGCCGTCGCCGGCGCGCTGCTGCGGTTCCTCAATCCCTATACGGCCGGCATGGCGGTGCGGCGGCAGGTGCTCGGCCCGGCGCATGTCCAGCGCGCGACCGCGGGCATCACCGACCTCGACCGGGACTTCCAGGCCTTCATCACCCAAACCGCCTGGGGCGGCGTCTGGACCCGCCCGCATTTCGACCGGCGCACCCGCAGCCTGCTGACGCTGGGGTTGATGGCGGCGCTGGGCCACCACGAAGAGCTCAAGCTGCATGTCCGCGCCAGCCGCAACACGGGTGCTACCCCTACAGACATCGGCGAGTTGTTGATCCATGTTGCCGCTTACGCCGGCATTCCCGCCGCGAACAGCGCGATGCGGATCGCCAAGCAGACCCTGCGGGAGATGGAGGAGGACGCGACATGATCGATCAACTGCCGTTCCGGGCGGTGGCGCCGGGGCATCAGCCGAGCAACGACTCGCCGGGCTACAACAGCACGCGCAAGCGGCACCCCAAGCAGGCCCTGTTGCGCATCCCGCAGACGATGACCGAAATCGGCGGCCCGCAGTTCAGCCCGGCGGCGTACCCGCCGATCACCGACCTCTCGAAACGCGAGGGCCGGGCCGCGATGGGCGAGCGGATCATCGTCCGCGGACGCGTGCTCGATGAAGATGGGCGGCCCGTGCCGTCCACCATGATCGAGCTATGGCAGGCCAACGCCGCCGGGCGCTACGACCATGCGCTCGACACGCACGACGCGCCGCTCGACCCAAACTTCCACGGCGAGGCGCGCGTATTCACCGACGATGACGGCTGGTACGGCTTCACCACCATCAAGCCCGGCGCCTACCCCTGGCGCAACCACGCGAACGCCTGGCGGCCGAACCACATCCACTATTCCCTGTTCGGCGCCGGGTTCGCGACCCGGCTGGTGACGCAGATGTACTTCCCCGGGGACCCGTTGCTGCCGCTCGACCCGGTGTTCAACGCGGTGCCCGACCCGGCGGCGCGCCAAGGCCTGATCGCCGCCTTCGACCTTGAGGTCACGCAGCCGGAGCACGCGCTGGGCTACCGGTTCGACATCGTGCTGCGCGGGCGCGACGCCACGCCAATGAAGCAGTGAGCATGCTGGTCGCGACGGCGGCGCAGACGATCGGCCCCTACTGGACGCTGATCGGGCATCCCGAGATGGCGGACCTCACCCGCTTCGGGGCCGAGGGCGATCGCCTCGTGCTTCACGGCCGCATCACCGACGGAGACGGCGCGCTGGTCGTCGATGCGGCCGTGGAGCTGTGGCAGGCCAGCCCGGCCGCCTCGGCCACGTTCCCCGGCTTCGGCCGCTGCTGCTGCGACGCCGAGGGGCGGTTCCGCTTCACCACGCTCAAGCCCGGCCCGCTTCCCGGCCCCGGCCGCGGCAACACCCAGCAGGCGCCGCACCTGGCGCTCACCCTGCTGGCCCGCGGCATCATGACCCGGCTGGTCACGCGCGTGTATTTCGCCGGCGAGGCTCTGAACGAGACCGACCCCATCCTGACCCTGATCGACGACCCCGCCCGGCGCGCGACCCTGATTTCCCAGCCGGCTGGTCCGGGCGAATGGACCATCGACATTCGTCTGCAAGGCGACGGCGAAACCGTCTTCCTGGACTTCTAGGATGGCCGTGAACCCGGCCGACAGCCCCGTATTCGGCACTCTGTACGGCTCCGACGCGATGCGCGCCGTGTTCGACGAGCGCGCGTTCCTGCAACGCATGCTCGACGTGGAGGCGGCGCTGGCGCGGGTGCAGGGCCGGCTGGGCATCATCCCCGCCGAGGCCGCAGCCGCGATCACCGCGGCCGCGCGCGTCGAGGCGCTGCGGGAGGCGGAGCTGGCGGCGAGCGTGCGGAACGTCGGCTATCCCGTGGTCGGCATGGTGCAGGGGCTCAGCCGCGCGGCGGGGGAGGCGGGCCGCTGGACCCATTGGGGCGCCACCACGCAGGACGTGATGGACACCGCCACCGTGCTGCAGGTGCGGGACGGGTTGGCCCTGGTCCGGGCCGAGCTGCTGGCGGTGCTGCGCGCGCTCTGCCGCCAGGCGGACCGGCACCGGGCGACGGTGATGGCCGGGCGCACCCATCTGCAGCATGCGCTGCCGATCACCTTCGGGCTGAAATGCGCGGTCTGGCTGATGCCGCTGGCTAGCCATGTCCGGCGGCTCGACCAACTGCGGCCGCGTGTCGAGCAGGTCGAGTTCGGCGGCGCCGCGGGCACGCTGGCGTCGCTGGGCGACCAGGGCATCGCGGTGCTGGAAGGGCTGGCCGCCGAGCTTGGCCTCCTCGCGCCGCCGGCGCCCTGGCACGTGGCGCGGGACGGGCTGGCGGAGGCGGTGTCGTTCCTTGGCCTGGTCTGCGGCAGCCTGGCCAAGATCGCCACCGACATCATCCTGCTGGCGCAGACCGAGGTGGCGGAGGTGACGGAGCCGTACGCCGCCGGGCGTGGCGGCAGCTCCACCATGCCGCAGAAGCGCAACCCGATCGCCTCCGAATACGTCATCGCCGCGCAGCGGGGCGTGCAGGCCTTGACGCCGCTGATGCTGGGGACCATGGCGGACGACCATGAGCGCGGCACCGGGCCCTGGCAGGCCGAGCTGCTGGCCCTGCCGCAGGCCTTCGTACTGGCGCATGGCGCGCTGCTGCATGCCCGCGCGATCGCCGAGGGCATGGTGGTCGACGCGGCCCGCATGCGCCGGAACCTGGACATCACGCAGGGCGGCATCGTCGCCGAGGCCGTCATGATGGGCCTCGCGCCCAAGCTGGGCCGCGAGGCGGCGCACCATGCGGTCAAGCACGCCTCCGACGCCGCCCTTGCCGGGGGCGGCAGCCTGGCCGACGCTTTGTTGCGCGAACCCGAGGTGGCCGCCCACATGGACCAGGCCGGCATCCGCCGCTTGACCGACCCGGCCGCCTATCTCGGCTCCACCCAGGCCTTCATCGACCGCGTGCTGGCCGACGCGGCCGCCCTGTCGTAGCCGCGCCGGAGCCGGCCCAGGCGCTAGTACTTCCGCAGTAGCGCCACCAGCCGGCCCTGCACCTTCACCTTGTCCGCCGGCACGATCTGCGCCTTGTGCGCCTGGTTCGCCGGCTCGAGCGCGATCGACTTGCCATGCCGGCGCAGGCGCTTCAGCGTCACCTCCCGCTCATCGACCAGCGCCACGATGATTTGGCCGTTCTCGGCCATGTCGCCCTTGCGGATGATCACGGTATCCCCGTCAAGGATGCCGGCCTCGATCATCGAGTCGCCATCGACCTCCAAGGCGTAATGCTCGCCGTTGCCGAGCAACGCCATCGGCACCTCGATTTGCGATCCCTGGTCCCGCAGCGCCTCGATCGGCAACCCGGCGGCAATCCTGCCATAGAGCGGCAACTGCACCGCCCCGACCTCGTTGGCGGCGCGGACACCCGGCAAACGGCTGGTGAAGTCGCCGCGGATCACGTTCGGGGCGAAGGCAGGGGGCGCGGCTGCCGGCGCCTCGGGCCGCAGCGCGGCCTCGTTCGGCATCCGCGTCACTTCCAGGGCCCGCGCCCGGTGGTGCCGGCGGCGCAGGAACCCGCGCTCCTCCAAGGCCGAGATCAGCCGGTGGATGCCGGATTTGGAGCGAAGCTGCAGCGCCTCCTTCATCTCCTCGAAGCTGGGCGAGAATCCGGTCGCCTTGAGGTGCCGGTCGATATAGATCAGCAACTCGTGCTGCTTGCGCGTCAACATGGCGGTGCTCTCCCGCGTGCCGGGAATCGGAACAAACCGGCAACCGTGACGTTCTAGATTGGTTCCGGCGTGCACGTCAACAATCGAATGGAATCAAAGCGCGGATTGATCGAGGCGGATGACCTGCACGGCCGCGCCGATCCCGGCTGCCGGGGCACCGGGTGCGCGCAGCACGAGGCAGTGCGCCTCGGCCAACAGCCGCAGCATCGAGCTGTCCTGGCGCTCGAACGGCGTCGCCAGCAACGCGCCTTCCTCCGCGGTCGTCAGCTTGGCCCGCAGATGGTCGGCGCGGTGGTCGTTCGCCCGCACCGGGGCGGCCAACCGGGCGTTTGCCAGCGGCAAGGGCTCGCCCGCGAGCCCGCCCAGACGTGCCAAGGCCGGCAGGAGAAAGAGGACGCTGCACACGAAGGCGGAGACGGGGTTGCCGGGCAGGCCGAGCACCGGCGTGCCCCCAAGCCGCCCATAAAGCAGCGGCTTGCCCGGCCGCATCGCGATCTTCCAAAAATCCAGCTCGAAGCCGCGTGCGCCCAGGCCGGTCTGCACCAGGTCATGCTCGCCCACGCTGGCGCCGCCCGTGGTGACCAGCAGGTCGATCCCGCCTAGCCGGTCCGCCACCGCCGCGATGGCCTCCGCGCTGTCCCCGGCGATCGGAAGCACCACCGGATCGCCGCCGGCCGACTGCACCAGGGCCGCAAGCGCATGCGCGTTGGAGCTGACGATGCCCCCGGCGACGATGGGGTCGCCGGGCAGGCAGATCTCGTCGCCGGTGGCCAGGATGCCGATCCGGGGGCGGCGATGCACCGCAACCCAGGGATGGTTGGCGGCCGCGACCAGGCCGACGGCGCGCGCGCCCAGCCGAGCGCCCCCGGCCACCAGCACGTCGCCCGTCCGGAAGTCGTTGCCCGCCCGCCGGATGTGGCCGCCGGGCCGGGGCGCCTCGCGGAGGGTAAGCCACTCGCCATCGCGATCCGCATCCTCCTGCAGCACCACGCAATCCGCCCCCGCAGGGATGAGGCTGCCGGTGAACAGGCGCACGGCGTCGCCCGGCTCCACGGTTCCCGCGAAGGGGTGGCCCGCCGGGGCGCTGCCGATCACCCGCCGGGGCCCGGCGTCTCCGGCGCGCAGCGCGTAGCCGTCCATCGCCGACACGTCGCCCGGCGGCTGCGTCAGCCGGGCCAGCACCTGGGTGGCCAGCACCCGCCCCCAGGCTTGCGGCAGGGAGACGATCTCCGGCGCGGTCGGCCGCAGCGGGGCCACGATGCGGGCCCGCGCTTCCTCCACCGATATCATGGGGAACCCCGGCTCATGCCTGGCTGAAGTCGCCCGACTTGCCGCCCGCCTTGTGAACCACCCGCAACCCGTCGATCCGCATGCCGCGATCCACCGCCTTGCACATGTCGTAGACGGTCAACGCCGCGACGCCCGCCGCCGTCAGCGCCTCCATCTCCACCCCGGTCCGCCCCGTGGTGCGGACCGTCGCCTCGATCTCGACCCCGCCTTCCGCTGCGTGCAGATCGAGCGTCACGGCCGAGATCGGCAAGGGGTGGCATAAGGGGATCAGCTCGGCGGTGCGCTTGGCGGCCATGATGCCGGCGAGCCGGGCCACGCCCAGCACGTCGCCCTTCTTGGCCTGCCCGGACAGGATCAGCGCCAGGGTCGCCGGCAGCATCAGCACGGAAACCCGCGCCGTGGCGGACCGCGCGGTCTCCGGCTTGGCCGACACGTCGACCATTACCGCGCGCCCCTCGGCGTCGAAGTGGGTAAGCTCCGTCATGCCGTGCCCAGCAGCGCCCGGGTGGCCGCACCCACGTCCGCCTGCTTCAGCAGGCTCTCGCCCACCAGGAAGCATCGTGCGCCCGCCTCGGCCAGTAGCAGCACGTCGGCATGCGTGCGGATGCCGCTCTCGGCGATGAGGAAGCGATCCGATGGCACGTCGGGCGCCAGCTCGGCCGTGGTCTCCAGGTGGGTGCGCAGCGTTCTAAGGTTCCGGTTGTTGATGCCGATCAGGGAGGTCTGCAGGCCGAGCGCCCGGTCCAGCTCCCGCCGGTCATGCACCTCCGCCAGCACGTCCATGCCCAGCGCGCGCGCCAGCTCCTCCAGCTCGCGGGCGCGGTCGTCGGTCAGCGCGGCCAGGATCAGCAGGACGCAGTCGGCCCCCATCAGGCGGCTCTCGTAGATTTGCCAGGGCTCCAGCATGAAGTCCTTGCGCAGCACCGGCACCTTCACGGCGGCCCGCGCGGCCTTCAGGTGCTCCGGCGCACCCTGGAAATATGGTGCATCGGTCAGCACGGACAGGCATGTGGCGCCGGCCTCGGCATAGAAGCGGGCGAGTGAGGCCGGGTCGAACTGCGGCCGGATCAGCCCGGCCGAGGGCGAGGCCTTCTTGATCTCGGCAATGAGCCCATACCGGCCCGCCGCCACGGCCTGCTTCAAGGCCAAGCCGAAATTGCGGGGCGTGTCGTGCAGCGCCGCCACCCGGGACCTGATCTTGGCCAGCGGCATCCCGGCTTGCCGGCGGTCGGTCTCGGTACGGGTGGCCGCGCAAATCTCGGCCAGCGCGTCGGGCAGGGAGGGTTCCATCACGCAACCGCCGCCGTCGCGCGCCGCAGCCGCTCCAGCGCTTCGAGGGCGCCGCCGCCGTCGATCGCCTGGGCCGCGATGCCGGCGCCGTCGCGCAAGTCCGGCGCCCGCCCGGCCACGATCAGCCCGGCCGCCGCATTCAGCAGAACGGTATCCCGATACGGCCCCGCCGCACCCTGCAACAGCGCCAACAGGGCCCGCGCATTCGCCGCCGCGTCGCCACCCTTGATCGCCGCGATCGGGCTGCACGGCAGGCCCGCCTCCGCCGCCGTCACGGTAAAGCTGCGCAGCGCGCCATCCTCGAGCGCCACGACCTGGTTCTCCCCGGCCACCGTCAGCTCGTCCAACCCCTGGCCGTGCACCACCCACGCCCGCTCCGTGCCGAGCGCGTGCAGCGTGTCGGCCATCGGCCGGGCCCAGGACGGATCGAACACCCCGGTCAACTGGCGGCGCACGCCCGCCGGATTGGCCAGCGGCCCCAGCAGGTTGAAGATCGTCCGCGTGCCCAGCTCCACCCGCGGCCCGGCCGCATGGCGCAGCGCCGCGTGGTGCCGCGGCGCGAACATGAACACGCACCCCGCCTCGTCCAGGATCGCGGACAGCCGCTCCGGCTTCACGTCGATGTCCACCCCAAGCGCCACCAGCACGTCCGCGCCGCCAGTCAGCGACGACAGCGCGCGGTTGCCGTGCTTGGCCACGGGCACACCCGCCCCGGCCAGCACGAAGGTGACCGCCGTGCTGACGTTCAGCGTGCCCGCCCCGTCGCCCCCGGTGCCGCATACGTCGATGGCGTCCGCCGGCGCCTCGACCGCCAGCATGCGGGACCGCATGGCGCGCACGGCGCCGGTCAGTTCCGGCACCGTCTCCCGCCGCACCCGCATGGCCATGAGCAGCCCGGCGATCTGCGCGGGCGTGGCCTCGCCCGACATCACCACGCCGAACGCGGCCTCGGACTCGTCGGCCGACAGGGTCTCGCCTTGCGCAAGCCGGGCCAGCACGGGCTTCAGGCTGGCCATCAGGCGGCGCGCGCCGGCCGGTTTGCGCCGCGCGCGATGGCCAGGAAGTTGGCCAGGATGTCGTGGCCGTGCTCGGAGGCGATGCTCTCCGGATGGAACTGCACGCCGAACACGGGCAGCGTGCGATGCCGCAGGCCCATGATGGCGCCGTCCGCCGTCCAGGCCGTGGCTTCCAGCACCTGGGGCAGGGTGGCGGGCTCCACCACCAGGCTATGGTAGCGGGTCGCCTGGAACGGGCTGGGCAGGCCCGCGAACACGTCGGTCCCCGCATGCCGCACCGGGCTGACCTTGCCGTGCATGGGCACTGCCGCCCGCACCACGTCGCCGCCGAACGCCTGCCCGATGGCCTGGTGGCCGAGGCACACGCCCAGCAGCGGGATGCGCCCGGCCGCCGCCGCAATCAGGTCGAGGCAAATCCCCGCCTCCGAGGGCGTGCATGGCCCGGGCGAGAGCACGATCGCCTCGGGCGCCGCCGCCATCGCCTGTTCCACGCTGAGCGCATCGTTGCGCCGCACGTCGCACGAGGCCCCGAGGTCGCCGAGGAAGTGCACGAGGTTGAAGGTGAAGCTGTCGTAGTTGTCGATGAGCAGGATCATCCCCGGTCAGCCTCCCAGCGCCGCGAACCGGACGGCCTCTTCCGCCGCCCGGAACAGCGCGCGCGACTTTTGCCGGGTTTCCTCGTACTCGCCCTCGGGCGTGCTGTCCGCCACCACGCCGCCGCCGGCCTGCACATACATCGTGCCGTCCTTGACCACCGCCGTCCGCAGGCCGATGCAGGTGTCCATCGTGCCATTGGCGGCGAAATAGCCGACGCAGCCGGCGTAGATGCCCCGCCGGGTCGGCTCCAGCTCCTCGATGATCTGCATCGCCCGTATCTTCGGCGCCCCGGTCAAGGTGCCCGCCGGGAAGCCGGCGATCAGCGCGTCCAGCGCGTCCAGCCCCGGCCGCAGGCGGCCCTCCACGGTGGAGGACATGTGCATCACATGGCTGAACCGCTCGATGGCGAAGCTTTCCGTCACCCGCACCGTGCCCAGTTCGGCCACCCGCCCCACGTCGTTGCGCCCGAGGTCGAGCAGCATAAGGTGCTCCGCCCGCTCCTTCGGGTCGGCGAGCAGCTCGGCGGCCAGCGCCTCGTCCGCCTCCCGCGTCTCGCCCCGGCGCCGCGTGCCGGCGAGCGGCCGCAAGGTCACGGTCCCGTCGCGCAGCCGGACCAGGATCTCGGGCGAGCTGCCCACCACCGCGAAGGCGCCGAAATCCAGGAAGAACAGGAACGGCGCCGGGTTGACCCGGCGGAGCGCCCGGTACAGCGCGAACGGCGGCAAGGCGAACGGCGCCGAGAACCGCTGGCTTGGCACCACCTGGAAGGCGTCGCCGGCGGCGATGTACTCCTTCATGCGCTCCACCACCGCCATGAACTCGGCCCGGCTCATGTTGGAGGCCGGCTCCGGCTGCGGCGGCAAGGCCACCGGCGGCACGGCGTGGGGCAGGGGGCGCAGCAGGGAAGCGTCGGCTTCGGCCAGTGCGGACTGCGCGGCTTCCCATGCGGCGGCGGCCGTCACGCCCGGCTGCGGATAGATCGGGGCGGCCAGGGTCAGCTCGTCCCGCACGTTGTCGAACACGGCGAACAGGCTGGGGCGCAGCAGGATCGCCTCCGGCACGCCAAGCGCGTCGGTGTTCTTCTCCGGCAGCCGCTCCATCAGCCGCGCCATGTCGTAGCCGAGATAGCCCACCAGCCCGCCGAGCATGGGCGGCAGGTGCTCCGGCAGGTCCATCCGGCTCTCGGCGATCAGCGCGCGCAGGCTCTCCAGCGGCGGGCTCGCCTCCGGCACGAAGGCGTGCGGCGCGGACCGCGCATGGCGGTTCAGCTCGGCCGCCCCCGCCCGGCAGCGCCACACCAGGTCCGGCGCCATGCCGATGATGGAGTACCGGCTGCGCGCCGACCCACCCTCGATGCTTTCCAGCAGGAAGGCGTGGCTGCGCCCGGCGGCGAGCTTCATGTAGGCCGCAACCGGCGTCTCGAGGTCCGCCACGCCCGTGGACCACACCAGGGTGCCGCGCCCCGCCTCGTAGGCCGCACGGAACGCCGCCTGGCTGGGCGAGGCGATGGCGTTCATTGGGTCAGACTGTCCAACAGGGTCCGGTTCACCCGGGGCTGCAACCGGTTGCGCAGCGCCGAGGCGTAGGTGATCTCGACATCCTGCGAAAGCGCCTGGGTCAGCGCCGTCCGCATCTGCGCGGCGCCGGCCGGGTCGGCGGCGGCATCGGGCACGATCACCTCCGCAAGCGCCGCCACCAGAAAGCCCTCCGGCGTCTCGACCATCGTCGCATCGCCCTTCTTGAGGGCGAAGAGCGGCCCCACCAACTGGAGAGGCACGCCCTCGGTCGGGCTGCTGCGGCTCACCGGCGGCGTACGCTGCAGCCGCAGGCCGGCCACCGTCGCCGCGTCGTCGAGCGACCCGCCGGCCTTGACCGCCGCCAGCAGCTTGGCCGCGGCCTCCTCCTGCGCGCGGCGTCGCGCGTCCCGCAGAACGTCTTCCCGCACGCGCCCCTCCACCTCGGCGAAGGGCTTCAGCGCCGGCGCCGCGGTGTCCTCGACGGCGACCGCGAAGTAGGACTGGTCCGGCCCCTCGGTCAGCCGCGCCGGGTCGCCCTTGTTGAGCGCGAACGCCGCCGTGACCAGTGCCTGCCGCAGCGAAGGCGACCCTGGGAGCGGCGCGGGTTCGCCCTCGGCGGTGTTGCCCCGCGCGTCGAGCGTGCCGGAAACGGCCGCAAGCCCCAGGTCGCCCGGCAGGTCCTCGAGGCTGGTGCTGGCCGAGAGTGCGTCCTCCAGCTTGTTGGCGCGCGCATAGACCAGGTCCGTCGCCCGGTCGCGCGCCGCCTTGAGCCGGACCTCGCCGGCGACCTGCTCCAGCGTGCGCTCGGTCCCGGGGGACACCTTGGTGACGCGCAGCACCTGCCAACCGAAGGCCGATTTGAGCGGACCCGTCACCGTCTCCGGCGGCGCCTTGAACACCGCTTCGGCCAGCTCGGGCGAGGGAAACTCCGGCCGCGTCGCGTCGTCGAGCGTAACCGACGAGGCCCCGGCGTCAGCGGCCGCCTTCTGCATGGCGGCCCAGTCGGCGCCCGCGACCCAGGACGCGGCCAGCTTGCCCGCCACCGCCTCGTCGCCGGCCGCGAGCACTTCGACGGACCGCTTCTCCGGCGAGACGTATTCGGCCTTGTGCTGGTTGTAGTAGCCGCGCAGTTCGTCGTCCGAGATGTCGATGTCGCGCGCCACGGTCTCGGGGGAGAGGATCACGGCCTTGATCCGCCGGAACTCCGGGGCGCTGTAGGCGGCCGGGTTGTTCTCGTAGGCGCGTTTCAGGTCGTCCTCGCTGGGCGCGGGCGGGTCGGGGGCGGCGGTGAACGGCAGCTCCACCATTTCGGCCACCCGGGTTTCGCGCTGGAAGGCGAACACCTGGCTCACCAGCACCTCCGGCGGCGTCACGCCCACCTGCACGGCCTCCATCAACTGGCGCTGCCCCAGATCGGCGCGCATCAGCTCGAGGAAGCGCGGCTCGGTGAGGTTGTTGGCCCGCAGAACCGCATCGAAGGCGTTGCGGTCGAAGCTGCCGGAGGGGCCGCGAAAGGCGGGGATGTCGAACACGGCCCGGCGCAGCGCCTCGTCGGGCACGGCGAGGCCCATGCGGCGAACCTCGGCGGCGATGCTGCTCTGCACCACCATGCGGTCCAGCACCTGCTCGGCGACGGCCTTGCGGATGGCCGGCGTGGGCTCGGTGCGGCCGCCCAGCATGCGGCTGACCTGCGCCAATTGCCGGCGGAACGCCTCCTGGAACTCCGGCACCTCGATCTTGCGGTCGCCGATGGTGGCCAGCGCGCTGTCCTGCCCCAGGTTGCGGGCGACGTCGGCCACGCCCCAGAGCGCGAAGGACGCGATCAGCACGATGAAGAAGGCCTTGGCGGCCCAGGTGCTGAGGAAGCGGCGGAACAAGGCGAGCATGCGGCGGGTTTCCAGGGTTGCGGGTGCGGCGGCGCACCATAAGCTGCGGGTGCGGCGGCGCACCATAAGGAGGGGCGGCGGGATTTGCCAGATGGGGCCGGAGTAGGGCTATACGGGACGGCGGAGAGGAACGACGAATGCGCCAGCTGATCGCCGGAAACTGGAAGATGAACGGCTTGCGGGCCGAGGCGGCGGCGCTGGCCGCAGCGCTTCGCGCCGGCGCCCACGACCCGGCCCATGGCCTGGCCTGCGACCTCCTGGTCTGTCCGCCCGCCACCGTGCTGGCCATCGTGGCCACGGCATTGCAGGGCAGCCCGGTCGCCGCCGGCGGGCAGGACTGCCGCCCCGAACCCGCCGGCGCCCGAACCGGAGACGTGTCCGCACCCATGCTGCGCGATGCCGGCGCCAGTTGGGTGATCGTCGGCCACTCCGAGCGGCGGCTAGGCTACGGCGAGTCGAACGCCCTGGTGCAGCAGAAGGCGCTCGCCGCCATGCAAGCCGGCCTCACGCCGATCATCTGCGTCGGCGAGACGGAGCAGCAGCGGCTTTCCGGCAATGCCGAGCCGGTGGTGGCCGCCCAGGTGGACGGCAGCGTGCCGCCGGGCTTCCCCGGCGTGGTCGCCTACGAGCCGGTCTGGGCCATCGGCACGGGACGCACCGCATCGGAGGCCGACGTGGTCGCCATGCACCGCTGTATCCGCGGCCAGCTGATCTCGACCTTGGGCGGGGCCGGGGCCGGCGTGCGTATCCTCTATGGCGGCTCGGTCAAGCCGGCCGGCGCGGCAGCCTTGCTGGCGCTCCCTGAAGTGGGCGGCGCGCTGGTTGGCGGCGCAAGCCTCGTGGCCGCGGACTTCCTGGCCATCGCGCGCGCCGCGCTTTCCAAGCCGGCGGCCGGGGGCTAGAACCCGCGCCCATGACCACCGTCCTGCTCATCATCCATTTGTTCGTCACCCTTGCCCTGATCGGCGTCGTGCTCATCCAGCGCAGCGAAGGCGGCGGCCTCGGCATCGGCACGTCCCAGGGCATGGGCGGCTTCATGTCGGGGCGCGGCACCACCAACCTGCTCACCCGCACCACCGCCATCCTGGGCACGGTCTTCTTCGCCCTCTCGCTCACCCTCGCGCTGCTGAACCGCGGCACCGTCGGCGGCGGCCGCTCCTTGCTCGACAGCCCGCCGCCCGCCAGCGCGCCGGCCGGCGAAACCACCCCGGCCCCGCGTGGACCCGCCGTGCCGACCAACTGACCTGCGTGCGAGGGTGTATCCGCCGGGCCGCCCCTTGATGTATCAGGGCTGCCCATGACGCGGTTCGTATTCATCACCGGCGGCGTGGTTTCCTCCTTGGGCAAGGGCGTTGCCTCGGCGGCCCTCGGCACGCTGCTGCAAGCCCGCGGCTACTCGGTCCGCCTGCGCAAGCTCGACCCCTACTTGAACGTCGATCCCGGGACGATGAGCCCCACCCAGCACGGCGAAGTGTTCGTCACCGACGACGGCGCGGAGACCGACCTCGACCTCGGCCACTACGAGCGCTTCACCGGCGTGCACGCGCACCAGACGGACAACGCCACCACCGGCCGCATCTACTCCGAGGTGATCGCCCGCGAGCGCCGCGGGGATTACCTCGGCGCCACCGTCCAGGTGATCCCGCACATCACGGACGCCTTGAAGGAGGCCATCACCAGCGGCACCGAGGCGGTCGATTTCGCGCTCATCGAGATCGGCGGCACCGTCGGCGACATCGAGAGCCTGCCGTTCCTGGAGGCCATCCGCCAGCTCGGCAACGAGCTTGGCCCGGCGCACACGATGTTCGTGCACCTCACCCTCGTGCCCTACATCCCCAGCGCCGGCGAGCTGAAAACCAAGCCCACCCAGCACTCGGTGAAGGAGCTGCAGAACGCCGGCATCCAGCCGCACATGCTGCTCTGCCGCTGCGACCGGCAAATCCCGGACGGCGAACGGCGCAAGATCGCCAACTTCTGCAACGTGCGCCAGCAGGCCGTGATCGCCGCCCTCGACGTGGACACCATCTACGCCGTGCCGATCAGCTACCACGAGGAGGGCATGGACCGCGAAGTGTTGCGGCACTTCGGCCTGCCGTTCGAGACGACGCCCGACCTCTCCCCCTGGCAGCGCATCGTCGATATCGTGCGCGCCCCCGAGGGGGAGGTGCGGATCGCCGTGGTTGGCAAGTACACCAGCCTGCTTGACAGCTACAAAAGCCTGGCCGAAGCCCTCACCCATGGCGGAGTCGCCAACCGCGTGCGCGTGCGGCTGGATTGGGTGGACAGCCAGGTGTTCGAGACGCCCGACGCGGTTTCCCGCCTCGAAGGCGTGCACGGCATCCTGGTGCCCGGCGGCTTCGGCGAGCGCGGCACCCCCGGCATGATCGCCGCCGTCCGCTTCGCCCGCGAGCGCCGCGTGCCGTTCTTCGGCATCTGCTTCGGCATGCAAATGGCGGTCATCGAATGCGCCCGCAACATGGCGGGCCTGCCGGATGCCTCCAGCAGCGAGTTCGGCCCTTGCACGACCGCGGTCGTCGGCCTGCTGACCGAGTGGTCGCGCGGCAACGACGTGGAGCGCCGGGCCGAGGGCGGCGACCTCGGCGGCACGATGCGTCTGGGCGCCTACCCGGCGGTGCTGGCCGGCGACTCGCTCATCAGCGCCCTTTACCAGGCGACCAGCATCCAGGAACGCCACCGCCACCGCTACGAGGTGAACGTGAACTTCCGCCCCAAGCTGGAGGCGACCGGCATGCGGTTCGCGGGCATGTCGCCCGACGGCGTGCTGCCGGAGACGATCGAGCTGCCGGGCCATCCTTGGTTCATCGGCGTGCAGTACCACCCTGAGCTGAAATCGAAACCGCTCGATCCGCACCCGCTGTTCGCTGGGTTCATCGAGGCAACCGTGAAGCAGGCCCGCCTTGTCTGAAGCCAAGATCGTGCGTGTCCGCGACCTCGAGATCGGCAACGACCGCCCCTTCGTGCTGATCGCCGGGCCCTGCCAGATCGAATCGGAGCAGCACGCCTTCGAGATGGCCGAAGCGCTGCGCGACATGGCGCAGCAGGCCGGCGTCGGGCTGATCTACAAAAGCAGCTTCGACAAGGCGAACCGCACCAGCGGCGGCGCCGCACGGGGCGTCGGGATGGCCGCTGGGCTGGCGATCCTGGCCGCCGTGCGCGAGCGCTTCCTGATCCCCGTGCTGACCGACGTGCATGCGCCCGAGCAGTGCGAGCCCGCCGCCGAGGCCGTGGACGTGCTGCAGATCCCTGCCTTCCTATGCCGCCAAACCGACCTGCTGGTGGCCGCCGGCGAAACCGGGCGCACGGTCAACGTGAAGAAGGGCCAGTTCCTCGCGCCGTGGGACATGGCGCACGTGGCCGCCAAAATCGCCGCCACCGGGAATGAAAGCATCCTGCTCACCGAGCGCGGCGCCAGCTTCGGCTACAACACGCTGGTGTCCGACTTCCGCGCGCTGCCGATCATGGCCCGCACCGGCTACCCGGTGGTGTTCGACGTCACCCACTCCGTCCAGCAGCCCGGCGGCCACGGCGGCTCCTCCGGCGGCCAGCGCGAGTTCGCCCCCGCCTTGGCCCGCGCCGCCCTGGCCGTGGGGGTTGCCGCCCTGTTCATCGAGACCCACGCCGACCCGGACGCCGCCCCCAGCGACGGGCCGAACATGATCGCGCTGCGGGCCATGCCGAGCCTGATCGCCCGCCTCCACGCACTTGATCAGATGATGAAGCTGCAGGCGGCCTTTCCGTTCTGAGCCCATGATGTTACCCACCCCGCGCCATAACCGCACGGGTCTTCCATGAGCGCCATCGCCGACATCGTCGCCCGCGAAATCCTCGACAGCCGGGGCAACCCGACCGTCGAGGCGGACGTCGTGCTCGACAGCGGCGCCATCGGCCGGGCTGCCGTGCCTTCGGGGGCCAGCACGGGCGCGCATGAGGCGGTCGAGCTGCGGGACGGCGACAAGGCGCGCTACGGCGGCAAGGGCGTGCGCCAGGCCTGCGCCAACATCGAGGGCGAGATCTTCGACGCCATCGGCGGCATGGACCCACGCGAGCAGCTCAAGCTCGACGACATCATGATCGACCTCGACGGCACCCCCAACAAGTCGCGCCTGGGCGCCAACGCCATCCTCGCCGTGTCGCTCGCCGTCGCCAAGGCCGCCGCCATCGACCTCGGCGTGCCGCTCTACCGCCATGTCGGCGGCGTATTCGCCCGCACCTTGCCGGTGCCCATGATGAACATCGTCAACGGCGGCAAGCACGCCGACAACCCGATAGACGTGCAGGAGTTCATGGTGCAGCCCGTCGGCGCCGCCACCTTCGCCGAAGCGGTCCGCATGGGTTCCGAGATCTTCCAGGCATTGAAGAAGCAACTGCACGACGCCGGGCACAACACAAACGTCGGCGACGAGGGCGGCTTCGCGCCCAACCTCAACTCCGCCGAGGAAGCCCTGTCGTTCATCGCCCGCGCCTGCGAACAGGCCGGCTACCGGCCCGGCGAGGACGTCACCTTCGCCATGGATTGCGCCAGCACCGAGTTCTTCCAGAACGGCGAATACAACATGGAAGGCGAGAACAAACGCTTCGACGCCGCCGGCATGGTGGCCTACCTCGCCGCCCTCTGCGACCGCTTCCCTATCGTCTCCATCGAGGACGGCTGCGCCGAGGACGATTGGGACGGCTGGAAGCACATGACCGAGGTGCTGGGGCCGCGCATCCAATTGGTGGGCGACGACCTGTTCGTAACCAACACCGAACGCCTGCGCCGCGGCATCGAGACGGGGACGGCCAACTCGATCCTGGTCAAGGTCAACCAGATCGGCACTCTCTCGGAGTCGCTCGAAGCGATCGAGTTGGCGCAGCGCGCCGGCTTCAGCACGGTCATGAGCCACCGTTCCGGCGAGACAGAGGATTACACGATCGCCGACCTCGCCGTCGCCTCGAATTGCGGCCAGATCAAGACCGGCAGCCTCGCCCGCAGCGACCGCACGGCCAAATACAACCAGTTGATCCGCATCGAAGCCGAGCTTGGTCCGGCGGCGCGCTACGCCGGGCGCACGATCCTGCGCCGATAACAGGTGCATACCGCCCTATGCTCGTGTAGCGTGACGGCCTAGGGGCGGTGGAGCGCGGCATGGGCTGGGGTCGGACTTTGCAACGCGGCCTGCGGGCGATGATCGCGCCGACGCTGTTCCTCGCCCTGGTCGGCTACTTCGGATGGAACGCCACCCAGGGTGAGCGTGGGCTTCAGGCCTACGCGCTGCGCCAGGAACAGTTGAAATCCGTGCAAGCCGAGCTTCTGCGCACGGCGCAGGACCGCGAGGCCTGGGATCGCCGGGTGGCCGGGCTGCGCTCGCAGCGCCTTGACCCCGACACGCTCGATGAGCGCGCCCGCTCCATGCTGAACGTGGCGGACCCGGCGGATATCGTCATCCCCTACGGGGCTGGCAAAAAGCTGTTCTAGCACGGGTTAACCGGAAGTCGGTTACGCGCGATACCGCATTGCACAATAACGCTTTTTGGCCGGTGGCCTTGTCGTCGCGGCCTGGCAAGGCTAGGTGTCGAGCAGACACCGGAGGCAGACCGCATGGCTCAGGCAGCCGACACACGCAAGCGCGGCAAGGTTCGCGATAGCGCGATGACCGAGCAGCAGCTCATGAAGGCGTATCGCGACATGCTGCTGATCCGCCGCTTCGAGGAGAAGGCGGGCCAGCTTTACGGCATGGGCCTGATCGGCGGCTTCTGCCACCTGTATATCGGCCAGGAAGCCGTCGTGGTCGGCATCCAGTCCGCGCTGGGCGAGGGTGACCAGGTCATCACCTCCTATCGCGACCACGGCCATATGCTGGCGACCGGCATGGAGCCGCGCGGGGTGATGGCGGAGCTGACCGGGCGCAGCGGCGGCTACTCGCGCGGCAAGGGCGGCTCCATGCACATGTTCAGCAAGGAGCGGCGGTTCTTCGGCGGCCACGGCATCGTCGGCGCCCAGGTCAGCCTCGGCACCGGCCTGGCGATGGCGAACTGGTACCGCGGCAACGACCGGGTCTGCGCGACCTATTTCGGCGAGGGCGCGAGCAACCAGGGCCAGGTGTTCGAGAGCTTCAACCTCGCCGCGCTGATGAAGCTGCCCTGCATCTATGTCATCGAGAACAACAAGTACGGCATGGGAACCAGCGTCGAGCGCGCGTCCGCCTCGCGCGACCTGTCGCGCAACGCCTCGCCCTGGGGCATCCCGGGTTTGCAGGTGGACGGCATGGACGTGACCGCCGTCAAGGGGGCGGCCGACCAGGCCGTGGCGCATTGCCGCGCCGGGCAGGGACCGTACCTGCTGGAGGTGAAAACCTACCGCTACCGCGGCCACTCCATGTCCGACCCGGCCAAGTATCGCACCCGCGAGGAGGTGCAGAAAATGCGCACGGAACGCGATTGCATCGAGGCGGCCCGGCACATGCTGGAAGCGTTGGGCATCGGCGAGGCCGAGTTCAAGCGCATCGACGACGAGGTAAAGGCCAGGGTCCAGGATGCGGCAGACTTCGCCCAGACCAGCCCGGAACCAGACCCCGCCGAGCTATGGACCGACATCCTGTTGGAGGGCTGAGCCGTGTCCACGCAGATCCTGATGCCGGCGCTGTCGCCGACCATGACCGAGGGCAAGCTGGCCCGCTGGCTGAAGAAAGTCGGCGAGGACATCCGCGCCGGCGACGTGATCGCCGAGATCGAGACCGACAAGGCCACCATGGAGGTGGAGGCCGTCGATGAGGGCAGGCTCGCCCGCATCCTGGTCGAGGAAGGCACGGACGGCGTGGCCGTGAACACGCCCATCGCCGAGCTGGCCGGGGAGGGTTCCGGCGCATCGGCGGCGGCCCCCTCCGCCGCCGCCGCCGCCGCCACCGCCACGCCCAAGGCCGAGGCGCTGCCCGGCGCCCCCGTGCAAAGCGCCCCCGCCCCGGCCAGCCAGCCGCTCGCCGCGGCCGCCCCGGAAAAAGACTGGGGCCCGACCCGGCCGACGACGGTCCGCGAAGCGCTCCGCGACGCCATGGCGGCCGAGTTGCGCGCGGACGACCGCGTGTTCCTGATCGGCGAAGAGGTCGCGCAATATCAGGGCGCCTACAAAATCAGCCAGGGCCTGCTCGACGAGTTTGGCCCCAGGCGCATCATCGACACGCCCATCACCGAGCACGGCTTCACCGGCATGGCGGTGGGCGCGGCGATGGACGGGCTGCGGCCGATCGTCGAGTTCATGACCTTCAACTTCGCCATGCAGGCGATCGACCAGATCATCAACTCCGCGTCCAAGACGCTGTACATGTCGGGCGGCCAGATGGGCTGCCCCATCGTGTTCCGCGGCCCCAACGGCGCCGCCTCCCGCGTGGGCGCGCAGCATAGCCAGGACTATGCGAGCTGGTACGCGCATTGCCCCGGCCTGAAAGTGGTGGCGCCATGGTCCTCGGCCGATGCCAAGGGCCTGCTGCGCGCCGCCATCCGCGACCCCAACCCGGTCATCGTGCTGGAAAACGAGATCCTCTACGGCCAGACCTTCGAATGCCCGGTCGCGGAAGATTTCGTGCTGCCGATCGGCAAGGCGAAGATCGAGCGGGCGGGGACGCACGTGACCATCGTGGCGTACAGCGTCATGGTCGGCGTGGCGCTGAAGGCGGCCGAGACCTTGGCCGGGCAGGGGATCGAGGCGGAGGTGATCAACCTGCGCAGCCTGCGCCCGATGGACACGGCCACGGTGGTGGAAAGCGTCAAGAAAACCAGCCGGCTGGTGACGGTCGAGGAGGGCTGGCCCTTCGCCGGCATCGGCGCCGAGATTTCCATGCAGATGATGGAGCACTGCTTCGACTGGCTGGACGCGCCTCCGGTGCGGGTGGCCGGGTTGGACGTGCCGCTGCCCTATGCCGCCAATCTCGAGAAGCTCGCGCTGCCTCAGCCAGCCTGGGTCGTCGATGCCGTGAAGAAGATCGTCTAGGGGGTCCGCAGCATGGCAACCAACATCCTGATGCCCGCGCTCTCGCCGACCATGACCGAGGGCACGCTCGCCCGCTGGCTCAAGAAGGAAGGCGAGGCCGTCAAAGCCGGCGACGTCATCGCCGAGATCGAGACCGACAAGGCCACCATGGAAGTGGAGGCGGTGGACGAGGGCGTGCTGGGCAAGATCCTCGTGCCGGACGGGACCGTGGGCGTGAAGGTGAATGCGCCGATCGCCGTGCTGGTGGCGGAAGGCGAGAGCGCCTCGGCGCCGCCGGCGCAGGCGCCGGGCGCCCAGGCGGTAGCCCCGCCAGTCCCTCCAGCCGCGCCGGAGGCAAAGGCCGAGGCGCCGAACCCCGCGCCTGCGCCCCAGCCGGCCGCGAACGGGCACGATCAGTCCCGCATCTTCGCCTCGCCGCTGGCCCGGCGAATGGCCAAGCAGGCCGGCATCGACCTCGCGGCCCTGAAAGGCAGCGGACCCAACGGCCGCATCATCCGCGCCGACATCCAGGCCGCCGAGGGTGCGCCAGCCAAGGCCGATCGCATGGAGCCGCAGGCTGGGGCGCGAGAGGTCCAGGCGCCCGCTGCCAGCCCGGCCGCCACGCCGCCGCCCGCCGCCAAGCCCCCCGCCATCACCGCGCCGCACACCTTGGCGCCGAACTCCACCATGCGGAAGGTGATCTCCCGCCGCTTGCTGGAGAGCCATCAGCTCATCCCCAACTTCTACGTCACCCTCGACATCGAGATCGACACGCTGCTCAAGTTGCGGTCCGACCTCAACGGCCGCGCGCCGAAGGAAGGGCCCGGCGCATTCAAGCTGTCGGTCAACGACCTGGTCATCAAGGCCGCCGCCGCCACGCTCCGCCGGGTGCCGAAGCTGAACGCCAGCTACACCGAAGATGCCATGGTGTTGTACGACGACGTGGACATCAGCGTGGCGGTTTCGATGCCGGATGGGCTGATCACCCCCATCATCCGCCATGCCGACCGCAAGGGCCTGGCCACCATCAGCGCGGAGATGAAAGACCTCGGCGCCCGCGCCAAGTCCGGCAAGCTGAAGCCCGACGAGTTCCAGGGCGGCACCTTCTCGATCTCCAACCTGGGCATGTTCGGCACCAAGCAGTTCACCGCCATCATCAACCCGCCGCAGGCCGCGATCCTGGCCGTCGGCGCCGGCGAGCCTCGGCCCGTCGTGAAGGACGGCGCCCTGGCCATCGCCACGGTGATGACCTGCACGCTCAGCGTGGACCACCGGGTGGCCGACGGCGCGCTGGGGGCCGAGTGGATGGCGGTGTTCAAGGCCGTGATGGAAGACCCGCTGAGCCTGATGCTGTAACGAGAGGCGGCCATGGAAACCAAGTTCGACCTGATCGTCGTCGGTGGCGGCCCCGGGGGCTATGTCGCCGCCATACGCGCCGCGCAGCTCGGCATGAAGGCCGCCGTCGTCGAGCGCGAGCACCTGGGCGGCATCTGCCTCAATTGGGGTTGCATCCCCACCAAGGCGCTGCTGCGCTCGTCCGAGATCAACCACCTGCTGCATCACCTCGATGAGTTCGGCTTCGCCGCCGAGAACGTGCGGTTCGACCTGGCCAAGGTGGTGAAGCGCTCCCGCGGCATCGCCAAGCAGCTTGCTTCGGGCGTCGGCCACCTGCTCAAGAAGAACAAGGTCTCCGTGTTCGACGGCGGGGGCAAGCTGGCCGGCAAGCACACCGTCGCCGTCACCAAGGACGGCAAGGCCGTCGCGACCCTGAGCGCGCCCCACGTCATCCTGGCGAGCGGCGCCCGCGCCCGCCAACTGCCCGGCCTCGAAGGCGACGGCAAGCTGATCTGGACCTACCGCGAGGCGATGGTGCCGCCGAGCATGCCGAAATCCCTGCTGGTCATCGGCTCCGGCGCCATCGGCATCGAGTTCGCGAGCTTCTACCGCAACATGGGCGCCGAGGTGACGGTGGTGGAGGTGCTGGACCGCATCCTGCCGGTCGAGGACGAGGAGATCAGCGCCTTCGCCCGGAAGGCGTTCGAGAAGCAGGGCATCAAGATCCTGACGGCCGCCAAGGTCACTTCGGTCCGCAAGGGCGCCGACAGCGTCACGGCCACGATCGAAGCCGGCGGCAAGACCGAGGAGATGCTGGTGGACCGGGTGATCTCCGCGGTCGGCATCGTCGGCAACGTGGAGGACCTGGGCCTCGAAGGCACCGGGGTAAAGGTCGATCGCACCCACATCGTCATCGACGAATACTGCCGGACCGGCGAGCCCGGCGTGTACGCCATCGGCGATGTCACCGGCGCGCCCTGGCTGGCCCACAAGGCAAGCCATGAGGGCGTTGTCTGCGTCGAAGCCATCGCCCGGCAGAACGACGTCCATCCGCTGAATATCGGCAACATTCCCGGCTGCACCTACAGCCGCCCGCAGATCGCCTCGGTGGGCATGACGGAGGCACGCGCGAAGGCGGCCGGGCACGACGTGAAGGTCGGCCGTTTTCCGTTCATCGGCAACGGCAAGGCTATCGCCATGGGCGAGCCGGAGGGCATGGTCAAAACCGTGTTCGACGCCCAGACCGGCGAATTGCTGGGCGCCCACATGATCGGCGCCGAGGTGACGGAGATGATCCAGGGCTACACCATCGCCCGCACGCTCGAGACCACCGAGAAGGAGCTGATGAACACGGTGTTCCCGCATCCGACCGTGTCGGAGACGATGCACGAGGCGGTGCTGGGCGCCTACGGCCGGGCCATCCACTTCTAGCCCACCCTTTGAGCGGTTGACGGAATCCCCCAGGCCGTCCACTTCTAACCCATGGCAACCCGCGTTCTGATCGACCACCGGCTGGCGCCGCGCCATCCGGAAAAGGCGCACCGTCCGGACAA
This sequence comes from uncultured Acetobacteraceae bacterium, assembly GCA_964235765.1. Classification (GTDB taxonomy): domain Bacteria; phylum Pseudomonadota; class Alphaproteobacteria; order Acetobacterales; family Acetobacteraceae; genus JAVVHH01. The sequence goes on from CAXSDH010000057.1 coordinate 23,209, forward strand.
CCCCATTCAGCGCAAGCCGGACTGGATCCGCGTCCGTGCGCCCAACCACCCGATCTATCACGAAACCCGCGCGCTCATGCGCGAGAACCGGCTGGTCACCGTTTGCGAAGAGGCTGCCTGCCCGAACATCGGCGAGTGCTGGTCGCAGCGCCACGCCACCATGATGATCATGGGCGACA